>NZ_CP036150.1:668747-1337494 GCF_008329965.1 Oceanispirochaeta crateris
TTCCCGCAGGGCCTCAGGATATTCGCATTGAATTCCTGGACCCCGACTTTGTATTGGAAGTCCTTAAAGTGAAATAAAGCTGTCCACTCTCCGGTAGGCCTTGTTGACCAGGCCCCATTGTTCTCCCTCCATCTCACTGGAGACTTGGTCTGCCAGGAGTTCCAGTGAGGCCAGGGATTCGTTGACAGCGGAGGTAAAGTTGCTGACAGAGCGGAACCAAAAGTGTCCTTCTCCATCGGTCTGAAGTGAAATGATACCGTAGGATGATTTTTTCCTCTTCCCCGACGATGAAATCTTCAGGAGGATGTGCATATTTTCAGCCAGTTCGTTCATGTGTTTGTTGTTTTCTATGCTGAAATTCTTACTGGGGATTCCCGAGAGGATATCTTTTTTGGGGTTAATCTTCGTGATGATCTTAAACATCAGACTCAAGGGGGTTCCTTTGAGTATTTCACGTCCATCCCAACTGAGAATTCCCTTCATTCCCTTGTAGTCAGGCCACTGATCGGGGGCCATATTTTTTAATTCCTTCCAGGCCGAAGTCCAGTCGATGAGGGCCATTTTTTTCTTGCCCTTCTTGGGTTGAACCACAGGAAAGGACGTTTTGCCAATGGTGATCCCCTGACTTGTATCCCTTTTCTTCTTTTCCTTGATCCGGCCGACTCCCTGAGGTTCCAGCTGTAGAGCTAAATCCCTATTGGTTTTGCTGATCAGCTCCCTTGTGAGGGGAGAGACCGAACGGGCGTAGGTCTGGCTGGTACGGACAATCTCACCGGCTACAATAAAGGGCGGACTCTCTCTGAACATGGTTGAACCGGGATGGATCAGAATCCTGTCTGCCGTGAGGCTTTTGTAACTGCCCCGGCCGGAACGGACACAGACAAACTGAATGTTTCCCCGGGCGCAGGCGCAGAGGTAGTCATCTAGAGATCCCCCCTCGCCGATGGGTATGCCCATGCCTCCCACAATGTCTTCAAGCTGTCCCTGAATATTAACAAGCTCCGACATGGTTCTTTCTTCAAGGTAGTAACGTTTGCAGAAGGCACTCTGGTCACTGCTGGTGTTGAATCCCTCAAAGAGTTTTAAGTAGGCCGCAAAATCCCCTCTGTTGTCCCTGAAGTGGTGGTGGGCCCGTCGGGCTTCCATCTCTTCACCCTGGGGCAGGAGGTAGGGGCTGTTGGTACTGAGAAAGGCCGCGGCGATCAGGGTTTCCCTGATGACGCTTGGATAGTTCATGATGGATTCGACGATCATCCTGGCATGGCGGGGCATGAGGGGGAAGGGGGTCATCATCCGGCCTACGGCGGTGAGTTTATTGCTGTTGTCCAGAGCATCCAGGAGTTTCAGAGTTTCTACCGCTCCCATAATGCCCTTCCGGCCCGGGGGAGAGATGAAGTCAAAGCTCTGGAAGTTGCTGATGCCCAGTTCCGCCATCCTCAAGACGACCTCAGCCAGGTCTGTCCTGTAGATTTCTTCTCTTGTAAAGAGGGGCCGGGATGTGAAGGAATCTTTAGGGTAGAGGCGGTAGCAGGTACCCGGTTGGGTTCGTCCCGCCCGACCTCTCCTTTGATTGGCAGAGGCCTGTGATATTTCCGTTTCGACCAGGGAGGATGTAAAGGTTCTTGGATTATAAAAATTCTGTTTTGCCAGACCAGAGTCGATTACGGTAGTGATTCCCTCAATGGTCACAGATGTTTCGGCAATGTTTGTGGAGACAACCACCTTGGTTTTTCCAAAGGGCGTCTTGGTAAAGATCCGTTCCTGCTCTTCCTTGCTGAGGCGGCCGTAGAGTGGCTGGATGACCAGCTTTTTCTTAACAGAAGACAGGTTCAGCATGGCGATTGTATCTTTGATGATTTTTTCGCCCGACAGAAAAATCAGGATGTCACCCTTACGACGGTCATTGACAGCCCGTTCCACTATGGTGGTGATTTTTGCTGCCAGCTGATCCGGATCACCCAGGGTGGCCGGAGGGTCATAAACCATGGCTACAGGATAGACCGGGGTTTCTATTGTCACCACGGGAGCCCTGTCAAAGTACTCGGAAAACATGGCTGCATTGATGGTTGCCGAACTGATGATAACCTTGAAGTCGGAACGTTCGGCTAGAATGGTTTTTAAGAGACCCAGAATAAAGTCGATGTTCAGGCTGCGTTCATGGGCCTCATCGACCATGATGACAGAATACTGATGGAGTAAAGGGTCTGTCTTCATCTCCTGTAGGAGAGTCCCGTCGGTCATGATTTTCATCCGAGTTTCGGGGAGGGTATTGTCTTCGAAGCGCATCTTGTAACCCACCATTCCGGGTACCTTGCTGCCTGTCTGACGGGCAATGTAGTCACACACCGAGAGGGTGGCAATACGTCGAGGTTGGGTCACTCCGACCATTCCCCGGGACGTGTATCCCGCTTCATGAAGGATCAGGGGGATCTGGGTGGTTTTACCCGATCCTGTGGGGCTTTCCACCACCACAACCTGATGTTCTTCAAGACTCTTTAGAATACGGGCTTTTTCCCGGTATACCGGGAGTTCTTTAAAATTCAATCTATGATTTCTCCTGCCTTTTTTAAGGCTTCCTCCGGAGTCAGTCCCTCAAAGCTCTCCCTTGTCTTCAGGTTTTTGAGGTTGACCGTTCCGGCTTCTTTTTCGTTACTGCCGCAAATGAGGGCCAGGGGGATTCCCTTGGCTTCGGCAAATTTGATCTGGTTGACGAATTTTTTGGATTCGTGGTAGACCTCGCAGCGGAATCCCGCCTCTCTGAAATCTTCAGCCAGTTTGTGGTAGTATCCCACAAGATTTTTATCCATGTTGAGTATGAGGAGCTGGGAGTGGCTGTTCTTCTGAGCAGATCTTCCCAATTCCTCCAGTCCTGCCATAAGACGGTCCAGACCGATGGAACTTCCCACTCCCGGAAGAGATTCCTTGGTGTAGAGACCGGCCAGGTTGTTGTACCTGCCTCCCGAACAGACGGAACCGATGGAGGGCAGGTCATTCAGGAAGGTTTCGAAGACGATCCCTGTGTAATAGTCCAGACCTCTTGTGATGGAGGGGTCAAGTTCAAAGGCGTCTTCCAGGTTCAGTTCCTGGATGTAGGAGTATATCTCCTTGAGACGAAGCGTATCTTCATCCTCACCTCCCGCCAGTTTCTCCATCTTGGAAAGGGTGGCCGAGAAGGTCTCCTCCTTTTGAATGAAATCCAGGATTTGAAGGGCCGCTGGAGCATCGGATATTTCTGTGAGAAGACGGAGCACCTCTTCCCGTCCAATCTTCGCAATCTTATCCACCGTTCGAAGCACTTCTTCACTCTGTTCCCGCAGGCTCAGAAGCTCCAGAAAACGGTTGAAGATGCCCCTGTGATTCAGCCTAATTGTGCATCCCGGAACTTCCAGTGCCTTGAGGGATCGGCGCATCATCATCAGAATCTCAAAGTCCGCCGAGGCGCAGTCGGTTCCCACAATATCAAAATCGCATTGGGTGAACTCTCTATAACGTCCTTTTTGAGTGTTTTCACCCCGCCATACCTTGTTGATATGGTAACGTTTAAAGGGGAGGTAGAGATCGCTGCGGTTCTTGGCCATAAATCGGGCAAAGGGGATGGTCAGGTCAAATCTTAGGGCGATATCCCGCTTTCCATTGTCGAAGAACCGGTACATCTGTTTGTCCGTTTCTCCACTGCCCTTGCCCAAAAGGACTTCGGTATATTCCAGTACGGGTGTGTCTATGGGGACAAATCCGTAACCTTCAAAGGCATCCTCTAAGAGGCGGATGACCCGTTTTCTTTCAATTTCTGTGGCTGGTAGAAAATCTCTGAAGCCTTTCAGGATCTTCGGTTCAATAATGGTACTCATATACCTATATTGACCTTTTACACGAGGAAATTCAAGCCTTACTTTTTCTCTCGGGCAGACGGCTTTCCAGGGCAATGGTGATAAGGAGGGTGAGAAATAGAAGGGGAATGACCCCAAAAGCGGCCTTGAGTCCCCAGGTATCCCCAATCCAGCCCATGACCCATACGATGATTGAAAATCCAGGGATTCCAGCTGTTGACAGGAGGATGAAAAGCATGGTGGAGTCTCCCTCCATCCTGTCGGCCGCATAGGATTGTATGGACGGCCAGAAGCAGGCCACAGCCAGTCCGGCAAAAAACAGGAGGATCATCAGGGGAATCAATCCTTTTAACCAGAAAAATCCCAGGCTGAAAAGGAGTCCTCCCAAGGCGGAGAAGATTATAAGAGCAGCCAGATGGCTCTGTTTGATCCATCCGCTTGCCAGTCTGCCAGTGATCATGCCCAGGGCGAATAAGGCCGTTCCAAGAGCCCCTGCCCGGGGAAGGGTTTCGTAATAAAGCTGTATATAGCTGGCACTCCAGAAGGTGTAGGCCGCTTCGGTACCGCCGCCGCAGAGCATGGCCAGGGCAAAAACCCAGAAGCGTCTCTTTTTAATTAAATCCTTGGTGTGAGAGAGGGGATTCTTGTAACTGTTATCAGGAATCTGTCCTGTTTTATGGGCATGACGGCTGCTGAAGAGAAAGAAAAATGAAATCATTGTGAATACAAATGCCAAACCCGTTAAAATCGCTCTCCAGGGAATGTTCCGTGACAGGAGTTCTCCCACTGACAGGACTGTCATCAGTACTCCCATGGAAAAAAAGGCGTTCACCACATTGAGGTAACGCCCCGAGTCCTTTGGATGGAGGTCCTGCACAAGAGGATTGATCAAGGCTTCCAGAAGCCCCCCTCCCAGGCCAATGAGGATCATCGCCGCCAGAATGACGGGGTAGCTGGGAGCCGCTGCATAAACAAACAGACCGGCGGCAAGGAGAAATCCTCCTGTATTCAGCAGGGCTGTTTTTCCAAAGCGGGAAGCGGCCAGACCGCTGATCAAAAGAACGGCAATCAAGAGGATGGTGCGTACCGCTTCGATCCCGCCCCCTTCAGAGAGGTTCAAATTCATCTCTTTCATCAGGACTATCAAACAAATGGGAGTGGCTACCATACTGGCCGAATACGCCATAAGACTCACCGAACTGGCAATGTCCATGGTGGTCATCTTAAGGCTGCTTGGTTTCATTTCATTCATGGGGCCATCATAAACCGGAATGGTGGCTCATACAATCCTTGATTTTTCCCATTCATCAACCCAGGACCTATTCCTCCAGACGCCTAATTGGGGTCTTAAACGCTCTCATAAATCTCCATCAGATCATCGAAGGGTTCCAGGGCCCTGGGTAATAAGCCGTTGGCCCATGCCAGAAATAAGCCGTAGTTGAGAACAGGGATATTTCTGGTTCTGAAAATTTCCAGCCGTTCGTCCATGGCTTTCTGGGTGGTCATACAACCCGCACAGTGGATGATCATATCCCAGTCTTCCGGGTGTTCCGGGAGGGTTCGGCTATGGGCAAACTCCACGCGTGAACCTACCAGCTGCCGAAAGAGCCTTGGAATTTTCACCGTTCCCAGGTCTTCGGCCTGTCTGTGATGAGAACAGTATTCCATCACCAGGACCCGGCCGTTTTCAGGGAAATTATCAAGGGCTTTCAGGCTCCTGATGAAAAAGGCGGGATCTCCTTTTTTACGGGCAAAGAGCAATGAAAAAGAAGTGAGGGGCTGGTCCTCCGGGATATCAGCCGCCACCTTGTGAAAGGCCTGACTGTCGGTGATCACCAGCGAGGGTTTGATTCCCAAATGATTATAGAAATGATAGAGCTCCCGTTCCTTGACAATCAACGCAGCGCAATCCCTGTCCAGTAAATCTCTAATGGTTTCCACCTGGGGCATGATAAGCCGTCCGGCGGGAGCCGCAAGGTCAATGGGGGTGACCAGCAGAACCAGATCCTGCTCCTTCACCAGTCCTTCAACCGGGGTCATCTCTTTTATAAGACTCATGCTGAACTTTTCCATTCTTTTGATAAGCGCCAGAACCGTTTCAGCTTTTGTGTTGTCCACAGTGATCAGCCGGTCCTTTGGAAAAAAATCTTCTTTTCCATCGGCTCTGTCTCTGTCTGAAAAGGTCAGAACACCCAACCAGGGGCGTTTTTGCTCTTCCAACCAGGCTTTGAGCTCTCTTTCTTCCTGGCTGGGAGAGCGATCTATGGGACTGACAAAGAGGATCAAATCGGCGCTTTGCATCCGTTCCCGACTCTTTTTTACCCTCTGTTCACCCAGCTTTCCCAGGTCGTCCAGTCCAGCCGTATCTGTTAGGGCGCACATGCCCAGTTTTCCCAGTTCAATCTTACGGGTCACGGGATCCGTTGTGGTTCCAGGAACCATGGAGGTAATGGCCACCTCTTTTTGAAAGAGATTATTCATCAGTGAAGATTTACCCGCATTCCTGACCCCTGCCAGTACAATATGCTGCAGTTCTGCCAGGGCCGTTTCTGTTTGACTCATATTTTTCCTCCCGAGGTTAAATGGTGTAGATGAAGGCGGTCTTCCAGCTCTTTGAGGTCCATGCTGCTGTTTTGTGATAACCATTGAATCAGCTCCTGCCTATCTTTTAAACCGGCTTTTCGCAGGAGAGGGAGCAGTTCTTTTACATTCTGGTAACCCAGGGGCTCCCTCAGAGTATTGATCAGGGCCGATGAATTGACAAGGTGTTCCTCCATGAGGGCTCTATCAGGCTTTAAAGCCGGCAAAAGCCTCTCTGATGCGGTAGACAGTGCCTTGGAGAGTTTTTCACCCATGCGGATCATATGCTCCGCCATGAAGGGCAAGTAGGCATTGAGCTGCAGTTGACCTTCGCTGGCGTAGCGCTTGACCAGATCTGCGGAGGAATGAACATCCAGGGACAGACCGCGGATCAGTTCAATCAGCACCGGGTTGGCCTTGGAGGGCATGATGGTAGAGCCAAACTGCTGCTCCTCCTGGGGAATCTCTCCCAGAAAGGTAGAGGAATAGAGCAGAAGATCTCCGGTCCACTTGATAAGATTTTCGGCGCAGAGGCCTAAAACTCCGGCGCTTTCTGCCAGCGAATCCCAATGGGCTACCTGGTCGCAGAGGTTTTGACTCCGGCACAAGGGGAGACCCGTAATCCGGCGCAGAGCCTTTTCAGCGGCAAATACGTATTTTCTGGGGGCGGAGAATCCCGTCCCTACCGCCGTACCTCCCAGAGGAATCAGGCGCAGCCGTTCTCTCACCTTGTTCAGCCTCCAGCGGTCCCTCTCAACGGGTCCGGCCCAAGCGCCGAAGAGCTGGCCCAGAGTCATGGGCAGGGCATCCTGCATCTCAGTCCTTCCGGTCATGACCCACTCCTGGTAAAGAGTTTCACGGGACACCAGCTCTTCCTGAAGTCGGATTATTTTTGATTCTATCTCTTCTAAAAGACGGAAGCTCATGAGAATGACCGCCGTTGACAGGGTGTCGTTAGTGGACTGGTACAGCCCAATATGCTCCAGGGGATGGGCCTTGAACTGACCCTTCGTCCGGCTGTTGCCCAGGGATGACAGGACCTCACAAAAATTCATATGAAGGCTTGTTCCAGCCCCTCCCTGAGCCAAGGGGAGGGGAAATTGATTGTCATGGTCTCCTCTTATCACCTCAAGTGCCGCATCTTCCAGCAGGATAAAAAAGTCGGGAGGGTAGAGGGAGGCTTCTTCCTGTTGGGCCCGAATGCAGGCCAGCTTGACCTCTCCGTAGGCCTGTATCAGTTTTCTGGGGGTCTGTCCCTCACCCAGTATGGCCAGGGCTTTTTCGGTTTCTCTCCCGTAATGCCTCATCCTTGTACCCCTTCAAACCGGGGAGGATCGCCCCTGTCAAAACTAATCTCCCGTCCCAGAGGTCTTATCCTCATGGACAGGCATCCAATACACTGTATTCCGCTTTCATCGAGGCAGATTTTACCCGGATAGAGCTGGTAGTCCTTTTTGAATTCAATATGGGTCAGGTTGGGCATGAGAACATTTGCTCCGGCGGCAATCATCTGTTCCCTGCCATCCTTACAAAGAGACCCAGCCGCCGTTGTGGCCGGGATATGAGCCTCGGGAAGGGCCAGTCTCAACAACGCCACACCCCTGATTGATTCTTCTAGGGGCTTTTGAGCTGCCTTACCCAGAGGGGTCTGTGGGTGAGGGATAAAGGGGCCGATTCCAACCATATCCAGTTTGAGTCTTTGAGCCAAAAGCACATTCTCCAGCCTTGTTTCTGTTCTTTCTCCCGGCAGTCCCAGCATATAACCGCTGCCTGTTTGGAAACCGGCTTCCCGGATGTATTCCAATGCCATGAGTCGTGCCTTCAGTGTACTTCCATTCCTCACATAGGCATGAAGTTCAGGATCAGAGGTTTCAAAACGGAGGAGGTAGCGATCGCCGCCGGCAGCCTTCATCTCCTTATATTGGTTGAGGCTTCTCATTCCGCAGCTCAGGGTGACCGCCGCCTCGCCGCCGGTGAGGGCCTTAATGGCCTCTACCAGACGGCAAATCCTGTCATTGTCAAACTGGGGGTCTTCTCCTCCCTGTAACACAAAGGTTCGGATTCCCCTGTCAAAACCGGCTTGAACGGCCTCCAGCAACATCTCCTCTTCAATGCGGTATCGATGAACCTCCCCATTGTCGTGACGAATCCCGCAATATAGACAGTTGCTCCCGCAATAATTTGTGTATTCCAGCAGTCCCCGGAGAAGAACATGGGGTCCGTGAACCCTGTGGCAAAGCTCTCCACCCCTGGTGATGAGCTCTTGTGTGGTGGCATTGTAAAATAGTTCTTTAATCTCTTGTGGACTCAGAGCTTGTGGTCTCTCTTTGTTTTCCATACTTTGCATAACCTTAAAGATAGATGTCCCGCTCGCCGGCGGTTATTTTTTCCAAGGACGATCGTATGTTTCCTTGGACAACAGAATCACTCTCTTCCTCTGTTAGTTTATTGATCAGAGCAAATCCCTTTTGGCGGGTTTCTTCACCGGCAAAATCCATCAAATACTCCGCAAATGAGACAATCCCGTTGGGAAGGCAGTAGTGTTTGATCAGTCCCGGTTTCGCAAGATCCATAAAGTCCTGCCCCACACGGCCTTTGCGGTAACAACCCGTACAGAAGGAGGGGATGAATCCCATGCCCACCATATCTGCTAAGACCTCTTCCATGCTCCTGTGGTCTCCCAAGGCAAATTGCTGGTTTTCAGCTTCTTTTTCGGTATAACCCCCTATGGAAGTTTTGGAACCGGCAGAAACCTGGCTCACACCGTATCTGAATAGTTCCTGTCTTAGTTCTGCCGATTCTCTGGTGGAGAGTATGATCCCCGTGTAGGGTAGGGAAAGGCGGATGACGGCAATGATGGTTCTGAAGGCGTCGTCATCGACGGGAAAAGGGACATTCTCTGTCAATTCAGAACCGGGAGCAGGCTCAATGCGGGGAACACTGACCGTATGGGGACCGCAGCCGTATAGCCTCTCCAGCTCTTCGGCATGTCTCATCATAGCCAGTACCTCGAAGCGGTGATCCCCCAGTCCGAAGAGAGCTCCTATTCCGACATCATCGATGCCCGCTTCCATGGCGCGGTGCATCACAAACAGTCGGTTTTCATAGTTAGACTTGGGGCCGCTTATATGGTATTTCCTGTAAAGGTCTGGATCATAGGTTTCCTGAAAACAGATATAGGTGCCGATGCTGCACTCTTTCAGTTCTTTAAACTGATCAACACTCAAAGGGGCTATTTCTACATTGACCCTACGAATGGAGGCTCCCTCTTCATTGACCGAATAGATTGTTTTGAGGGACTCTTTGAGGTATGCCAAGGGGTAGTGCCCCGATTCCCCTGAAAGGAGTAGGAGACGTTTATGCCCTTCCTTTAGAAGCATGCGGGTTTGCTGGGTTATTTCATCCTGATTCAGCTTACGGCGGGCAATATCCTTGTTGTCTTTTCTAAAACCGCAGTAGAGGCAGTTATTGCTGCAGTGATTGCCCGAATATAAAGGGGCAAAAATCACCATCCGTTTACCGTAAATTGTCTCTTTGGCTTTTTCCGCAGCGTCCATGATGAGGCGGATCTGTTTTTCGTCTCTTACAGCCAGTAGAGCGGCCGCCTCTTCTGTGTTCAATCCCTTGAGTTTTAAGGCTTTGTCTAAAATCGCTTCCATTTCCACCTGGTCCGGTGCCCTACGGGATGCCAGTTTTTTGAGCTCGGAGACGTTTAGAAATTCGGGGTAATCCATGGTTTCTCTCCTTCAGGTCGTGACCCTGAGGTTCGTTGATTTTGATGAATCCTGGGCAACCGGCCTAAGCGGGGAACCTTCAGATCTTGTGTAGTATTTTATGAGAGACTCCTTTGTGTCAACCTGAATATGGGGCTATTCGATAAAATTGTAACGATTATTGACAAAGAGGAGCGAATTGGGAGAAAATATAGGGGAATAATAAAAAAAACCCCCTGTATTACACCATTACAGGGGGCTCAAAAAACTGTCTATAAAGGAATCTATGTCATTTGATCCAACGTTCCAGAAGGAGCGGGAATCCCCAAGCAGACTAACAGACATGCTTAAGTTGTTTTAAATATAATTAGGATTGCCTAATTATGCAAGAAGAAAAATTAAAAAAATATGATAAATATAATAATCAATCATATATGTCGATATAATATAACGTTTTAGTCTCTATCCTCACAATCTTGAATGTATTGGCTTCCAAAGACGTTTGAAAGAAGACTGATCAATTTTGTCTTCAATGTGGCAAAACCATAGTACTGTAAAGCCAGCATATAGTTTTTTTCGCATATCCTTTTGACCTCATCTGGGTTGTCCAGCAGGTGCTGTACTTCCTTGATGGTTTCGTCTGTAATAAAATCATCAATCTCGACAACTTCGAAGCCCTTGGGTCTAATATCTGTTGCATAAATGGAATAGTTATTCACCAGAATGGGCTTCTTAAACCATATGGTTTCCAAAAACGCGTTTCCAAATCCCTCTATCAGGGACGGGTAGGTAACAAAATCGGCATAGGGATAAAGATCCTGAAGGGTATAAATTTTGCGGCCATCGGAGGTCCTTCCTCTCTGATCCAAGATGATATCTTCCACAAAGATGGCGCGAACATTCAATAATCGGGCATAATCACGCACCCTCTTTTCATATTCGAATCCCTCATCTCCCGAAGCATGGGAGATGACAAAGGCCGCCTTCCTATCCAGGCGGGAGACCATTTCCAGAGCGTGTTCTATCCCCTTTCTCTGGACAACCCTCGTAGGCTGTAGAATCAAAAGTTCATCCTCTTCCACACCGAGGGCCTGACGGATATCGCTGTTATATTCGTCCTTACCGGGAGGGTCCATCTCAAAATGCATGACATTGGGTATCAGAGTTGATGAAATTCCTGTTCTCAAGGCCAACTGGTTCTGCCCAGAAGTGTTGATTACCACATGCTGAATATTCCCGAGGTGGGGAGGATAGCTGGAGTTGATAAAATCCCAGACACAGTTTGTCAGAAACCGTTTTCGTTCCCAGAAAAAGTCGTGATGATGGGCGATGATAGGCATACCAGTTTCGGCGGCAAACTCCGTAATGGCCAGACCCAGGGATACATTCAGGGGAATGGTCACCGCATTTTGAGGGATGAGTAAATCAATCTTGAATTTTTCAACAAACTGATAGAGGACTTTTTTGATTTCCTGGCGCCAGAAATGAAGCTCTCCGGTTAACTCCTCGGGACGGTTCTTCTGACTGAAGCACTGCTCATAAATCTTCTTGGTAACGGGGTGCTGAAAATGCAGTTCAGGATATTCCATGGAAACAGCCGGATCACGGTCAAGCTCACCAGCCAGGTAAAAATTATGGTTTCCCATATTCTTCAGGACTTCCGCCCATTTTGCAATTTCCAGGCTGACGCCGTCTGTCCCGGCAATTCTGAAGGAAACAAAGCCGATGTTTTTATTCATGAAAAGCTCCTGATATTCGTTCTATTTAAATATTATAGGTCAGATTATGACCCGATTCACTCCTTTTATTTATTCTATAGGTGAATTTACAAACTTTATTGCTCTCTGCCTTGCCCTGCTGGTCAGCCTTTTTTATACTCTGTCCTAATGAAAAAATGCATTCACTCAGTGCCTGAGAATATCAGGTTGGCCTTTTTTGACCTGGATGAGACTCTGACATCACGGGATACAGATTTGCTCTGGGCACAATGGCGGAGCCGTAGGAGTCTTAAGGGGCTTCTGGATTTGTGGAGGCTGAGAAAAATTAACAGGCTCTATTACAAGCACTCACTGACTGATATAGAATACGGAGCCTATCATCTCGCCAGAGCCAGGTCCATGACGGTTCAGCAGTACCACAATTTGGCTCAGGCCTTTGCCTTATTTGTTTCTAAAAAGTACATCTATAGGGAGATGAAAGATCTCCTGGAGGAAAATAAGCAAAAAGGGATCAGCAATGTTCTGATCACCGCACAGGATGCTGTGATCGCTGCGGCTCTGCAGAAGGTTTTAGGACTTGAGGATTGCCTCGCCAGCGATTATTGTGTGGATGGTAATGCGTTTACCGCTATGAGACAGCCCCTTTGTTTCAAAGAGGGTAAAGTCCATTGGGCCGGCCTTTATCTGAAACAGAAGTCTCTGAGTTGGGATCAGTGTGCTTTTTATACTGACAGCCTGAACGATCTACCCCTTCTGGAAGCCTGTGCCTGTCCCGTTGCCGTTCATCCAGGACCGGAACTGGAATCTTTGTCCCGGGAACGTTGCTGGTGTATTCTCAAACCGGTTTAAGCTTCTGTTTTACTGACCGTCTTTCCTTAGAAAAGTTCTATGGTCCCTTCCTCAACAAGGTCCTGATAATCATATTCTGCGGCCATGTTAGGATTCCAACTGAGGTTGAAAATGAATTTTTGAACGATCCTTGTCTGTCTTTTGAGTCCGCCGGGTTCCTTTATGATGTACTCAAAACAGAGTTGAGGAATATCTCCTCCAAAAGAGATGTTTCTCAGCTTATGATTCACAAGAATGGGAACCTGTATGTCCGGACCGCTCTCCTCAAGAAATCCCTCTTTGAGAAAGACTGTTTTAAAACTTCCCCAAAATAGATTTGTAAGTTCACTGATGATAGGAGGAACTACTTCGTCAATACTTCCCCTGAAGGCTGGATTTTTCATAGTTCCAAGAATTTCATGGAGTTCTCTCATATCGCACTGGAGCATGAGGTAACCACGGCACCAGTTTGTATTGACAGGAATGAGAGATGTTATTTCTCCATAGATAACCTTGTCTCTGATCATGAGGGGAGGGAGGCTGTGAACTACGGCCTCGGGGATCATGGCTTTGATTGAATGGATTGAAAAATTCTGAATGTGACGAATCATTTCTAAGGGATAGTCGCGGATAAAAATATGAGTTTTTAAGTACTGGCTGATTTTCTCTTCTTCATTGATATGAAATAGGCCGTCGAAGTACCATGCCATTTCGGTGGGTATCTCATCTGCCTCAGAAGGTTCTTCAACACGCAGAAACAAGGGAAGTTCCGGTCTGATTTCTTTTATGCGGACCGATAAATCCTTCCAATTTCCCCTGTTATTCACAAAGATGGCTCCAAGAAGTATGTTTTTATCCAGTATGATATGAATAATCGATGGATCTCCCACAGAACGAATCCCACTGAGATGGTTAGCATCGAAAATTTTTCTCAGTTGTGGAAGAACAGTCATATCCGTATCAAATGTGAGCACCTTGCTCTTGATCATATTAGTTCTAACCATGACTTTTTCTCCCTGAAAATCCTTTATGGATCAATATTCTTACTGAATACTAATCCATAAAGGGTTCCATGGGAATGAGAACTCTTTATGTTTAAAATTTATCAATAACTTTGTCTCAGATGAGTCAGTTCTACTTCCTCCAGTTTTCCTTCTGTTTCATTTCCGGGGGTGTAGTCTACAACCTTGATCTCCCCGGGCATGAGATGGAATCCATTATCCGAAAAAGATCCTCCTTCAGGGCAAGTCAGATACAGGTAAAAGGCAGGTTTGTCCGTCGTCAATTCAATTGTCCGGGTTGTATTGTTTTGAGATTCTCTTCCTCTCATGGAAATCTCTGCGGCTTCGAGAGTACACATTCGGGGAACATCAAAGAGGAGTACGTTGCTTGTTGTACCCGTTTCCCATTCCATTTTCATCTCTAAAAACTCATGTTGTCTTTTTGATTCCTCAGGAAGGTCTGTGCTGTAAAACTGCTTGGAGGAACGGGGTTCTAAATCAAGATCTCTTGTGAGGGTTTGGATGATCTCTCCCTTAAAGTTCCTGTAGTTCAGGACGGCCCTGGCCTTCACACTGTGATCCTTGTCATTCATGGCCGCTATTGTTATTTTTCCATCCTTTACCCAGCCTGCAATATGAAGGGGGGCAAAAAATCGGGCGGCACCATAATGCAGCAGTTTCCAGGCTCCTGTGTAGTCAATGGAGGCCCAGGAGGCAACGGGCCAGTTATCGTTGAGCTGCCAGTACAGAGCTCCCATACAGCTGGGACGGTTGGCTCTCCAATATTCTACGGCGGTTTGAATGGCCCAGGCCTGCTGAACCTGACTGAGATACAGAAAATCAGTGAATTTCTGGGGAAACCTAAAATAACGGCTCAGGGTGGATATGATGATCTCGTTCCCTTTTAGATTTTTCTGATGATGCATCATTACCGGTGAGGTCACATTCCACTCCTCTTCCGGAGCGTACTCTTTGACTGTATTGAAGGCAGGAAAAGACTGAAAACCGAATTCACTGCAAAAGCGGGGAAGTATGTCATAGAAGCTTTCAAAGGGTTTTCCTTCATGCCAGACAGACCAGTAGTGCATATCACCTCGTGTATCATCATGCCAGCAATCTGAGTAGTCATTTTCTCCACCGCTGGGAGAGCTGGGCCACCATGTATGCCCGGGAGCCAATTCTTTGACTGCCTTAGCGATGACACCCTGGTTTAAACGGTCATAATCAATGATGTACAGGTCTCTGTTTTTCCTTGATTCCTCATACCAGGTCAGGGCTCCGACGTCTTCATTGTTGCCGCAGAACAGGGCCAGGCATGCATGGTTTTTCAGACGTGGGATCTGGGAGCGGACTTCCCTGTCAACGCTGTCGAGAAACTCGGAATTGGTAGGGTATAAGGAACAGGCAAACATAAAGTCCTGCCACACCAGGAGGCCCAATTGATCACAGAGTTCATAAAATTCCTCTGACTCATACTGACCGCCTCCCCAGACCCGGAGCATATTCATATGAACTTTAGAGGCTGATTCCAGAAGATTTTGAACCTTGGCCTGATCCTGTCCTGCCGGGAGGGCATCCGTTGGAATCCAATTGGCTCCCTTGGCAAAGATGTCCCTACCATTGACCCTAAAGTACATGGAAAGTCCTGTTTCATCCTCCTGATTGATCACCTCAATGGTTCTAAATCCGATGTTCAGAGTCTTTTCGCTGTCTCCTACAGAGATCTTCAGGGGATATAGCTTTTGTTCTCCCTCTCCATTGGGCCACCACAGGGAGGGGGATTTTATTGTGAGGGTTTTGTCAAAACTTTGCAGTCCCTCTGTCAAATCTGTTGTTTCCCGGAGTTCACAACCGGCCAGGCTCATTATCAGTTCACTTTCCTGGTCCTTTGCCGAGATGATTTCTCCTCTGACCCTGACTGTCCACTCCTCGCCCTCTGCCTGAAGGTCCGTGTGTATGTTTTCAAGGCGGGTGTCTGAAAAATTAAGTTCTAACTTTCGGTAGACACCGGAGGTCATCAGGCAGGGACCCCAGTCCCAACCCGCATGGCAGGGTACTTTCCTTAAAAAGTTTCGATGGGGTGAGGCAACCGGGGCGCTTGTAGTCGGAACAGGGTAGGGGTAGTCTTCTGCCCTGTCACAAGCTGTTTTTTCAGGTGAATCCAGGTAGATACAAATTTTGTTGCTTCCCTTTTTCAGCGCCTTATCAAGGGGAAAACGGGCGGGAATGAACATGTTGTCACTCCTTCCAATTTCCTGGGAATTCACTTCTACCCTGGCGACTGTATCCAAAACTTCCGCATAAAAAGTCTGGAGATTCTCAAAGGATTCTTCTATTTCAATATCTTTTTCCAACACCCAGTCCAATTGATTGACCCACTGGACTTCCAATTCATTTCGTCCCTTGTAGGGATGGGGAATGATCTTGGCGGCAATGAGGGCCGTAAGGACATCACCCGGGAGTTCTATTTCAGTTTGTATCTTTCCGTCGGTGGATTTCAGGGACCAGGTCCCGGTCAAATCAATTTTTCTCATTTCAGTTTCCTTTCAAATAAAAAAGGCACCGGTAGGTATACCGGTACCAATGAACATTACATAGATGTTGTCATTAACCTTTAACGGCACCAGCTACGACACCTCTGGTCAGCTGTTTGTTAAAGGCAAAGTAGAGAATCATGACGGGTATGGTGGCAATGACTAGGGCCGCCAGCTGCCATCCCAACTGTGTACTCGTCAGTGAAGAGAAGGAGAAGACTCCCACGGGGAGTGATTTTGTAAAGTCTGAGCTGGCCAGTACCAGAACCAGTAGGAATTCATTCCAGATTCCCAGAGCAGAAATGATGCTGATGGTGATCACAACCGGCACGGTCATGGGTAAGATGATGCTTAGGAACGTCCTAAAGACGGTCGCTCCATCGATGTATGCCGATTCTATTAAACTACTTGGAAGCCCTCTCATAAATTGTGTTGCCAGAAGAACAGAAAGGGGCATACCAAAGGCTGTGTATACCAGAATGATTCCCAGATGGGTGTCAGTCAAACCAACCTTGGTCAGCATCAAAAATAGCGGAATGATCACCGAATTGATGCTGATCAAATAGCCCAGTCCAATGATTCCCATCACGACCATTGAAATCCTCTTAAACTGCATCTTGCTGATGGCAAAGGCTATCATGCAGCCAAGAATAACAATGAGGAAGGTGGAAATTCCTGCATAGATGAGGCTGTTAAAAAATTTACCGGCTAGGCCCCCTCTCTCCCAGGCAGAACGGTAGTTAAACCAGATTGTCTTTCTATGGATAAGCCTCTGCATGGACCGGGGAAGTTCGTTGATGATCAGTTTGTCCCCAGGCTGCCGTGAGGCAATTTCTGGAGGAAGGTCCTCTTTCAAGAGAAAATGAACCATCAGCCGCCGTGTGGGAGCGATGGTGGTGGACTCAATGATGAGTCGTTCCCGTTTGTCTGTTTTGATATCATAGTCGGGGGTCACATTTAAAGCGGGAGCAATGACAATGTACTCATCTTCGGCATTGTGGAGCAGATCATAGGGCAGAGCATATATGTCTCTAGTCAGCTCTTCATTGGACTTGAAAGATGAATAGAGCATCCAGACTAGAGGAATGATCGTAATCAGTGTCCAAAGTACAAAGACGGAGTAGGATAGAATGGTTCCGGCGATTGTGCCGGGGGATTTACGACTGACTTCATTTGTCATAATCAGTACTCCTCGTTGGCGTTGAGCTTGGAGCCCACAAAATTACTGAATACAATGAGAGCAATGGATATGGCAACAATGGCGTTGGATATGGCAGAGCCATAGGCAAAGCGCATTTCATTTCTATAATCCTGAAAGGCTGTTTGATACATGAATATGGGTAGTACCATGGCATTGTTTCGCTGCAAACCCTGTGTTGTCATCGCAAAAATCAGGTCAAAACCCCTCAAGGATCCGGCAATAGCCAGAATGGTCGAGACAACAATGGTTCCTGTTAATAAGGGTAGAATGACCCGCCCGAAAATTTGAGGTTCCGTCGCACCGTCGATCTTGGCTGCTTCAATCATGTTCAGATTCATTTTTTGAAGGTTTGCCAAAAAAATAATCATATAAAATCCGGTGTACATCCATATCAGGGCAAACCCGATAGGGTACATAACCGTGTCTGCTTTCAGCATGAGGTCAAACTGAGCCATGGGGTCCCCTGTGACGATCTGAATCAGTCTGGACGCGGGACCATCTGCAGAAAACATGCGTTTCCAGAGAATCCCGATGACGATGGTGGACAAAAATTGGGGTAGAAAGACCATGGATTGAAAAAAAGAAGCTCCTTTTACCTTATTCCTGTAGAGGATATAGGCCAATACAAAGGCTACTGGAATCTGGCCAAAAACGGAGACAGCCACAACGATGAGGTTGTTTTTGAGGGAATGCCAGAAATTGGGATCTTCCAACATGGTTTTGTACTGTAAGAATCCGACGAATGACCAGTCTCCCCCTCTGTTGGGGTTAAAATCTGTAATACTGAGCCACAGTGAGTACAAGACCGGGTAAGCCACAATAAACAGGTACACCAAGAGCCCCGGTGCGACCATGCCGATATACACAATGAGTGCTTTTCGATCTCTTCTGTTCAATGAAAAACTCCTGAAAGTTACTTGAGGGTTCATCCCGGTGGAGGAACCCTCAAGCTTAAATTATCCAGAAGGAAGACTTTGTTGTAAACCTTTCCTCTGGAATAAAGGGGATATTTTCATATCCCCGAAAACATTAACAATCTGCTGAACCTTAGCGGAGAAGTCCTTCGACTTCTGCAGCAATCTGCGCAGCCGTAGCCTGTCCGGAAGCAATTTTCTGCATACCCGCATTCAGGGCATCATTGGGTGCTCCGCTGAGGTAGGCATCAATAACATCGGTATTCAAGGCCTTCTGTGCCAGGGCTACCTTTTCTTTCATGATGGCAGGAAGGTCTGAAGGAACTGTGTAACCCTTTAAAATTGGCGCTACAATAGCACCGTCTCTGAGTCTCTGAGTTGTTTCAGGTTCACTGTAGAATACACTGAGAAACTTCATGGCTGCATCTTTTACCTCAGGATCGGCGGCACCGGCTTTTGTCAGACCGTATCCTACCTGGATTGCTGCGGCAACAGAACCATTGGTGCTTGATTTTTCACCGGGCATTTCGGGCCATGCCATCATAACAGTATTGTCGGAAACCTCGGGATTTTCGATTCCACCGGCTGCCCACTGTCCCTGTACCATGAAAAGTGCTTTCTTGTTGCTGAAATTAGAGATGTTTGTTCCATAGTCTACAAGAACGGATTTAGAACTGATTACACCGTCATTGACCATCATTTCAATGTATTCAAGGGCGGAAACAAATTCTTTGTCTGTAAACTTAAACTGACCATCCACGGCCTTGGAAACCCACTGGGGATCTCCGGAAGTTCTGGCGGCCATAACTGACATCAGGCAGGAACCCCATGCCCAGCCGTCTGCACCATCGATGGAGACCACTTCCAGACCGGCTGCCTTAGCAGCGGGAACCATGGCCTTGAGGTCGGCATAAGTTTTAGGCTGGGAGAAACCAAGCTCTTCAACAAGGGCTTTGTTCATGTAGAGAACAGTAGTTATATTGGAAGTTCCCAGGGGGATCTCGTAGATTTCACCATTGGGTCCCATGGGGGGAATCAAATTCAAATCGTAAAAGGAAGAATCGATGATATCTCTATGGTCATACTGCTGTCCTGCTTCTTTCCAGGGAGCACCCCATCGGGCATCGGCACCCATATAGGCAAGGTGTGGAACGTCGCCTGATGCGAGTCTGGCAACAACCTTCTGGTGATATGCCTCATCATAAAGCATTTCAAAATCAATCTTGATGTTTGGGTTGTTTTCGTGGAATGTATTGACGACTCTGACCCAGTTCACTCCTTCTGAGTTGGAGTTGTCTCCATAAGCCATGGTCTTGACAACAACCATTTTGTTTTCTTCAGCTGCGGCACTGTCTTTGCCTCCTGCAGCAAACAAGGAACCTGCGATTAAGACTGTCATTAATAGAAGTCCAAGCAATTTTTTCATAAAAAGCCTCCTAAAATATTACGGCACATACGGCCGGAATTCCTAAAATAATGCTCTGACTGAACTTTTTGTTTCTTCAGTCAGACTCTATGGATCATCGCTCCCTTTAGCGGGGTCTCCCGGTTAAAGTGCGTCATTCCCAACCAGCTCTAGAGAACCGAAACGATGTATGTCTTCGGCATCCAGAACCTCCAAATCTATAAATATCCTGTTCATGACCAAACCTGCGGCGCCATAGGCTACCGACTTATCACCCAGGGTGGAAAAGCGGACTTCACAGTCTACTTGTTCCTGATATGGCCAGTTTCTACTGATTTCTTCATTGAGGATGGTTCGAAAACGTTCTGTCATATGAGGGCCAAGGTCGCCACCTAAAAACACCTGGCTGAGGTTGAAGGTGTTCACAAAAAGAGCCAGATGTTGTGAGAGTTCCCTGATGAAGCGTTCGATGATTTCGGGTTCTTCGATGATAGGAATATCTCTGGCATAATCTAGTGAAATCTGCCCCGCATTGTCCTCTGTATTACAATAAAGGCTTCTGAACTCACCGGCAGAGCAATTCCTTCCATAATAGACCTTTCCATTAAGGGCAATGCCCATTCCAATGGCTGTCTGCTGGGAAGACTTGGTGAAATCCCTGAATTCAATCAGGCAAAATAGAAAGTTTTTTAGATTCTGTGTCCTATGAAAGGTCAATTCTCCCCAGGCACAGGAGTTCGCGTCGTTGTCTACATAGACTGGAACCTTAGACTGCAGGGCAATTTCCCGGTATAGGTCAAAGGGTTCTGTAAAATTAAGGGGGATGGATGCCTTGATGATTCTGTTGGGAGCATCGATGATTCCAGAGACGCCCATGCCTATTCCGATGAGGGGGCGTCCTATCCAGGACAATTCAATTTCAAGTTCAGACTGGATCTTGAAAAAAACGGTTTTAAAATTATCGGCATTGATTTGAATGGATTCGGTTCTTGAAAAAAGAATATCACCTAAAATGTCCACTGCCACGACAGTATAGGATTCGGGCCGTATTTCAAGGCCGAGTATATATCCATAGTTCCTGTTGATTTCTAGCCGTGCAGGTTTTCGACCACCTTGAGGAGTGGAGGGGCCCTCTGTTGTTTCCAGTACGAGTTTGCTTTCCAGCAATCCCCCAATGATGTTGGTGACCGTCGACTTGTTCAGATCCAGTTTTCTAGAAAGATCTACCCTGGAAATTGACCTTGCGGTCCATATCTCTCTGATTATTCGGGAGGTGTTGACTATTCTATTTCTTCTGACAGCATTCAGCTTCAACGGAACCTCCTTTTGAATCATTTGGTTGGTTGCGCTATGAACCAACCAAGCTCATTCTTACATGAGATTTATAGTTCGTCAACATTTAAGTTATAAAAACATCCTATAGTTGGATTATAGCCGTGTTTTATACTCATTAATTCAAAAGGATAGTTTATTTAACGTTTTAACCAGTATTTTCTTCGATGTGGGTAGGGGATTTCTGCGAAGGTTGAGGATATCCTCGACGGCTAGCTGCTTTTGCCAGGTATAACCCCGTACAGGGGCAGGAAATCTGAGCTCTAGCTCAACAGGGTCATATCCTCATGAGGCATGATCCTTCTATAAGGCCGGAAATAGGTCTTGGGTGAATAATCATAAAGATCAGAGACCTTGGTCATATAGATACAGGCATATTTTTCGACCTGTTCAGCATAACGGCTTTCATCGAAGCCGGCTCTGAGAATCTCTCCCCAATAGGGGTTGAAGAAGATTTTATACTGTCTTAGAAGCTCCGATATTTTCGAATTCAGGCCATCCATCTTGTCAAATAGGGGCGTTAGACGGCTTCTGGGGATATTCTCTCCTTCAAAGCGTTTGGCGTCGATGAAGTTGATCTCTTTTTCAAGGGCCAGCTTTTCATCCATGAGCTTGTTGATCTGCTGTTGTACATCCTTTGATTTTATAAGGCCGCTGATCTCATCTTCCAAATCTCCCAGGACAAGGGCTGTCCGCCAGTTGCAGGTTTTTTTAATGGACACTACATCACCATAAATATGGTCGCCCAGGTAGAGGATCTCACTTCCTGAGTAGCCTAAATCTTTCTGAAGCTTATGAAAATTTCCACCCTGGTAAATCCCAAAGTCCACAGGCTCTGTGTGGTTGCTCATCAGCTCTGTCTCGGGGTCGATTCTGAGAAACCGTCCTTTTTGTTCAAAAAACCGGGGTTTGTCCGCAAATGTGATGACAATATCAAAAAGATCCTGCCATGTTTTATGCTTTTTAAGGTAGGGATTCAGGGCATAATCCATCAACTGTCTTGTATAGGAATAGTCGGAATTGGTGATGATCATCAGCTTCTTACCATAGTCTCTGTAGCGTTCCAGCATCCCGGCAACCTTGGGGTCTTTGATGACATACCTGTCAAAATCGGCTCTGAGCCTGGATTTTATGCTGTCATCCTGATGTAGAATATCAATTTCATGGTTGACATCTTCAGCGATCTCCCTATATCCGGGCAGAGAATATCCTTCTGACTTCATCTGAACCAATTGACTGAAGAGTACACCGTAAGAAATGGCAAAGCTCGTGTCCAGGCTCTGAAAATCTGGATCTCTCAGATCGATGGCCATCTCCTGGTAGATGATCTGTTGCTTATGAAAATCCAGAGGTTCCAGGCCGTGATAGGCAATTTTTACCTTCCCATGGCGGCTAATCTGCAAGAGATTTCCATTTCGTTTATCAATAACAAGGCCCACAATGGCTCTTTGAAAGTCGAAAACAAGATTTTTCACCTCCTCCGGGTAATCAACTCTTTCTGAAAGGCGCTTTGCAGCCAATTTATGGGTCAGCTCTTCAAAAGCTTCGGCATGATAGCGTATAAGCGTATAGTCCATGTCAAAACCGATGACCTTGATGTTTTTCATATTGAGAACACGGTTTATAAAAACTGGCATATCAACTCCTGGCAGTCTTCTGAATCAGATAGGTGTAAACAGAATCCTGTGAACGCACAGATTCATCACCTTCTTTCTGGATGACATATTCATTTTTCAGATCTTTATCCAGTATACGAGCTTTTGTATTATCCGCCCACTGGATATCAAATATACTTTTTAGTTCCTGTTTAATACTCTTTCTGTAAATAGGGCAGGTTACTTCCACCCGCCTGTCAATATTTCTGCCCAGCCAGTCGGCAGAGCTAATGAAGCATTTATTATCTCCGCCGTTTCTGAAAATAAAAAAACGGGCGTGTTCCAGGTACCTGTCCAGAATGCTTATGGCCTTTATATTTTCGCTGAAGCCCTCAATTCCCGGAACCAGTGAGAAACGGCCACGGACGATGATCTTCACGGATACTCCAGCCTGGGAGGCTTCGTAAAGTTTCTGAATGATGCCTTCGTCGCTGAGGTTGTTCAATTTGATCCTGATTGAGGCTTTTTCCCCCTGCTGGGCCCATTTGATTTCATTATCGATAAGTTCGGTCAAACCAGAACGGAGGCCATAGGGGGAGATGAGGAGGTGTTTGGTCCCTCGGTGTCTGTAGTTGTTTTCAAAAAAATCAAAGAGAGCATCCACCTCTTCCAATATTTCCTTATGGGCGGTCAAAAGGAAGCAATCTGTATAGATCCGGGCTGTATCTTCATTCAAGTTGCCCGTGCCTATGCCTCCATAGCGGTTGATTTTTCCCTTCTCTCTTCGGGAAATTAACAGTAGTTTTGAATGAACCTTGAGTCCTTCTACGCCAAAAATAACCTGAACATCGTTCTCCTTGAGCAAGTTCGCCCAATAAATATTGTTTTCTTCATCAAACCGGGCTTGAAGCTCCATAATCACAAGAACTTCTTTCCTGTTCTTTCTCGCATTGATCAAGGCGTTGGCTACGCTGGAATAGTTGGCCACCCTGTAGAGAGTCACCTTGATACTCTCAACCCTGGGGTCAATAGAGGCCTCTCTGAGAAGGTCGATCACTGTATCAAAAGAGTGATAGGGAAAGTAGAGCAGTGTATCCTTGGCTCGGATGGCAGGAAAGATACGAACTCCCTGGGGAAAATGACGGTGTTTCAGAGGAGAATCGTTTTCGCAGCAGGGTAGGTTAACCATTTTTGGAAAACGGATAAAGTCGCTGAAATAGTGATAGCGCCCACCGGGGGTCACCGTATCATGCTTTCGGAATCTCATCTTCTTAAGAAACATATTAAAAAGATCTTCATTCATATCCACATCGTAAAGAAACCATATGATATCGCCCAGTTTACGCCTCTGAATACTCTGGTTGATCTTACTCATATAACTGAGGCTGTCGTCATTTTCA
This sequence comes from Oceanispirochaeta crateris, assembly GCF_008329965.1. Lineage (GTDB taxonomy): Bacteria > Spirochaetota > Spirochaetia > DSM-2461 > DSM-2461 > Oceanispirochaeta > Oceanispirochaeta crateris. The sequence continues at coordinate 692,796 of NZ_CP036150.1, forward strand.
TCAATGTCCAGCTCAGAATCCCTGACAACCTTGAAGTTCCAGGCTCTAAAGCTGTGGTAGTGGCTGTCTCTGAAAATGGAGGGTAAACCAATGCGGACTATTTCATCGATGAGGATGATTTTCTGACCTTCCCCCTCTTCGGGAAGTTTTATGAAGCGGGGAAGGACCTTGGTGGGAATTTCGATGATGCTGTAGCTGGTCTTTACTTCCTTGCGCACAGTCCTTTTCAATTCGACAGCCAAATAGAGGGTCTTATCCTTCATCTCGGGCAGCTTGTACCGCTTATCTATCATGATCGGAAAGATTTTATGCCGGACTTCTCTCTCGAAATACTCTTTTGAAAAGGCAATCTGTTCTTCATTCAGGTTATGATCATCCAGGAGCTGAATTCCATGTTCAGACATCTCCTTGTAGAGCTTTTTGAGAGTAGTATTGAATCGTTTTCTTTGAATCCCCACTTCTTTCTGGATATTGAGAAGAGCCTCAGCAGGGTCTTCTTTTAGAATATTGGCCCCTTCCTGTCCCATTCTGCACAGGCGTCTGATCATGGCCACTCGGACTCTGAAAAATTCATCCAGATTTGAAGAGTAGATGCCCATGAATTTCATCCGTTCTCCCAGAGGGTTTCTCTGGTCTTCGGCCTCCTGGAGAACTCTGGCATTGAATGAAAGCCAGCTCATTTCCTTGTTAAAAAAAGGGTAATCCCTCTCTTTTGGTGGAGTGATTTGGGGCATTTCTTATCCTTTTCTATTTTTAATGGCAGGCATCCCGTCACCGAAGCATGTATCGATGGATCGTGCATGTTGAATCAGAGGATGATCGGTGGGGACGTATTTAATTTTCCCCGCCACCTCATCCAGGCCGACAGAGACCAGATTATAGCCTTTATAGGCTCCCATGCGGCCAAATTCTCTATTCGCCGCCATACCCGCTGCATAGGCCCCCAGCTCTGTGGCGATGATTCTATCCCTGGGAGAAGGTGTTCCTCCGCGCTGGATATAACCCAGGATGGTTTCTCTTGTTTCTATTCCCGTCAGGTTCTGAATCATTCCAGCAAGAACGGCTCCGGCAGACTCAGGTTTCTTCTTGCTTCTTTTTTTAGGCAGTTTAATTCCCTCGGCTACAACGACGATGGAGTAGGGTTTCCCCGCATCCAAACGCCTTAACAGATACTCTTTCAGAACCTCAGGGCTCCAGTCTATTTCGGGGAGAATAATCATATCGCCACCGCCAGCGACCCCCGAAAAGAGAGTCAGCCATCCTGTATGGTGTCCCATGACTTCCACCACCATGATCCTTTTGTGAGAGTTGGCTGTGGTATGCATCCTGTCTATGGCTTCGGTGGCAATATTGACCGCCGAATCAAATCCGAAGGTCATATCCGTGCCCCATACATCGTTGTCAATGGTCTTGGGTACGCCAATGACGTTTAACCCCAGTTCCTGGAGTTTCCCTGCTGTTTTCATGGTTCCGTTTCCACCAATACAGATCAATGCATTGAGCCCAAGGCGGTCATAGTTTTCAAGAATCCTGTCGGGTTTACTGCCGATATAATCCTCATATTCGCCCTGTTTGAAGGGCTTCTCTCTCGAGGTTCCCAGTATGGTTCCTCCCAGAGTCAGAATCCCGGAAAGTGATTTTTCATCCAGTTTTCTGTATTCACCATTGATCAGGCCCAGATATCCGGAGGAAAAACCGTATACCTTCATGCCGTATTTGAGGATCGCAGTTTTTCCGACACCCCGAATGGCCGCATTCAGACCGGGACAATCCCCGCCTGCAGTAAGTATTCCGATTTTTTTGATTGATTCTGCCATAATACCTCCGGATTCTAAGTATAGAGAGTTAGAATATGGTTAACAAATTACTTTATTGTGAAGCTTAAGGCACTTCTGCTTTTATATTTTGACAAAGCCAGTGATATAAGTTCATCCAGCAATTCCGTATAGGCCAGCCCCCCCGATTCGCACATCAGGGGAAACATGCTGATGCTTGTAAATCCGGGGATAGTATTGATTTCATTCAGATAAAGATTGCCGTTGTTTCTGTCCATGAAAAAATCGACTCTCGCCATGCCGCTGCAGCCTAGAACGGCATAGGCCTTTTCGGCAATTGTTCTGACTTCCAAGGCTTCTGTTTCTGATAACACTGCCGGAATCACAAGGCTAGCCCCATCGGGATCGACATATTTGGCATCGTAATCATAAAACTCATGACTGGGTTCCAGCTCTCCGGGAGGAAAGGCTCTGGGGGTATCATTTCCTACGACAGAGCACTCCACCTCGCGGGCATTGACCGCAGGTTCTATGAGGACTTTTCTATCATACTTCAAGGCTTTTTCCATGGCTGCCTGAAAGGCTTCATCTTTTTCGACCCGGGATACCCCAACTGAGGAACCGCATTGGGAGGGCTTAATGAACAGAGGAAGGGAAAATTCTTTCTTCAGGTCTTCCAGGAGGGCGTTCCAGGTAAATCCGACAGCCTCGGTCTGGTTCTTTCTGATGCTTCTAAATGGGACGACCGGAAGGTTGTGATGCATCCAGATGATTTTGGTTATATCCTTATCCATACTGAGGTAACTGGCCCCCACATCGGCACCCACATAGGGCAGGCCTGCTATTTCCAACAGGCCCTGAAGGGTCCCATCTTCTCCAAAGGTTCCATGAAGGATTGGTAGGACAACATCTACAGATATAGGGCCGGTATGAGAACTCAGACCCTGTCCTGGCACCACGGAGATCATCATCTGGGCATCTTCTTCTATGCTGAGCACCTCATCAGCGGTACTTGGAGCATTTTGAAGGTACCAAGTTCCCTGACGGCTGATGCCTATGAGGTGGATATAATATTTTTCACGGTCTATGTGTTTGTAAACTGAGGCGGCTGAACGGAGGGACACTTCGTGTTCTCCCGAGCGCCCGCCATAAAGCAGAGCGACTGATGTTTTATTCATGAAGATAGATTAACATGATTAATACCTCTTCTCAAGTCATGGTAGCTATGCTAATGTTATATGCTGTCATTGAAGCTTCTAAAATAAATGTATTATTTTTATAATCCGGACTGAATATTTTTCTTGTCGGGTTTTCCGGAGGAATGATGAACTTTCTCACTTACAATCCACTCATCTATTCAGCCTTTATGGGGATGCTGGTTGCCCAGGTGGCCAAGGTTATACTCATTTTGGCCTTGGAAAAGCGCTTGGCCCTGGACAGGCTGACCGAGACAGGAGGGATGCCTTCATCCCATTCTGCAGCCGTGGCCGCTTTGTCTACAGCCTGTGGTATTCAGTACGGGGTCGAGAGTCCTTACTTTGCCATTGCCATTGTTTTTGGTGCCATTGTGATTTATGACGCTACCGGTGTTCGCCGGGCGGCAGGACGTCACGCGGAGATTCTAAATTCTTTGATTGTCGAACTGTCCCATCTTTTTGAAGAGGGGAACAGTCCCAAAGCATTGAAGACGCTGTTGGGCCATACCTATCCCCAGGTCTTCATGGGGACTCTACTCGGTGTTGTGGTGGGATTCCTCTGTATGGGAAGTCTGAATCTGACACCCTGATCCCGTTTCCAATCTTCTGCATTATTTTTTTCTTCTTCTGTACCACTTATTCAGATACAGGAAAAGTTGATCTCTTTAAAAAAAAATCCCTACCAGGCATTGCCTGATAGAGATTTTTACATTACGAGGACGAGACAAATCTATTCGATTGTGTATCCCGCTTCTTTGAGAAGTGATTTAAGGACGTCCGCTTCCTTCCATGGATGGGGACCGTCTTCATAGATGATACTGCTTTCATGACCTTTACCCAGGGTGAGTATCATATCCCCTTCGCTGGCCAATTCTATCGCTTTTTTCATGCCTTCCCGTCTGTCTGGGATGAGGAATAGGTTTTTATCAGGGTCCTTGGATGTGATTCCCTCGGCAATATCCTTGAGGATATCCATGGGATCATCCCCCCGTGGATCTTCATCACTTAGGATAATGATATCGGCGTAGTCATCCGCAATTTCACCCTGTTCGGAGCGTTTTTCAATATCACGTTCTCCGGCGGAGCCGAAAAGAACGATGAGTTTCCCTTGGACATCACTCTTTACCAGGGGCAGTATTTTTTCAAAAGAACCGGGTGTGTGGGCATAATCCACCAGTACAGAAAAGGGCATAGTTCCATTGATGGGGGTCATCCTTCCTTCAACACCCACCAGCTTTGGTACATTTTCAAGCAGTTCCAGGGCGTCTTCTTCCAGAATCTCAGAAACGACCAGGAGGGCTGCCATGGCATTTTCTACATTGAAGAGTCCGGGCATATTCAAGCGGCTCTTTTTTTTCCCATTGGGTAGATTGAAGGTGAGAGCGATTCCCCTTTCATCACTTTTATAATCACTGCACCAAAGGTCTGCATCCTTGTTTTTCAGGCTGTAGAGGAATACAGGCTTTTCACCGACGGCATCCATATAGATTTCTGACCACTGATCATCGTCATTGACAACACCGAAGGTCTCTTCAGAAGAGGAGACTGCAATTTTTTTGAATAAATTAGCCTTATCCAGGCGGTATTGTTCCACTGTCCCGTGGAATTCGAGGTGTTCATGGGTGACATTTGTTAGGACTGCCACGTCAAAATCCACATCGGCAAGACGGGAGTTTTTGACTGAAAGACCGTGTGAGGTGGCTTCCAATACGGCGTATTCCAAACCGTTGTCTACCATTTCTCTGAGAATCTTATGAATATGGGGTGCTTCGGGGGTGGATTGTCTGTAGGGGTTCGCCTGTATGGTACGTCCCACCTGATAGTTGACCGTGGACAGAAAGCCCGACTTCCTGCCTTCCATCACCAGAAGCTGATGGATAAAAGAGACTGTCGTGCTCTTGCCATCGGTTCCGGTCACGCCGATTACTTTAAGTTTTTTTGAGGGATAATCATAAAAAGCGGCAGATGCGGGAGAGAGGGCCTGCCTTGTATTTTTGACCTTTAAATAGCAGACTCCCTCTGAAAAAAAATCCAGGTCATGGGAATAGACAACGCCAGAAGCTCCCTGATGAATGGCCTGATCTATGTATTTGTGTCCGTCAGTATGAACTCCTTCCAAGGCAAAGAAGAGGGTTCCGGGACCGACCGATCTTGAATCATACTCCAAGGAGCTGATTTCTAGATCCATATCGCCCCTTTGATTTTGAATTTCTATATCTTTGAATATTTTTTTTATTGTTTTCATTGCTTCATCGTATCAGCAGCCGGAAGGCTTTTCAAGTAAAATCCATTCTATACCAGTTTTATTGGTATAGCAGGGCCAGTGCCTGAGCCGTTTTCAAGCCGTCCGATGCAGAACTAATAATGCCTCCTGACCATCCTGAGGCTTCTCCGCAGATATAGAGGTTTTCAAAACTCTCACAGAGCCCGCTTTTACCATCTCTTATGACCTGTATGGGAGAGGAGGTCTTGCTCTCGAGCCCCAATAGCTGCCCGTTTTCCCATCCGGGCATTCGGCGGCAGATATCCTTTAAGCCCTCCTGAAGAGAAGAAATGACGCTTTCGGGCAGGAGCCTTGTCAGGTCCGAAGGGGAGAGACCCGGTGCATAAGAGGAGGGGAGGATGGATCCTGTGGCCTTGGATGAGAGGAAATCGGCAATGGTCATAGAAGGGGCTCTGTAGTCTCCGGTTTCTCTGTAGAATTTTTGTTCCAGAGATTCTAGCCATTCCATACTTTCCAGAGCCGAGGGGGGCGTCTCTTTAATAAGAGCGGGGGATATCCCCGCTACGAGGGCCGCATTGGCAAAAAAGCCGTCTCTGTTGTAAAGGCTCATTCCGTTGACAATATTGCTCTCTTTAAAGGCTGCTGCAGGGACTATTTTTCCTCCTGGGCACATGCAAAAACTATACACAGGAAGTGTCCCCGCTCCTGATGTCAGTCTATATTCGGCGGCTTTAACGCCATCCAGGGATGGACATCCCCATTGAATTCTATTGATCATTTCCTGGGAGTGTTCCATCCGGAATCCCAAGGCAAAATTCTTAGCCCTGTAGGGAACTCCCCGACCTATGAGCATTCTGAATGTGTCCAGCGCGGAGTGGCCCGTTGCAAGAATGAAAAGATCAGCTTGAATTTCTCCCTGGCTGGTGATGACACTCTGCAGTCGGCCCTCTTTGGGCTGGATGTCTTCGAGGGTACAGTCAAAATGGATGGTTCCTCCCAGTTCCTGAAATTCATGCCTCATATTCTCAGCAATAGGAATCAGTTTATCACTGCCTATATGGGGGTGTGAAAGGTAGAGGATCTCCTCGGGAGCACCGTATCTTACAAACTCATGGAGGATGTAATGTCTCTCTTTTTTTATGTGTTTGCTCCTGGAAGTCAGCTTTCCGTCGGAAAATGTTCCGGCACCTCCCTCACCAAAACTGTAGTTGCTGTTTTCTGTGAATACAGAGGCCTCTTCAAGTTTTTCAATATCTTTTACCCTTTGCCGGACATCTTTTCCTCTTTCAAGCAAAGTGACCCTGAAACCGGCTCTTTGCAGGTACAGAGCCGAAAAGATACCCGCAGGTCCGGTTCCAACAATAATGACCTCTTTGGATACTGAAATCTTCGGAACCTTTAGAGTGCTTGTCTCTGGACTCAAAAACTTGGATTTTGACTCTCTAATCTCATTTGAATGGACTTTTAGGCGAATCAACCAATGAATTTTATCTTTTCTGCGGCTGTCAAGACTCTTCTTTAGGATGGTATATTCAAAGTTCTTAATCTTGAGAATTTCTTTGATATTCCTTTCGAGATCTTCCTTGTTATACTGACAGGATATCTTAATATCCAATTCTTTTTGACCCATGAATTCATCATAAATAACCCTTCGAGGGAGTACAAGCGGCTGGAAAGGTTTATTATAAGAACTTGACAATATACAATTCCTTGACTATTTATTTATCCAAGGTCTTGATTTTTTATATATTTTCCTGGAGGAACTTTTGGCAGCAACTAAAAAGCTTTTGATCGTGGAAAGCCCCGCAAAAGCAAAAACAATTAAAAAAATTCTCGGCAAAGATTTTACTGTCAAAGCCTCGGTGGGACATATCCGCGACCTGAACAGCAGTGGCCGCGGTAAGAAAGCTTTGGGAATTGATATAGAGCATGATTACAAGCCGGACTACATCATCATCAAGGGAAAGGAAAAAACTGTCCGGGAACTGCAAGAGGCGGCCGCAAAAGCGGATGAGGTCTATCTGGCTCCCGACCCAGACCGCGAGGGTGAAGCCATTGCCTGGCATCTAAAAGAAGCTCTCAATCTCAGTGATGAAAATGCTCACCGGGTGACCTATTCGGCTATCACTAAGCGGGCTGTACTTCAGGCTCTTGAAGAACCCCGCAAAATTGATATGGATAGAGTCAATGCCCAGCAGGGCAGGAGAATCCTGGATAGATTGGTGGGATTCAGTCTCTCCCCCTTCCTTTGGAAAAAAGTGGCCAAAAATCTCAGTGCAGGACGCGTTCAGTCCGTAGCCGTTCGCATCGTTGTAGAACGGGAGAGAGAGATCAAGGCCTTCATACCCGAAGAATTCTGGAGAATCAAAGCCCTCGTTTCTCCGCCTGAAGCAAAAAAAGATCAATTTGAAGCCTCCCTCGTTCGCTGGCAGGGAGAAAAATTCGAACTGGGTAAACCCGCAGCTTCCTCAGAAGCTGCCTCGGCGGTGGTTGCAGACCATGTGAAAAATCACCCTTTTAAGATTCGTAAAATTGAGACCAGGGAAGCCAAAGGCCGGCCCAGTCCTCCTTATATCACCTCCACCCTGCAGCAGGGGGCCAGTACCTATCTGAGTTTCGGTACAACCAAGACTATGTCTGTGGCACAGAAGCTCTACGAAGGTATGGAGATTGACGGCACCACTCAGGGTCTGATTACTTACATGAGAACGGACTCAACCCGGATTGCTCCCGAGGCTCTGGAAGAGGTGAGAGAGTATATCTCCAAGAATTTTGACCCTGAATATCTTCCTGAGAAGCCTCAGGAATATTCGACTAAAAAGAACGCCCAGGATGCTCATGAAGCGATCCGTCCCAGTTCTGTAGAACTGACCCCCGAAAAGGTAAAACCCTTTCTGACACGGGACCAGTACAGGCTATATGAGCTGATATGGCGGCGCTTTGTTGCATCACAGATGCCACCTGCCCGTTATGACATCACAACGGTGACCATCGAGTCGGGAGACGCCGAGCTGGAAGCCAAAGGCCGTATCGTCCGGTTTAAGGGGCACAGCATCCTGATTCCCGAGAGCGAAAAGAAAGAAGACAGCAAATATCAGAATCTTCCCGATGTGAAAGAACAGGATCTTTTGGACCTCGATGATTTGGATGTGACTCAGAATTTTACCAAACCACCTTCCCGTTATTCCGAGGCCAGTCTGGTCAAGGCTCTTGAAAAAGAAGGCATTGGCCGTCCATCTACCTATGCTCCTATCATAAAAACAATCAATGACAGAGGATATGTCCGACTGGAGAGCCGGGCGTTCCATGCCACCGAGCTTGGTATGGCCGTTAATGATATTCTGATTCAGAATTTTGAAGACATCATGGATCTGAAGTTCACCGCCGGGATGGAAGACTCTCTGGATGAGGTGGAGCAGGGGCATAAAGACTGGGTTGCCCTGATCGATCAGTTCTATAAACCCTTTGATCAGAAACTGGAAAAGGCACTCAAGGATGCGGAGGCTCTTAAGGGTCGTCCCTGGGACGGAGATGAAAAATGCCCCCTTTGCGGCAGCTCCCTGGTTGTCCGCTATTCCGTAAATGGTGCCTTTTTGGGTTGTTCCACCTATCCTGAATGCAAGGGGCTCATCCCCATGCCAGGAGAAGACGAAGGTGATGAAAATGGAGAACCAGCAGAGATCATTCCCTGCCCCGAATGCGGCAGCAATATGGTTAAGAAAAAGTCCCGGTACGGTAAGGAGTTTATGGCCTGTTCCCGTTACCCAGAGTGTAAGACCACCCTTTCTCTGGACAAAGAGGGGAAACCTGTAGAACTGCCTAAAATTGAACGGGACTGTGATGAATGCGGTAAGCCTATGGAAGTGAAAATGGGTCGTAGAGGACCATTTTTGGCCTGTTCTGGATATCCGGACTGTAAAAACACAATGCCCATAGACAAAGACGGCAACGTGGTTATTCTCCCAAAGGTTGAGGGGGAAGTCTGCGAAAAGTGTGGAAAACCCATGGAAGTTAAACTGGGCCGTCGTGGACCCTTCCTGGCTTGTACCGGGTTTCCGAAATGCAGGAATGCCAAACCCCTTCCCGGAGATGAAAAACCAGCGAAGAAAAAAAAAGAAGCTGATAAAGAAAGTGATAAAGAGTAGGTCTTTAAGCTTTTAAAATGAACATTATGAGAATCCTGTTGCGTCCCGGAAGGGATTATACAGGATTTTTTTTAGCTTTACTTCCCCCGGGAGATTCCTTATTTTAATACTAATGGTTTTAAATGACCTTTTCGGTGCAAAATGACCATAAGCCTGAATCTGAGAAAAGGTCAGGCAGGAGTAGCAGATGAGTAACGAACAAGATGATAATAAACTGAATGCCAACGGCAAACGGGATAATAATGATGACTGGAAGCAGAAGCTCCGGGATGAATTAAAACCCGAGAATATGGAAAAAAGAGTGCAGAAATTCAAGAACGGAAAATACAAGTTTTCCTTCTGGTACTTTCTGCTGGTGATCGTCGTGCTGGCAATTCTGAACTTTATGTTTCTGAAAACCCCTGACGAAGTCATTGAATTTTCAACTTTTAAAGAAAAGGTCGAAACAGGAGACATTAAGAGAGTCAAAATCACTCCTTCCTATTATTATGGAATGACCTATACCTCCAGAGAGTATGCCACACAGATGGTGGATACCCTCACGCAGAGACTCTCTGGCAATACAGCTTCCTCCGAACAGGGAAGCGTCTTCAAGACTGTACCCATCAATGACCCCACATTTGTGCCCCTTTTGGAGAGCATGGACGTTGAGTTCTATGCGGAACAGGAAAAAAGAAATTATTTTGTAGAAATCCTTTTAAGCTGGGTGGTTCCACTCCTCTTTCTATTTTTTATCTGGAGAATGATCTTCAAAAAAATGGGAAACATGGGCGGTGGTTCCAATGTTATGAGTTTTGGTCAGAATAATTCAAAAATTGTGGCCGAAGAAGATCTTCATACACGCTTCAAGGATGTGGCTGGTTGCGAAGAGTCAAAAGATGAGTTAGTGGAAGTTGTTGATTTCCTGAAGACTCCTGACAAATATACGGCCATCGGTGGAAAAATTCCCAAGGGAGTTCTTCTTGTAGGACCTCCTGGAACAGGTAAGACTCTTATGGCCCGTGCCGTGGCCGGTGAAGCCGGGGTGACATTTTTCCGCATGAGTGGTGCCGACTTCGTAGAAATGTTTGTTGGTGTGGGAGCAGCCCGTGTGCGGGACCTCTTCAAACAAGCCCGTGAGAAGGCCCCTTGTATCATCTTTATTGATGAGCTGGATGCGATAGGAAAGAGCCGTGCTGGTGCTATGAGCACTAATGACGAGCGGGAGCAGACCCTGAATCAGCTGCTTGTAGAAATGGATGGATTTGATTCCACATCGGGAGTCATTATACTGGCAGCGACAAATAGACCAGAGGTTCTAGACCCGGCTCTCCTCCGTCCGGGACGTTTTGACAGACAGGTCTTAGTCGACAAGCCTGACCTGCTGGGACGGGAAGCCATACTTAAGATACATTCAGCAGGCGTTACATTGGACCCTGAAGTTAATTTGAAGAATGTGGCCAAGTCAACACCTGGTTTTGTGGGTGCAGATCTTGCCAATATCATCAATGAAGCTGCTTTGCTGGCCGTTCGTGGTGGAAGGAAGTCTGTTTCTCCCCATGACCTTGATGAAGCCATTGAAAAGACAATCGCCGGTCTTGAAAAGAAGAACCGGCTCATCAATCCCCGGGAGCGGGAAATTGTGGCATACCATGAAACAGGACACGCCCTGGTGGCTGCTTTTACACCCGATGCCGATCCTGTTCAGAAGATTTCTATCGTTCCACGTGGGATGGGTGCCTTGGGTTATACCCTTCAGACACCTACTGAAGACCGTTTCCTCATGACACAGGATGAACTCATTGGAAGAATCGATATTCTCCTTGGAGGCCGGGCTGCCGAAGAGATTGTGTTCAAGAAGATTTCAACCGGTGCCTCCAACGATATTATGAAGAGTACGGATATTGCCCGTAATATGATTACCGAATATGGAATGAGTGAACGATTTAAAAATATGGCCCTCACCAAGAGGAATGGAGGTTATCTTGAAGGCGGAGGATCTCAGAAAGAGTATTCTGAGCAGACTCAGCAGTATATTGATGAAGAAATTTCCAAACTGATGGACCAGCGATATAAAGTGGTTGTCAATCTCTTGACTAAACACAGAGATCTTCTTGAAAAGGTGACAGATCACCTCATGGAAGAAGAGGTCATCACAACCGAAGAATTCCTCGAGATTATCAAGGCCGATGAAAATGGTGTTACCGAACTCGAACTAAGGAAGAAGCGGGACATGAAGGTCACAGAACGGGCTGCCACCACGGGGCAGAAGAGGAATGATGCCATTATCGCCCGGAACAAGGCGAGGGAATTGGCTGAAAGCAACGAACCTCCCCAGGTGAATCCCGACCATAAGACAGAATCTCCCTTCACCCGTGAAGTCCCTCTGTCAATGGAAGGTGAGGATCAGAAAGAGATCCCCGATGACAAGTCCTGATCTGAATTGATAATCTGATTTTGACAAAGATGGCCGCAGAATCCGTAAAAGGAATTTGCGGCCTTTTTTTGACAAAAATGCCCTTCCTGTAGTAGATTGAATTTGTAGCTCGTTATCGGCCACAGGAGGCAAACGTGAATTTTCATTGGACTTTTATTATTGATCTCGGAATTATCTCCATCGCCTTGTTAGCAGGAACTCTGATTCGGTCGAAGGTTAAGTTTTTTCAGAATTATCTCATACCCAACTCATTAACAGCTGGTTTCATACTTCTGATTTTCTACAATTGGATAGGTCCTCTTTGGGGTTGGACCACAGGTTCCCTGGAAAACATGGTATTTCATTTTCTGAATATTTCATTCATTGCCATGATCCTCCGGGTGGGGAAGAAGGTCGAGTCCAATAAAAAAGCCGTCTTTTCTATGGCTACGTCCCTCGTCGCGCAATACGGACTGCAGTGTTTTGTTGGAACGATTCTGACTCTTATCATGATTCATACATTTTTACCCGCTCTTTTCCCGGGATTCGGACTCTTTGCCACCCTCGGTTTCTCCCTGGGGCCCGGCCAGGCCTTCGCCATTGGCAGTGGATGGGAAAGTATGGGTTTTGATGGCTTGGCCTCGGTAGGATTGACCTTTGGAGCCCTGGGATTCTTGCTGGCTTGCTTTGGAGGTATATTTCTTATCAATTTCGGTTTACGGAAAAAATGGATTTATCCCGAGCAGATGTCTGGCCTTGACAAGGTCAGCGTTCGTGCCGGTGTGGTTCGAAGAGGGGAAGATATGCCTGGAGAAGAGGTGAAGAACAGAACCTCAACCGAAGCCATCGATCCCTTATCATTCAATGCAGCCATGATTTTAGGGACCTATCTCCTGAGTTATCTGTTGCTTCGTTTATTGAATTGGCTCTTAGCCTATGCCGGTCCCTTAGGAGCAGAGTTGGCTGTCAATCTTTGGGGCATCATGTTTATTTTCTCAGCAATAGTGGCCATGGTGGTTAAAAAGATTCTCGTTATATTGAATATGGAATACATTGTGGATGACCAGCGGCTTACAAGGGTCGCCGGATTCTCAGTCGACTTCATGGTAGCTGCATCTGTGGGTGCCATTTCCATTGCAGTTTTGAAAGATTATTGGCTGCCTATTCTGATCGTTGCGGGTATTAGTGGTTTAATCACTATCATCACCCACATCTGGCTCTCAAGCCGGATCTTTGAAGATCATAGCTTTTACCGAGCCATCTTGATTTATGGCTGTGTGACAGGGACGCTGCCTACAGGGCTGGCTCTTTTGAGGATCATTGATCCCGAGTTTGAAACGCCGGCATCAAAGGATTATATGTATGCTTCGGGAATGGTTTTTCTCATGGTCATTCCTATTATCGTTACGGCCAACATGCCTGCCTATGGAGCTCTTAAGGGTTCCTTGGTACAAACCTACATTGTTTTGGGAATCTATGCTTTTTATGTCGTTTTATGTTTCATCCTCTATCTGGTTTTATCAGGAAAAAACAGGTTTAACAGACCAGCCGATCTTTGGCTACCTCAAAAGCATTTGAAAGTGAAATAAAAAACCGGGGTTAAAGCCCCGGTTTTTTTATTTGAAATCAGATCTTTATCTGCCTTCGGAATTATAGAGATACCGGAAATAATCCATATCAGTTGTCAATGTTTTATTCAAAGAGGGCAGGGTAGTTTTGTAGGATTCCATAGATTTCCAAAAGTTATAGAAATCAGGATCACGGCCAAACACATCTCCATAGATCTGAGTTGACTGTGCGTCCGCACGCCCTTTGATTTCCTCTGACTTGGCATAAGCGCCAGAGATGATGGACTTCTGCTCTCTTTCAAGTTTACCCATCCATTCGGCTTTCTGCCCCTCTCCGTAAGAACGGTAGGCCTGGGCAATCTGGTTACGCTCGGTGATCATTCTGGCATAGACTGATTGGGTCAGATCGTCTGAGTAACGGATCTGACGGATGACGACATCAATCAATTCAATCCCGTACTGGGGTGTTAAAATCTTGGCTCTTGTCAGGATCTGATCGGAAATCATTTTACGTCCCATCTTGATGCTGGGAAAGTTATTCCCAGTGGTAAAAGAGAAACTGGGACCGTTACCCTCATCATCTGTGATTTTCTGGGCCTCCTGGTTTTCTTCCGAAACAGTCCTGATCTTATCTGTGCTTCGAACCGATTCTGCCAAAGGGTTCTGGGCGATGATGGTTCTAACCGCCGAGTCAATGACGTCATCCAGTCTGGCATAGGCCTGATTCATGGTGGACACTGATTCATAGAATTTGGCTGGATCACTGATGATCCACCGGGCAGTGGTATCCACCCAGATAAACTGGTTTTCAGAGGTGGGAAGTCTTTGGGGCTCTCCATCCCAGATCAAAATTTTCTTGGAATACCGGGACACATTGTCCACGAAGGGCACCCTGAATTTCAATCCCGCATCTGTTTCGGCTTTTACAATCTTACCGAAGCGGGTCACGATGGCCTGTTCGCCCTCGGTTACAATATAAAAAGGACCGAGAAAGGCAACGAGGACAAAGGCTACTAATATGATGAATAATACTTTTAATGAATTGTTCACTGTTCTCCTCCTGTTACTCCGCCCACGGCTTTGAAGGGGACAAAGTTTTTAAGGTTCTTATCTACAATATCCACAGGAGTTCCTAATCCGAAGACTTCTTCTATCATTTCATAGTAGAGTCTATCTCTGGTGATAGATGGATTCTTCTCATACTCTGTCAATACAGCAGCAAATCTGGCTGTGTCACCAGTGGCTTCATTTACCCGTTCGGTCGCATAACCTTCGGCGATCTGAATAAGCTGCTGAGCCTGACCTGTGGCCTTGGGAATCTCTTTGTTGTAGGCTTCTTTTCCTTCGTTTATAAGTCTGTTCATATCCTGAATTGCCTTATTGACATCTTCAAAGGCATCCTGAACTTCTCCCACGGGAGGAACGATATTCTGAAGTTTAACAGTGGTTACCTGGATACCCATTCCATAATCGTCCATGATTTCCTGGAGCATTAAGGCGCTTTGGTCTTCTATGTTGGTTCTTTCGGCACCGATAACATTTAAAATGGCTCTGTCACCCACCAGTTGGTTGACCACAGACTGGGATACATCCCTTATGGTTTTTTCTTTGTTGTTCACATTGAACAACCAGGCTTCAGGGTCCACAATGCGGTACTGGATGATCCAGGAAACATCTACGATGTTCAGGTCACCGGTGAGCATGAGGGATTCATTGGAGTAATCTTTTTGGGAATACACCGAATTGGCTCCGGCAGCATCGGTTCTGAATCCGAACTGCATTGTCTGAATAACCTTGGTAGGTACTTTATAGACACGTTCTATACCCAGTGGGATTTTATACTGCAAGCCGGCACCGGTTGTACGGGTGTAATGGCCGAGGGTGAGGACAACGGCTTCTTCGGTCTGGTCAACCACATAAACACCACTCATTATACTGAATGCTGCGATGACAACGATCAATATGGTCCAGATGAACTTTGGTTTCATCGGCAGGTTAATCTTTCCTTTTTCAGGAGAGACATCTCTTTCAGGCATGGCAAGGCTCCTTTTATCAATTTGCAGAGTTAAATTTTTTTTTAATAATCAAACCCTGACTTTAAAGGTATATAACCTGACTTCACAGGTCAAGGGGAATCGTCTGTTCTCACAAGGACTTACCTCAAAGCACGGCATTGACAATTCCCGCCTCCCTTTTTATGATAATCCGATTGTAACACTCCAATTAAATCCAGATATCAGCGAGGCTTGGCCGTGAAAAGAAGACTAATCACTTCAGCACTACCCTATGTAAATAATATTCCCCACCTGGGAAATCTCATACAGGTTCTCTCGGCGGACGTTTTTGCCCGTTTTTGCCGTCAGTATGGCTACGAGACCCTCTATGTTTGCGGTACCGATGAATATGGTACTGCCACCGAAACCAAAGCCCTGGAAGAGGGGGTAACCCCCAGGGAACTCTGTGACCGATTTCATAAAATTCATGCAGACATATATAAATGGTTCAATATCGACTTTGATTATTTTGGCAGAACCTCCACTCCGGAGCAAACCGAGATTGTGCAGGGTCTGTTTAAAAAAATAGACGAAGCTGGTCTCATTAACGAAAAAACGATTGAACAACTCTACTGTAACAGCTGTAAGCGTTTTCTAGCCGACCGTTACGTACATGGGACCTGTCCTCATTGTGATTCGACTAACGCCCGGGGAGATCAGTGTGAAGACTGCGGAAAGCTCTTGGAGCCCACCGAGCTGGTAGCCCCCCGCTGTGGAACCTGTGGCGCGACTCCCGAAGTGAAGAGCACGGCTCATCTTTATATCGACCTGCCTGCGGTTCTTCCCAAACTGGAAGCCTGGATGGAAGAAGCCTCCGTGGATGGGTTTTGGGCCCGTAATGCCATACAAATGACAAAAAGCTGGATCCGTGACGGGCTCAAGGAAAGGGCCATCACCAGGGATCTGAAGTGGGGAATTCCCGTTCCCAAAGAGGGTTTTGAGAACAAGGTTTTTTATGTCTGGTTTGATGCTCCCATCGGTTATATTTCCATCTCAGCCTGCCATACACCCCAATGGAAGTCCTGGTGGCAAAATCCGGAAAATGTAAAACTCTTTCAATTTATCGGAAAGGATAATATCCCTTTTCATACGGTCATATTCCCCTCAACATTGCTAGGCTCCGGTGAAAACTGGACCATGCTTCATCACATGTCATCCAGTGAATATCTGAATTATGAGAATACTAAATTTTCCAAGAGTAAGGGGATCGGTGTCTTTGGAAATGACTGTCAGGATACAGGGATTCCTGCCGATGTCTGGCGATTCTACATTTTTTATAACAGACCTGAAAAATCGGATACCCAGTTCACATGGAAGGATTTTCAGGAAAAAGTCAATTCTGAACTCATTGGTAACCTGGGGAATCTGATCAACAGGACTTTGACATTCACAAACAGGTTTTTTGAAGGGAAAATACCCCAGGGAACTGTGGATGAAGCCTTCTGGAAAGAGGTCAAAGAGAGGGAAGCTATCATCACAGATAAGCTGAATAGGGCGGAACTCCGTGACGCCTTTAAGGAAATCCTTCAATTGTCCAGTCTGGGGAACAAGGCTTTTCAGGAAGGTGAGCCCTGGAGAACCAGGAAAGATGATCCGGAAGCCGCCGCCAGTCTCCTTATGAACCTCCTCTACCTTGTCCGTGATTTGGCAATTCTTGTGCATCCCTATCTTCCTGAAACATCGGACCGTATTGCGGAACAGCTGGGACTCAAAGATCTAAAATGGGAAAATCTCTGTGAAATGAAGGGAATTGACTCCATTGGTGATCCGGAAATTCTGTTTCAAAAAATGGAAGATGATTTTGTAGATGCCCAAATCCTTCGTTTTGCCGGGAGTCAGGCCGATAGAGCCGCTGCAGATGAAGAAGACAGCATCGAATCAAAGTTCAGAACCACCATCGACCTCAGGGTCGCTAAAATTATCAAGGCGGAACAGCATCCAGATGCAGAGAAACTCTACGTGATAACCCTGGATGCAGGGGAAGCAGAGAATAGAACCATCTGTTCCGGCCTGGTAGGACATTACAGCATCGATGAACTTACGGGTAAGAATATTATTCTCGCCTTCAATTTGAAGCCAGCCAAGCTACGGGGTATAAAGAGTAATGGAATGCTTCTGGCTGCTGAGAATAAGGATCATATGGAAGTGTTATTCCCTGCCCAAGGACAGCCTGGAGACAGGGTCCTTCTTGCAGGAGATTCTGAGAATATGGCCGCTCCTTCCCAGAAGATCAAGATCGATCGATTTTTTGAGATTCCCATTCAGGTAAGCGATCATAAGGTTCAAGTTGGTGATACTGTTCTTCAAATTGGCGGTCAGCCGGTGAAAACCGAGAAGGTGATCGACGGAGAAGTAGGCTGATCCTTGCTTATTGCTGAGCGAATACCATTAGACGAACTGTCCTCCCGGGGAGAGTCCTCCTCATTCCTCCAGACAGCCTTCTGGGCCCGCCATAAGGAGCGCTTCGGCTGGAAATCCGAAGCCATCCGCTGGAAAAGAGAAGACCAGGAGGGAACCTTGTTGATTCTTCTCCGCACTTTGCCAGCCGGCCTAGTCTTGGCCTATGTTCCGGAAGGACCTGATTGGACAGCGGGCAAAGAAGATCGGGAAACCTTTCTTGTGGAGCTTTCTCAGGAGTTGAGAGGCATCCTGCCTCTGGGGTGTTTTTTTATTCGATATGACCTGCCCGAGTTCTCCGTTTTTGATGAACCGGCTCCTTCATTTAATACTGTTTTGAAGAAGGCCCCTTTGGACATTCAGCCTCCGGATACGGTGGTTTTGGATCTTTCCCAGGGGTATGAACCCCTTTTACGGGCAATGCGTAAGAAAACCAGGTACAACATTGGTCTGGCTGCAAAAAAGGGCGTCAGGATCGAAAAAGCACATCCTGACAGGCTCGATGACTGGTACTCCCTGTACCGCATAACAGCTCAGCGGGACAAGATCGGAATCCATCCCTTTGCTTACTATGAGAATTTGTTTTCACTTCTAAGTGAAAACAAGGAGTCCCGTTTAGAGCTTTTTCTTGCTTCCTTTGAAGAGGAACTCCTTGCTGGCATCATTGTTCTGTTTCATAAAAATGAGGCAACCTACCTCTATGGGGCCTCTTCCAATGAAAAAAGAAATCTCATGCCCGCCTATGCCCTCCAATCTTTTGCTTTGAAAGAAGCCGTTTCAAGGGGATGCACCACATATGATATGTTCGGTATTCCTCCCTCTAATGATCCGGATCATCCCATGGCCGGACTCTATCGTTTCAAGACGGGATTCGGAGGAGAAATCAGGCATAAACCCGGTGCCTGGGATTACCCATACAGCAGGCTGTTATACCTCGTATACCGGCTCCTGGAATCTATGAGAAAATTTTATCATAAACGATGGAAGAAGCGCTGAATTTAAAGTAGTTAGATCTATATGGTCATACCTGGGATATGAATCCAAAGGTCAGACCCTTTAAAAATTCTTGACTATTATTCATATATTCAGGTTATAATATTTTATGGTTTAAGGATGATTCTTCACCAAGGAAGGGTTGTCCTTTTTTAATACATATTAATCCAGGAGTGTTCACATGGCCGTAAACCGCGTCTCTCCCCCTCCCTCAGACCTCGATATCGCCCAGTCTGCAACAATTAAGCCCATCCTTCAGATTGCCGGAAAATACGGAATTTCCGATGACCTGATCATTCCTTATGGTAGGGAGAAGGGTAAAATCCGACTGGAGGCTCTTGAGTCCCTTAAAAAGACCCATGCCGGCAAATACATTGATGTTACGGCCATAACGCCGACCCCTCTGGGTGAAGGTAAAACAACGACAACCATAGGTTTGACAGAAGGATTGGCCTTTTTGGGACATAAGGCGGTTTGTGCGATTCGCCAGCCCTCCATGGGGCCTACATTCGGAATCAAGGGAGGAGCCGCAGGCGGCGGATACAGTCAGATTGTTCCCATGGAAGAGTTCAATCTGCACCTCACAGGGGATCTTCATGCCGTTTCTGCCGCGCATAACCTGGGAGCGGCTGCTCTGGATGCCAGAATCTATCATGAAAGTCGCTGGGGAGATGCTTTCCTGGCCAAACAGGGGCTGACCCGGCTCAATCCCGATCCCTATGCCATCTTATGGCGTCGTGTGGTGGATATGAATGATAGGGCCTTGAGGAACATCATGGTAGGAATGGGAGGCCTTGGAGATGGTCCCCTTAGACAGAGCGGTTTTGACATTACCGTAGCCAGTGAGTTGATGGCTATCTTGGCATTATCCACAAGTCTGAAGGATATGAGATTGAGGATTGGCCGGATGGTCATGGCTTTGGATAAGCAGGGAAAAGCTCTGACGGCCGAAGATTTTGGCGTGGCCGGGGCCATGACTGTGCTCCTTAAAGATGCTTTGATGCCTAATCTCATGCAAACCATGGAAGAGCAGGGTGCCCTCGTTCATACCGGTCCCTTTGCCAATATCGCCCACGGCAATTCCTCTGTTATTGCCGATAAAATGGGCATCCAAATGGCCGATTATCTTGTGACTGAATCGGGGTTCGGCTCCGATGTAGGCATGGAGAAATTTTTTCATATCAAATGCCGTACCAGTGGAATGCGTCCCGATGCCGTGGTCCTTGTCGCCACTGTCCGCGCCTTAAAAATGCACGGGGGCGGACCCAAGGTAACTCCCGGAAAAGATCTGGATCCCGTATACAAAGAGAAGAATTTAGAACTTCTGAGAAAGGGCTGTGCCAATATGGTCACCCACATCCAGACCGCAGGGAAATTCGCTGTTCCCGTGGTCGTCGCCATCAATGTCTTTCCGACGGATGATCCTGAAGAGTGGAAGATCATCAAAGAGGAAGCCCTTGCCGCCGGAGCTTCTGATGCCGTTATTTCCAGGCATTGGGAACTGGGAGGCGAAGGAGCCGCAGATTTAGCCGCCGCAGTCATTAAGGCGGCAGACTCGCCCTCGAAGTTTCGTTTCCTGTATGAATTGAACTCGTCTGTAAAAGAGAAAATTGAAGTTTTAGCTACTGAGGTTTATAAGGCTTCCAAGGTAGAATATTCACCAGAGGCGGAGAGGAAAATTAAGATTTACAGTGAAATGGGTCATGATCAACTACCTATCTGCATGGCTAAAACCCAATATTCCCTCTCTCATAATCCCCTCTGGAAAAATGTACCCCCCCGGGATATACCTTCCCGGTGGAGGATATCCGACTCAGCGCAGGGGCCGGATTTCTGTACCCCCTGGCAGGCAATATTATGACTATGCCCGGATTGGGAAGCAAACCGGCCTTTATGGGAATTGATATTGATACGGATACGGGAAAGGTGACCGGGCTCTTTTAAACAGGGTTCTAGAGGCTGATTAAGGGGATTCGTCCTGTCCGTCATCCCATGACTGATCGTGGAGTTCTCCCTCAAGGTCCATAGAGCGAAATCCCCGCTGTTTGAGAGCCTCATAGGTCACGATGGCAACTGCATTGGATAAATTCAAGGACCGGATATCGGGTTTCATAGGAATCCGGATGCAGTCATCCGGGTGTTTGACCAAAATGTCTTCCGGGATTCCTTTGGACTCTTTTCCGAAGATCAGATAGGCTCCTGAGGGGTAGCTTGTTTCGGCATAGGTTTTTCTGGCTTTTGTGGTGCAGAAAAAATAGGGGCCAACACTGTTCTGGTGGAAAAAATCATCCAAATTGGCGTAAACAAAGAGGGAGAGTTTTGACCAGTAATCGAGGCCTGCCCGACGGACTGCTTTTTCATCAATTGAAAATCCTAGAGGTTCTATGAGATGCAGGGCCGCACCGGTTGCAGCGCAGGTCCGGGCTATATTTCCAGTATTCTGTGGAATTTCCGGTTCGTGCAATACTATATTGAGGCTCATGGTCAACTCCTTTTAAAACTGCTTCACCTTTTGTATATTTAATACGGAAGGGATGGTTCTTATGCTCTTGGCGATCATTTTGTAATCATCCATCTTATTCATTTCTACGGTAAAATAGCCTTCCAGGTCTCCCCTGTCTGTCTCGCTGATACTGCCGGAGATGAGGTGACCGCTGTATTTTCGGATGGCTCCTTCTATCTCCGAGAAGAGATTGGCTGCGTACCGGGCGACGACCTTAAAACTCTGTGTGGCTTTGTCGGAGTAGTTTTCCCACTCCACATCAATTTTTCGTTCTTCAAAATCATTTATGCCCTTCAGGTTGTAACAATCTGCCTTATGAACAATGATGCCTCGACCCCTTGAGATGAATCCGATGATCTTGTCACCCGGTACCGGATTGCAGCAACCGGCCAAGTTGATCATGATATTCCGCTCTTTGTCTATGCTGACACCGATTTTACTGCTGTCAATCATCTTATTCTGAACGGGTTTCTCTTCCACAGGATTCTTGAGGGCCGTCGGAGTTGTGGTTTGTCGTTTCAGAGCCTTCTTGGCAACAATATGCCTGTCTATGACAATATCGTTGTCATGTTTATTCAACCAGTTCCTGGTTTTTGAGCGAGCTCTTGTCGTTTTGACAAAGCGAAGCCAGTTGAGATGAGGGTGTGCATTAGGAGAGGTTTGTACAGAGATTGTCTGTGTGTTTAAGAGCGGTTTATTCAGTGGGATGATGACATCATCCGCCTTGGCGCTCAGGCAGTGGTCTCCAATATCTGTATGAATATGATAGGCAAAGTCGATGGCTGTAGATCCAATGGGTAGTTCTACTGTATCACCGTTGGGTGTGAAGACGAAGATTGTATCCGTCAGAACATCCGCCTTGAGGCTGCTGAAAAAGTCACTGGTACCGTAATCTTCACTATTGATATCTCTGAGTTTTTTCAGGAGGTTTGTATTGTAGCTGTCCAGGTCGGCAGTATGTTTTCCTTCCTTGTAGGCCCAGTGTGCTGCGACGCCGTATTCGGCGGTATTATTCATTTTTTCCGTTCTGATTTGTATTTCCAGGGGTTTTCCCGATGACGTCATCACCGTGGTATGTAGACTCTTGTAGCCGTTCTCCTTGGGCATGGCAATGTAGTCTTTGAATCGTCCTGAAAGGGGTTTGAAGAGATGATGTACCAATCCTAGAAGGGCGTAGCATTGGGTTTGAGTCTTGCAGAGGATGCGAATTCCCAGGAAATCGTAAATTTCATGGAGCTCCTTCCCCTTGGTCTTCATCTTCAGGTAGATGGAATAAAAGTGTTTCGCCCTTGTTTTAATATTGATTTCAATATCTTCTTCGGCAGCAGCCTTTAAAATCTGTTCCTGTACGAGTTGAAGAAACTCGGCCCGTTCTCCCTTCTTCTGGCTGAGAAAGGTCTTTATTTCATCATACACATCGGGTCTCAGAAATTTGAGGGAGAGATCTTCCAGTTCTGTTTTAATGGAATAGATACCAAGCTTTCCGGCAAGAGGAGCATAGATATCCAAACACTCGCGGGCAATCCGTTTTTGCTTTTCCACGGGCATATACTGGAGGGTATTCATGTTGTGACGCTTATCCGCAAGTTTGATAAGAATGACCCGGATATCCTTATCCATAGCCAGTATCATCTTCCGGATTGTCTCTCTTTCCTGAACACTCTTGTTTTTGACATTCACAATGTTTATCTTGGTCACACCATTGACCAGATGATATACATCCATGCCGAATCGGTCTTTGATTTCCTGTCTTGTGACATCTGTATCTTCGAGGATGTCATGGAGGAGGCCGGCCTTGATGGCCGTTGCATCCAGCTGGAGACCCAGGAGTATTTTGGCAACATGGATGGGATGTATCACATAGGGTTCACCGCTGGCTCGTTTTTGGTGTTGATGCAGTTCTTGAGCCCACCGGCAGGCGCTTAGAATTTCCTGCTGTTCCTTTTCAGTGAAATGACTCAAATTTTTTAAAAAACCCTGAATAAGAAATTCTATCATATCAGGTGTGACAAGTTCACCTTCTATCACTTGAGGTTCCCCATTATGACTCTCTCATGGGAGGCCAGATCGCAAATCTTTTTTATATTTTCAAATCCTGCTTTTTTCATCAGTTGCTCCATTTCATCCATTTGCCGCGGATCAGCTTCAATCATAAGCATTCCACCCTCATTCAATAAAGGGGGAGCATCTTTTATGATGATCCTGATCAGATCCAATCCATCTTCGCCGCCGTCCAGAGCCAATGACGGCTCTTTCCAGTTCCGGTTTATTCTCTCATCTGTTTCCTGTGAGGTCAGATAGGGAGGATTGCTAACAATGAGGTCCAAGGGAGGGCCTATGTCTTCCAATAGGGAAGAGAGAGTGAACTTTACATCCTTATTTTCAAGATTTTTTCTGTTCAATTCAAAAACTTTTTCCGAGACTGGGGATAAATCTGACGCGCTGACCTGTAGATCAGGATTTTCCAGTTTCAGAGTCAGGGCAATGCAGCCGCTTCCGGTGCAAAGGTCATGGACACGTTTATAAGCTCTGTCATGAACTTGTTTCAATGCTTCTTCTATGAGGATTTCTGTATCGGGCCGTGGACAGAGAATTCCAGGAGTCACATGAAAGTCCCGTCCGAAAAACTCTTTTATCCCCGTCAAATAGGCCACGGGATAACCTTCAGCCCTTTTTTCTATGAGGGACATGTAGGAGGAATAGACCTCGAGTTCAATCGAATCGGGGTAGGAGGCCATAATCTTTTCCCGGCTTTGTTTCGTGACGCAGCCCAATAGAAGAGTGGCATCGAGCCAGGGAGATTCAGATTCTATCAGCCTCTGAGAGCCTTCTTGCAGCGCGTCCCGGATGATTATATTCTGCGTGCTTGTCATCCTGCCTCGTTTTTTAACGCCTCTTCCTGAGCACTCATCTTCAAGGCATTGAAGATTTCGGAGAAATCTCCCTGCATAACCGCATCCAGTTTGTAGAGGGTCAGATTGATTCTATGGTCAGTCATTCTATTTTGAGGAAAGTTATAGGTTCTGATGCGCTCAGAGCGGTCACCCGAACCTACCTGGCTCTTCCGGGCTTCGGCTCTTTCAGAATTCTTTTTGGCTTCTTCTGCTTCGAGCAGACGGGACCTGAGGACCCTCAGTGCCTTGGCTTTATTTTTGATTTGGGATTTCTCATCCTGACAGATGACCACAACTCCTGTAGGTAAGTGAGTAATTCTCACAGCTGAGTCTGTCGTGTTAACACTCTGCCCTCCAGGGCCTGAGGATCGGAAAACATCGACTTTAAGATCTTCCGTCTTGATATCCAGATCTGTTTCTTCTGCTTCTGGAAGCACCGCCACGGTAATTGCAGAGGTGTGGATACGACCTCCTGATTCGGTGGTCGGGACCCTCTGGACGCGGTGAACACCCGATTCATAGCGGAGGTCCGCATAGACGCTCTTCCCGCTGATGGAACAGACCACTTCTTTGAACCCGCCAAGTTCTATTTCGTTGGAGGACATTATTTCTACTTTCCATCCCTGGTTTTCCGCATAACGGGAGTAGGCACGATAGAGATCGGCCGCAAAAAGAGCAGCTTCATCGCCACCCGTACCTGCCCGGATTTCCATAATTATATTTTTTCCATCCAGAGGATCTTTGGGGACCATGAGCAAACGGATTTTTTCCGCCATCTTTTCAGACTCTTCTTCCAGGCTTTCAATTTCATCTCTGGCCATCTCTTTCATTTCAGGATCTTTTTCGGCGTTGAGCATCTCTCTGGCCTCTGCCAGGGAGGAAATTAGCTCAGTATAGGTATTTCCCGCTTCCATAATCTCCGACAGATGAGTGTAGTCCTGCATGACAGATATATATTTTTTCTGATCTTTCACCAATTCGGGATCAGAGATCAGTTTTGTCAATTCATTGTAGCGGCCTTTCAGCCCTTCTAGTTTCTTTAGCATTTACTCTCCCTACTGTACAAGTCGATCCTATCGGAAATATAATCTCTTATATCAGTGCAATTCCTCTTTATATCAAAAATAAGCTCTATTCGCAAGTAATGGATCGGACCGGTGTTCCCGAAAAGTTCAGCCCTCTCCATGGTAAATACATACTCTGTTTCTTCCCTCTGCTTTGGCATTATAAAGGGCAATATCAGCTTTTTTTACGAGCTCTTCAGGATTTTTTTCTCCTTCGTATTCGGCTATGCTAATACTGACTGTCAATCTTAGACCACCTGGCCAATCCTCATACTCTTCTATTTTATTTCTCATCCTTTCGGCTACAATAAAAGCTTCTTTTAAACACAGATCATCCAGATAACAAATGAATTCTTCTCCCCCATATCGGGCAAAAATATCGGCTCCCCGTATCATTTCAGTGCAAATTCTGCTGAGTTGAATCAAGACCAAATCTCCAACATCATGGCCTTTGCTGTCGTTGACTTTCTTAAAAAAATCAAGATCCAGCATGAGAAGACAAATCGTTTTATCCCTGTGACGGGCCAGACTGAAAAAATGCCTGCTCAAGGTTTCGTTAAAATAGAGCCGGTTAGGGATGGCGGTGAGTGGATCATGACGGGCTTCGTGGCTCGCCGTTTCTCTGGACTTTATAAGGCGCTTTTCAAGTTGTTTTGATTCTGTGGTATCCGTTATTGTAACTGAAATACCACGGATGCCCCTTAGGGGATACAGGTTTTGCATCACAAGTTGATAATAACGTTCCTGTTCCAGCTGGAGAGATGTGAGATCCAGTTTCATGTTTTGCTCCGGATTCAAGGCCGTAACCGTTTGAAGGCTTTGCTCCAGTTCCCAGTGGTTTTCCTTTTCAAAGAAATCAAAGAGTGAATCTTCCCAGAACACTCCTGTAATACACTCTTTAATGGCTCCTTTTGTATTGCAGATCAGGATGGTTTCATTGGAATTCTGAAGAAGCCTTTTAAAACGTTTCCGGCTTTCGAATTTGGTACTTAGAATCCAGAGGATGAGGACGGTTGTTGTGATAAACAATATAAATAAATATGCGACCAAATGATCTGAAGCAAGGGATTTATTTCTTAAAACTGATTGAGTTTCATCACCATACAAGGCTGATCCTGATGCTAAAGAGATGAGAAATATAACAATCCTCCTGAACCGTGATTGATCCGGCATTAGTCCTCCGGGTTCAGTTTCAGGGGAGCTTCGTTCTTAAAATTTCAAAGGAATCTGAGACATCACTGATATCCCTGTAACTGACCTTACCCTTATGATTATAAAGTATACTGGACTCACCTTCCCATAATAAATCAAGAAAATTACCTGTCAGGCAGGCGGTGATGCCGTAGGGGATGTCCGTATTTCCCAAGCGAGCGGGGAGGGCTCGGGTGAAGAGGCTTTTTTGATCCTCCGTGTAAGCCACTCCGTTTGCCTTGATATCTACCCATAGATCTCCTTCCGTATAGAGTGTTTCCCAGTCATTGAGAAAAGTATCCCTGCAGATGGTGAGTCTTATGAGGTGATTTTTGACGGTGAACCCAGGAGTTTTGAAAATATTTCCTGGTCTAAGATCCAGAATTTCTTCTTCAAACTCGGTGAGAAAATATTTGTCTTGTCTGTAAAAGACCTCTCCCTGAGGGTTGTAAACCACAGCCTGATTCACAAGGCCGCCCCGGGAGGCGCTGTAGTTTAACCTTGTGCCGCTGAGTATGTAGACTCCGTATCGTGAGGCTAAGTCACCCCATAGCTTGTTTAGAAACGCGTCGTTTCGTTCCGATTCTCTTAAAAACAAGTCATTGAGGCTGCTGATCTCGGGATGATCCTGTCTGATGGTAGCCCAAACCTCTTCAAAGGGTGAATCAGAATCCAGGTAGGAATCCCAGGGAATAAGAGATGAAAAAACACCTATGTATTCGGGAAATATGACAAGATCTGCAGAACCGCCGGACATCGCTTTTTCCATGGCCTCTTCCA
The DNA here is from genome assembly GCF_008329965.1 of Oceanispirochaeta crateris. Taxonomy (GTDB): domain Bacteria; phylum Spirochaetota; class Spirochaetia; order DSM-2461; family DSM-2461; genus Oceanispirochaeta; species Oceanispirochaeta crateris. Next base: position 719,975 of record NZ_CP036150.1, read on the forward strand.
TGGCCATTCTGTAAGCCTCTTCGGAATCGCTGATATGGTCGTTCATTTCAAATTGTACAATTACCGTATGCAGTTCTTCGAAAGGGGTCATAGCAGTTAGGGACATCATTGGAAAAATCAGAAGAATAATCATATAAAAAAATACCTTCCCTCCGAGAAGGGAAGTTCCGCATGAGTTGTAATTCATATATCTCCCGCTTAAAATGTATAATTCATCTCGTTATCGATGGTAAAGGCTTGACCGAAGGAGGGGACAACATTGGTAGAAGACTTTACCGTTTTCTTTCCATTCTTTCCTATGGCATAGCGGATTACCGTCTCAGAAAGTGTTTCATCCTCTCCGCCGCTGAAGATCCAGTCCAAAAAATCAGAATACCAGTCATCATCGGCCCAAGTGGGAACTGATCTGGAGAGAGTATGCTCATAAGCCAGAGAGGATTTTGTATATTTGTCATTGCCCTCGTCTTTTTCGGTATAATATCTAACGCCGAAAATCTCTTTATTCTCATTGAGGAACCATCCAATTGGACTGATGATTTTCTGGTAGTAATAAACCTTGCTGCTGAAACTTACCTCGCCCGAGGCGGATGGTGATGTTGGAACCCAGTCGGGATCGGAGGGTATTACCATATCCCCATCTAAGGGAAACTGGGCATAATATCCGGCATAGGGATCGTTTGTGTCATAGGCAATCCATTCTTTTCGGACGCTTCCATCCTGAAAGACCACTTCCATGGTTTCTCTGGCCAGGGGGTTTGTAACCCAGGCATCTCCATCTTCTTCAACCACAGAACCATCCTTCCATAGACCGCTGAGCCATATATCCTGTAGATAATAGACCTCCAGATAGTAATCTATGAGATCGCTCTTATTAGGGTACTCTGTGCGGGATGACACCTTATAGACTTTATTTTCTGTGAGGTCAGGATCTGCATCCGTGACAGTGATGTATGTCTTTTGGCCCTGTTCTGGGTAGTTGTTGACCTTAATTCCATCGCTGCCCAAAGCTATGACTTGATCATAAGTATATCCATCGTACTTATCCCACCAGGTCGGGGCGCTTGCCCGGCTGCTGCCCTCATCTGCCAGAGCCGTTTCTTCACCGGCCATCATATAGTATCCGGCGAGAAGGTAATCGGTTCCGACAACGGCTTCATCAGACCCGGAATTACATCCTGAAAGGATCAGGCCCGCAATCATCAGCAGGAACGTACTCATTTTTTTCATTCAACACCTCCGTGTTTCTCAGTTCTATAACCAAATTAACAAATTTCAATATTTCATAAATAAATTCAAAATCAGATTAAAATATACATCCCGCTGGATTGAAAAGCAAAAGGAGACTTCCTTAACGCGGTAATTTCAGTTTTTCAAGGTTGTGTTCCCGAATATCCCGCAGCTGCCCCTTGGTTATGGCTGTGAACATGATTCTGTCCAGGTTTTTCAGGGAATAATGAAGAAAAGCGCCGGCGCAGATTGTTCCTGCAAAGACTCCCAGCAGAGAGGACATTCCCGGGGTGATCAAATTTCCCTCCTTTCCAATCCAGGCCAGGGCGCTGTTGCAGGAAAAAAACAGAGCCGTGCTGATCAGGACATATTTGTACTGTTCAATATAAAAAAGGAAGTTGATCATGCAGATAAAGAGGCCAAGCATTAAAATCCCCAGGGCTGTGGGTATGATGATCCTCATTTGAAGGCTCAACTGAGGGTGATTGACAGAGATGACTAAGAACAAGAGGGTGAAAACAGCCTGAAAGCCAAACTGCTCCCTTAAAATATGTTTGTTCGTACTGACCAGGACAGAGCGAAAGGCCTGAATCTCATGATAGGGTTTTCTGGACAGGCTATTCAGGAATTTTTTAAGGGTCATATAAAATTCTGTTTCGGAATAAATAACAAAAAAAACGAGACCTGGGATCATCATGAGGTTGGTTAGGTAGACAATTATGTCATAACTTGGATAGAGTCTCATGATCGAATTGCCAATCACATCGCCCTTGGCAAACCAGTAGATCATCTTGTCAATCCAAAGAGCTCCATAATACAAGAATCCAGTGGCAAACAAATATTTATAACGCTTCATATAACGGTAGAATTCACCTTTCACAGTGACTTTTTCCCAACCCATATCCTGTTTTAGGTAGATGAAGACAATGGTAAAAAGGATGACCTGTCCTAGGGCATAAGCCAGAAGGAGAGCTTCACTCCCAATGAGTTCCATTGCAGCTTTCATTAGGAGAAGAGAGCCGGACATCCCCAATATAAAACCAAATAGGAGCTGATTAAACCGCTTCATTGCTGAAGCTGTGAGCATCAGTATCCATATATGGTTGATGACCACAAAGAGGAGGATGAATCCCGCCTGGTGCAGCTTGGAGACCCCGGATAAAAAGAGTACTGACAGAAAAAAGGCTAGGGGAATCAGGAACAGATTCGATTTGACCATATAGTTGAGGGTATAAGCAAAGGCTTTTCCAGGTTCATTTCTGTACAGGTAGTCTGAAAGTATACGGGTGAAGATATAATGAAATCCTCCGTTTAATATGAGGGAGAGAGAGTAGGTGTAGACCGTTGAGGCAACAAACAGCTCTCTGAATTCCAGGGGAATCCCCATCACAGGCTGTTGAAACAGCAAAATTGTCAGGATGGAGATAAGCCAGGGACCGGCGACGATCATGATACCCGACAAGGAGGCCTGAAACACTCCTCTTGCATTTCCCAGGGAGGCGACCTTCCTCAGTTCAAATCCTATGCCGGCCATCTTATCCTTTTAACTCCCTTACAGCCAGTTCTTTATACATCTCTTTATACCGGCGGTGCAGGTCTTTTTTATCATAAAAATTGAGAACCTTCTGATAATTTTTAACCCTTAGTTTTTCAACCTCATCCGGATTGTTGTAGAGGTAGATGATCCCATCGGCGAGCTTGCTACTATCCTTGGAGGGAGCCAGAAAGCGTTCATCAAAGTTTAAAAGCTCAGGGACATTTCCGACAATGGTGGAGACGGCGGGCACACCGGCACAGTATCCTTCTAAAAAGACAAGAGGCTGAGCTTCTCTTACACTGGTCAAAAGAAGAACATTCAGGAATTTATAGTACTCTCTCACATCCTGTCGTCCTGTGAATTGGAAGACATCACCAAGTTTCAGATTTTCTACAAGCAGTTTACAGTCGTCATAATATCCCTCGTCTTCATCGCTGGGACCAATGCAGTAAAATCGGGCTTCGGGAATTCTGTCTGCCACTATCTTACAAGTAGAAATAAATGTCTTAATATCCTTGATGGGAACAACCCGGCCGACGAGACCCACATGAAATCCGGGCCTTTCCTCCCGTTTGATTGTAAACCGTTCAACATCGATGCCATTGGGGATGACTTCAGTGCGGTCTTCGGGGGCACCCAGTTCCAGTTGTTTTTGTCTATTTTCTTCAAATAAAGCCGTTATATGGTCTGCCTGACTGTAACAAATTTTACTAATTTTATTATAAATCTTAGTCCACATATCCCTCTGATAGCCTCTGACAATTGCAGTTTTCCGTATTTCCATTTCCCGTTCTTTATGGTAAAGACCATGTTCTGTCAAAAGGAAGGGTTTGTTATGCCTGTACCTAGCTGCCAGAGCTGCCAGTCCCGCAAAACCAGTGGATACAGCATGATAAATGTCTGCCTCGGGGGCCTCTGCACCCAGAATGCTAAAGAGCATGTCATGAGAGGATTTCCAGGCCCAATAATAATCAGAGAAGGGATAGAGGGGGTTATTTTTTGTATTTCCCCTGGTAATCATATTCCAACCGATTCTGGATTTGACGGCCAGGTGGTATAGAAAGGTATTTTCAGGAATCATGCCGATCATTGTCTTTATTTCCGTTTCTGAACCCGATTCCATGCGCTGGTGAAATTGCCATATTTCTTTCATGAGTTTGACTTTTCTCTTTGGCGATTTCAAAACCGTTCCCGGTGGGGCTCCTATCAGGATGTCCCTGTTTTCTATCACATTGGCGGGCAGATCATATCGCAGGGGCTGATTTGCTTCGGGAGAAATAGTAAAGAGTTTAAAATCTATATCGGAAAGATTGACAATAAGATCATGTACCCAGGCCGACACCCCGCCCGTAATATAAGGGTAGGATCCCTCTAGAATGATGCAGACACAAAGACGTTTTTCACTCATGAGAACCCCTCCAGAAAGAGATAATCTTTCCCTCTTCGGCCGATCTTTCTGGATCTTCACATATGTTCTCCAGTATTTGACGGACCTTTTTCATCTCTTTTTTCTGAAAGGCTATTTCAAGCTTTAAGAGTCTGCTCTCTTTATGATCGGGTAAAATCTGTTCTGCCTGATCATAGAGCTTGAGGTGCATGAGAATCCGGATGAGGAGGAGCCTGTTGTTATCAGTCGCGATGTCTTCATTTTCAAGACCTCCCAGCATCAAATAGGCTTCTTTCATATAAAAATTGCTGAGAGTGCTTTCATCTTTGTTCAAGATAGCCAGCTGATAATAGACTTCGGCTGCATCGGCACGATCCTTGGTCTCGTTGTCCTCTTTTATTCTTTCTTTCAGCTGGGTCAAACGGTTGTTGTACTCTTTTTCAAGAGCATTGAGACTCTCCGCAGCAAAAAGAGCCACTTCCTTGTCTTCGTCCCGGGCAATTTCGCTGAGTACTGTTTTGAGGATCAGGTTTGTTTCCAGGTCTCTGTTCTTCTTTGACAGGAGCCATTCAATCTCATCCAGGCTATAGGGCTTTTTCAGGATGGGATTCAGAGCTGTTGATTTGTAGATGAAGGCCTCAATGGGCAGAATCTTATCAATCGTGGCCTGAAGGGCTGCACTGGGTGTCTTGGGAATATAAAGAGCCCTGAGTTTGTGTATATAGGAGTAAGAATCTTTCCTAATCAAATTTTTTGAATCTCCAGAAGGTATTCCGCTCTTTTTATCAAGTCATCTGGGTCTACTTTTTCATTGGTTCCATTGGAAGAATATCCCAGACTGACATCGAGTGAAATGGTCTGTCCTTCCAAAATCCATTTTTTACTGTTGATATATTCCAGTGACTGCAGGCAAAAAAGGGAGCAGCCGTCATAGTCCAGATGGGGGATGTACATCGCCATCATCGAATCTTGACGGTAATGAAATATTTCAGAACTGTTGCTATTGTGATCGGATAATTCTTTCAGCAGTTCTGCCTGCAGATTCAGAATTTTTTCATAGCCGTAATGCTGGGACAGTTCAGAAAATTCCAGAAAGTCAAAGATGATGAGACTGGAGGTGTTGAATGTTCCTGAATCATCATATCGGTTCTTATCCAGTATCCTGTAGAGTTGAGTGAACTGGGGCAACCCTGTTGTTTCATTCTGTTCATCACCGGAGAGGAGGTTTTCAAAATCCAAAGCTTTTTTCAGAGCTGGTTGACCCAGGCTAATGATGATTTGAATCAGATTCTCTGTGTATTCGCTGTATTTAATAAAAGGCAGGGATTCTATATTGATGACGCCCCAAATCTTATTATCTAAAACCACAGGACAGCAGATGATGGAATTCTCTGTATTGAGTTTACTCAAATTGTCATAATCCAGGGTCATCCTCATTGAGAAAAGCTGATTATTACGAAATACCCACCCTTCAATGGTATCCTGAAGATCTAGAACATCCCGGACCTTTTCGGTTTGTTTCTCACCTTTTCTCATCTTGAGTTTTAGTTTGTTAGATGAGGGATCAAAGACCCAAATAGAAATATTCTCCGCACTGGTAAAATGAATCAGTGTGTCCAGAAGTTTTGAAATGCTTATATTGGTATCCAGGCAGTCAATCTCATTGATCCTTTCAAATAAAAGGTTTAAAGAATCTTTCTGCCGGGTGACGCGTTCTTCCAGTTCATTGATTATATTCTGCTGGGCCTTGGAGATCATACTCAAGCGAGTTTTTTTATCAGAGGCCTTTCGATAGCGGATCATAATTTTATTCTTATGATTTTCTCTAAAAGCCCTCAGAGCTCCACCAAGATAGATGAATAGAGCGCCTAAGCTCACCACATTGAACAGAGACTTTATATCAGGGGCGAAATTGAAAAAATAATACCTTCCAGTCGTATAAATCAGGGCAGAGACTGTTAAGCTGACAAAGCCGGCAAATCGTCCATGCCAGAAAGAAAGAAAGAGAGAGAGGGTTAATATAAGCATTAAACCGGATGATATTTCAAAATCAAGTATAGGCAAAACTGACAAACATCCGATAATGCTTGCAATAAGCAGGGTTTCCGGCAGGAAATTTCTATTTTTTTGGTGCATATTGGTAAATACATTATACTGTAATTTATTCAGGAGATATAGATATTATGGAAGTTCTTTCCCGTAAGAGCACATTTCGCATTTTTTCCTTATTCATAAGCCTGCTCTTATCCTCGGCCTATGTTTTTTCACAAGACGGCACAGGGGAAGAATTCATTCCTGCTGTAGAAGAAGAGTTACCCCTTGTTACAGAACGGATAACACCCGTTTTTCCGGACGTAGAAGAGGGACTCATCTATGTTGAAGGTGAGTCGGCAGTCTCAACAAATTTTGCTTCGACTCCCGTATACAATTATGGAGCCTCGGGATACAAATCTCTTCAGCTCATTCAGCAGAATGCACCCTATGGAGGGCAGGCTTATTTTGCGGAATATGCTTTTTATGTTGATGAAGAGGGCAATTATGATTTCTGGTATGGAGGAACGCCTCCCGGACCGAGAGACACCCTCTTTCCTTCCTATGCCAGTCCCTTCCGGTATGTTCTTGATGGTGAAGATCCTGTTTCCGTTTACAGGGAAGACCTTGCGGTGAATGAAGCCTACACTCCATCCTATTACTGGATGTCTGTACAGACCATTCACCTATCCGAAGGTGTACACCGCATAAGGATAGAAGTTCCCGAGAAGCGGCGATATGACGGTCAGTATTACTTTTTTCTGGATGCCTTCTTTTTCCTCAGGCAGGATAGGATGGAAGAGGAGTTGACCCTTGTTCCTCCTGTCTTTCCTAAAAATAGAGCAGACCGTTCCTTTGATAATCCTTTTCAGTCCATATCATTTTATGAAAAGATCATTCAGGAAGATCCGGGTAATAAGGATGCCTATATCGTACTGTCCATGATTTATTCCCTCCTGGGAGACTATATCAATTCCATTAAAAATCTGAATAAGGCGGCCAGTTTGGATCCCAAAGATCCCTATCCTCTGTTGTTGACTGCCAAAAACAGAATCTGGAACCAAGAAGTGACAGAGGGCTTAACCATGTACCGTCAGCTTCTGACTCTGGCACCGGATAATGTCTCTTATTGGACAGAAGCGGGTAAGGTTGCCGCCTGGACCGGTAATTACAGAGATTCTATAGATTTTTTCACAAGGGGATTGGAAAAATTTCCGGACAACCTGAGTTTAAAGGTCAACCTGGGACTGACATACCTTTGGATGTCCCGCACTGAGGATGCTGAAACCGTATTCAAGGAAGCTCAGGAAAGTACGGAAGGCTCACACGACAAAGCCATGGAGCTGGGAAGCCTCCATAAAATCAACGGATATCCACAGTATGCCCTAAACATTTACAATCAAGATCTTCTCGAGTCACCAGAATACCTTGAAACCTACCTCAATCTGGAAGAATCATACAGGTTGTTGGGAGATACAGAAAAAGCAGAAGAAATTATTCAGTATGTTTATGATTCTTTTGAAGAGAGCCTAGCTTTGTCTGAATATATGAATGTGTATGAAGAGAAAAAATCCATGAAGGACGGCATCCTTCAGGCTTATATGAAGGCTCTGGAAGAACAACCCGATAACATTCCCCTGAGACAGCTCCTATCCCAGACCTTCTTTTGGAATGGTATGAAAGAGGAAGCCGTAGACCACTCTCTGAGAATACTCATCAATAAGTTGTATACAAGCATGAGAGAGTTTGACACAAAAGCGGCTGATCTGCTATCTCTTCTCGACCGGTTTTTCCGTTATGAGGAATTGTTTTTACAGACAGAAGACGCTTATCAGACGGGGAGCCGGGAGCTGACGGCAGCTCAAAACAACTATGAGAAGGCTTTGGCATCTGCTGCAAAAAAAACTGAGGATACATCTCTTGCCGCAAAAGCGGATCTGGCTACCCAGGAATACGTGGAGGCCTATGAATTGTACAAACTCTGGTCCTCCCGAATGGAAGAACTTGATCGAAACAAGGCGGGCTTACTCAAGGAATGGACCGCTCTGCTGGATGCCGAAAAGGAAAATGAATCCGTATTCCGTCAACTCCTGGGTGAATCAGAATGGACCTGGGACAGGGAGTTTAATCTGAATGAACTGAACCAGGTTCAGCGTTCAGAACCCTTTCTCTCAGGCTATGTCCTGTCGCGCTTGGCTCTTTTTGAAGGAAAAGTGACAGAAGCCGGGAAAATCATCGATTCCGATCTCTTTGCAGAAGATCCTCCTTCACGGTATGGGCTGTATCAGAGTCATCTTTGGAACCTGAACAGGGCGGACCAAAAAGAAATGTGGGCCGAAGAAGCCGATATCCTCACCCTCTACAGGCAGCATCTTTTTGATATGGAGGCTTCTGAATGGAAAGAGGGAGAGGCCCGTTTCATCATACCCCTCCCAGAAGAAACCGAGGCTCTCAGGGCCGAAATGACGGAACGATCCCAAAAATTTAAGGCCGATAAGGAAGAGAATTCTCGTCTTATTGCAGACATGCGCCAGGCACTGGATCAGATGCTGGTACGTCAGATCTATTATTATGAGCAGGATACGTATCTTCTGCGCTATTCACTGGGTGACTACTATCTCGAGATGGATGAAAATCTCAAAGCTACGAGACAGTTTGAGCGAGTCCTTGCCATGGACCCTTGGAATATCAGTGCCAATTATAAGCTTGGAATTGTCAGTCAGCGTTACGGAGACTGGTCCCGGGCGATGGATCAGTATAAAAAAGTGTATTACCAGAACCCCGGGTATGAGAATGCATCCTACTACTATAATCAGCTGGCTAGAGAGAATGCCGATACTGTCTCGGTGAGTGCTCAGAATATAACTGATCCTACCAGGATCAAATATGTTGCCAATGCGGCCTATCAGTCAAATCTGAACAGCTGGTTGGGCTGGGGGTTGAGTTATGACCTGACGATGGACAGAAAGTACAGGGTCTATGAAACAGGAGAAATACCCAATCAGTACAAGCTGCACAGTCTGGATTTTAATGCTCCGCTCACATACAACAAATGGAACCTCGTTGTCACACCAGTGGCTGGGCTGTACCTTTGGAGCGACCTCTACGGTGTCGATGAGACTCGGGATTTTGGTGATTCCCTCGTCACACCCGCCGATACGGCAGAGGCCATGAATGTTAAACCCCTGCTGGGTCTGGATCTGGATTGGGGTAAAGATTTTTTGGAAACAGGTTTGTCCTACAGGTATCAGCTGGAAGAGGAGTCTCTTTTTTCTGATAGAAATTTAACAAGGTCCCATTTTATGAGTGCCCATGGGGATACCTATTTTCCATTAGAAAGTTCCTATGACTGGGGACCTGTGATGACCAGAACCTATGGACAATTTGAGATCCTCGATACTGTGTCAGGAGAGTCCAATCAGAACTTCAAAGGACAAATCCTACAGGATGCTTCCATCACATATGTAGCTTTCCGTGAGCCAATGATCCGCTTGACAGCCAATGGAACGTTTAACTTTGAAAACGGCAGTGTCAGCGACACCACCATGACCGATTATTATCTTCCCCGGGGTGTCCTGGAGGCAAAGGGCGGTCTAAGGGGAACAATCAATTTTCACAATGAAGAATATACAGAGGCTTTGGAGATCAGTTTATTTGGTGCCGCCGGCGGATATTGGACGGATATCATCCAGAGGGAAGATCAGACTCAATCCATGAAGATGGAGGGCCTGTTCAGCCTCTCTTATGTGAAGCAGACAATGACTCTTTATTTTCTTTTGAGTGGTAACGGCACTTTTAATACAGAAGATTCCGCTCTCAATTTCTGGGAATTCGCCGCTAGAGTGGGAGCCAGGATCAGCGTTCCTTCACTTTTGACCAATTAATAAGGTCTTTCTTATAAATAAATAACCGCCTTCGCTGAAGGCGGTTATTTACAGGAGCTGCGGGTCAAAGTCTAAAGAGACTCTTGCATTCCTGAAAGAGGGGGTCGTCTTTCATTTCGACCATGAATTTATCCTGGAAATAATTCAGTTGTTCCAATTTTAATCCCGAGTATTTCAAATAGGGATCTAAGGCTGTTTTCATCTTCTCGGAAAAGTCTATTTCATGGAGCACAGAAGTCAAAAGGTCTGCAATGGACACAATGACAATCATCTCTTTATGGGGAGACTGAATGTTCAAATTGCCATGTTCACCCGCAGTGTCAGAAAAACTTTGGGGAAAGTTCCAGCTCTCCATGATTCTTCGGCCTATCTCCCTGTGGTTCACACCAAACATACTGGTTTCTTCGCTGCATGTTTTTCCCTCATCCACATTAATGAAGGGCATGATCTTGTCATAGGCATTTAATTCTGATTCATACAAACTCATTTGGCCTATGTCATGAAGGAGTCCTGCAAGGAACGATTCCTCCCTGATTCTGCTTGCTCCGCTCATGTCACAAAGCTTCTGGGAAATAAAGGCCGTGACCAGAGAGTGCTGCCAAAAATATTTATAAAAGGGTGAAAGAGATTTCTGACTGAACATATTAGAGGCAGTCAAAAGCATGATGAGGCTTTTAATCGCCTTGAATCCCATGAGGGATATGGCAGTTTGAAGGCGTGATATCTGCTGCTGTCTGGCATAGAGGGAAGAGTTGGCCACTTTTAGTATCTTTGCGGTGAGTCCCGGGTCCATGCTGATAAGACGCTCCAGTTCTGCAAAAGAAACTTCATCCATATCTTCGGCGAAAGTCAGTACTTTCGTTGCCACATCGGGCATAATCGGAATATTTTTTAAGAATTGTTCGTATTTATCCATTATATTTATAATCGTTCCATTTTCTTTAATGATTGACTATTATAATACTAATAAAAGTTTTCTAGGGGAAATATAAATGAATAAACTTAAATGGGGTGTTCTGAGTACGGCAAATATTGGTTTGGAAAAAGTTCTTCCAGCCATTCAAAAATCAGAAAATGGAGTTGTCTATGCCATTGCTTCCCGCAATGACAGAACGGCTAGGGATGCGGCTTCTCATTTGAGTATCCCTGTGAGCTATTCCTCATACCAGGATCTTCTGGATGATCCGGAAGTCGAAGCCATATACAACCCCCTTCCAAACCATTTGCATATAGAATGGACTATAAAGGCCATGGAAGCTGGTAAGCATGTGTTGTGTGAAAAACCTCTGGCACTGAAGAGAGAGGATCTACTCAGGCTGATGAAATTGAGGGATCGAACAGGTTTGACAGTGAGCGAAGCCTTCATGGTCCGGTATCACCCTCAATGGTTGACCGCCAGAGAGACTGTTCAGGAAGGACATATTGGAAAATTAAAGAATGTGCAGGGCTTTTTCAGTTATTTTAATGACGATAAGAACAATATCAGGAATATCAAAGAAGCAGGAGGCGGAGGAATCTGGGATATCGGTTGTTATCCTGTTACGACAAGTCGTCTGATATTTGATGAGGAACCACTCCGTGTTGCATCCATTCTTGAGTATGATCCGGAGACAGGGATCGATAGAATGGGCACAGTCATGATGGAGTTCCCTTCGGGACAGGCCTCTTTCAGCTGTTCTACCCAACTGGTTCCCTATCAGAAAATGCATATCTTTGGAACGAAGGGACACTTAGAGGTGGAAATCCCCTTTAATGCGCCTCCGGACAAAGCCTGTCGTGTTTTCACAAGTCAGGGTGAACTCTACTCAAAAGACTACACTCCAATGGATTTTCCTGTCTGTGATCAGTATACTCTTCAGGCTGAATCCTTTGTCAGAACAGTCAGAGGAGAGCAGGTGAACCATGTACCCTTAGAAGATGCTCTTAAGAATCTGAAGGTCCTTGAAGCCATCTTTAAGGCAGGAAAAAGCGGCATGTGGGAAGATGTTGAGTGAAAGTCATCCTTCATAATTCAATCTATCATAGATATAGACCGATATTGGTATTACATTAAGAACATAGGGTCATTGATAGATCAAAATCTATTTGTACACAATTTAAAAATATCCGGAGGAAAAGAAGATGATTAAACATGTCGTTATGTGGACTTTAAAAGATAAAACAAAGGCTGAAGAACTTAAAAAAGCCATTGATTCGATGAAAGGTAAAATTAGCTCATTGACAGATATAGAATGCGGAATCAATTATAATGAGAATGCCGATTGTGATCTTGTATTAATATCGATGCATAAGACACGTCAGGACCTGGATGCTTACCAGGTCGATCCAATTCATAAAGAAGTTGGAGTTCTTATTGGAGGCTCTGTCTCCTCTAGGCATGCTGTGGATTTTGAGTATTGAGTGGGGATGGATGCTATATTGAATAGGGTCGAATTATGACGAGCACTATGAAAAAGATTTTGCAAATCGATAAGGATCTTAATAAGATTCAGGACCTGGATATTCTTTTAGAGCGTATCCTCTATTACGCCCGGGAGGCCGTGTCTGCAGATGCGGGTTCCATCTATATCCGGGACGGCAATGAGCTGGAAATCAAATATGCTCAAAATGACACTTTGCAGAAGAAGCTGGCTGAGGGGCAGAAACTCAATTTCTCAATCTTCAGAATCCCGGTCAATGAAAAGACCATTTCAGGATATGTCGCCGCCAATAGCACGCATCTGAACATTCGTGATATGTATAATATCCCGCCGGACAGGCCCTATAGTTTTAATACCCACTACGATGAGACATCTGGATATAAGACTATTTCATCTCTGACATTTCCTCTTGTGTCTAATCAGGGAGAAATCTTGGGGGTTTTGCAGTTGCTGAACGCCAAGAGTCCTAAGGGGAATATTGTCAGTTTCAAAAAAAGTGACGAACCCTTTGTCCTTCATTTTGCCAGCAATGCAACCGTAGCCCTTCAACGGGCAAGGATGACCCGTACACTATTGTTACGGATGATACAGATGGCGGAGCTCCGTGATCCCAAAGAAACAGGGGCTCATGTTAATAGGGTCGGTTCCTACGCCTGTGAAATCTATGAGGCCTGGGCTAAAAAAAGACATATTCCGGATGATTCCATGCAGAAACAGAAGGATACACTCAGGATGGCAGCCATGCTTCATGACGTAGGGAAGGTGGGAATTTCTGATTTGATTCTTAAAAAACCGGGACGATTCAATGAAGAAGAGTATGAGATCATGAAATCCCACACCTATGTCGGGGCCCGCCTCTTTGCCAATGAAGAATCGGATCTGGATAGAATTGCGAGGGATATTGCCATCAGTCATCATGAAAACTGGGATGGGAGCGGATACCCCGGTAAAATAGTTTGGGAAAATGCTAAAGCCGATGAAATACTCCCTTCCGGAGTCGGTCTTAAGGGTGAGGAAATCCCCCTGTTTGCGAGGATTGTTTCTCTTGCCGATGTTTATGATGCCTTGAGCTGTCAGAGAGTCTATAAGGAAGCCTGGACAGAAGAGGATGTTCTCCATGAGATACGAAAATGCAAAGGCAATAAATTTGATCCAGAACTCGTTGATATTTTCTTTGAAATATTTCCTGTTATCAAACAGATACAGAAGAAGTACCCAGACGACCATTGAGTAAACCAATTCATATTTTGATGGCTCCCCTTGAGGGAGTCACAGACCGGGTCTACCGGGGTTGTTTTTACGATCATTTTCCAGGTCTGAAAGCATCGTTAACTCCTTTTCTACCCATCCCCGATAGAGTTCAAAGGGTTTCATCAGGGAATCTGGGTGATGTTTGTTTTCCTGGAAATTCGAATGTATATGAGATACCCCAACTGCTCTTGTCGGAAGCTGACTCTTTCCTACTGGCTATTGATGCTCTTCAAAAGAGGGGCTTCTCAGAAGTCAACTGGAATTTGGGATGTCCCAGCCGGGGAGTGATCAAAAAAGGGAAGGGAGCGGGGCTTATGCCGCGCACATCTCATATTTTGGAAGTTCTAGATAAGGTCCTGGCCCGGACGGATATTCAAATTTCACTCAAATTGCGTATGGGGCTCTATGAATCGGAAGAACTATTCCGACTCCTGCCCAGCCTTCGGGATTACCCCTTGAACCGGGTCATACTTCATCCCCGCCTGGGGACACAGATGTATACGGGAAGTGTCGATTTGGATGGTTTTCAGAAGGCACTTGATCTCTATGGAAAGCAGATCTGTTATAATGGGGATATCAATACCGGTCTCGATTTTCTTGCACTTCAAAAGCGATTTCCCTCAGTTGATGAGTGGATGATTGGTCGTGGACTCGTTGCTAATCCATTTTTACTGAAAGAGATACTCCAGTTCAATGAAGTAAGCGGATGTTCCGGAGATCAGCTGGAGAATCCATTCAAACAGAAGGCTTTTTATGACTTCTTAGAGGATCTATATGGGAGAATCAAAGAAAAGATCACCCGGAAAGAAGCCTTCTGGAATTATTTTAAAGGAATACTCATTTACTCTTTTTCTCATTCTTACATTCCCCCTGAGAAGAGGAAAGAACTGTTTAGAATCAGGATTGAAGAAGATTGGTTCCAGCTGAAAAATAGTTTACAGCTCTTATATCTGGATCAATAAACGGGATGTATTCCTGCCTCATAAAGAACACCGCAGACCCAGAACATCGTGTGTTTACTTTGCAACAACAATATATTACTTTCCTCTGCAAGTCGTATCATATTGGGAGGGATTTCCTTTCCCCGCACAAAGAGGATGCAGCTGATATCGGCCATTTCTGCCGTTCGAATAGCTTGAATGTTGGCTAGACCGGTTATGAGCAGGGCATTATCAGCTTCGCTTGTCAAAACATCACTCATAAGATCAGAACTGAAGGCACTATTGATCTCACGTGAATCAATATCCCCGCAAATAATCTGGGCTTCAGCCAGTTTTTTTATCTCGTCTAATTTCATTTCTGCTCCTGATACAGATATTATTTTATAGACTTATCACAAAGGTTTCAATGAGGAATCCTCTTTTCGCTACCAGGGAATTCTCTTATATTAAAACAAAAATGCATCGAATTCGGCATTATCGCTACAAATGTGTAGGAAAGTGGTTTTTTTAGGAACAAAGCTTGATCATTGAACTAAGATGGGATAATATTTTTTTACTCAAATCGGAAATGATTTATTTTTTGATTCTTCAATTATCTATTATATCGAGATCTTTAAACCAAATGGGCGGTCATTCTTTTTGAATTATTCATTCGAATTAGGATTTTTCTGTCCCTAGCTAAACTATAGCGGGATTATATCCCTTATTATATGAAAATGGTCTGTGAACGATTGGATTGTGCTTGAAATTTTGCACGATAAAAATCTTTTTGCAGGTATTTATAGTACTCTACTTTGAATCATGCCCCAAAAGGCATAATTACTATATTTTTTTGGAGGAATAATGAAAAAAATTTTAACACTTTCTGTTTTATTGCTGATCACTGCTGCCCTGGTTTTTGCCGGTGGACAGGGTGACTCATCATCAGCACCACAGAGAACTTTTGTCACCATCGGAACTGGTGGAGTGACAGGTGTCTATTATCCTACAGGTGGTGCCATCAGTAAAATGGTGAATCAGAAATATGATGATTACGGTATTAAAGCTACCGTTGAATCAACCGCAGGTTCCGTATTCAATGTCAATGCCATTCTGGCAGGAGATCTTGAATTTGGTATTGTTCAGTCTGATATACAGTTTCAGGCTTACAATGGTACTAGTGACTGGAAAGAAGCAGGTCCACAGGAAAAACTGAGAGCCGTATTTTCAATTCACCCAGAGTCAGTTACTCTTCTAGCTGCAGATGATGCAAACATTGAGACTTTTGAAGACATCAAGGGAAAAATTATCAACATCGGTAGCCCTGGATCCGGTCAAAGAGGGAATGCCATCGACATTATGAATGCCTATGGAATTGACTGGGAAACAGACATCAAGGTCGAAAGTCTTAAGCCTTCAGAAGCTGCAAAAATGCTTCAGGATGGAAGAATTGATGCCTATTTCTATACTGTAGGACATCCTAACGGTTCCTTCAAAGAGGCTACCTCAGGTACTAGAAAAGCTCATTTTGTTCCCATCACAAATATTGACGACTTGCTGGCTAGTTACCCCTTTTATGCCGCATCCTTTATTCCTATCAGTGAATACCCCAATGCGACCAATACAGCTGATGTGGCCACTTTTGGTGTAAAAGCAACACTCTGTACTTCTTCTGATGTTTCCGATGATGTTGTTTATGCCATTACCAAAGAAGTTTTTGAAAACCTTGATACATTCAAGGGACTTCATCCGGCGTTTGCTGTCCTCACAGCCGAGAGTATGCTCACCGGTCTCTCTGCACCTCTTCATGATGGTGCTTTGAAATACTTCAAAGAAGTTGGTCTTAAATAATCATATTTTGAAATCCTGATACATCATTTTACATTTGTATCAGGTTATACTGCCCCGGAAAATGTAATTCCGGGGTAAATCTTTGTTTCCGGGCAAAGATATTTGTTTGCTAAGGAGCCTCGTGTAAAATGTTAAAAGAACTTGAAAATCAACCTAGCGATGCAGACCTGGACAAGGCTCAAAGAATTGTTGATGAAGCGGAAGGGGGAACCCGAAACGTCGAGAGCGGTATCAGTCGCTGGGTCATTCCCGTCATTGCAGCATCCTGGTCAATATTTCAATTGGCAATCTCTTCTTTTATTTTGTTGGAGAGTACACTTGTCCGGGCCATACATCTGGCCTTTGCCATCTGCCTTGTATTTCTCAGTCATCCCTTATTCAAAAAACCTAAAAAAAACCGTTTTCTCAATTACTTCGCTAAAACCGACCGCTTTACCGCGGTTGATTACATACTAGCTGGGGCTGCCACATTGTTGGCCCTTTATATCGCCATTGATTACGCCGGAATCAGTCTACGTCAGGGGATTCCTCTTGATAGAGATATAATCTTTGGATTCATATTGGTTCTCATGCTCCTGGAGGCCGCCAGACGTTCTTTGGGTCCCGCATTGCCAATTGTGGCTATCATATTTATACTTTACAGCTTTCTCGGACCATACATGCCTTCTGTTCTGGCTTTTAAGGGTGTTTCTGTTCAGAGATTTATTGGTCAGATTACCCTTTCTACTGAAGGGATTTACGGTGTTCCTCTGGATGTGTCTGCAACCATTGTTTTCCTTTTTGTTCTATTTGGAGCCATGCTGGATAAGGCGGGTGCCGGAAAATACTTTGTAGATCTGGCCTTTAGTCTTATGGGTCAATACAAGGGCGGGCCAGCCAAGGCCGCCGTTCTGGCCAGTGGACTTACCGGAATGGTCTCCGGTTCGAGTATTGCCAATACGGTAACCACTGGGACCTTTACCATTCCTCTTATGAAGAGTGTCGGATATCCCGCCTATAAGGCTGCTGCTGTGGAGGTTGCCTGCAGTACCAATGGACAGCTCATGCCCCCCATTATGGGAGCCGCCGCCTTTATCATTGCTGAATACTGTAATCTGGAGTATGTGGAAGTTATCAGAGCCGCCTTCATACCGGCTGTGGTGTCTTACATTGCTCTTATGTACATCACTCATCTGGAGGCTTCTAAGCTGGGATTAAAAGGGGTTCCAAAGTCGGACTTACCTCCTTTCTGGAAGACTTTTTTTGCAGGGATTCATTTTTTGATTCCCCTCATCTTTCTCATTATTGAACTTGTCGTGTACAGACACTCACCCGCACTGGCGGCATTCCGAGCGATCCTTGCACTGGCAGCTCTCATTTATATTCAGAATATTTACAGGGCGCATAAGAAGAATGAATCCATAAAAAAAGCGGTGAAACATGCATCCTGGCAGATCATGACATCTCTAGTCGCCGGTGGTAAAAACATGATGGGAATCGGAGTCGCCGTTGCATCTGCAGGAATTATCGTCGGAGTAGTTACCCTTGGTCTGGGTGGAATCATCACAGAAGTGATTGAAGTTCTCTCTGGTGGGAATTTTCTCCTCATACTGGTTATTACGGCCATCGCCAGCCTGATTCTGGGTATGGGTCTTCCTACCACGGCAAACTACATTGTCATGGCCTCTTTGACTGCTCCTGTGATTTTAACATTGGGTGCCAAAAATGGAATTGTTATTCCTTTGATTGCAGCGCATCTATTTGTTTTCTTCTTTGGAATTCTTGCGGATGATACACCTCCTGTAGGATTAGCTGCTTTTGCCGCCTCGGCTATTGCAAAATCTGACCCCATTAAGACCGGTATACAGGGATTCACCTATGATATCAGAACGGCCATACTTCCCTTTATGTTTATATTTAACACCGAACTTCTCCTTATTGGCGTTGATTCTGTTTTCTATGGCATTTGGATCTTTATTTCTGCTCTGATCGCCATGTTTGCCTTTGCAGGATTGACTCAAAATTATTTTTTTACCAAGAACAAGTGGTTCGAAGGTGTTTTGCTGGGCTTCTCTGCACTGACTCTACTGCGTCCCTCCTTAGTGGGAGGATGGATAGGATTATCTGCGGCCCCCAAACCTATGATCATGATGATGGGGATTTTCCTTGTGGCTCTGGTCTATATGTATCAGCGTTTGAGGGTTAGAAGATCAGCAGCCTGATTTTTGTTTAAAACCTTAGATCCCGGGTCAAAAGCCCGGGATTTTTTTATGCTCCGATTTTTTTATAAACCGAAAACAGCCCGGGTCTTGCGAGTCCCAGAGGAGTAGATTAAGATAAAATCATGTCGGACCGCATCAGTACTGATGAAAGATTCAGTCTCTATTATAGAAACGGTTATGCCGTATTACGAGTCTATCCCCCCTCATCTCCCGAGAATAGAGTTTTTGCCGAAGAGGTCATGAATCGCATGAAGATTCTGGGTATTCCCATGGTAAGAATGATCCGATTGGAGGAGATCATTGAGAGAGGGGATGGTAAAATCGAAAAATTGGTGGAATGGCCTGCCGGAGTTCATCTCTCTCCCTCCCTTCAACTGAGAATCGGGGAAGACAGAATGACAGCAGAAGTCTTTATTGAGCCTCCCAAAAGCGGCGGGGGTAAGGTCACAGAAGAACAGTTTCAGCATTTATTGGAAGATCATAAGATTTTGCATGGTGTACATAAGAATGTCATTGCCGATTGTATTGCCCACGAACGTTATAATGAGTGGATTGAAATAGCCCAAGGTACGGCTCCAATTCATGGACGGGGCGGTAAGGTTAAGTATTTTTTCAGCCGGGCTCCTGGAAAACCCTTCAGGGAGCTTCCCTTTGGACGAATTGATTTGAAAGAATTGAATTTTATTCAGTACAAAGAAGCAGGTGATGTTCTAGCCGAGCTTGAAGAACCCGTGAAGCCCCGGGATGGCAGGGATGTGACGGGTGAGACGGTCTCGGCCTCAGCTGCGGGAGAGGGCGAAACTCTCATTGCCGGAAACCTCACTGAGATTCGGGACGGAAAAATATATGCTCTTGAAAGCGGAAACGTCCGACTGGAGAAAAATGCCGTAGTTCTAGAGCCTGTGGTTACTGTCGACAATGTAGATTATCAAACAGGTAACCTCGTTTTTCAGGGTTCGGTTATCGTCAAAGGCCATGTGGCTGATGGTTTTAGTATCAAAGCTTCGGGTGATATTCAAATTGGTAAGAGTGTGGGACGGGTCACCCTTGAAACTGGCCGTAATCTTCTGCTTCAGTCTGGTATCAACGGTGATAAAGAAGGTCATCTGGAAGTGCAAGGTGATCTATATACCCGTTTCATTGAGAGCAGTTTTGTTCATGTGAAAGGATCTGCCTTTGTATCCGGAGCACTCCTTAACAGCACTGTTAAGATTGGTGGCGGTCTCATGCTCGAGGGCGGGCGCTGTGAGATTGTCGGTGGATTAACCGTGGCAAAGGGCTGGGTGAAATGCCGGAAAATTGGCAGCCTCTATGAAGCCAAAACCAATGTGGTTGTCGGAGTGAAACCGGAAGAGCTGGATGTGTTTTTTAAAATTCTGAAAGACATTGAAAAATTAAGAGAAGAACAGGACAATCTGGACAAACTGGTTCGCCATTATACAAAACTCTGTAGCTCTTCAGAGGCCACAGAATTGAATTTCAGGCAAAAGGAACAGGCCGAGGCTCAAGTGATGATGATGACCAGGAAGATTCAGGATAAATCAAAGGATCTTCAGATTATGAGAAAAGAATTGACTCCCTCAGAAGAGAGTTTTGTCCTTGCTGAAGACATGATTTACATGGGAACCAAAATCAGTTTTGGCCTGCTGGATTTTACACCCGTACAAAGAGGCGCCAGTAAGACAATCCTACAGGCCAGGGATGGTAAAATTAGGGAAACCGGCTATAACCCGGCTCAGATTCCCGAAGAGATTAAAAGACTATTACCTGGTAAAAACTAACTGTCACACTGAGTGAAAATCAATTTTTTACAGATCTGATTTCTTTGACAAAAATTCCAATAATAATGATAAAAAGACCGGCCACAGTCGTCAGGGCAATGGTTTCTTTTAAAATCAGTGAAATCCATAAAAGAGACAGAAAGGGTGAAAGATAAACCAGATGGCTGATCCGGGCCGGCTGGTCAGCCTTTGCCAGGGCCAATCCCCATATAACAAAGGTAATTCCCATTTCAAAGAGTCCCACCCAGGCGGTCCAGAGTAACACCGAGGAGTTGAGGGGCGGAAAACCAGGCGAGATCATCGGCTTTAATAGGACAAGCAGGGGAATGACCAGGAAAAAATTCCAAAACAGACTGGAACTCTCTGAGCCTGAATGCCTCTGTCCGGCCAGCCAGTAGACCGCCCAGATGACGGCACTCAATAATGCCAAAAAGATTCCCTTGAGACTGAGGGCTCCCATTTGAAAACGGTTGCCTCCTTGGCTGATAAGGACAAGTCCCGCTAGGCAGATGGCCAAA
This sequence comes from Oceanispirochaeta crateris, assembly GCF_008329965.1. Classification (GTDB taxonomy): domain Bacteria; phylum Spirochaetota; class Spirochaetia; order DSM-2461; family DSM-2461; genus Oceanispirochaeta; species Oceanispirochaeta crateris. The sequence continues at coordinate 740,983 of NZ_CP036150.1, forward strand.
GATATAGCATCCTGTTTTGTTGGCCTTTTTTTGAGGATGGGGACAGAAAGCAGAACCAGCATGAGGGGCCAGGTATAATTGAGAGGTTGCGCAATTTGAGCCGGCAGAAGGTCATAGCTGGCAAATAGAACGAGGTAGTAGCTTCCGGGATTGAGAAGGCCGCCAAGAAGATAGATCCGAAATGTCTTCCTCGTCAAAATAAATCCTGAGAATCCCCTGTATTGTACGATCACGACGATGAATAGGAGGACAACAGACCAGATTGAGGATAACAGGAGAAGATCAAAGGGACTAAGCAGCATAAGAGATTTCTTAAAGGCTGTGGCGACTGTTGACCAGAGGATCACAGCCAAAATTGCCAGTAAGACGGCCTGTTTGTTGTTTTTCATTTTGATTCTTTGTGATTTAAATTCAAATGCTTCAGCTTCTGGAAAACTTTTTCCAGGTGGTCTGCTTCCTTCTCTGATAGAGCGGCTCTGGCAAAAATATCCCTGAAGAATAAGCGCGTATTATAACGGTCCGTCTTATCATAGTATCCGGACTCCTTGAGAGTCGACTCCACCGTATCTGCAAGGGCCTCAATTTTTAACAAAGGAACGGGAGAACGGTCCCCCAGTCCTGCTTCTGCCTGTCTGAAGAAAACATAGCACAGGAGCTGTACCGCATGAGATAGGTTCAATGAGGGATTCTTAGGGTTGCCCGGGATATGACAGGCCATCGTACAAGCAGCCATCTCATTATCACTCAAGCCGTTTTGTTCATTTCCAAAGACCAAAGCCATCTCTCCCGAACAGGTTGCCGCGGCCATAGACGCCAGTTCTTCCGGCAGGTAGGACAACTTTTTTCGGTGTTTGCCCCGCCTTCGGCTTATCCCCGCCGCCATGACTGTTTCACTGAGTGCCTCATTTAATGAGTCACAAACTCTAGCATTCTCAAAAATGGGTAGGGCATGAAGGGCCATCATCTTGACCTGACTCGTGTCAATTCCGCTCATATCGCCGACTAGAGTGAGCTTGCTGATGCCCATGTTCTCCATGCTGCGGCATACGGCGCCGATATTCAGGCTTCCCTCGGGATGGCAGAGAACTATTCTAATGCGGTTTAGAAAGCTTGTGGTCATTCTGGTATTATATAAGATTTTATATTCCGGTAAAGGCCTTATGACCTAAGTCCTAACCCTTGAAAATCCCTGTATACTGATCCCATTCTAGGAGTTTTTACCCCGTCTTGGTTGGAGAGGCAGTATTCGTCTCTTAAACCCTTTGCAATATGTATGAAATAGGGTATAGATTGCCCTAATAGGAGCTGGTAATGAAAGAAAAAAATAACCAAACAACGGCCATCATCGCCCTAAGCGTTGCCGTTATTCTCTGGGGAGGATCATTCAGCGCCATGCGGACGACACTGCTGTATTTGAATCCTATGTCTGTCATGTGGCTCAGAATGGTACTGGCCTCTCTGGTTATTCTTCCCTTTTCATCCAGACTAAGACCGCCAAAGGGGTGGAAAAAAGATATAAAATACCTCCTGCCGATGGTTCTATTTCAACCCTGCCTCTATTTTTTGCTTGAATCCAATGCCCTTCGTTTTACAACGTCTTCTCAGGCCGGTGTTATCTCTTCATTTGTACCACTCTTTGTGTCTTTAGGAGCTTGGATGTTCTTAAAGGAAAAACTGCATAAAAGAGGTATTTGGGGATTAATCCTGTCCATAAGCGGTGTTGTTGCGTTGACACTCTTAAATAAGAGCAATGAGTCGGGACAAAGGTTGATCCTTGGGAATATTATGGAAGTTGGAGCCATGGTTTGTGCTGCAGCCAATATGTTGATCATTAAAAAATTGTCATCCCGCTATAATCCCTGGACAATGACTATGATGCAATGTTTTGCAGGGGTTATTTTCTTTATGCCCGGTTTTTTCCTAATCCAGGAGCAGGGGTGGGTTCTGAACAGTCAGACCATCCTGCTTCTTCTCTATCTGGGAGCTCCGGTCAGTCTGGGTGCCTTTGGTCTTTACAATCTAGGAATGAGCCGTATGACCGCCTCGGGTGCCTCTGTGTTTATCAATCTGGTCCCTGTGGTGGCCGTCCTGGCAGGATGGATCTTATTAAACGAGTCATTGACAGCCCTGCAGATGATGGCCTCGATAGCCGTGATCCTAGGGGTTTTGCTCAGTCAACTGAGAGCTTCTTCAGAGATGAGGGAAAGGAACAGGAGTAAAAGATCTGGATCAAAAATCGATCCGCTCTGGTCCTGAAGGAAGGTATAACTTTCTTCAGGGGTAAAACCCTTGCGGTATGGACGATCTTCACTGATGGCATCATACACATCCGCCAGGGTGAGGATTCTGGCAATGAGGGGAATCCTCTTTCCTGACAATCCATCGGGGTAGCCGCTGCCATCCCATTTCTCATGATGATGCCTGACTCCCATCCTGACTTCTTCGAATCCTGGTAAGTCTTGTATGATCGTATCTCCCTTTTGCGGATGACTCTTAATGATTGTAAATTCTTCCTCAGAGAGTCTTCCAGGTTTGTCCAGGATTGCCTCTGGAATACCCAGTTTACCAATATCATGTAAGAGAGCGGCGATGCGTATATTTTGGATTTCTTCAGTATTCATGTTCAACTTTTTGCCCAGGGCGATAGACAATGATGAGACCCGTTCGCTATGTCCTGCAGTCCATCGGGATTTAGCATCGACGCTACGGGTTAGGGCCATCAGAATCCCCTTTGACATGTCCTCCCTTTGTTCCACTTCATTCATACTGCGCAGGGCTACACCAACCTGATCTGCGAGCATTCCCAGGGCTTCTCTGTCCTGATCTGAAAACTGATTCTGGGAGATAATGAGAGTCGCCATCCGTTCTTCATTGTTTAGGATAGGGATGGCAATTGTTTCTTCCTGTATCAGATCGGGAAGAAGTATGTCCTTATGAATTTCTAAATCATTGTCACTCATTTCACGGATGTCATTACTGATGTTCAGAAAGTGTTCCGGGAGGGTTTGGAAGGAAATGATCCTGCCTAGAGTAATATTTCTGTCGGGAACCAGGGCTGAAAGCACTGCTCCATCCTTACGATGGACAAACACTGCAACCGGATTTGAATCAAACTGTTCAGAAATATAGTTCGCCACTTTTTTCAGAAGATCCCTGCGGGATAGGGAAGACAGGACGGCCTTGTCTATCCTGTTCATGGTTTGCATTGAGTCAAATCGGTGTTTTAGATTTAGACTCATCTTATCCAAAGAACGGGCCAGGATGCCTATATCATCCAGGCGCTTGCTTTTGAAATGAACTTCCATATCCCCTTTTGAGAAAAGGAGGGCCTGTTCGGCCAGTTTTTGAATGGGTCTTGAAAGAGATTTTGCAAAAAAGGCCCCCAGGATGAGAGAGAGGGTGAGAACGATGGTTGTAAATGAAATAAATGTCCTTTTTTCGCTTTCTAAAAATTTTAGGAGTCCTTCCCGCTCTAATGAGACATGCAGAATGTAATACATATTGTCATTTTCAGAGGTAAGATCGAAAAAAAGTTCTTTTCTACCTTCCATTCCAATGAATATATCCGGATTATAAATGTGTTTTTTTCCTATGGCACTTTGAAGCTGGTTTTTCAGTCCTGTTGGGATTGACTCCTCTGTTTGGGGAAATCCTTGGGAGAAGAGGTTTATCCATTCTGAATCATCAGGCTTATGACTGTAGAGACTCAAACCAATCTTGTCTTTATGGTCCTGGGGTATGAGGTTGGACAGAACCCTCTTTAATTCATTTCCTACCTGAGGGGTATCAACGAAGGCTTTGTATAATAAATCCGGTTCATCCGAATCAAATAAATCCTGTAATCTTTCGGAAAACTCGCGTTTGAAGGTCTGATAAATCTCAAAAGAGCTTAAGGCTGTACTCGTCAAAAAAGACATATAACCGACAATCAGCCCAAAAAACACAAATAGGAGTGTGATTTTAAGGAATAGTAACTTGGAACCTAGACGATATTGCATCGGATCAATGTAATAATTTATGTTTTGTCATTCAAGTGTATAAGGAGCTTCTTTGAATATAGTTCTTGTAATATTTAAAAGTCATAGAGGAATTGAAAGGTTTACATCATTATTGCATTCAAGGGCATAGATTCTTTTAACAAATTCCATAAAATGGAACTATGAAAAACGAAAATAAAATTCCATTCTCTGCGAAGCTTAAGCAGAGTCAACAGATATATCCCCTGGGTCTGGATGTGGGATCTACTACGGTGAAAGTAGTTCTCCTCAGCCCGGATCAGAAAACCGTCCTGTTTCAACAGTATGAACGACATAATGCCCGTCAGCGCGAAACGGCGCTCTCCATTCTTACAAAGGTTTCGAACCAGTTTCCCCATATCCAGGTCTGTCCCGTTCTTTGCGGTAGCGGTTCCAGAGAGCTGGCTGAGGAATTGGGAGCTTCCTACCTTCAGGAAGTCGTAGCCAACTCTCTGGCAGTGCGTGATCTGTATCCTCAAACCAGGGTGGCTGTAGAGCTGGGGGGACAGGATGCTAAAATCACATTCTTCTACATGGACGAACAAAGCGGTAAACTCACCGCTTCGGACATGAGGATGAACGGCACATGTGCCGGTGGAACAGGAGCTTTTCTGGATGAGACCGCTACCCTGTTAAAGCTGGATGTAGAGGAATTAAATGGGAGTGCCGAGAAGGGCACCACCCTCTATGATATCTCAGGACGCTGCGGTGTTTTTGCCAAGACTGATATTCAGCCCCTATTGAACCAGGGAGTCTGCAAGGAAGATCTTGCTCTGTCCTGCTTTCACGCCGTAGCAAAACAGACCATCGGCGGGTTAGCACAGGGACTTGAGATTCATCCCCCTGTTATATTTGAAGGTGGGCCTCTCCATTTCAATCCTGAACTCATTCGTGTTTTTGCCACGCGACTCAACCTCAAGGAAGAGGATGTTATTATCCCCGATAATCCAGAGGCCATGATTGCCCGGGGAGCCGCCATTTCAGCCCTATCAACCTTTGAGGATGCTCCGGTTTTTGAGTTGGATTCACTCATATTGGATGAGGCCTTCACGCATGCAGATCATACAGAATTAAGCGCTGGTATTCAGCCTTATTTCAAGGACCTTAAAGAACAGGCCGAGTTTCAGGAAAGGCACGCTCTTCCGTCTCTACCGGAACTCAGTTCTTATGAGGGGCGTAGCCTCGATGTTTATCTGGGGATTGATGCCGGTTCCACAACCTCTAAGTTTGTGCTCATCGATGAGTCTGATAGACTGATCTACCGGTTTTACAGTAAGAATGAGGGAGAGCCCATTCGAGTACTGCAGAAAGGTTTATTGGATTTTAAAGACAAATGTGATCAACTTAATATTCAATTGAACATCCTTGGCGCGGGGACAACCGGGTACGGAGAGATGCTTTTTGCCAAGGCATTCAATGCAGACTACCATGTTGTAGAAACAGTGGCCCATGCCGAAGCTGCTTTGCTGTTTGAACCTGATGCTTCCTTCATTCTGGATATTGGTGGTCAGGATATGAAGGCTATCTTTTTAAATGACGGCATTGTCACCGGGATTACTCTCAACGAAGCCTGTAGTGCAGGTTGCGGCTCTTTTTTAGAGAACTTTTCTGAAAACTTGAAAATTCCAGTGGAATTGATTGCCGAGAAAGCCTTTGCATCCAAATCCCCCTCCCATCTGGGATCCAGGTGTACTGTCTTTATGAATTCATCCGTCATAACAGAGCAGAAAAATGGTAAGACACCCGATGATATCATAGCAGGACTCTGTTATTCCGTGATTGAGAATGTCTTTACTAAGGTCATTCGACTGAGCAATATGAAGGCCCTGGGTTCCAAGATCATAGTCCAGGGGGGAACATTCAGAAATGACGCGGTTTTAAGAGCCCTTGAACTCTTCACCGAAGCTGAAGTGACAAGAGCACCCTGGCCTGGTGAGATGGGAGCCATAGGAATTGCTAGACTCACAAGAAAGCATTTGTCCGAAAGGGGAAACCCTGCCAGTGGATTTTTAGACTGGAATACTCTTGAGAATTTTACTTATACCCGGCAGAGCGGAATGGTCTGTCACTTCTGTACCAATAACTGCAGCCGAACCATCATCACATTTGCTGGAGGCAACAGCTTTATAACCGGAAACCGCTGTGAGAAGGGTGAAGTTCTGGGAGACATGAAAGATCCTGATGTGAAAGAACGGATTAAAAAAATAAATTCAGAAACGAAAGACCGCCGGGATGTGTTCCGCTATAGAGAAGAGCTCTTATTTAGACCCTACGAGGGCCCCGTATTCTCACCGGCTAAGGATATGACCATTGGAATACCCCGTATATTGGATTTCTGGGAGCATTATCCCTTCTGGAATGCTCTTTTTACATCCTTGGGCTTCAAAATAAAACTGTCCTCTTCCAGTACGGTGTCCCTTTATGAAAAGGGCCTGGCGTCCATTCCATCAGACACGGCCTGTTTTCCCTCCAAACTCTCCCATGGTCATATTCAGGATCTGATCGCCGCTCAGGTCGACAGGATCTTTTTACCTTCCATGAGCCGGATGATCTCCGAAAACAAGGGAATCCATTCGGAACACTCCTGTGCCGTTCTCAAGGGCTATCCCATGGTCTTGAATATCAGTGATGAACCCCTTGAGAAGCATAACATCCCCATGGATATTCCAGTTTTTCACTGGACTGATGAAAAAGCCAGAGAAGACTCAATTATTGAATATGTGACCAGGACTTTTGCCCTGCCTGACAAACAAATCCGCCAGGCTATAGGGAAGGCTTTGGACTTTCAGGAAGCCTTCAGACAGGACCTCTTCACTGCAGGAGAGAACCTGCTGAATTCATTGGCTGAGGGTGAGTACGCCATCGTCCTGGCCGGCCGCCCCTATCATTCAGACCCTCTGATCAATCACGGTCTGTCAGACTATTTCACCCGGGATGGATTGGCTGTATTGCCCTTAGATGCCCTTCCGGGACTGCATGAAATGGACTTGAGTTCTGTGAGAGCAGAGCTCACTACCAATTATCATGTCAGAATGATGGCAGGGGCCCGTCTGGTAGCACAAAATCCCCAGCTTGAATATGTTCAGATCGTGAGTTTTGGCTGCGGTCATGATGCCATCCTCACCGATGAGATTACCAGGATACTAGGGCGTGAAGCGGATAAGAGTCCTCTGGTTCTGAAAATGGATGAGTCAGAAGTTTCCGGGCCGCTGAATATCAGGGTTAAATCTTTTATTGAGACTCTCCAACGGAAGAGAAATAAAGGTTTGAGTGCACCTAGGGAAACGGGAAAAGCCTATGAAGTAGTCTTTGAGAAGAAAGATAGAGAGAGGGTCATCCTCGTTCCCAATGTCTCCTGGGCCTTTACCCAGGTGGCAACGGCGTCCATCAGGCTTCAGGGATACAGGGTGGAAGCCATGCCTATTGCAGGAAAATTGGCTATTAGTCAGGGGAAAAAATATGTGCATAATGACATGTGTTTTCCTGCCCAGATTAATATTGGTGAGTTCCTAGCCGTGATGGAAGAGGGAAAATACCATCCCGATAATGTCGCTCTGGCCCTGGCCAAAGCACAATGTGACTGCCGTCTGGCACACTATGCCATGATGGCTCGTCAAGCCCTGGATGATGCAGGATATCCCCAGGTTCCCATCGTCACGACCGATAAAGACACGAAGAATATGCATCCCGGTTTTACGATGAATGCTTTTTTTGAACTTCGGATGCTCTGGGGCCTGATTATGACGGATATTCTGGAAGATCTCAGGCGTAAGATCAGACCCTATGAAGAAGTTCCGGGAAGTACCAATAAGCTGTTTGAAGAGTCTGTTATGAATATCTGCAATGGTTTCTCAAAAAGTATGAAAATGGCAAAAACCGCCTTCTTGAAAGCCCTTAAAGACTTTGAAACCATTCCCTATGATAGAAGCAGGCGTAAACCACGAGTCTTTATGATTGGTGAATTTCTGCTGAACTTTCATCCCGGTTCCAACAACCATATTGAAGATTATCTTGAAAAAAACGGTATGGAAGTCATCATGCCAAACCTGTTCAATAACATGCACCGCGAATACCTGCTGGAACAGGACCAGAGACATCAGTACCATGTTCGTTTCACTTTTCTACAGGGACTGATGACCGATATTTCTGAAAAATATATCCGTTCTGTTCTTAAATTTTGCGAGAAGGCTGTCTCCGGTCATCCCCTTTGGGAACCCACAGTTCCGCTGCGGGTCATTGCCGATAGAGCCCAGCACATTGTGGATAGGACTTTTACCTCCGGCGAAGGATGGATGATTCCCGGAGAAATTCTTCACCATGCAGATCATGGAGTCCATTCGTTTTTGATTCTTCAGCCTTTCGGTTGTTTGCCCAATCATGTTACCGGACGAGGGCTTGTTAAGAAAATTAAGAAGGAACATCCCCATATTCAGGTACTGGCTCTGGATTATGAACCGGATACCAGTTTTGGAAATGTGGAAAACCGTCTTCAAATGCTGATAATCAACGCCAGGGAAAGAGATAAGGGGCCCTATGAAATCAGCTCTTAAGAAGACTCTTCTTCTGGGAGTCCCTCTCTTATTTGGTCAGTTGACCCATTTTGTCCATCAGATTGCCGATTCTGTGATGCTCGGCCATTTCGGTGAAAACAGTCTCGAATTGGCCGCCATAGGAATTGCCGGATTATTTACCTGGATACTGAATACATGCCTCTGGCCGCTGTCTTCTGGCGTGCAGGCTATTGCCTCCAGGCGCTATGGCAAGCAGGATCATAACAGTGAAGCGAGTCGCCATTTTACGGGAGAAGTTCTAGACAACGGCATTATTATCTCCCTCTATGCTTCTGCCCTGGCTCTAATGCTCAGCTTTTCCGCTCCCCTGATTCTCAATTATCTTATTGAGTCTGATGAGATCATAGAGCTCTCGCTTCAGTATATCCGAATCATGCGATTAGCCCTGATTCCCACAGGTCTCTTTTTCATTCTTCAGGGATTTTTCGGAGCTGTGAACCGTACCAGGTACATCATGATTTCAGGCTTGATCAGCAATCTTTTAAATCTTCTGCTCAACTGGATTTTTATTTTCGGTTTGCTGGGACTACCTGCCATGGGCATCAGAGGTGCGGCCCTGGGAACGGTATTATCCAATTTTGTTTCCTTCCTGTATTTGACAGGAATTATTCTTTTCAAGGGGTATAAAGAGGAATACAGGCTCCTCCATTTTGATCATTTCCTGCTTCAGATGCAAAAAGATATTGTCAATGTGGCACTCCCGCCGGGTATCCAGAATATTCTGGCTTTATCTATTTTCATGGTATACCAGACCATCATAGAAAAATACTCGACAGTCTTTCTTGCGGCTACCCATAGTACCTTTGCATTTTTTAGGTTGAATAAGACTATCATAGGCGGCTTTGCCCGCTCCTCAGCCATACTCGTTGGCAATGCTTTGGGACGCAAAGATCATGAGGATGCACAGATTCTTATGAAGGTGAATGGTCTCATTGCCTTCTTTGTTGCCCTGATAGTAGCTGGATGCACCTTTTTCTTCAGAGACTTTATTGCTTCTATATTCACAAGTTCACCCGAAACCATCTCTGCGATTTCCCAGGCGCTCCTCTTCTTTCTTCCTTTCTTTTTTGTGGAAGCTCTGGGTTACTGTTTTGAAATGGTTTTTATCAATAATGGATATGGTAGATGGGTTTTATACAGTGAGTCCTTTACAAATGTGATTTTTATACTGGGAACAACCTTATTGGCTCGGCATTTCTTTCCTCTGGATATCCGTTATGCATGGTTCAGTTTCGGGCTGTACCAAATCACCCATGCAGCACTGATCATAATAGGGTATTATAGAAAGAAATGGCTCACAATCGAAATTGACAGGACGGCTTCATGATTCATTACCACTATCTGGATACTGATAATAAACTCAAAGAATATATAAGTTCTCTTCATGAAAGGAAGATTGAGAGAATCGCAGTGGACTTGGAAGGAGAATTTAACCTTCATTGCTACGGTGAACATCTCTGCCTGGTGCAAATCTATGACGGACAGGAGTATGCTCTCATAGATCCATTCAAGGTCAGAATCAATCTGATAAGGGATCTGATGGAAGACCTAAATCTTCGTAAAATTATGTATGACTGCTCCGGGGACAGAACCCTTATGTTCCGAAAATACGGTATTGCCATCAATTCTATAGAAGATCTTTTACCGGCGGCAGAGCTGCTGGATCTAGAAAAGCGGAATCTGGGGTTTGTATTAACCCATTTTTTAGGAATTCAGCCTAAGGCCAAGAAAAAGTTCCAGCAATATAACTGGATGAGAAGGCCGATTCAAAGGGAAGCCTTAGAGTATGCCCTGGACGATGTAAAGTATCTATTCGATCTGAAAATAGCCCTCCTCAAAGAGGTTGCTGCGGCCGGTTTGCTTGAAGAATATGAAAAGAAAAACCAGGAGGCTCAAAGTAGAGAGATTTCGATGAAGCCTCTACCGGGAGTTTTTAAGAAAAACAGATTTAAGAAGATGCCTTCCAAGAGCCGAGATCTTTTTAAACAACTTTTTGATCTCCGTGAAGGCTATGCTGAACAGCTGGATATGCCTCCCAACTCAGTTGTTTCAAATGAAAATATATTTGCCATATCCCAGTCACTTATGACCCCCGGTCAGATCCGTTTTTCGGGCAGAGTTCCCCGGGATATCTCTGCCAAATTGCTTGAAGAGATCAAGACTCTGGTCAGAGCCGAGAAGGAGTGAGTAGTCTTCTTTAAGGTCAAATTATTTTCTCATAAAGAGTTATAATTTAAACCAAGCAATGGCTCACGTGCTGATCTTTTTCACTTATGGGCTATCTTTGCCTGTACATTTCTTTCTCATGGTGGTATTGTCTGCACTCACATCAAATAAATTCTGGTCGGAAAAAAATTACAAATATATTTACATTGCCTGGACTGGAGCATTGAGATGCGGGCATGTTCAGGAGATACAATGACATTTACTCAATTAGGGCTTAAAGAAGAAATTCTTAAAGCAGTTCAGGAAAAGGGATATAAAGAAACCACTCCCATTCAAGCCCAGGCCATACCGGCCATCATGAAATCACGGGATGTACTCGGTGGAGCCCAGACGGGTACAGGCAAAACCGCTGCCTTTGCATTACCACTATTACATAGACTCTCTGAGTCAGAGAGAAAGGGAAAACAACCCCGGGTACTCGTGCTTACGCCCACCAGAGAACTGGCGGAACAGGTCGGAGAGAGTTTTAGGAACTACGGAAAATACGTACAACTCAAAACAACCACAGTTTACGGAGGGGTAAAAATCAACCCTCAGATTGGTACTCTTAGAAAAGGGGTCGATATACTCGTAGCAACACCGGGTAGACTATTGGATCATTTGAGTCAGAAAACGGTGAGTCTTTCTCAAATTGAGACTCTGGTTCTGGATGAAGCGGATAGGATGCTGGACATGGGTTTTATTCATGATATAAAAAGAATCATGAAACAGCTGCCCCAGCAGAGACAAAACCTGCTTTTTTCTGCCACTTACAGTAAGGACATCCGAAAATTATCCGACGGAATACTCAATAACCCCGTTTCTGTCGAAGTTGCCGCCAGGAACACCGCGGCTGAGATGGTGGACCAATCCATATACAAAATTGATAAAAGACAGAAGAGGTTCCTTCTATCCCACCTCATCAAAGAGGAAGCCTGGTTTCAGGTCCTTGTTTTTGTAAGGACAAAACACGGAGCTAACCGTCTGGCGAAGCAATTGGCCTCAGAGGGTATTTCAACGGCTGCTATTCATGGTGACAAGAGTCAGAATGCTAGGATAAAGGCTCTGGAAAGTTTTAAGAAAGGTGATTTGCAGGCCCTTATAGCCACCGATGTTGCCGCCAGAGGTATTCACCTGGAAGGTCTGAGTCATGTTGTGAACTTCGATTTGCCCCAGCAGCCTGAGGACTATGTACACCGTATTGGCAGAACGGGCCGGGCCGGAAAATCAGGATCGGCGATTTCCCTGGTCTCTTCCGATGAGAAGGGGATGCTCCAGAGGATAGAACTCCTCCTTAAAAAAAGTATACATGTGAAAACCTGTACCGATTTTGTTCCAGCTGAACTGGCTCCTGTTCACTCCTCACCAGCCAGATCATTTCGTGGACCGAGACAGGGAACAGGACGGAATTATTATCAGTCTGGAGATCATTCTCGTGACGGAGCTCCCAGGCAAGGACGGAGCAGAGCCAGGAAAGCTGGCAGCAGTTCTTTCTCAAGATAATACAAAAAGATCATAATTTATCCCAATGAAGCAGGCTTTTGCAGTGGTATGATGTTGTCAATCAAGAGGATAGAATGAGAACATATTGTATTGCCTGCGCTGTCTTTCGAAAGGATCTTGAACAGATAATTCCCACTCTCCCGGATAAGCCATTTGTGCTTTATCTGGAGGGAGGGCTTCATACAGAACCCGATCTTCTCAGAAAAGAATTGCAGATAGCCATAGATAATGTACCCGATGATTATGACAGAATCGTCCTCATGTACGGAGTCTGTGGTAAAGGGATTGTCGGTTTAAAGTCTTCTCGTCATACAATGGTCATACCCCGGGTTCATGACTGTATCAGTCTCTTCCTCGGAGGAACGAAAGAGTACCGTAAACAGTTTTCACACAAACCGGGAACCTACTATATTTCTCCGGGCTGGTATGAAGAACAGGTTCAGCCCCGGGGTAAAGCCAAGAGAAATCCCGCTCAGATTCCCGGTGAATATGCAGATACTCTGGACAAAAATGTCTTAAAGGAACGATTCGGAGAGGATAATTCTGAGGCTGTCTCTCATTTTTTTGACGCTTGGAAAAAAAACTATACCCGGGCTGTCTTCATAGACACAGGTTGTGGAGATAAACAAAAGTATGCCGATTATGCCCGTTCCATGGCAAAGGAGAACGGCTGGGAGTATACCAAGCTGAAGGGGTCTCATAATCTGATCCTTCAATGCTTTTCTCCTCATCCTAACAAGGGTGAAGATGAAGTACTGGTTGTTCCTCCCGCTAGGGAAATTATCTTTGATTCCCCATCAGGATTAATACACTTTGCTTCACCCGAAGCGGATCGTCTTAAGGGCAGTCATAGAATCATTGTTAAGAATCATATAGAGGAATCAGCCTCAAAAAATCAAACTCCAGAATCAAAATCGAAGTTAGGCCTGGGGATCGATGCGGGTGGCACCTTTACAGATGCAGTCCTTTATGACTTCGATTCACAGAAAATCCTCGGCCGTTCAAAGGCTCTGACCACAAAATGGAAATATTCAGAAGGTATCATGAACGCTGTCTGCCAGCTACCCGGAGAATATTTAAAAAAAGTGGATCTCGTTTCCTTATCTACGACCCTGGTTACAAATGCCATTGTGGAGTCAAATACCTATCCTGTAGGGCTTTTTCTAATGCCTCTAGGGAATACTCTCCCCGATACATTGAGCCATACACCCACGGCGGTGATTAAGGGACGCATGACCATCGAAGGGACGATCACAGAAAATATTGATCCTGAAGAAATAGAAAGACTCTCTCACAAAATGATTGATGATCAGGGGGTCCAGGCCTTTGCTGTCTCGGGATATGGCGGGTCTATCAATCCCCATCTGGAGCTGCAGGTCAAATCCCTTTTGAGAAAGTGTACGGGGCTGGATGTCTGCTGCGGACATGAACTCTCGGGAACTCTGAATTTCTATGTCAGGGCTCATACGGCCACACTAAATGCCGGTGTGATTCCCATCATGGTTGAATTTTTAGATGAGATGAAGACCGCCTTAGCCAGGGCCGGCGTACAGGCTCCCTGCCTTGTGGTAAAAGGGGATGGATCGGTGATGACCGGCTCTTATGCCAGTGAGTTTCCTGTTCAGACGGCTTTATCGGGCCCAGCCGCCAGTATGGCGGGAGCCAAATTTCTAACAGGTCTTAAAGATGCACTGGTTGTTGATGTGGGGGGTACGACATCGGATATCGGCTTTCTCGAACAGGGAGAGGTCGCGGTCTGTGAGGAGGGGGCATCCATAGCTTCTAGAAGAACTCATATCAAAGCCGTGAATATGCTTACGACAGGTCTGGGCGGTGACAGTGCTCTTGTTTTTGAAAGACAGCAGTGGACCATTGGACCGGGAAGAATCACTCCCTTCTGCTGGCTGAGCGCCCAATTTGATTTGAGAGAGAGTCTTGACCGGGCTGAAAAGATTTCGGGGAGTGATGAGTCTTCCCTTCCTCTTCAATGGCTTTATAAAACAGAGAAGAAACCCGATTTCCCTCTGACCCGGCAGGAGCTATCCTTGATGGATCTTCTTGAGAAGGGACCGGCTCTGATTTCGGAAATCAGCAGAGAACTCTCACAGGGTGTATGGAAATTATTGAAAACAGAGAGGCTGGAAAAGGCATATTGTATTCAAAGAGCCGGGCTGACACCTACTGACCTGTACCATCTTATGGGTTTGCTTAAACTCTGGCCTGCTGAGGAGATCGGGCGCTACTTTGGTCTGATTCTCAGATTGCAAAATGAGTCATCAGGGGCGGTGATTAAGATGCTGTTGCATCAAATCAGTCGTCAACTGGGATTTGCTATCTTAGAAAAAATTTTCCCAGAAGCATCGGTTTCTCCGGAAATTTACAATTTGATCCTGGAAAGAGGGAATGAGAGTCTGTCTCTCATTCCCGATCTGAAAACATCTGTTATTGGGCTAGGAGCACCTGCAGCTCTGATGCTGAATGAGGCTGTTGTTCTCCTGGGTGGCGAGCTTATCGTGCCTGAAAATGGAGATGTTGCCAATGCACTGGGAGCGATCACAAGCGAAGTCAAGGTTAGCTCTTCGGCATCCATTTTACCCACATCGGAGGGAAACTTCCGTATTATTGGATTAGAAAGTTTTGCTGACTTTGAGTCTCTGGAAGAAGCCGAAGAGCTTTGTCTAGAAAGTTTGGCTGATAAGACCAGAAGGATTGGACGGAAAGCAGGCACAAGCCAAAAGAGGGTTACGATTCACATTGATGATAAAACTGCATTGTCTTCCTCTGGAGACATTCTGTTCCTGGAAAGATCCTTTGTCTCATCACTGAAGGGTGCCCCTGATTTAATTTGATAACAAGACTCATTCCTCAGCGTTCTCTTGATTTTCTCCAATGGTGCCAAGGTGGGTGTCTTTGAAACCACTGGGATGTTTTAGGCCGTATCCAAAAAATCTATCCATAGAAGAGTGGGCAAACAGGATTAAACCGGCCAGAGCCAGATAGGGACTGACCAGAAGAACTCCGCCTATGTAGAGAATGAGGGCAATTCCTCTGTGGTGAATGAAGTTATAAATATAGGAGCCTGTTACGGCATTGATCATATATCCCAGTATGCTGATATCAGGAATAATCAGTAACAGAGGGTAAACCCACCAGGGAAAGGGGAGTAGAGAAAAGAGGTAGATCGTCAAAATAAAGAAACCTAGCTCTTCCAGTCTTAACAAATGTTCCATAGATCTGTTTTTCATTTTGGACTCCTCAATCATTAGCAATCTTCTGATTCTTTAAGTTTAATGAATTTTTAGACCAAAAGGTTGATATTTGGATAAAAAAGTCCTTGACCAATGGGCTCTCTCCTATTGAGAATGGTGAAGTGATTTTTAAAGTAAAATATTTAAGGTGAAACTCGAATGGGTGAATGTGAATTTATTGAATTTTGTCCCTTTTTCAATGATAAGCTTGAAAATAAACCGGATAAGATTGAAGAGATGAAAGAAAAATACTGCAAATCTAATAATTTGAACTGTGCCCGGTATATGGTTGCAAATGCTTTAGGAAAAGAGTTTATGCCCCTAGAGCTATTTCCCCATGAGAAACAGAGGGCCTACTTGGTTATTGCTGAAAACGGCTGAACCTTTCCCGAAATTGGGGGGATGCTTCCTTTGGAATGCCTTTTCCATGGGAGAATAAAGCCATTGAAATATTCATGTTTCCCAGCATTTTTAAGGTTTGGATTCCCAGATTCAAGTCTTCAAACAGGAGGGGATATCCCGGTTTTTTTCCTCCCCAGGCCGCATCTCCTGTTATTAGTATGTTCTGTTCCTTTTGTAATAAAAAACTGACATGTCCAATTGTATGCCCAGGGCTGAACACCACTCTAATGCCGCCGCCGATGGCTAAGAAATCTCCATCACTGAGTCTTACATCAACAGTCGTACCCATGATTCTTTTATCTTTGTTCATCTTGAGAATTAGGGGAACCGATATTTGACTCATCAGGCTGGGAGCCGGGACACAATCTCTTAAAATCTTACCCTCTTCTATGGCATTGGCTTCCAGATTATGGGCGTAAACCAGGGCCGATGTTTTTTCTTTTAGATCGTGGAGGCTGCCTGTATGATCGCTATGGAGATGGGTGATTAGTATATGTTTGAGCCTGGAAGAATCTAGGGCCGCCTTGTCTATGGCACGAAGGATGGCTTCAGCCTTTCCCTTAATCCCCGTATCTATAAGGACAAGATCCCTTCCATTATCAATGAGAAAGGCCTTTATCATACCCATTGATAATTCATACAGGTTTTCTGTACGCTGGATTAACTTCATGATTTCACCTCTTTTTGAAACCAAAGAATAGTTCCTTTACTCTAGAATCACCAGAGAGAAAGGCACAATCAATGAGATAAATGGGTCCTTTTATTGACAGGGTATCCTTCATCTTCTAACGTTGTGGATATTATGAAACGAATACTGACAGTCACGCTCAACCCTGCCATTGATTACACTTTGGTCGTGCCGGATTTCGCCAGGAATGCTGTCAATCGGGCCAGGGCCGTGAGACGGGATCCCGGAGGGAAAGGCATCAATGTGGCGACAGCTCTTTCCCAGGGTGGATTTGAAACCCAGGTCACCGGATTTTTGGGTAGGACCAATTCACTGATCTTTAATAATCATTTTAAAGACAATTCAATGAGGGATTCCTTCCTGTATCTTGAAGGTTCAACTCGGGAAGGCATCAAGGTCGTTGATCCCATACAAAGAGAAACGACAGATATCAACCTCGATGGTTTTTTCATTACAAACAGTGATATTGACAGACTGAAGAATCAATTTCAGGATCTTCTGACTGGGGTAGATTATGTTGTGCTTTCCGGAAGTCTGCCTCCGGGAGTCTCTAAGGGGATATATGCAGATATGGCCTGTATGGCCTCTCAGGCGGGAGCGTTTGTAGCCGTTGATACCAGTGGTGAGGCCCTGCAGCTTGCCATTGAATCGGGATCTGTTCATTTAATCAAACCAAATATGGAGGAGCTTGGGGCTCTCTACAGCGAGCTGTCTGATGCTGAAGATATTATGGCAGGGGTGGAGATTCTGAGCCAAAGGCTTTTAAAAACTGTCCAGATGGTGGCTTTATCCCTGGGGCGAGAAGGAAGTCACCTCTATACCCGCCAGGCCAGGTATGAAGCCAATGCTCCCATTGTTGATGTGAAGAGTACTGTCGGAGCGGGAGACACATTCCTGGCGGGACTCATAGCCGGTTTGGCTTCTGGGAAAAATGATGCCCATTCTTTGGCTCAGGGGGTGTGCTGGGCCGCCTCAACATTAACGATGATCGGTCCGGGCTTATCAAAAACAGAGCCGCCTGAATCTTTTTTAAACCATACGCTTGTTTCAAAACTATGAACATATGTTATATTGCCTCTGATGGAAACAGATGAAAACATAGAATTCCTGAGAGAACTAGCCCAAACTAAAATGCCATTTGGAAAATACGCCGGCCGGTACCTGGTTGATCTTCCCGAAGCCTATGTACTCTGGTTCAAGGCCAAGGGCTTCCCAAAAGGCAAATTGGGTTTGCAGCTGGAGTCCCTTCTGGAAATCAAGTTAAACGGCTTGGAAGGCTTGGTCCGAAAAATAAGATAGTCTCGGAATCGGGTATTCAGTAGGGTAGTTTATCTCCCTCTCCGATGGCCTGCTGCCATTGAAAGTAACTGTCCAGATAATCGTATATGGCAGAATAGTAATTGAGCTGGGCACCCGACAGGTTTAATCGTGCATCCTTTAGATCAAGTTGGGTAGCTAGTCCGTTCAAAGAGGAAATCTCCATAATATTATAGGCTTTAACAGCCGTTTCTAAAGTTGTTTCTGCTGAAATGATTCTGGATGAGGACTCATCCAGGAGCAGCTGGAGATTGTTAATCTGCGTCTGTATCTCATCCTGCTTTTTAATCAGGCTGACCTGTGATCTTTCTTTTTCAAGTCGTACCTGCTCCATTTTGGCAAAACGGCTTCCTCCATAATAGATTGGAACGGTGAGGGATAAACCAGCCTGTAACAATCCTGTTCCATCATCGAATTCAAATGAATCACTAGACGCTGTCCATCCGTAACCCAAGCTGGCCGAAAGGGATGGATAGAATTCTGCTCTTGTGGCACTTATGTTAATTTCTCTCAGAGTCAACTCTCCCCGCATGGCCTGATAATCCGGTCTTGAGCTCAAAATCTCACCCATTTGAATGTCCTTAACGGCTGATGGAGTCGTGGAAAGCGTATCGGTCAGTATCACTTCTTCTTCTGTGTTGATGCCGGCAAGAAATTTTAGATTTGAAAGGGCAATGTCTCTGTTTCTCTCTGCTTTGGTTTCTTCAGGGATGTTGATTTTCCAGTTCACCTCAGCCTGGAGGACATCCAGTTCTGAGGCCAGTTCATTGTCATATTTTTTCTGAATCTCTAAATATGTGTCATGAGCATTCTGCTGGGTGGCCGCTTTTACCTTATATACCTCATCCAGAAGAACAGTCTGATAGTATAGCTGTTTGGCTGCAGTCAGCACTCCTTGCCGGCTGGCTTCATAAATTGTCTCTGTCATCGCGCGATACTGCCGGCTGGCTTCAAGGGCCTTGAACACTTTCATATCAAATAAGAGCTGTTGCACCCCTATGCTGAGGGACACATCGTTTTTGCTGTTGTAGGGGACATCTGCATAATAGAGATCATACATACCCGTATCGGCATTGATTGTGGGGATAGCTCCTGCCGCATAGGGAATTGTTATTTCATTAAAGTTCCTGTCATAAGTGGCGCCGGCGGCTATCATGGGTTTTGTCTGAGACCGGACCAGTTTGTCTTGTACATCTGCCAGTTCCTGGTCAATGTTGGCCAGGTACAAATCCTTGCTATTCTCTTCTACAAGTTTCATATACTCTTCCAAACTGAGGTCCAAGGCACTCAATTGTAGGATAGACAGGGTTATCATCATGAGAGGGATTAAGTATTTTTTCATTGTGGTTCTACCTTTTTAGATTTCTTCATGGCTTTTTTCAGTTTCTTCTCTTCTTTGCCGAATTCAAGTGCGTTTTCAATGGCAGGTATGACAAAGAGGGTCAAAAAGGTCGCTGCTACTAGTCCGCCGATGCTGACAAGTCCCATGGGTTGTCTCATTTCTGCACCGGAACTGCCAATTCCCAAAGCCATGGGCAGCATACCCAGGATCGTGGCAATATTGGCCATAAGTATAGGTTGGAGTTTGGTGGGACAGGCTTCCAGAAGGGCCGTACGGACATCCTTGCCAGCTGCCCGTAACTGGTTGGTGTATTCTAGAATCAGGATCGCATTATTCACAACCATACCGACGAGCATGACGACGGCCATCATGGAGATCATATTCATTGAAAAGCCTCCTAGGAGGAACAGTGCGACGACTCCAATCAGAGAGAGGGGAACCGTGGAGAGAATCAAGAGAGGCTGTCCCACCTTCTCAAGAACTCCGGCTAAGAGCATATAGGTCAATACTATGGCGATGATGAAGGCAAAACCCATTCGGCTTATGGTTTCATTCATCATGTCTGCGTCGCCACCCCATTTTATCTTGACCTTATTTTGAAGAACTTCATCGGCTATTTCATCAATGCTTCCTGTAATTGTCCCTAAAACAGCACCGGGCAATAAGTTGGCCGTTATTTCCACTGAGCTTTGTTTGTCTATTCTTAGGAGTTTATTGACTCCTTCTTCAACTTGTATCTCCGTAAAATAGGAAAGAGGATAGGTGCCGTTCCTGGTGGAAACGGGTATATTTCTGATACTCTCATAGCTGGAGACTTCAGTGTCTGCCAGGGTGACACGGATATTGTATTCACGAGAATCCGCCTTCATTTGTGTCATGACGATGCCATCAATGGCACTCCTCATGCTCATGGCAAGATCTTGTATCGTGACCCCCATCTCTGAGAGATTTTGTCTGTTTGGGAGGAGTGTTATCTCCGGTTTTCCTGATTTCAAACTGGAGTTTATTCCCGTTACTCCTGGTATTAAGGCCATTTTCTCTTTGATAAGAGTCGTATAATTTCTCAATTCATCCAGATCATTACCCTGTAGATAAAAGGCTACGGGAGCACTGCCGCTACCCATGCCGCTCGCAGCATTGGTTCTAATAACAGCCCCGGGAATATCGCTCAATTCTGCACCAATTTTTCCGGCAATTATGATATTGTTCTGCCTCAGATCCTTGCTGATAAGCTGTAAATCCTGTTTTGCCAGATTGGTTCCCGAATCCATGGTGGACAAACTTCCCAGGTTTGTGACGATCTGTTTCACTTCGGAGAACCGGGAAATCCTGTCCTCTATCTTTTTCAGAGTTGCCCCAGTCTGTTCTAATGATGCATCTTCGGAAAGTTCAACTTCAACCGTGACAGAACCGCTGTCCATGGCGGGTGTAAACTCAAATGGAATGATTGTAAAAGCCGCCATGGAGGCTACAAAGAGCAGTAGGGTTGCCAAGATCAGCAGTGTGCTCCTCAGCCGGTTATGGAGGATCTTTTCAAGCAGAAAAGCATATCCTTTTTCTAGTGTGGTGAAAAAATCTTCAATTTTTTGAGAGATTTTGTTCTTCTTTTTCTCTGTTTCAGGAAGCAATAGGGAGGCGAGCATGGGTGTCAAAGTAAAGGATATGAGGAGGGAGAAGAGGGTGGCAATGACGACTGTGATTGCAAAGTCTCCGATGAATATCCCGATGATTCCTCCCATGGTCCCAAGGGGTAGAAAAACGCAGACATTGGTTAGTGTCGAGGCAATGACAGCGACAGTGACTTCCGCAGTACCCGAAGAGGCCGCTTTTTTCCGGGAATGACCCATATCCTTATGCCTGAATATGTTCTCCAGAACAACAACAGAGTTCATGACAAGAACCCCGACGGAGGTGGATAGTCCCATAAGGGACATCAGATTCAGGCTAATCCCCATCTGGTCCATGACAATAAAGGTGGGAATGATGGATAGAGGCATGGATATGGCGACAATTAGTGTGGATCGAAAGTCATGGAGGAAAAAGAGCAGAATACCTGCGGTGAAGAGAATTCCCAAAAGAATATTATTGAGAGTATCGTTGACTGTGTCTTGAATATAAACAGAATCATCCATGGTAATATTCAGATTCACACTCTCGGGAAGCAGATCCTGAAGTTCTCCCAGAATGGTTTTTACATCTTGTGCCACATTGACCGGATTTCCTTCAGGAGACTTGATAATGCTCAGAAGAACTGCATTTTCCTGTCTCAGTCCCTCTTGGGTGTTGAAGTAGGTTACTCTTTGGCGGATATCCTCGGAGGAAGGATTTATGTTGGCCACTTGTCCCAGCATCCTCATCCCAGAAGCGGTGGGAATCATCATTGTTTCCAGCTCATCAGTACTGGATATCTCTCCTTTCATGTTGACAGAATAATCCTGCCCCTGATTCTGAAAGTTACCACCAGGCATATCCATATTGGCATAAGCCAGTATCCCGGCAATTTGGGTTAGATTTAATGAATTTTCATAGACGGTCTTATTATCAAATTCAACACGAATTTCGCGCTCAAAACCACCTAATACATCCACATTCCCCACTCCCTGAATCTGCGAGATCCTGTCCTTTACGGTGGTATTGGCCAGGTAAAACAGTTCTGTGGGTTCAATGTCTCCACTTATGAGAAGCTCTATTACCGGAGACGCGGCAATATCAATCTTACTCATAATCGGATCATCAGCGCTGTCTGGAAGCTTGTTTGTTATTGCATCTACCTTCTCTTTGACATCCTGAAGGGCAACATCTGTAGATTTCTCCAGTTCAAATTCAAGGATGATGATGGACACACTATTCAAACTGTAGGATTGAATTGACTTGAGTAGGCTGATGGAGCTGACTTCATCTTCAATTTTTTTCGTTATTAGATTTTCAATTTGTTCCGGAGCCGCACCGGCATAAACCGTCTGGATTGTAATATAGGGAATTTCGGCATCGGGCATGAGGTTCAAGGGTAGGTTCATAAATCCTAAGATTCCAAATAGGAGTAAGGCGACCATAACCATCGAAATGAGAACCGGTCTTTTAATGGATAAATCGGATAAAAACACGAGTATTCCTCCTGTGTTGTTCTAAATTAAGAAATGGATCTGTCTGACTATTCTTGGAGAACCACTTGTCCTGAGTTTTCTTCAACGACGAGGAGGAGTGATTCGTCTTTCACAAGATTTACTCCCTGGCTAATAAGCTTGTCTTTAGGAGATAAACCGGAAAGGACTTCATAATACATCCCCTGTCTTAATCCTGTCTGGATGATCTGCTTCTTTGCATAACCATCTTGATCCAGATAAACAAACCATTCATTCTGATTCTTAAGAATCTCATTTCTGTGAACAACAAGGGCATTGGGAATCAGCATCGTTTCAATATTGACATTGGCAGTCACACCGCTGGGAACCGCGTGCTCAACATTGCTGAATTTTACATGCACGGCAAAGGCTTTCTGTTCACTATCCATAGCCAGATCTACCTGTGTCACTATGCCGCTCAGACTCAATCCTTCCCAGTTTGCAGTGGCTCTTTGTCCCTTGGCTATCTGTCTGATTTCGTGATCGGATACCCAGACAATTGTTGTCAATTCATCATAGTTGGAGACAGTAAAGAGTTGATCTCCGGCTCGTACATTATCAGAGGCTTTAATATTTAATCTGGTGATATAACCCGAAATAGGAGCCTTCACTTCCAGCATGTCGTTTACGGCAATCCAATTGGCTTTCTGAACCTCATACTGTGTTTTTGTATCATCATAGGTTTGTCTGGATATACCGTTACTATTGTAAAGATTTTCAATCCTTTTAAATGCCTGTTCGGCAGCGTTATACCCGGCTTGGGCCTGATAGTAGTTCGAGGCAGGATTATTCTTGGGAAATCGAATGATCGCCTGATCCTTATGAACATAGTCTCCCACACTGACAAGGATTTCTTCCACCGTATCGGATACCATGGATGAACCAGTAGACTCTTTGATACCCTTGAGAGAAGAGGTAAAACTCAAGTAAGTTGAAAAATCCTGGGGATTCACAACTCTTATGTTTACAGGTATTCCATTTTCTTTATGGATTTCTTCAATATTCTTAAGGACTTCCTGGTCCTGTTTCTGACAGGATACTATTGATAGGATCAATAACATGATCCCCGAAAAAGCGATACATTTTTTCATTCAAAAACCTCTTTAACCTATAATTAAATGTGCTCCTCAGGGTAGATTTCCCGAGAAATCAGTCATTCGTGTATTCATTCAAGTAAGATCAAAAATCTTCACTTCTTTTAAAATGTAATGATTTTGATGAGAACAGTATAGTTTATGGAACTAGAACAAATCTGAACAAGTTGTTCTTATTTGTTCCCTTAGAGTTCCTGTTCATTTACTTTTTTTTATGGGAAAATATGAAAGAAAGTCATTAAAATCCCCAATTGTATAGAACATTATATGAGGGTAAGCCATTGAAAGCTAGAATTCTGTTAATAGAAGATGAAAAAGATATTGCCGACATCATTATGCTTTACTTGAGAAAGGATGGCATGGAGACCCTATGGAAAGACACGGGAGAATCAGGATTTGATTCTTTTATTGAAGGGAGTTTCGATCTCATAGTTCTGGATATAAACCTTCCAGGAATGGATGGATATGAAATCTTAAGGAAAATCCGTCAAAAAAGCCAAATCCCCGTCATTATTGTTTCCGCCCGCCAGGAGGATGTAGATTTGATCCAGGGTTTTGGAACGGGGGCCGATGACTATGTAACAAAACCCTTCAGTCCCAGTGTGCTTGTGGCTCGAATCCGTGCTCATTTGAGACGGCATGAAGAGACTCATAGCGATGAGTCTCCTTTGTGCGAATTTGGTGATTTTAAATTGGATATAAACAGACAAATTCTGACTCAAAATGAAAAGATCGTCAATCTCTCACCCCGCGAGATGGATCTCCTTGTTTTTTTAATCAAACAGCCTGGAGTCGCCGTCTCTCAGGAAGATTTGTTTCATAGTGTGTGGGGGAACCATTTTGGCGATATGAGTACTGTTTCGGTCCATATAAGGAGGCTCCGTAATAAATTAGGTGAAGATTCCACTAATCCACGGTATATAAGAACACGTTACGGTTATGGGTATTATTTTCAGGGAGATGGGATTCATTGAAGAAGAAATGCAGAAAACTCATGAGCTGGAGAATGATCATTTTGAATCTGATCCTTCCTATCAATCTGGTCATTCTCATCTTTATCCTATTTATTCAGATCTGGTACCTCCAATTTAACACGGATGAACGGGGTCTCCAGGCAAAAAGATTCCTGGCCAAACCCTTGCTCGAAATTGTCAGTGGGAATCAGGATGAAAGGAATATCCCGCTCTGGTTAACATCTGTCGTTCTTGAGGATGGTAGGGTCTTATACCCTTTTACAAATACGCATTTGATGGTTCCCGATTCCTTTCCAGAGGGATTTAAAATTCAGGATTATTTCATCACACTCATTACAGCCATCGAGAGCGATATCAGTATTACCAGCTTCGTCTATAAGGGACAAAGAGGCATTTGCACCTTTGACATTGATCTTTTGCCTAGTCATTATAAAATACTTCAAAAGCCTAGGTATCTTTTCAATCTATTTCTGGTCTCTACTTTGATCTTCCTTTTGGGAGCAGGCATCATGTATAAGCTGAAAAAGGAAATCATGGAGCTTATAAAGGCCTCTAACCGATTGAAGAACATGGATTTTAACACTCCTCTTGTGGCTAAAAAAGAAAATGAACTCTTTTCTGTGTTCAATGCCTTTGAAGAGATGCGTCTGGAGCTAAACAACACTAGGCATCTGGGTATTAACTTCATGATGTCCGTAACACATGATTTAAAAACACCACTAACATCCATAAGAGGATATCTTGAAGCCTTTAAGGATGGTCTTGTGGAAAATCCAGAAGATGCCGCAGATATCATCAATATTCTGTTAGGAAAAACCGGATTATTAGAAGAGAGGATTGATGAGATGCTTGATTTCTCTCAGGTCATTACGGTCCAATCGGATGTTGTAAATGAAATATTCTCAGTCAAAGAATGGATTGATGGCCTCATTCAGTACTTCAATGAAGAATCGATTCTGTACAATAAGAATTTATCTGTCTTAGAAGACTATCCCGAGGAATTGAAAATATCCGGTAGTTCAAAACAGCTGAACCGTGCCATCATCAACCTTTATGATAATGCCTGTAAGCATACGGCTGTAAATGACTCAATAAGGTTCAGTGTGGCTTATGAGGCCCCCCAGGGACTTATCAGAATTCGAATGGAAGACAATGGTCCAGGGGTTTTAGAAGAGGATAGAAAACGGATTTTTGAACTATTCTATAAAAAAGATCATGGCCGTAATTCCCGGGGGATGGGGATTGGTTTATCCTCAGTTAAATTTGTAGCTGAAGTGCATTATGGCTCTGTCGCTTGCCATGAATCCGATCTGGGTGGGGCCTGTTTCGAGGTTATTTTACCGGTGTTTCAGGATTCATAAAAGTAAGAATTTCCAATTTTCGATTCTAAATGGGGGAGGATCTATTCTTACTTCTTTTTGAAATGCAGGGGCTCGGCTACGAGAAAACCCATGATTGCCGCACCGGCGAATCCAATTGTTCCAATCCCTAAAGCCGCGGCGCCCAGGCTCAGAGTTGCAGCCACGGCACTTACGACAAAAGGGCCTCCTGTTGTACCCAAGTCCACAATAAAACGCCAGACTCCGATAAACTCTCCAGGATTTTTAGAGGGGGCAAAATCAGTGCTCAATGTCATGTTTATTCCACTGCCAAGGCCGTTTCCTATTCCGGCAATTACAACAATCAGGATCATCCCCGCAAAAGAAGCAGCCATGGGAAAAAGCATTAAGCTGAGTGAGACTAAAACAAGGCTGGGAACAGCAGTCATTTTTCTTCCCCAGTGATCCATGATGATTCCCGCAGGATAAAAGAGGACGAGTTCTGCTGCATACATAATTCCAACAGCAATCCCTATTTGAGAAACAGTGAGACCTATGGATTCACCAACAAGGGGTACAATGGCCTGTCGGGCAGTACGCAGCAATTGGAGGACAATCACAGCCAGTCCTGCTGTTGAAAATATAAGGCGGTTCTCCTTGAGAATCACCGTAGTCCTTGAAAGTGCTCTCTCAGTACTTGAGAGAATACCAGAGCTTTCCGATTTGGGGAGCCAGATAAGGAGAAAAACAAGACTCAGGTAGATGGATAAGGCAAAGAGCCAGAAGGCAAAACTATACCCCCAGTTCTGGGCAATAAAACCGCCTATTATGGGTCCGATAAAGCTTCCCATACGATTTCCGCCACCAAGAAAGGCTAATGCCCGTCCTCGTGATGCGGAGGGGACCAGTGCCCGAAAATAGGAGAGACGAGACACAAAAAATACAGTATGCACAGTTCCAAGGAGAAATATGAGAATTCCGAAACTCCATAGCTCTCTGCTGAATCCAAGTATCACAGCCAGGGTAGCTTCCAGGAAGGTTGATATCAGAATTACCTTCCGATTACCAAAACGAGTAATTAAAAATCCAGCCGGGATATTGAGTAAAAGATTGCCTAAACCAAATAAACCAATAATAAAACTTGTTATTGAAATAGATGCTCCCAAATTCCGTGCATAAAGGGCTAGGATGGGTAATACCATTCCGGAACCAATAAACATAAAAGCCGATGGCACATAAAATGGAAGAATCAGACTCCTGAATTGGAATTCTCCCGAATTATTAGTCAAAAGATTCTCCTTTGGATTCTATATAACCAGAGTCCAAAAATTCTAAAAAGGAATGATGAATCTTAACATGATTTCATAGTTTTATTGATTTTTTTGAAAAATAAGACTGTTTTCCAAGGCTTAAAGAGAATCTGAAAAATAACTACCTTTCTTAAATTTTGTTTTCTTCCAGAAAACTGTAGTATCCCTTATGGGAAAAGATGACATGATCAAGCAGTTCAATCCCCAGAAGTACACCCGCCTTTTGCAGTCTATAAGTAATATCCCGGTCTTCTTTGCTTGGTTCAAGATTCCCTGACGGGTGGTTATGGGCAACCACAAGACTGGCACTCCGCAACTCGATTGCGGTGCTGAATATTTCACGGGGATGTATGATCGTACGATTTAAGATTCCCTTAGATACGGTTGTAATATCAATCACCTCATGGGCTCCATTGAGACAAATGCTGAAAAAATACTCCTGCTGTCTATCGCCATAATGTGACAGGAGTGGATAAATATCAGCAGGAGACATGATTTTTCTGTTCCGGGGACTGTAAATGCGTCGGGAGAGTTCCATGGAGGCTGCCAGTAGGGTTGCTTTTGCGGGTCCAATCCCTTCAATTGATAGGAAATCGTCGGCTTCCAGAACTATGTTTGACTCATCTGTTAACTTCAGAACCTGGGAAGCAATTTTTTCAACTGGATTTTTTTTACTTCCGCTGCCGATCAATATAGCCATGAGCTCTATGTCTGAGAGTGACTCGGCACCTCTGTCCCTGAGTTTTTCCCGCGGTCTGTCAAATACAGACATGGCGGAAATTTTTGTCAGCCTATATGTTTTCATACCCATAACTACTGCTCTTAACCGATTGAAAATTCAAGTTTTTAAAAGCAGAATGGAAAAGTATATTCCTATATCTTCAGTAAAATTCCGGTAGCAGCTTTGATTCGAGAATAATAGAAATTCTTTTTTACCCCCTGTAGGTTTTGAAAATTTTGTAATTTTTATAACCTCCTGAAATATTATAAACCTCATTAAATCTTGAATTCAGCAGTAAATTCTGAGCTGTGTTGCCTGAAACACCCTTGTTGCAGTGTGTGATGGTTGGCCTGTTTTTTTCCAGACGATGGAGGTTCTCTCTCAGCTTTGCCAAGGGTATATTCTCTGCACCCTCAATAGAGCCTCTTTCAAAATCTTTGGATGAACGAACATCAATAATCTGATACTCACTTTCATGTCCCAGGAGTTGTTCAGGTGTCACGATTTTTCTGTTCCGGTAAATGGCATTGCTTAATATCATACCCGTATACATGACAGGATCTTTTGTTGACGACAGCGGAGGAGCATAGGATAAATCCAGGTGAAATAAGTCATCCACAGTCGCCCCGAAAGTCATGGCTGTAACAAATACATCAAGCCTTTTATCGACCCCTTTTTCGCCAATGATCTGAACACCAAGCAGTTTGCCCGTTTTTCTGTCGGCCAGGGCCTTGATAATCATTTCCCTTGACTCCGGTAGGTATTTGCTCTGGTTTTCTTTGATATTGTGAATGATTTCTACATCCATACCTGTCTTTTCGGATTCAAAGTGGGTCAAACCCGTTAGGCCGATATATAGATCGAAAAATTTAACGATTCCAGTGCCTAGTACTCCTCTAAATGCGAGGTCTCCACCGCTCAAGCTGTCCCCAGCTATCCTGCCCATTTTGTTTGCTGTAGATCCCATGGGCCTAAACATGGGATTGCCAGTGGATACCGACCAGACTTCTGCACAATCACCAACAGCCTTGATATGCTTTATGGATGTGTTCATCTTTTCATCGATCTGAATAGCCCCTGATTTCCCTAAGGCAATTCCCGCCGAGAGGGCTAAGCTGGTCTCTGCCTTGACACCCGCTGCAATAATGACCAGATCAGCTGGATAAATATTCCCGGATTTTGTACTCACCCTGGTTTTTTCGATTCTTTCCACCAACTCACCAAGAGCGTATTGAAGCTTGTTTTTTACACAGTAGTCTTCTATCCATGGGCTCATGTCATCATCAATCAAGGGCATTAAGCTTGTTTTAGCTTCCACCAGACGAGTTGAAATCCCCCTTTTTATAAGGTTTTCAAAAATTTCCAGCCCAATGAAGCCCGCACCTATGACAAGAGCATTAGAGACCGTCGTTTTTTCTAGATACTTTTCAAGAGACAGGGTGTCTTCCATTGTTTTAACAGTAAAAACATGTTCCTGATCTATCCCTTTTATGGGTGGAATCACAGCCTGGCTGCCTGTGGCAAGGACCAGTTCGTCGTAGTGATCCGTAAAAGTCGCTCCCTTATCAAGATTTTTGACTTCAATGGATCTAGATTCAGCTGAGAGACTGATGACCTCATGCCCTGTTTTGATATCAATCTGGAAGCGTTTTGCAAACCATTTGGGATCTCTTGGAACAAGGTCTTGTGCACTTATCTCATCCCGACCTATAAGATAGGGCATGCCACAAGTTGAATAGGATATGAACTGTCCCTTTTCATAGATGATGATTTCACATTTTTCATCGTTTCTTCTGAGTTTTGCGGCAACAGATGTTCCCGCAGCAACTCCACCGATTATGATGATTCTCATGCTGTTTTCGTCTTTTCCTGCGGGAATTTGGTCTTCATGGATTTGGCAATTCTGACAAGACTCAGCATCACAGGAACTTCAACCAGAACACCAACTACTGTTGTTAAGGTGGCACCAGAAGATAATCCAAAAAGGCTGATGGCAACGGCAACGGCCAGCTCAAAGAAATTGGAAGCGCCTATCATTCCAGAGGGAGCAGCAACTTGATAGGGGACTTTCCAGAGTTTAGACCAGCCGAATCCTAAGAAAAAGATGAAGTAGGTTTGAATGATCAAGGGTATGGCAATCAATACAATTGCCACGGGATTTGCAAGTATGGTTTCACCCTGAAATGAAAAGATGATGACCAGGGTCAGGAGCAATCCTGCCTCGGTGATGCCTTCAAACTTTTTGCAAAAGACATTCTCAAACCAATCCATATTGTGCTTTTTCAGGAGTATTGTACGGGTAATGAAACCGGCAGATAATGGAATGACAACAAAAAGGATGACAGAGAGGAAGAGGGTATCCATGGGAACCTGAACATTGCTTACACCCAAGAGAAGAGCGACAATGGGAGCAAATGCAAAAAGGATAATCAGGTCATTCACGGCAACCTGAACGACTGTATATCCGGGATCCCCATCGGAGAGATAACTCCAGACAAACACCATGGCGGTACAGGGTGCGGCACCCAGTAGTACGGCTCCGGCGATATAATCAGTTCCCAGAGACTCTGGGATGAAGCTTCTAAACACGACTTTGATGAAGAACCAGGAAATAAGGTACATTGTAAATGGTTTTATAAGCCAATTGATCACAAGGGTGATGACAAGGCCCTTAGGTTTTTTACCTGCATTGACAATGCTCTTAAAATCTACTTTCAGCATCATGGGGTAGATCATCAACCATATCAGAATGGCTACGGGAATGGAAACGCGGGCATATTCCATTTTTCCGAGGATTTCCGGTACCCGGGGAAACAAGACGCCCAAGGCGACACCTAAAACAATACATACACCTACCCACAGGGTCAGGTATTTAGCAAAAAAGCCTATTTTTTTCTCAATCATTTAGTTCTCCAATGAACGATTTATATTGGTAATTTGGCAAAAGAACCAAATAGAGTCAAGTAGATATTGACGAATTCGAGAAAAATCATCACATTCATCTTATGAATTATGAACAACAAAAAAATCTGGCAGCCTCAAGAGCAAGGGTCATTAAGGCTCTTGCCCATCCAACCCGGATATTCATGGTGGAGCTCCTGACAAAAGAGAATCTTTCTGTGGGAGATCTGACTCAGGCTGTAGGAGCCGATGTGTCAACAGTCTCCAAGCACCTGTCACTCTTGAAGCAGGCGGGTATTCTGATTGATAATAAAGAAGGGAATCGGGTTCTTTACTCCTTGTTCTGCCCCTGCATCATGGAATTTATACACTGTATCGACGATGTTATATATCAGGATGCAGAAAAAGGCCTGTCTTGTGTGCTTCCGGGAAAAAACAATTCAAAAAGATAAATTACAATCCCAGCTGTTTTTTTCTATTGTTTAAAACAGTTCCTTCTGCACAGGAGGCCAGTTCCAGAACACAGGGAGCTGTTAGAGTGTACTCTACTTGAGTCCCTGTTTTTATATCATCCACTAAACCGGCATCTTTGAGTTGAGAAAGATGTTTGGATGCAGCAGATTTCTGAATTCCTGCTTCGGCAGCCAATTCACAGACACACCATGATCTTTCTTTTAATTTTTCCAGAAAGAAAATCCGCATAGGATGTGCCAAAGCCTTGAACATGTGTGCCCGTCTGTTAATCCGTATCTTATCCTCTTCATTTAACATACATATAATGTTTCAAAAAATGGAAACTTTGTCAAGAAAGACTTGACTCTTTTGTTTCATAGTTTCAAAATACAGAAACAAAGAATATATAGGAGTTTACCATGATAGTACAGATTTTAGGTTCCGGATGTCCAAAATGCAAATTGCTCGAAGCTAAAGCCAGAGAGGCCATTGCCACTATGGGGATAGATGCTGAGGTTGTTAAAATATCCGAAATGGAAGAAATCATGAATATGGGTGTGATGATGACCCCCGCTTTGGCCATTGATGGTGATGTTAAATCAACTGGCAAAGTCCTGTCTGCTGAGCAGATCATTGAGAAAATCAAGGAGTCTGTATAATGGCCTGCTACTGTGGTTGTGATAAAAAGGTCAAGCTCCTTTATTCATGCCACGGTTCAAGCAATACAGAAGTATCACAACATAGAGTTGACCGGGTCGCCTGGGAGATTCTGGATAAAGACGAGGTTTATAATGGCTAAAAAAGAGATGTCTCCAAACAAGGCGCTGGGAATAACAGCCTTGATTTTTCTGGGAGCTTATTTTATTCCCTTTGCTTCTCCTGAGATTGCCAGGGCCATACAGGAAGCATTTCTAATGCTCTCAGATTATGCCAGGCAGCATGTACTACTCTGCCTTGTTCCAGCTATGTTTATAGCCGGTGCTATCACTATCTTTCTGAATCAGCAGGCCGTCATCAGGTATCTTGGCCCCAAAGCTCCCAAGCTTGTTTCCTATGGTGTTGCTTCTGTTTCAGGTGCCATACTGGCCGTCTGCTCCTGCACAGTCCTGCCTCTGTTTAAAGGAATTTATAAAAAAGGTGCCGGACTGGGGCCGGCAGTTAGTTTTTTGTATTCAGGACCGGCTATTAATATTCTGGCTATTGTTCTTTCCTATAAAATATTTGGATGGAAGCTGGGCCTTGCCCGTATGATCGGAGCCATATTATTTGCCATCGTCATAGGTCTTTTTATGCACCTGATTTTCAAAAAAGAAGATGAAGAGCGCTTATCCGATGAAAGAATGTTCAAATATCAGGAGTCGGGAGATGAAAAATCTTTGGGAAAGATGGCTCTGTATATGTTTTCAATGATAGGAATCCTGGTTTTCATCAACTGGGCAAACTCTGACGGAGGAAGCCCTGTATGGGATGCTATCTATCGGAGTAAGTACTGGATTACCGGATTCTTTGCTATTTTACTTCTTTTTTCACTGCTTAAATGGTTTTCTAAAGATGAAATGAAAATGTGGGTCACTGAGACAAGGGACTTCTCCCTGCAGATTTTCCCCTATCTGTTTTTTGGAGTTCTCATTGCAGGATTTCTGTTAGGAAGACCGGGACATGACGCCCTTATTCCTACAAAATGGGTTGCTTCTCTGGTGGGCGGGAACTCTATTATATCGAATTTCATTGCAGCAATTTCCGGGGCATTCATGTATTTTGCCACACTTACGGAAGTTCCCATACTTCAGGGGCTCATCGGAGCCGGAATGGGGCAGGGGCCGGCTCTGGCTCTCCTTCTGGCCGGACCTTCTTTATCATTACCCTCCATGCTCGTTATTGGAAGTGAACTGGGTCTTAAAAAGACCGCCGTCTACGTCACCCTTGTGGTTATTCTATCCACTGTTGCTGGCTTGCTCTTCGGTGGTATCATAGGATGAAAAGACTGATTTTCCTTCCTTTTATCCTTTTGATGATTCTTGTGTCATGCACAGAGAAGAGCTCTTCTGAATCTTCTACAACGCTTAAGCCATCAAGTGAGAGTGAAAAGGTTACTTTTATTGAACTGGGCTCTGTTAACTGCATTCCCTGTCAGGCTATGGTTCCAATAATGGAGCAAATGGAAGAAGAGCTTGGGAATCAGGTGGAGGTCCTTTTTTATGATGTTTGGACAGAGGAAGGAAAACCGTATGCCCAGCAGTATGGTATAAGAGTGATTCCAACTCAAATTTTCCTTGATAAAAGTGGTAATGAATATTTCAGGCATGAGGGGTTCTTTGCCATTGAAGAAGTTTATCCTGTTCTTGAAAAGGGCGGTGTGACTCTGCCATGAATGAAATTGTTCAGTATCTAAATCAGAGTTTTTATACATTTTCAGTGGTTTCGATAGGGGCTAGTCTGGTTTGGGGTATTCTGAGTGTGTTTCTCAGCCCCTGCCATGTGGCTTCAATCCCGCTGGTTATCGGTTATATAAATAACAGTAAGAAACCGGACCTCAAAGGGGCATTCAAACTCTCCTTATTATTTGGTTTAGGAATTTTGCTGATGATACTTCTTATGGGTATTATTACTGGTTTTCTAGGAAGAATCCTGGGAGATGTAGGGACTCCTCTCATGGTCCTTGTGTATATATTTCTGACTCTCTGTGGAATTTGGCTTTTAGACCTTCCTTTTGGGAGATCTCTGAATCTACCATTTCTTCAGAAAGGCCTGAAGGCCGAAGGGATGGGAGCTTTTTCTCTGGGCTTTTTATATGGACTCGTATTAGGGCCGTGTAGTTTTGCATTTTTAGCTCCTATGATCGGGTTTGTCTTTTCTCAATCCATGAGTCAACTCTGGTTTGGAATTGCCCTATTCTTTTTTTATGGCATTGGCCATACCCTGGCCATTGTCGTCGCAGGAACTTTTGGAAATAAAATTGTCAACAGACTTGAATCGGGAAATTTTAGAAATGCATCTTTGTGGATTAAACGAATATGCGGGATTTTTATTATCGTATATTCTATATTTAAGATCATTGAGTTAAATATTTAAAAGGAAATTATGAAAGATAAAAGAAATAAAATGCTTCTAACCTTGGGGATGTTGGCATTTCTGACAAATGGGGATAACTACGCGGCAGCTCCTCTGTTATTGAGGATTTCACAGGATTTAGGGCTTGAATTACAACAGGCAGCCTTGTCTGTGACGGCGTATATGCTTTCATTTGGTTTATTCACACTATTTTTTGGACCTTTATCTGATAGATTTGGGAAAGTTAAAATCATACGTATCGCGGCTCTGGGGACGGCCCTTTTCAGTATTTTCGGAGGTTTTGCTTATAATCTGCCTACTTTGATTGTATTCCGAGCCTTTAATGGTGCATTCGGTGCCGGCATATTTCCAGTAACCCTGGCCTTGGTGGGCCAATCCTATGGAGATGAGGAGCGCCAGGGAGCCATTGGTAAGGTCATGGGACTCATGTTTCTAGGGGGAGCCACGGCAACGGCCCTGGGTGGAATTATCTCCTTTTTTGGTTCCTGGAGAATGGTCTATATCATCTATGGCATCGGAGAGCTGATTATTGCGGCTGTCATCTTTAAAACCCTGGAAGTTGACGAAAAAGTTGTGAATAAACTGAGTTTCCTGAAAGCTTATAAGGCCCCATTATCAAATTACCGCTTTATGAGAATTGTCATTGTTATGTTTTTTGTAGGTTTTACTGTATTTGGCAGTTTTACCTATTCGGGAAAACTCCTCCAAAATCTCACAGGATTTACGGTTCTTCAAGTGGGCATGATCCTTTCGTTCTTTGGATTGGGCACCGTTTTGGGAGGCCGTATTGCGCCAAAAGCCAAGAGTCTTCTTAAACACGGTTTTCTTGTGACCGCGGGGATTCTTGGATTTTCGGCTCTCCATATTCTATCTGCCATGAGCAATGTATACCTTCTTTGTATCGCCCTTTTCGGTTTTGGAATGGCCTTTATTTTCCTCCAGTCTACTCTAATCTCTACCGCTCAGGCAAAATTGCCTAAAATGCGAGGTACGGCCATGTCCCTGGCATCATTCAACATGTTTGTTGGAGGTGCTATTGGTACGGCCGTAAATGGAAAGATTCTGGCAGTCAGCGGAATCAATTCTATTTTCTTTTATGCATCTTTTATCATTCTTGTCGTTGGTCTTGTTGCAGCTGTGTTTATTGCCCGTTTTGAGATGAGGAAAAAATTGGCAAGATCCTAGTCTTTTCGAGGGCTTGGTCAGTCCTAAAGGCTGGTTGAGCTCATGATTCAATGTTAAAACCAAAGTAGAACTGACTTTTCCTTTTTAGTGAGCTATACTAATAAGTAGAGGTAAGTACTGGTTGAATAATATTATGCAGGGATCGTCTCTTTTCACATTTATTACACCTCTGGCTTATTGGGCATTGGTGTTTGCCTGGCTGTATATATTTACTTTTTATCTGAGAAGGGTCAGGAAAAAAGCCCATCATTTTGACCGATTACTGCGAACCCTATTTATCATACTTAGCATAGATGCCTTCCGAACTTTATTTGAAAGCATATATTTTGGTATACGCTCAACTTCCGAATTAGGTTTGATCGACAGTAAATTTTATAATTTTTTAATACGCCCTGAAATTGTTTTTATTCCCAAGAGTATCAATCTCGTCGCCGCCATCACTGTTATCGTCATTTTGATACGGAAATGGATTCCCCAGGAAAGTAGAAGACTAAACCGCATCATAAATAAGATGAGTAACAGCGAATTGATCATTGATCAGATTCCAATTTCCATCGTAATTACAGATCTTGATGGCAATATTGAGTTTGCTAATGATAAATTTGTTACTCTCACAGGGTATACACTGGATGAAGTCATGGGTGAGAATCCCCGTATTCTCAAGGGTTCAGAAGCAACCATCACTGATTATGAAGAGCTATGGACAACCGTTGTAAATGGTGATAAATGGACTGGTGTCTTTTATAATAAAAAGAAGAATGGTGAATACTATTGGGAAGACGCCATTATTACACCCCTGTCTGATGAAGACGGTAAT
This sequence comes from Oceanispirochaeta crateris, assembly GCF_008329965.1. Lineage (GTDB taxonomy): Bacteria > Spirochaetota > Spirochaetia > DSM-2461 > DSM-2461 > Oceanispirochaeta > Oceanispirochaeta crateris. Next base: position 777,243 of record NZ_CP036150.1, read on the forward strand.
ATTGTTAATTATCTTGCAATAAAAGAAGATATTACAGAAAAGGTTCTACAGGATAATGAGATAGAAATGCTTCTTTCTGCCATAGAGCAATCCAGTGATTCAGTAGAAATCCTGGACATAGAGGGTAATCTTCAGTATGTCAATAATACCTTTACCAAGAGAACCGGGTACACAAAAGAAGAAGTCATTGGCAAAAACCCATTGGATCTTTTCTCAAGTGATAAAACTGATAATAGAGCCGTATATGATGAGTTGTGGGATACCCTTCATTCCGGGAATGCCTGGATTGGCAGGTTCACAAACAAAAACAAAGATGGCAGTTTTATTGTGGAAGAAGTCAGCGTCTCTCCCGTGTTGGATCAGTTTGGAAAAGTAAGGAGTTATTCTTCAGTTAAGAGGAATATAACTAAACAAATTCAATTAGAAGAGGAGCATCGTCAGATCAAAGATCAGCTTTATCATTCTCAAAAACTGGAAGCTGTCGGACAGCTTGCTGGAGGTGTTGCCCATGACTTTAACAACATCCTTAACGGAGTTATTTCGGCGGTGACCCTTCTTGAGAATAAAGAAACTGACCTAGATGCCCAAAGTCAGAGTTATTTAAATATGATCATGACTTCCACAAAGAGAGCTTCTGTTTTGGCATCCAATTTATTGACTGTGAGCAGAAGGGGCAGGTCTGAATGTGTCTACTTTCATATCAAGGATATCCTTCTTGAAACAACCAGTATTCTCGAAATATCCGTCAATAATAAGATTAGAATTACGACACGGTTTAATGCTCATAACGACATGGTCCATGCCGATCAATCGGGATTTCAAAACGTCCTGCTCAACCTGGGACTCAATGCCAGCCATGCCATAAATTCTCAGTATGGAACTATCGATTTTATTGTAAGCAATATTTTCCTTGATGAGGTTTACTGCAGTACCAGTTCTTTTGTAATCGAACCAGGGGAGTATTGTAAGATCATTGTCAAAGATTCGGGCACTGGCATTGATGATGATATCCTTCCTAATATTTTTGATGCTTTTTTCACAACAAAGATTGATGGTAAGGGAACTGGATTAGGGCTTTCATCTACCATGCGGTATATCCAAGATCATGGTGGTGAAATAACTGTGACAAGCCGAATTGGCCATGGTACTGAGTTTTGTATTTTACTACCCTGTAGCGACGATACAAAGGATCTAGAAACTAAGGCTGATCGTTCTGTTCCCTCTGGTTCTGAAACCATCCTTCTGGTGGATGATGAAGATTTTAACAGGGACTTAGGAAGGGATATTCTGGAATCTATCGGTTACCAGGTCATAGTTGCGGCAGATGGGATGGAAGCTGTTCAAATATTCTCTGAAAATCAGGATCGAATTGATCTGGTAGTGCTGGATATGGTCATGCCGGGAATGGATGGCAGTGCTGCCTTTATGAAAATAAAAGAAATTGATTCAGAAGCTAAGATAATCATTACATCCGGATATTTAGAAGCTGAAAAGATTGAAAATTTGAGAGCTCATGGTTTGGAATTCATGATTTCTAAGCCCTATGAGATTGCCGAATTCAGCCAATTAATCCGAAATATATTGAAGTAGAGTAGGACTTAAAGACTGGAGCTCTGTTTTTCAACGGCGGCCTTTATATCCGTCAAATCTTCTTTAAAGGCTTTTTTAGTTGCTCCTGCAAATAAGAAAAACATTATAGACAATAACTTTGCCCCAAGAGTGATAGATTCTGAGAAAAAGTTCATGCTTAGTTCTGTCATACCATCCTTCTCATTGAGCACGAAATTGCTGATGTAGATGGCACCGTGGCTTTCGGCTCTGGTGGAATAAGATTCGTACTCTTTTACATCCGTTATCCACATGGTTTCTACCGCTGATTTACCATATAAAATCCTCGTCTCTTTCCATTTTAGCCCCTTTAAGGAATTTTCTGTTTGGTCCAATATTTCAACTTTTTCAATGCCCCTGATAAAATTAGAAGAGTTCTTTATGTCAGAAATGACATTCCAAACATTTTCTTTTGTTCCATTTATAATTATTTTCTCTTGGATTTTCATTTATTAGTCTCTCCTAATTCAAAGGATAGTATATTCTTATGGAAATTTCATGTTTAAAACCAAAATATGCAACCTCCGTATTAACAGATATCTCATCAAAGTATATTGGAATACTCGTGAATTATCGATTAAGTTTTGAATTATGAAATCATCGATCTACCTCCTGATCATAGGACTTTTGACCTTGGCTTTCTTCTTTTTCTCACCTCAACAGAAGTCTGGAGTGGGGGAGGTTTATGCGGAAAAAGATGGGGAAATCATGGTTCCCCAGAAAAATGTAGCCATAGTCACTCTGGAGCTTTCAAAGTCTGGTTTGAACTTTATAAATCCAAAAGATATTCTTCGATTGGGTGGCTTGCAAAAAGATTTTTCATCCATGAAAAATGTTGCTAAGATTGAGTCCATTCTCAATGCTTCAAGGGTTATCTCTGAAAGGGATGATATCCTCGTGTCCAGAGCTATTCCAACAGATCCCCAGCTTATCAGTGAGTCTTATCTTAAGAAATTGAGTCAGGAAATTCCGGAGTATCCGGAGCTTACACCCTTTATCAGTAAAGATCTGAGTACCATCCTCTTTTATATCTACTACAGCAATGCTGCGGATCCAAGAGAGATCCATTTGGAACTGCAACAATTGCAGCAGAAATGGAAAAATGATATTTCCTTTGATTTTACTGGACAATCTCCCATTATTGCTGAAACCGAGTTGCTACTCACAAAGGATATTGCCCTGTTCCTGCCGATTCTTTTCGTCATGATTATCCTGATCCTTTCATTATTTAGAAGTGTTGGGGCCGTTTTATCTTCTTTGCTCATGATTTTGGTTTCCATGATATTTGCCTATGGATTTGTCAAGTTTATAGGTATTCAGGACAGTCCTCTTGTACTGTTGATACCCGTATTTAGCATCGGACTACTCAGTGATTATTTTATTCACTATTTTTATCACCGGTTTCATACCCCTCAGGGACAATTGCATAAGAGTTTACGTAGAGTTCTTCTTTTCCCACTTAGCCTCACGGCACTTTCTACGATCACAGGGTTTCTGTCTCTCAGTCTGATTAATGGATCGGGACATCTGCAGCTCGGGTTAATCATGGCCGTAGCCGTGATTATCACATGGACTTCGGTTTTCCTGTGGATCGATTCATTAAAATTTACCAGGGTTAAAAACAATGTTTTTTCAGGGTTTCAAAAGGCTCAGGGGCGTCTTTTCGTTCTCATTGCAAAGTACAGAATCCTACTTTTTCTTATTATCTTTTGCGGTGTCATCTGGGGGGGTAGCCAACTTTTTAATCTGTCAATTGAACCTTATCCCATTGAGCAACTTCCGGCAAACAGTACGATAAAAAAAGCGGATCGAATAATCAATCAGGATTTTTATGGAACACTTCCTTTCTTTCTTGAAGTGGATACAGGGGAGATCAATGGACTCCTTAAAAAGGAAACCCTTTTAAAGCTCAATGATATACACCGTGAGATGGAGGATAACAATGTAGGTTATGCTTTTTCATTGCTATCAGTTCTCAAACGCATGAACTATTATTTTATGGGCTCGGAAGAATCTTTTTTGAGCAGCACTGAATTTGATGATGTGTATGATGCCTTGATTGAACAATACCTATTGTACTATTCATCCAGTGTTGATCCCCTGGAATATGAATCACTCCTTGATAATTCATATCGGTATTTCTCTATAAAAGGTCTTATGTACTATCATGACCATGAAGACTTGACCCGCTTTATGACCCTTATGGAGGATATAAGATCAAATCTTCCTGATGGATGGACCCTGGCCAATCACGGGATGGCCGCTCAGTTAGAAGTAGAACAGACTCATTTGAGAAACAATTGGGTCCTTTCGTTTTTGAGTGGAAGTCTTCTTATTTTCTTAACAGTATTGATTTATTACCGAAAAATTGGACTGGCTGTTTTGAGTCTCCTTCCCGGGGTGGTGAGTATGATTTTTTCTTTCGGACTTATCAGTATATCAGGAATCAGCATTGATGCCTTTTCGATTATCTTTGTGGCTATAATCAGCGGTTTGGTCATCGATTACAGTATCCATACTCTAATCGCTCTGGATCAGATTCAGGAGATACAGAGCCTGTCTCAGGGATTTTCAAAGGTCATAGGATACAGTGGTATACCCATTTTTCTGAGTTTTATAACATCTGTTTTGTCCTTTTCTGTTTTATTTCTTTCTTCATTCAGTGGTGCAAGAATTCTTGGTTTTTTACTTCTGAGTTCTTTGATTCTTTCTTTCACAATGAGCCTTTACTTGATTCCCTTGATAATTTTGCCTTTACGATTAAAAAAGGAGATAAGAAATGCGTAGAGTTTTTATTTTGTTTTTATTCATAACCATGACTGCTCTGTCTGTTCAGGCACAGAGCGCGCAGGAAATTTTGGATAGCTTTTCAAAATCATTAGCCATTCCTACCATTCAGGGGGCTTTTCAGGTTCAATTGATCGCTAAAAATGGCGATACCCGGGAAATTCAGGCCCGTGTGTACCAGCACAGCGTTGATGAGTTTCAAAGTGACCGGCTGTTTCTCTTTGATTTTCCTCCCACTGTCCGGGGAACAGGACTCCTGATGAATGCTTTTTTTGATGGAAGAGATAACAATATGTGGATCTATCTTCCAGCAGTTAAGAGAATTAAGCGTATATCCCTCAATGATTCAGGAGGGGGGTATTTTATGGGAAGCGACTTTACCTATAACGATCTTATTAGTAACTCCTATGACAAATTGGAATTTGAAAGGTTAGAGGACAAGGTTCTCAATGGACAGGATTGTTATGTAATAAAGGCCTGGGGATCTTCTCTCCAAGACCGTCAGGAACATGGGTACGGCTACACTCTTTCATATCATCGTAAAGATAATTACCTCATGATTAAGAGGGAATACTTTGACTTTGAGGGTCAATTATTAAAGGTGTATGCCACAGGCCAGTTTCTTGATATGAGTCCCTATATCTATCCCACTGAGATCTCAATGGAAAATGTTCAAACTGGACATAAATCAATATTAACTGTCACAGATATCAGCACAGAGGACATTCCTCAGCGATATTTTACTCCACGATTTCTGCAGAATAATTAGGGTTATATCATGATACGGCGATTCTTAGTTCTTCTTGTTTTTTGTTTCAACATGACGATTCCTGTATTTTCACTGGATTTCCAGTTTGTGTCGTTCATGGACTACTACGGAGGAATAGAACCCAGTGAGGGGTATGATCATCTGCGTAATAGGATTTTTATCAGTCCAAAAGTCACAGGTTTCAGTAACGATGGACATCTGGAATGGCAGGTTTCAGGCCAATTCTGGTATCAGACAATGGAAGACCCCGAATGGATAGATCCTTGGGATATTCTTGGAGAATCATTTCTATTTCTTCAAAGTGATAATTTTGATGTGACTGTAGGACAAAAGGTCATTAGCTATGGTTTCTCCGATCTCTACGGCCCTTTGAATGTCTTGCATAGCACGCACAGAACGACCTTGAGTGTTGATGATCCCTATGATAGCCGGCGTCCAGATCCTTTGATCCAGATACGGTATTTTCCAGACTATACCAGTAGTTTTGAATTGACATATATCCCAGTGACACGGCCTGATATAGAGAATCAGAATACTATTGCCCTGACAGAAACAAATGACCTGGTTCAGTGGAGTGATGAACCATTCCTGTTGGAGAATCTTCACTCAGTATTTCTAAACTATAGCCGCTATGGGGAACTCTTTGATCTACAGCTTTTCTATGGTTTCTATACAGAACATACCCCCGATTTTAATATTCTAGAGGTGAATTCTGAGGTTTCAACGGTCATACGTCCGGTCTATCATAAAAAGCATACCCTGGGAGCGGCCTATTCTACAGGAATAGGGCATTCAACACTCTCTCAGGATTTAGCTCTAAACCTGGCTCATGATCTTGATGGCAGTGATCTGGGAGGGCAGAACTCGGATATTACCCTCAATTCCCAGCTTCTCATGAATCTTCCCGGTAATATTCTTAGTCAGTTTTCTTTTGTCTATTCTTATATAATCAATTATGAGGAAGATCCTTCTGGTGTTGATGCAGATGCTGCAGAATATCTGTCTGAGGAGATTCAGTCATTTCATAATCAACCCTATGAGCATTTAGCCTTTATGGTGGGGCATTTTGAAAGATCTTTTTTAAGAGAGAAACTCAAGTCCCAGATCAACATTGCTTTTTTCTTTTCACCGGATATTCTTTTAACACCCCGTCTCAGCTATGCATTGAACGACTACTGGAATCTTGATACTGGAGCAGATATTACACTGGGTGAGCCCTCAGATTTGGATCTTCGACGCAATCCAGGGAATGACAACTTTTATATACGATTGGTTTGGCGCTACTAAAGATCGTTTTGAGTTCAAAAAAAGAAAATAGTCTTCCAATTCAGGAACATTCATGATTGAAGGAGGTTGTCCGGTTCCGTCCATTTTTTTTAGATTCATAGAGTGCTTCATCCGCTTTTTTTAAGAGACTGTTTTCGTTTTCATCTTCTAAGAAATTATACGTGGCAACACCCAGGCTTATGGTAATCTTGAGGACGTCTTCCTGATAAGGGGTCTCCATCTGTTCTATCGCTTTTCGAATCCTTTCTGAAGCTTCCCAACCTTCTTGACAATCTGCATAAGGCAAAAGGATGGTGAACTCTTCACCGCCAAACCGTGAGAGTATGTCTCCTTCTCTAATGGACTTCTTCAAGATTTTGGATACTTGGAGGATGACTTCATCTCCCGCAAGGTGTCCATAGCTGTCATTGAAATATTTAAAATTATCAATATCTATAACAAGGATAGAAAAATGCCTTTTTATACGCTTAGCCCGGGCAATCTGTTCATTGACCCGATGGATGAAAAAATTATGATTATAGAGTCCTGTTTTTGGATCTTTTACAGAATGCTCATAGTGAATAGTATTCTGAATTCCAATGGACGTAAAATTCATGAGCCTGTCAATATAGGATATTTCCTGTGGTTTATAATCTTCTCCCAAAACTTTTGCACTAAATAGAATCATGCCATACAGACCGGAAATACCCAGTACAGGAACAACAATCTCGGGTTTATAGGACAAGAAGGGATCTAGATAATTGGTCTCGGCAAATTCATTTTCAAGCAAATCGAATCTGATTGTCTGCTGATTCGTTCTGAAAAATCGTTCAAATGGTTCAAGGGAATATATCTCTATGGTTTCGTTGGTAATCTTCATATTCCGACAGATGATCGTTTTTATTTTGTTGACCATTATTCCTTCATTCAGAATAAAAACCATATTCGAGGGAATAAACTTTTCTGCCAGGTAATGAATGATCAGTTCTATGAGTTCATCGACTGATTCCTGACGGAATATTTCCTTTGCCTCCTGCAGGAGTTCTTCAAGGGCTTTGTTCATATCTCGGGTTTCTTCTATATAATCCAGAACACCCGAATCCTTAAAGAGCTCATAATGGCTCAGAATCTTTGGATCCTTTGATAAATTTTCCCATCGCATAGAAAGTAAGTATAAGAGATTATCAAATTTTTAATGATACCTTTACGGTATAAAAGCTGTTTTTTCTTTTGAAATTTTCTTTATCTTCGATCAATACAGATAAATTTTTCCAATAACTCGCAAATATTTTCCAAGTATGATAATTTAATGTTCGGTGAAATCAAATTCTCATATATAAGCAAGGATTTAAACATGCCATTGGGTCCCTCCGGAGAAATTCCCATACGGGTCTTTCGTAAATCATTGAGAAAGCTAGGCGTTTTCCTTCATAACTATTTAACCGGAGAGTCATTTCCCAATGAGCTGTGGTCGTCCTGGGGATACAGTGATGAGGAGCTGGCTAAGAATCATTGGATTCAGATCCTTCATCCCGATGATGCCGTGCGTATCAAAGAAGCTATGAGATTGGTTCACGAAGGAAAGGAATATCTTTATGATGAGATATACAGGGTCAGGACAAAGTCTGGTGATTACCGATGGATTTCAAGTACAGGAAATTTTATCTCCAGAAACGAAAAGGGTGAAGGCGAATTATATCTAGGTGCAGACAGAGATATAACAGAGTTAAAACTAACTGAAGAGCGCTTGTCTGAAGCCTTGCATCTGGCACAGTCTAGGAGCTGCATGATCGAATCTCTAATGGAAGCCTGTGCAGCAGTGACCTCTGTATTAGAGTACAAGGATTCTATCGAAATGATCCTTAAAAAATCCCAACAGGTCATCCCCTATGACTGTGCAACAGTTCAGCTCCTACAGGATAATCGCCTGATTGTTGTTGGCGCCAGGGGATGGGAGAATGAAGAGTCCATTATTGGATTGGAGCTTCCCCTCAGCGCTAATTTTCCGAATTCAAAGGTCATTCAGGAACAGCAGGGCATGATTCTTCATGATTTTTCAAGCTTTGATGAACCTGATATTCCCATTTTCAATAAAAATCATAGTTCCTGGATTGGTGTTCCCCTCGTTTTTAATGAAAAAGTCCTTGGTTTGTTATCTTGTAACCGTATGAACTCAAAGCATTTTGATGCTGATCATCTGGAAATGACCAGAGTTTTTGGTGGATTCATCGCTATTGCACTCAATAATGCGCAACTTCATGAAGAAATGAAACAACTTGCCAATACGGATTCTCTTACGGGTCTTCATACAAGAAGATGGTTTTATGAGAGCGGTCAACGATTGTTGAATCAGTCTCACCGGCATCATTGGCCCCTGGCGGTGATTATGATGGATCTGGATGACTTTAAGAGTATTAATGATGTTTATGGTCATCAGATGGGAGATGATGTTCTAGTGGAAGTCTCACGCATAATAAAGGCTGTAACCAGAAAAAGTGATCTTCTCTGTCGCTATGGGGGGGAGGAATTTTCAATAATACTTCCTGAAACAGATCTTGATGTTGCCAAAATTCTTGCAGAGCGGATTCTCGTTAGCATTGAATCTTTAAAATTTGAGGGGCTGGATCAAGAGGTCACCATTTCTATAGGCATATCTGTAAAAATTCAAGGCAAAAAAAATGTCATAGATGACCTGATGTCCGCTGCTGATGAAGCTTTGTATCTGGCTAAAAGACGAGGTAAAAATAGATGGGCCAGTCTCTAGTCCATTAAAGATATAAGATGAACCCTATGAAAAAACTAATTCCTCCTGAGAGCACAAAGAGGTGCCAGACGACATGACTCAATGGAATTTTTTTTGTCAGATAAAAGAAAATCCCTATTGTATAGGAAAAAGCGCCAATTATAAGCCACAGGATGAGACCTGAGGGAAAATGCTGAATGATGGGTTTGACGGCCAAAATGAGTAGCCATCCCATGGGAAGGTAGAGAAGATCCGAAAGGAGATGTTTTTCCCTGATAAAGATTGTTTTCATTAATATTCCAAGAAGAGCCAGTCCCCAAATTGTTCCAAACAAAACCCAACCTAAAGTTCCTCCAAGTCCCAGAAGCACAAAGGGGGTGTAGGTTCCCGCTATAAGGAGATAGATCGCGGCTTGGTCAATGATTCTGAAGACCTTACTGGCCTTTGGCATGTCCGAGAATTGATGTGTTAAAGCAGAAGATAGGTATAGAAGGATTTGAAAAGAGCCATAAATACTAAAAGAAACATAGGCCAGAGTTGAACCACCACTACTGCCGGTATGCACCAGGAGGATGACCAGTCCGGCAATACTCAGTCCCGCTCCTATTGCGTGTGTGAGTGAATTCAGCTTTTCTTCTACGCTGTGATTTTCGATTGTCATTGTTTTCATATCTCTAGATCATAGTCAGGAATAGAGTTTCCTGACAATGGTGCTCATGTACTAATTTGTACTGTCAGTGAACGATGTTTTAATCGGATTCTCTATGGATGGGGTGGAACTTTTCATAAAAACTAACGGGAACAAGGAATTGAAGCGCCTGGGAGGCTACCTCTATGTTGACCGGGCCATCAGTGCGTTTTAACTCTCCATCAATATGGAACACTCTTTCTTTTAGGGGCTGCAGGTGCATTTCCTTGATTTTATAGTGTTCAATCAATGGTAGTCCGCGCTTTGCATTCCAGCTGTTTATTCGATCGTACTGGCCGTTCCATAAATAAAAGAGCTGAAAGGGTATGGCCAAGGGGCTTGTCATATTGAAAAGATAAACATCAAAGAGTCCGTCATTACAAACAACATCAGGACATATTTTATAATACCATCCAAAATAGGGTCTGACTCCTAATTCAATAAGGGACGCTCTCGTCTTTACAGTATATCTCTCAAAGGGAAACTCTGCGTTGGTTCTGGTTCCACGAAAGGCAAATCGGCCGTTTTTCATATTAAGGGTTTGGGTTTCAGAGAGGAGCCGGGTTTCTTTCCAGACGATCCGGATGGCCGGAAGAAGGTAGGGAAGAAATCCAGGACGGGGTGCTTTGTCTCCCCCTGTTCGCCTATTAAGATTTCTGGCCTGCAGTATTCTGGCATCCAAACCCGTTCCGAAGAGCTGACCGTATATGGTTTTTCCACTATAGGAAACCTTGAGGAGGTCCACCTTCTGTATCAGATTTCTATCCATACTCTTCAGATAAGTCTTCACCTGTTTTGCCAGTATTTTGGGGACTTCGTAACTGTCCTGAATTCCATTGCCACTCCCGCCTCTTAAGAAACCAACAGCGATCTGGTTCCGTCTTCCCTCATCTGCTTCTTTCATAAGTATATTGAGTACCAGATTGGCTGTTCCGTCACCGCCCCATATGAGAAGGTAGGAATCCCTGGATTTTATAAACTCAATAATCAACTCTTTGAAATGATCCCGGCTGGTACTCTCTTTGATGGTTCCGCCTTCTATATACCTCATCAATCGTTTCAGTTTTTTTGAGAATCCAGGATATCGTCCCGGATTAATGATCAAATGAAATTTTCTATCCATAAATCAAGGTCTCCTATAAGCCAAGTATAGTACAAGAAATCCATGGGAGGGGAGGGTCAAGATTCTGGGTGGAGAGGTTCAAAACATGGGGTATGTGTGGATTGTTATTGATCATTAGAATCGCGCAGCCCTCCATTGTCACTCAGGATGTAAACAGTTTTTTTTGAAGACTGTTGGAAGCTTCCAAGGCTAACAGTTTTTCCTTTGCGGAGAGACCTCCGGCATAGCCGACTAATTCTCCCCGGGCTCCGATAATTCTGTGGCAAGGGACAATGATAGAGATGGCATTGGCTCCATTTGCTCCTGCTACGGCCCGGATTGCCTTTGTATTTCCAAGGCATTCTGCTTGTTTTGCATAAGTGGATGTGATTCCGTAGGGAATGTTCAATAGCTCCTTCCAGACAGCTCTTTGGAAATCTGTACCCAATGGAAGAAGAGGCAGATCAAATATTTTCCGATCGCCCTTAAAATATTCTTCCAGCTGCCCGATGGCTTCTTGGATGATATCAGATCCCTTAGTACTCCACTCTGCTTTCAGCGTACGTTTAATCCGTCGATCTATTGTAGATCTCATTTTTCTATATTTCCAATCACAAAGGCAGATTTTGCCTTCATAACTCCCCATGATGAGAATACCCAAAGGGGAGTTATATTCAGCTGTGTGCACTTGATTCATCTTTGCTTGTCCTTTTTACGGCGTTATAATCCATTTTAGTATAATTCATAAAAGGAATGCTGGCTCAGAGAGTTTTAAAATGCTTCTCTCTGGAGGGTCTTAGAGAGAATCGGCAGCAATAAAATACAATAATTCACAGCTAATTCCCTATACGGTTCAAATCTTTGAAGAATAATATGAATTATAATTGTACAGGAGGCATTATGGTCCGGAATATTCAGTTTTATAGAACTCCCATTGATCGGGAGGCACTCAGGACTCTTACTCAAAGAAAAGACCTACCCGGTTTGATCCAATGTCTGAGCCTGTTAACGGTCTATCTCTTCACCACCTGGGTGAGTTTTTATTTTTTCAGACACGAATTATGGATTCCCATGGTCATGGCCTGTTATATCCATGCTATGCTTAGTAGTTTTTTGGGAATGGAAGCAACAGTTCATGAGCTCAGTCATAAAACTCCCTTTAAATCAAAGTCATTGAATGAGATCTTTTACGGACTTTTTTCCTTTCTAAGTTGGAATAATCCTATTCACTTCAGGGAAAGTCATAAAAGGCATCATCAAGTGACAGTCTTTAAGGGTCTGGATAAAGAGGTTGTTCTTTCTCCCGCACCATTTCATATGAGGCATATCCTCAGCTGGTTCTTATTCGATTATCAGAAATTTAAAAATATTATGAGAGGGAATCTCTCCTATGCTTTGGGAAGAGATATTCCAGATACTTTTTATTGGGACCCACTTTTTGAAAAAGATGATCCCCAAAGACAAAGCATGTTTCTTTGGTCCCGGTTTCTCATCCTGGGACATCTGATCTTTTTGGGACTGTTTATCTATTTTCAACTATGGGTTTTCATCTTTACTTTTACCTGTAGTTACTTTTTCGTTACTTTCCTGGGCCGGTTTACGGGAATTGTTCAGCACATCGGTTTAAAACCGAGTGTTCCCGATTGGCGCATGACCTGTCACACCATGGTCTTTGGGCCGGTGATCAGCTTTTTTTATTGGAGAATGAATTATCATATCGAGCATCATATGTTTGCGGCGGTTCCATTTTATAACCTTCCGAAACTTCATGCATTGATGGCTGCAGATACTCCTCTTCCGGTAAAAGGATTTATAAGAGGAGTCAAAAAAATCATGAGTCTCATGAAAGAACAAAGGAAAAATCCGGAGTGGGTGTACATTCCAGACCTACCAGCCGGTGCCGGGCCGGCAAAGATGACATAAAGGATCGCTTAAAAATCCTTTGGACAGAGTATTAAAGAATCCACCAGCTTCCACTCACATCCGGAATCTATTAGGTCTATGACCACCACACAGCTGGTGGGCATATCAACGTTGTGGCCCAGTATCTGCTGGGCAGCTAGTGAGATTCCCGGGTTGTGGCCTACGATGAAAAGAGACTCTTCCTCTTCCATGGATGTCATTGCCGTTTCTAATATGATTTGGGATGATGCCAGATATAGCTCTTTTTTTTCTTCTATGACAGGACATTCCAATACTTCCGACATTATACGAGCGGTTGTCAGGGCTCGAAGTGCGGGGCTGGATATAATTCTTGTAGGAATAATCCCTCTCTTTTTTAATATCTCCGCCATAAATGGAGCATCTTTAAGACCTTGACTATTTAAGGACCGGTCAAAATCATCTGCTCCTGAATCCCAACCAGATTTTCCATGACGAATCAAAACAAGCTTCATCCATTACTCCCATATTTCTTTATCAGAAGAAATTATATTGTATAAAGGCATCTTTTGAAAATATGCTTTTCATTATATTCGTATATATTGACTCATCGCTGTGAACAATATATTATGTCGGGACGCTCTGTGAGGGCGTAAATATATATCAGGAGATATGAAGTAATGGCAAGAAATTCCAAAGCTAAGGGAAAAATTGTCCGCCGCTTAGGTGTCAACATTTACGGTAACAGTAAATATGATAAATTACTTAAGAAAAAACCGCACGGACCAGGAATCGAAAAAGGTAAACGGATCCGAAAAAAAGAAAGCGATTTTGGTAGACAGTTAGTAGAGAAACAGAAAATCAGATTTGCCTATGGTCTGAGCGAAAAACAGTTTTACAATTTGTTTGTTAAAGCCAAGAGACTCTCTGGTCTTTCCGGTGATAACATGATGATCCTTCTTGAGAAGAGACTGGACAACGTTGTATACAGACTGGGTCTCGCAACAACCAGAACTCAGGCAAGACAGCTTGTCAGCCACGGACATATTTATGTGAATGGCCGCCGCTGTAATATTCCTTCAAGAAGCCTTGTTGAGGGTGATGAAGTAACAATCAAAGATAGCGAAAAGAGTAAAAAGCTTGTTCGGGAAAGTTTGGCTAGAAATAACCAGTCTGTTCCTGTATGGCTCACTTTTTCTGAAGACAGCCTGAATGGCCGGGTAGAAAGAAGTCCTTACAGGACCGATATTGTCTCCGTTGCCAACGAACAGATGGTTGTTGAGTTCTATTCTAGATAATTCTAGATTATTTGAAACAAAACCCGGTTTTTGCCGGGTTTTTTTTATTATAAATGTTTGTTAGTGCATTCTCCTTTATCTACTGAACAGGGTAGTATAAAGATCCTTTATCAAAATTGGAGGTCCTCTTGAATCTTACTGTAACCCATAATGATACAGTTGTTTTCACTCACGATGGTCACTGGCTTCATCCTTTATTTGCCTTGGAGGATTTTTTGAAGGAGTCCGAATGGGACTGTTCGGAACTTTTTCTCAAGGATAAATTGATTGGAAGAGCTGCGGCTGTTCTTATTCATCGAATGGGTTTTCGCCGCTGTCATGGTTCTACTCTCAGTTCCCGTGGCTTATCCCTTTTTGAAGACTTGGGTATCCAATGCAGTTATGATCTTCTGGTTGATAAACTAGACTGTCAGACTGAACTCATTCTTACGGATGATCTATCTCTGGAAGAGGCGTACCAGGAATTGAGCCGCCGTGCAGGAAGAGCCAATTAAAATGTCTGTTCCGGCTTTAGAGCTGTCAAATCTCATTGTTTCCAGACAGGGACGCCTTGTTCTCAAGGGTATTAATTTTTCCCTGGAAAAGGGATCGGCCGCCGTCCTTAGTGGATCTAATGGATGCGGTAAGACAACACTGTTGCGCTGTATCGCCGGTCTCCTTCCTTATGACCAGGGGAAAATCCAAATCATGGGATATGATAAATCCTCAGTCCACTGGCAGAAAAGGCGCCATTCTCTTGCCTATGTTTCACAGGAACAGCCTCATAAAGCATTTCCTGTGACAGTCATGGAAATGACTGCAACGGGGCTGGCCGGCATCAAGAAAAGCCGATCCGAAAGAGAGCGGATAATCGATAGCTCCCTTGAGGCCTGTGGATGTCTGGACTTAAAACAACGTTCATATTTCACATTGTCCGGAGGTGAGAGGCAGAGAGTCGCCTTGGCCCGCTGCCTTGCTCAGGGTGCAGATGTGCTGCTTTTAGATGAACCTATGACCTATCTGGATAAAGAGGGACGTATTCTGTTCAGCACCCTTCTGGATCATATAAGAATGAGCTTTGGGATTTCGATATTGCTCGTGACTCATACTCAAGATGATTTTACTTCTGAAGAATGGCAGAGAATCTCATTGAAAGATGGGGTTTTGGAGCTTCAAGAATGATAGAACTTCTTTCTTTTCCACCCGTATTCAGAGGCTTTGTATCACTCTTGGCCGCTGGCCTCTGTTTTCCCCTCTCGGGAATCTTTATCCTCAGATTAAATCTCTTGAATTTACGCTTTATGCTGATGCATGGAGTCATGCTGGCCGGCGCCATAGCCCTGTCCGCCTCTCTTGATCCTCTGCTGTGCGCTTTGGGAATTAATCTTTTCCTTGTTTTGCTCATAACATCTATGTCCAGACGTTCAGATATCCCTACGGGTGGACTGACGACCTTTTTTATGGTCATTTCTGTAGGGGTGGCCATGGCTCTGATTTATAAAAATCAAATTCCAGTGCAGGACACGATGAATCTGCTCTGGGGAAGTATCTTTGCCCTAAGCCAAAGAGATTTATTCCTCCTCCTTTTTTTCTGTTTAGTGATTCTTCTCTTTGTCCTTTTTAAGTACAGACAGATCAGTGCTGTCCTTATCGATCCTGAAACGGCTCGTACTGCCGGTGTGAATGAAACATTGATTTTCTATCTCATCATGATTTTCACCGGGATCACCATTGCCTTCGCCATGCGTCTGGTGGGAGCCCTTCTATTAGATGCCCTGGTTCTGTTACCGGCAATGACTGCTGTTTCTTTTTCCAGATCTCTTAAGTCCATGTTTATTACGGCTTCTCTCTCGGGATTCCTTTATAGCTTGGGCGGTTTTTTATTGGCTTTGAAAGTGGACTTACCCGTTAGCTCCGGGGTTATACTCGTGGCGGGCGTCTGCTTTGGAATAACATATATAGTGAGGTTAATTTATGAAAAGCATAACTAAATGGACCCTTCTTGTCCTTTTTATTTCTTTCGGTCTGAATTTATCTGCTCAATCTGTGGTAGCTACCAATGGGTGGACAGCTTCCTTTGCTCAGTTGGCAGGAGCAGATGATGTGCTGATTCTTGCCCCTTCGGATATGAAGCATCCCCCTGAGTATGAAATATCGCTCAAGGAGATGCAGATTGTTGCCCAGGCAGATTATCTGGTGTTTGCAGGATATGAAGCCATGATGGGCAGAATCAGGGAATCATTGGGAGATGAAAGTCAGCTCAAAATGATTCAGATTACCACTGTGAACAGTCAGCAGATGATTCATGAGTCTGTAATGAAGATCGCGGAAGTTCTGGGGACTCAATCTGTGGCGGCTGAGAACCTGAAGAACTTGGATGATTTTTTTGATCTCTGGAGAAAAGATTTGTCCTGGCATCAGGAAATGCTCTCATCTGTTATTGTTCATTTCCATCAGAATGGACCGGCAGGGAGCCTGGGAATTAAACCTCTTATGGTCTTTGGACCTGCCCCCCCAACTCTGGGAGAAAATGCCGAGGTTCTTAAAATCAAACCGGCTTTGATTATAGATAATTATCATAACCCGGTTGCCGATCCTTTTCTGGAAATGGATGAGGAACCAGCCATCGTCCGTTGGATAAACTTCCCCGGCACTGAGGGAACAACGACCCTGATGGATGTTCTGGAGTATAACAGGAAGCAGTTGAATCAGGTTCTTGACTAGAGGGTGGAATGAGCCCCTCCCCTAAGAGGGGCTTCAAGTCCTAAATTTGCAACAGTGCCGATTATCCACCGGCACTGTTGATATGGAATTTGAAATATTCTTTATTGGAGAAGCATCTCCATTGTAGATAGGGCCGCATCTTTCAAGGATGATCCTTTTTGAAGAGCCTGTGTCACAGCATTGACAAATACGGACCCCGCTACCACAGCATCACAGCGTGGAGCCAGTGTTTTAACCTGTTGAGCCGTCCGAATCCCGAATCCCGCCATAACCTTAGAATCAGATGTCTTTAACTGATCCAAAAGAGATAAATTGCTCTCATCCAGCGTAGTGGCACTGCCTGTAATACCGCTTCTTAAAGCTGTGTAGATCCACTCCTGCTTGAGAGCCAAAATATCGCCGAGTCTTTCCTTTGAGATGGATGGTGTTATGACTGGAAGGATAGGCATGTCATACTTCTTACCCAGAGCATATAGGCCTTCATCTCTTCCCAAAACCAGATCGGGTATGATTAGACCAGCGGCACCGACTTTTTTCGAATGAACTACAAAATCTTCCATACCCCTAGTGAAGACAATATTTCCATAACTCATCAGGAATATGGGGATTTTTAACTCTTCATTCAGATTTTTCAATTGCTCCAGGGCCTGGTCTACGGTAAAGTTTTTTTCCAGGGCCTGGCGGCAAGAGTTTTCTATGGCAGGACCATCGGCGCTAGGATCTGAAAAGGGGATCTGCATCTCCAGATAGGAAGCGCCTCCTTCAGCCAAACCTCTGGCCACCTCCATGGACCCCGCTGCATCCGGGAATCCCGCAATAAAGTGAGCTACAATTTTAGTCGACATACTTTCTCCTGCTTTCCTTTTGAAGGAACCTTTTCCAGTTTTCTCCATCCAATGCGGCTGCGGATATAAAAATATCCTTATCACCTCTACCGGACATATTGATGATGAGGTTTTGATCTGGTCTCATTTCTTTGGCCAGTTTCATGGCCGCTGCACCGGCATGAGCCGATTCCATGGCAAATATCAACCCTTCATGGCGGGCAAAGAACTTCAGTGCTTCCAGCGCTTCATCATCTTTAGCCTGTGTAAACTCTAGACGTCCCTGTTCTCCAAGGCTGGCCAATTGGGGACCGATCCCCGGATAATCCAACCCGGCAGATATGGAATGAGTCTTCAGGACCTGACCATCGCTGTTATGTAAAAAAAGACTCTTATATCCCTGAATAATGCCGGGACGGCCCGTGTCAGCCATTCTAACGGCGTTATTTCCCTCTCCATCACCCCGTCCTCCTGCTTCTACCCCCACCATCCTTATGGACGTATCTTCTAGGAAAGGGGATAGAAAACCAATGGCGTTGGAACCTCCGCCCACACAGGCAACCATGGTGTGTATGGGAAAGGTCGCCTGTTCCTGTATTTCCCGTCCTATAACAGATTGAAATTCTCTGACCATGTCAGGGTAGGGGGACGGCCCCAATGCGGAACCCAGGAGGTAATGAGTCTTATCGCTGTTTGCCGTCCAGTCTCTAAAGGCTTCGTTTACCGCATCCTTGAGGGTTCTGGAGCCGGATGTGACCGACCGGACTTCCGCACCATACATTTCCATCCAATAGACATTGGGATGTTGACGGCGTATGTCTTCTTCGCCCATATAGATAACACAGGGTAGACCCAGCCTGGCACAGGCTGCCGCTGTGGCTACTCCATGTTGTCCGGCCCCGGTTTCGGCTATGATCCTTGTTTTTCCCATACGTCTGGCCAGTAATGCCTGACCCGCCGCATTGTTTATTTTATGGGCTCCCGTGTTGGCCAGTCCTTCCAGTTTGATGTAAATCTGAGCTCCACCCAGAGCTTTAGAGGCATTCTTTGCCGGAAGTAACGGGGTGGGTCGGCCGATAAAATCCCGGCAGAATTCATCGAATTCTCCGATGAATTCAGGATCATCCAAGGCGTCCTGAAATCCTTGTTCCAACTCTTTGAGCGGGGCTTGCAGTACTTCTGGAACATACCGTCCCCCATAGGGGCCGAAATAATCATTGTATCGAGGCATAAGAATTGATCTCCTTGAAAAATGCATTCATCTTGGATGGATCTTTTATTCCGGGACTGGATTCCAGTCCGCTGGATAGATCAACCAGGTTAGGATTAAAATCCTTGAGGATACTGGCGATATTCTCTGGATTCAAGCCACCTGCCAACCAGAGTTCTCCCCTATCTCTGGCAATCTCCACCAGAGATCTCTCAATTTGTTTCCCCGTCCCTCCGGCTTTTCCCTTGCTGAAAGCGTCCAGAAGACAGGGGAGGGGATTGTAGTCAGTGATTCTATCCAATGAGTCTGTGTCTTTGACACGGAGAGCCTTGTATCCCTGACCGTTCCATACTTGGTTTGGATTTTCACTCCCATGGTACTGTATCATATCTAAAAAGCCCTCATCCAGAAGGTTCTGAATCTCATCCGGCAGCGGCTCTCCATCGGAAAGCACAACGACAGCTACTTTTAAGGCTTTAGCCGTTGGGAGACTGCGCAGGAATTCTGCATTCGTCTGTCTTGGAGAGGGTGCTAATATAAAACCGCAAAGATCTGCACCCAAATCAACGGCCATATCAAAGTCTTTTCGATTGGTAAGCCCGCAGATCTTAACCAGAGGGCGTCCCTGAACCGTCATTCCGGCGATTCTACTCCATATATCATTGGAAGGTTGAGAGGCTTGAGATTCCATCTTCGTTTTTAATTGGACAATGAGTTCGGGGTTCCTCACAACTCCCTCGCCGACGAGGAGACCGTTAAATCCCGACTGGAGGGCAAATTCCCCGTCCTGGGCCTTGAGTATTCCTGATTCATAGACCACCCGGCAGTCCCATGTTACATAGCTTCGGATTCTGAGAGGTTGCAGGGGATAAATTCTGAAAGTTTTTAAATCCCTGCAATTGATTCCAACCAGCTGAGGCTTTAAGGGTTCGGCTTTTGCTGCATCTTCTCTAGAATGAAGCTCCACCAGAGCCGTCATTCCCAGCTCTTCACACCTTCTATACATGACTTCTAGGACGGGTGCTTCCAGCAAAGAGGCGATGAGCAGGCAGGCATCTGCTCCGGCTCTGAAGGAAACGTCTATATCCTCAGGAGTTAAAAGGAAATCTTTTCTTAAAACTGAAAGTTCAGGACAGGATGTTTTCACATCCATCAAATCCTGAAGAGAGCCTCCAAAGTAATCGGGCTCTGTGAGGACACTCACATGAGTGGCCCCTTTGGTTCTGTACAATTTGGCCTGGGTATCGGCCCGGGGAATCTCGTCTATTTTCCCTTTGGAAGGACTTTTGCGCTTCACTTCGCAAATCAGCATTTTTTCTCTGCAGAAGGGTGTCAGAGGCATCTGACGTGTGGCTGGGATCGCAAAGCCTTCTTCTGCTCCGAGGGCCTTCACTCTTGAGGCTCTCTTCATGGCAATTTCAAGCCGTATATCCTGGCTTTCTTTCCTCTGATTCATGAAAATCTGACCTTGTTGATTTGCCGGAGGTTCTTAACCAGGTTTAAGACCTTACCCTCGGTAAGGGTCTTTTTGGCCAGCGAGTATCCTTCTTCGATTGAGCTTGATTGTCCATAGACAAATGAAGCCGCTCCTGCATTAAGGCAGCAGGCCTCTATACAGGCCTTGTTTCCCTGTCCTTTTAGGATCGCTACAGCCATTTTGGCATTATGATCGGCAGAACCTCCGTTTAGATCATCTGTTGTATAACCCTTGATGCCCACAGAGGCCGGGTCAAAGAGGGAATCTGTTTCTATTCCATCCTGATCTATGAAAAAGACCCTTGTGGGAGCCGCGGGTGATATCTCATCTAGACCATCCTGACTATGGACTGTCATGACTCTTCTCACACCCAGGAGTCTTGCTGCTCTAGCCATGATGGGACAAAGATCCGAGTCGTAAACTCCAATGAGTTGGCATTCCGATTCTGCAGGATTCACGAGAGGCCCCAGCAAATTCATAATCGTCTTTATACCCATTTCCCTTCTAACTGGGGCGGCATGGCGCATGGCTCCATGAAAAATTGGGGCAAATAGGAAGGCAAATCCATTTTCTTTGATCATGCGGACAGCCTCTTTGGGAGAGCTTTCAACGGGTATGCTGAGACCTCTGTAAAAGTCGGCGCTTCCGCTTTTGGAGCTGACTGCTTTGTTTCCGTGTTTTGCCACGGGTATTCCCATGGCTGCAGTAATGAGGGCCGAGAAAGAGGAAATATTGAATGTTCCCCGTCCATCACCGCCTGTACCGCAGGTGTCTATTGTCTTCTCAGCAACTTGAACGAATTGTTTCTTTCTTTGCAGAACCCGTGCACATCCTGCCACTTCGTGGGCCTTGATGCCCTTGGCGTTTAAGGCGGTCAGAATGGAGGCTATAAAGGCCTCTGAAAGGTTTCCCTCAGTGAGTTCATCCATGAAATCTTCTGCTTCTTTTTCATCTAGATCCTGTTTCTCAAGGAGTTTTTTGAGCAGTCCAGTCTTGTTGAGGGGATCTCTTTTGTATTTTAGAAAATTCTTTAACAATGTCTTTCCGTCTTCACTTCCAATGGATTCAGGATGAAACTGTACACCTTCTAGAATATGAGACTTATGACGTATTCCCATGATTTCGTTATCTTTAGAACGGGCACTGATTTCAAGGCATTCTGGCAGTGATTCCTGTTCAGCAGCCAGAGAATGATATCTGGTAAACCTGGATTCGGAAGGCATATTTCTGAACAGACCTTTGCCATCGTGATCGATGACTTCTACCTTACCATGAACTATCCTGGCCGCGGAAACTATATTTCCTCCCAAGGCTTGAACAATGGTCTGATGACCCAGACAAATGCCGAGGATGGGAACCTTTCCTATAAAATGCTTAACAACTTCCAATGAAATACCGGCGTCTTCAGGACGACCAGGACCGGGGGATAAGATGATCCTGGAGGGGTGCAAATTGGCAAGATCAGACAGGGTTATTTTATCATTTCTATGCACTTGAATCTCTTCATCGCTTAACTCTTTCAAGTACTGGTACACATTGAATGTAAAAGAATCATAATTATCAATCAGGGCTATCATATTTATACCTCTACTCCTGCTGCCAGGGCCATGGCCCTCATCTTTTCTTTTGTTTCTTCCAATTCCCGCTCAGCCGTCGAATCATAGACAATTCCGCCACCTGCCTGGAGGTAAAGGAAATCATCCTTTTTAAGAGCACTTCGAATGGTAATACAGCTGTCGAGGCTCCCGTTGGCATCAAAATATCCTACAAGTCCTGCATAAAACCCTCTGTTGATCTTTTCAAGACGAGAGATGGTTTTAATGGCCTGGATTTTAGGCGCACCGGAAACGGTTCCTGCCGGAAATGTCGCGCGAATGACATCCGCAGCATTTACATCATCTTTTAATTTACCTTTGACCTCAGACACAATATGCATCACCTTTGAATACCGTTCAATGATCATTTTTTCAGTAATTTCGATACTGCCGGGAGTGCAGACTCTTCCCAGATCATTCCTAGCTAAGTCGACCAGCATGAGGTGTTCTGCAATTTCCTTTTCATCAGAAAGAAGTTCTTTTTCCAGAGCTCGATCCTCTTTTTCATTCTTGCCGCGTCGTCTGGTTCCCGCAATAGGGCGGATAATCACTTCGCCGTGGATCACTTTGACATGGACTTCAGGAGAGGCCCCTAACAGCTGATAGCCGTCAAAATCAAGGTAGAACTGATAGGGAGAGGGATTCTTGGACCGAAGGTTCCTATAGGCGTCCATCGCCGTCTGTTGTGTATGTACAGTTAATCTTCTGGAGGGAACAGCTTGTAGTAGATTACCCTTGATGATTTCATCTTTTAAAACATTAACCATCTTGACATATTCTTTTTCACTTTCCGGGTCAGGTAAAAGTGTGCCTTTTATGCTCTGGCTGTTCTCTGTCATATAATTGAAATTAAAGTCTAAAATACGTTTTTTCACAGCTTCTACTGCGTCTTCGAGATTGACTTCGAAATCTGGATAGTTGAGACCAATCAGATTGATTTCATCGGTGTAATGATCAAACACGAGGACAACATGACCAAAGATGAACTCTGCCAGGGGTAAACCCAGTGAATCTTCTCTCTCAACAAACGTTATATCATCACAATAGGCTGCAAATTCAAAGGATAAGAAACCCATGCCGCCGGCAGGAATTGGAAATTCTTCCTTTATATCCTGGTGCCAGGATGCCATTTTCTGAAGTACGGGGAGTATATCCTCATCTTTGTGGCTGATCCTGTCCTTTCCCTTTTCTGAGATTCTATAGACAACATCATTCTCCTGTACTATGCGGAAAGCCTCATCCACCAATAGAAGGGAATACCTGGAATGTCCTCCAGATAAGGATGATGATTCCAGTAGGCATTTGGCATTGAGTTTTATGGCCAGTGCACAGGGTGTGAATTTATCACCCGGAACCTTGATGCTGTAGTATCTTTTATTTTTATCAGGCATGTTTCATCTCTCCATTGTTTCTTTGAGTAGAAACGTTCTTATGTATAGAAACATAAAGAAATGGTATAATCCTGTCAATACTAAATTGAATAAAAATAGGGGATTACTGAATGATCGTTTCTTTAGCGGAACTATTTGGAGATGCTGTAGGAGTGGGTGAAATATTCCTTTTGGGTGCACTGCTGAAAAAATTCAGAAAGAGACCATAAACGGCACCGCAAATTCCCCCCACTATATGTGATATTTGAGACACATCGTCGTTTTTAAAGACATTGAGAAATTCTTTGACAAGATAAACGCCCAGGATTGCCAGGAAGGAAACGGGAATCTCTTTTTTCTGTGAACCCGCAAAGGATGTGAGCAGGATCATCATGAAGGCAATGCCGCTGGCACCCAGTAGTTCTGTCGGAAAGAAAAGAGCATTGAGAAGTCCGTTGATCAGTGTGGTGATGATCATCATGAATGCCAACTTGCCAGACCCGTATTTTTCTTCTAAAACAGGACCCAAAAGAAGAATGAATGTTAGATTCTGAAGCAGATGATCCCAGTTGGCATGACCGAATCCGTGGGTCAGGAGGCGTATGTAGGCAGGAAAGTCATCCAGCTGAAAAGTCAAGGCACCCTCTGCGGTAAACACACCTTGAACCAATCCGGGAACAAGGTATTGGTCGCAAACCAGAATAAAGGTGCAAATCAGCCCGAAGGATAGGGTAACGGGAGCGTTATACTTCAATCTCATTCTTCTATATTCTCCTTTTCCAATTGTCGGCTTTTTGCGATAAATGGTTAATCCTCAGATCATAGAAGATACGATTTTTGATGAGATTGAAATATTCAGTCCAGTATGAGTTCTATGGGACAATGATCGCTTCCCATGACTTCCTGATGTATCAGGCTGTCTTTTACCCGGGGCAAGAAACTGTCATTCACACAAAAGTAGTCCAGTCGCCACCCTACGTTCCGCTCTCGGGCCTTCATCCTGTAGGACCACCAGCTATACTGTTCGGGTTCTTTATGAAATACCCTAAACGTATCTGTATAGCCATTTTCGGTAAAATCATCCATCCAGGCTCGTTCTTCCGGTAGGTAACCGGGGTTCTTTTCATTATTTTTAGGATGTGTCAGGTCTATGGGTTTATGGGCTACATTCAAGTCTCCGCAAATTACGATGTTCTTACCCTCAGAGACCAGTGTATCCAGTTTCGATTTTATGGCCTGATTGAAGCGGATTTTGTAATCCAGCCGTTTTCCCTCTGATTGTGAATTGGGGAAGTAGCAGTTGATGAGTGTGAAATCCTGGTATTCGGCAATGAGTGTTCTTCCTTCCACATCGAACTCTTCAATTCCAAGGGGAGTGACGCTCCGAGGCTGGACCTTTGTATACAAAGCGGTTCCACTATACCCTTTTTTTTCGGCACTGATAAAGAAACTGCTGTAACCGTCTCTGTTCATAAAATGCGGTTTTAATTGTTCTGGCTGAGCCTTTGTCTCTTGAAGACATAGAATATCCGGCTGAAAATCATCCATCCATTCAAAGAGTCCTTTACCCTCTACAGCCCGTATTCCATTTACATTCCAGGACACAATCTTTGTCATAATCACCTCGCAAATCTAATATTCTAGGTCAAGGCCTGATTATGAGTCAATACATCTTTGAATTCAATGAAGAGATATCAGCAAATATCTAATTATAATGAATGCAGCAGCGTGAGCTTTCTCTGTCATGCTTTACCCTGTGCAGTGACTCTTTGTATAATATTAAAATGTCTGATTTTAAAGTGATGTTTGTCTGTCTTGGAAATATATGTCGTTCACCCCTGGCCCATGCGGTTTTTCAGCAAAGGGCAGAAGAAGAAGGATTGAATGTATTTGTTGAATCCTGCGGAACGGGAGCCTGGCATATTGGAGAACCTGCCGATTCAAGGATGCGCAGGACGGCGCAGGATCATGGTGTGGTGATCAACCATTTGGCTAGGAAATTTCAACCGTCTGACCTGGATGAATATGATCTGATCATTCCCATGGACAGATCAAATCGTAAGGATTTATTGACTCATGCCCGGCCTGTTCATCAGGAAAAGATTCATCTCATGAGAGAATGGGACCCCCAGGGAGGGCAGGATGTACCTGATCCATGGTATGGAGGACCCGAAGGGTTTGAGACCGTGTATGACATTGTGGACAGAAGCTGCCGGGTCCTGATAGATCAATTGAAGAAGGATGAAAAGCTTTCATGAAGGAATTGCCCCTGTTTTCTTCTCTATCAAAGGCGTTAAGCTCGCTGGAAGGGGAGGATAAGCCCTGTGTCAGTGAACATTCTGTCAGTGGGGGATGTATCAGTAGCACCTCTGTGCTGACTCTTTCCAGCGGACGGCGTATCCTCATGAAAAAGAACAAGGCCGATGTACTGGGGATGTTCCAGGCAGAAGCATCCGGGTTGAAAGAGCTGGCTCAAACAGAAGAAGGCCCAAGAGTTCCGGCCGTTTTGGCCTGTGGGATAGATGAGTCCGAGTCATTTCTCCTCCTGGAGTACATTGAACCAGGTGAAAAAGGGGAGAATTTCTGGGAAGATTTCGGATGCTCCCTGGCAAAACTTCATAGGAATGTTCGTAGCAAATACTGCGGTCTTGCTTACGATAATTTTATTGGAGCCAGTCGGCAGGTCAATTCCATCACCACCGGCTGGATCGAGTTTTTTAGAGACTGCCGCTTGGGATTTCAAATCAAGATGGCACGGGAAAATGGACTCATCGATAAGAAGATGCAAACTCTGTTAAATCGGGTCATGGACCGATTGGACCAGATCCTTATCCCCTGTGATGATGAAGAGGCCAGTTTGCTTCATGGGGACTTATGGTCGGGTAATTACATGTGCGGTCATGACGGGAAGGCCTGGATTTTTGATCCGGCAGTTTCTTTTGGTCATAGAGAAGCAGACCTGGCCATGACAGAACTCTTTGGTGGGTTTTCTTCCTCGTTTTACCGGGGATATCAGAAGGAATGGCCCCTGCATCCGGGATATCATGAAAGAAAGGATCTCTATAATCTTTATCATATGCTCAATCACTTAAATCTTTTTGGTGGGAGTTATGCAGGCTCTGTTCTGTCATTAGCCCGTCAATACTCTTGAAGGATGTACTCATTGTTAAGCGAAATACTTTCCTGGCAGGATTGGATTATCCTGTCTCTCTGTGCTCTCACCATCGGCGGGAATAAAGCCGGCCTTAGAGGGATAAATATCATTGTTATACCTATTTTTGCTTCCTATTTCGGAGGTAAAGCGTCTTCATCCACAGTACTGCCCCTGCTCATTTTGGGGGACATATTCTCGGTGATCATTTATAGAAAGAATATCAAGTGGTCCTATCTGAAACAGCTTCTACCCTCAACCCTCGCCGGTTTGGCAGGGGGGATGCTTCTAGGACAGCTGTTCTCAGACAGATCATTCATATATGTTATGAGCTTTTTTATTTTGTTCTGTCTGATTCTCATGGTATATAAGGAGTTTTCAAGCAAAACTCTGATTCTTCCCGATCATTGGGCTGCTCATAGCATTGCTGGATTCACCGGGGGATTTTCATCCATGGTCGGAAATGCGGCAGGACCCATTATGTCCCTGTATCTCTTGTCCATGAATCTGCCTAAAATGGTGTTTATCGGTACGGGAGCGGTCTTCTTTTTTATCGTTAATCTACTAAAAATTCCGGTTCACCTTTTCATCTGGAAGTCCATGAGCTTAGAAACACTGAAAATTTCCCTCATATTGTCTCCCTTTATTTTATTGGGATTGTTTTTGGGGCTGAAGCTCGTTCGGATCATACCGGAAAAGCCTTTTCGATTGTTCATCATTCTGGGAACACTGCTTGGAACGGTCAAACTATTTTTGGGATAATCTTGGTACGGCACCAATCCTCTACAGCTTTCTCCAAAAATGAGGAATAAAAAGAACCATCACAGTATATATTTCCAAACGGCCCATCATCATTGCCAAACTGAGGAACCATTTGATTCCCGGTTGAAAGAAGGAAAAGTTCATTGTCGGTCCTACCAGATTAAAACCGGGACCGATGTTTCCTACAGTAACCAGAGCTGTCGAAAAAGAGCTGAGGATATCATATCCTCCTCCGGCAACAACTACAGTTGTCACAAGGAGGGTGAATACATAAAGAAATACAAAACCGGTAATCACAGAGATGATATCCTTTCTTAGGACCATTTTATTTAGTCTGAGATGGAATACACCACGAGGGTAGATCAGTCTCTTCAGCTCCCTGAAAGCCAATTTAAAGAGGGTTACGATTCTGACAACCTTAATCCCACCTCCGGTAGATCCGGCACATCCCCCTACAAACATCATTAAGAATAAAATTGTTTTACTGAATTCCGGCCAGAGATCATAATTGGTCGTGGCAAATCCTGTGGTCGTGAGGATGGAAGCAACCTGAAAGGCAGCATACCGGAGGCTTTCAAAGAAACCATGAAACACATGATTTTTCATGAGTGAAAAAGTAATGGCCAATGATGCTATCAGGAAAATTCCAAGATAGGCTTTCATTTCAGAATCGATGAGAAATCCCTTGATTCTGCCTGTTAACAGTTTGAAATACAGGGCAAAGTTCAATCCTGCCATCACCATGAATATGGTGATCACCCAGTGAATAAAAGGGGAATCATAATAGCCCACACTTGTGTTTTTCGTGCTGAATCCCCCGGTTGCCATGGTACCGAATGTATGAGTCAAAGAATCAAAGAGATTCATGCCTCCCAACAAGAGTAAAAGAGTCTCTATGACAGTCATACCGAGGTAGATAAACCATAGAAGTTTTGCCGTATGGGCAATCTTTGGTGTTATTTTATCGACTGACGGGCCGGGAGCTTCCGCTTTAAGAAGCTGAAGTCCTCCAATTCCCAAGAGGGGAAAAACAGCCACCGTTAAGACAACGATTCCCATACCGCCCAGCCAATGCGTCAGGCTCCTCCAAAAGAGAATCGAGAAGGGTAAGCCTTCAATGGCCGTTAATATGGAGGCACCTGTTGTGGTAAAGCCGCTCATTGTTTCAAAATAGGCATCTGTAAAGGAAGGTATGGTTCCAGATAGATAAAAAGGCATGGCTCCCAATGCGGATGCACTGATCCATGCAAGACTGACAAGCATGAAACCATCTCTGGGACTCATGACCTTGTCCCTGTTTTTTCGGGTAATTACATAGAGTCCAATGGCAAGAGGTAAGAGGACAATGATGGGAAGAAGGAAGGCTCTTAAGCATTCAGTTTCCCCATAAAACAGGGCAATTCCAGCGGGAATGAGCATAAACAATGATATGATGGCCAGCAGGATCACCAGAACATGAAGAATCAGTTTCATTTTCATAATATTTATCCGGATATGATCTTTTCAATGCGTGAGACAGATTCTCTTTCCAGGATCAGAACCACATAATCATTGCGTCCAATTATGGTGTCGCCTGTTGGAATAATATCCTGTCCTTCATGAGAGAGAAAAATAACAAGAGATTTTTCAGGAAGTTTTAATTCACTGATTTTTTTACCGGCAATGGGAGAGTTTTCTTCTATCTGAAACTCTACAACCTCTAGTTTACCCCCCGACAGGGCATGGACATTTTTGATATTCCCCTTTCGTATGACCTTTAGGATGGAGTTGACGACTGTGTCATTTAGACAAACCGTGACATCTACATTTAAATTGTGAGCCATGTTGCGGTAACTGTTTCTTATAACAAGAGCCATGGCCTTGTCCACACCAAGTGTTTTGGCATAAATCCCTGTAATTATATTGAGTTCCTGATTATTGGTGGCAGTTATAATGAGGTCTGTTCCAGCTAAAAATTCTTCTTCATTAAAGCTGTCATCTGTTACATCCGCATGTGTCACAAGGACTTGAGGAAATCGTTCCGCCAATTCTTTGCAGCGATCGTAGTCTTTTTCGATAATCTGGAGAGACCGTTTGTGTTTTCTATTGAATAAACGACCAATCTTGGATTTGCCCACACGTGAAAAGTTGTTGTGATCCTGATTCAGGAGTTCTTCCACAACATAGGCGCTGATATGCCCCCCTCCAATCAAAGTTATCTGGTTTAATTCAGATTTTTTAAGGTCTTCAAGCTTAAAAATCAGTTCAAAACCCTTTTCAGAAGAGATAATATACAGCTGATCGCCTTCCTGGATAATTGTTTCACCCGATGGAATTATATAATGTTCATCCCTGAGGATGGCGGCTATCAAAAAGGCAAAGTCCATATTTTGTCGTACCGATTTTAGGCTTTGACCGACAAAGGCAGATTCTTTACGTATGTTCAGGTTCCGCATCTGAAGACTTGTGTTTTCAAAAAGCATGATATCACTGCGTGCCCCATGACTGATGGCATAGCTGATGATTCGTGCGGCTTCAATCTCCGGATTAATCACATAATCGATTCCCAAAAAGGAGTTTGAAATCATTTTGGTACGTGAGTAATCCAGGTTTCTGACCCGAGCAATTGTCTTTACTTTGTCATATTCGGCAGATACCAGACCGCAGGCAATGAGGTTTGTTTCATCACTATCGGTCACGCTAACAAAAATATCAGCCTTTTGAATACCTGCCTTAGTCAGCCCTTCCAGACTATTTCCTTCATCATTGATGATAAGGCAGTCCAGTCTGTTGGCCGCATCTCTGGCTTTTTCAGAGTCTCTCTCTATGAGAGCCACATCCTTTTTTTCCAGTACCAATTGCCTGGCCAGCTGTGTTCCCACGCGTCCGGCACCTAATATTACTATATACATAACTTCCAAGAGAATACTCGCATTTTTCTCTTCTTGTCAATTTGTAGGGTCTTTTAAAAGGGCTTAATAGTGGTATTGATGTTTACAAATGGTCTGTGTTTTAAAAATATTCAATGTTTAAAGTCGGTTCAAAAAATCAATAAAGAGGAAAAACGATTGCTTCAGATCCGGAATAAATCTATAATTAGGAGTATTTTCCGGGAGTTTCATCCATGAAAGACAAGAAGAAGACCTTCGTAATAGACACCAATGTACTGATCCATAGGCCCGATGCAATTTTGTCTTTCAAAGACAGTGATATCGTGATTCCCATCTGGGTGCTGGAAGAATTGGATAAGTTAAAGAGCGAACATGAAGGCCGCGGCAGAAGCGCCCGTGCTGCTATTCGTTTTCTGAATGAGATCAGTCATCACGGTAATTTGCAAAATGGTGTTAAACTTGAAAATGGAGGCACCCTCAGGGTCAGCCTTGATTTTGATCGCTCCGTCGAAGAGTCTTTAACATCAGCGAAAATGGACAATAAAATCATACTTTGTGCCAAGTTTTTACAGCATAAAAATCCAGATGTCTTCTTTGTTTCCAAAGATATCAATGCCAGAATCAAGGCTACCTCCATCGGCATACATGCCGTTGATTATGAGAAACACAAGGTCAATATACAGTATCTTTATGATGGTTACAGAGAAATCTATGGTGAAAAAAAGCTTATGGAAGACTTGGAAAACAGGGGTGAAGCAAGCCCAAAGGATATAACGGTTTACCCTAACCAGTATGTTATTCTGAAGGAAAGTGCGACTTCCAAAGCCTTTCAAATAGCCCGCTGGGATGCAAAAAAGGGTTTATTAAAGTCCATTGTACCCACTATTGAACCAGTGCTGGGGATCCGCCCTCTCAATTTACAGCAGCGGATAGCGCTGGACCTCCTAATGGATGATGAGGTTAAACTTGTTACACTCATAGGTAAAGCCGGTACGGGTAAAACTCTGCTGTCTCTTGCTGCCGGACTTAAAATCACCATGGAAGAAAAAAACTATACCCGTGTGCTCTTGAGCCGCCCTGTTATTCCAATGGGTAAGGACATCGGGTATTTACCTGGAGCAAAAAGTCAGAAGATGAGTCCCTGGATGCAGCCGCTTTTTGATAATCTTGAGTACATTATTGAGGTGGCGCATAAACAGAATCTCAAGAGTATTGACCAGGTAATGAATAATAAAATAATAGAAATTGAGGCTCTTACTTATATTAGGGGACGTTCACTGCCCAGGCAGTATATAATCATAGATGAGGCTCAGAACCTGAGCCCTCATGAGGTCAAAACAATCGTCAGTCGTGCCGGTGAAGGGACGAAAGTCGTCTTAACAGGTGACCCTCATCAGATTGATAATCCTTACCTGGATGCAGAATCGAATGGGCTGTCCTGTCTTGTGGAAGCCTTTCGGGACGTAAATCTGGCCGGACATATAACTTTGGGGCATTCAGAAAGAAGCCCATTAGCAGAACTGGCATCGGAGCTTTTATAATTATGGCAGAATATTCTAAGAAGGTTTTAACAGAGCTTAACCGCTTAAAAAAAACAGCATTTAAAGCAGCCCAGGATACAGAACTGAATGCATTGTATCGTGAATTTGAGAAGTGGAAGAAAAAGAGGATCGGTTCTGACCGAATGGAGCAGATCATCAATGGGTACAAGGGGTTTCGGAAAGAGACTCTTGAGAAGCAGTATCAAGAAGATGGTGATCCAGGAATTCCCGTAGCGGATGCTTTGATCCGGGGATTGATAAAGAAAGAAGATTTAAGCGATGAAGCTTATAAATCTATTGAGATTTTGGTTGATCTGGTTAATATTTAAGATAAGACTTTTCGATTTTGTAAGGAGAAGCTATGGACGAAGTTAAATTCTGCTCATCCTGCGGTAAACTGACAAGCTCTTGTTACACTTACTGCCCCTGGTGTGGGAAAAGTCTTGAGAGTAAAACAGACCTGTCACAGGTCTTGAGCCGTTCCATGGATAAATTGGAAAAAATTCAGCTGGCGGATCGTCTTCATGAATTGGAAAAGCTTGAAACCTGTCTTGATAATCTGGAAGAAGAATTGGAAGCTTTTTTGTCTAAAGCGTCTCATTAATCCTTCATCTCAATGGAATATCAGAAGGTTCTATTCTTATATAAAAAATTAGCCGATAATAGGCAGGATATGCGTCAGAAAATCACTCTAATAATCTTCATGATCCTCCCAGTTTTAATTCTTCATTCTCAGAACAGAAGATTGGAGTTTTCGGAATTCGATATTAATAAACGGAACGAAATCATCCTTACAATTACAAATCCTTCTGTTTCGGGAATGACCTATAAAACCCTTGTCAAAGGAAAAGCAGAATCTCTTCAATCGGAAGCAATTACTATTTTCCCTGAAAAAAGTTTTTATTTCCCTTTAAGAAATGAGTTGATGATTTACAATCAGTTCGGTCTATTCACTTATAATGGTGAGCTGCAAACCTGGATGGAACATGATTTCATTCCCTCCTTTTCCACTGGAACTCCCATTTCGCCTCTATCTTTGAAACCCCTGGAAATGAGTCCCGACGGTCGGTATGCCGTTTTTATTAGAGAAGTTGAAGATAGCGCATCTTTAATTTTGTATGATAGGGAAATGAATGTTTCCTTGAACATTACAAATCAATTGAAGAAAGAATATATCCATGAGATGGTCAAATGGTCACCGGATTCAAAGTATTTTATATACAGAAGAGGACGTGAACTCTTCTATTTTTCTATTGATCAGTATCTGTCCGGTCGTATTCCCGCAGAATCCTTTAGAAATTTAGGATTTCAGGATATTCAATCCATTCAATGGAAATCCGGTAATTATCTCTATATTTTAAGTGATAAACTGCTCTACAGGGTTCATAGTTCAGAATTCTTTACCCGCTCTTTTTACTCTGATCCATTTAGAAAAGGAGTCGTTTGGAGCCGTATCCCCGTTTCTTTTGATCCCGTATTTGATAGATATTCATTAGACCGAGACGGAAAAAGGCTGTTTCTTATAAAAAATGGTTTGGAGGGTATGGTTATTCCCCTTGTGGATCATCAGGAAACATCCGGTTTTCTCCAGCAAGAACCGATGCTCTTCACAAAGGGCTACACACGGATTGTAAACCAAAAATGGCTCAGTAATGGAACGCTTCTTCTTTTTCTCAGGAATAATAAGGAAAATCGAGGTCGGATTTTATTCTGTAAAGCTGGAGATACTGGATTCAGTGAACTCGAGTCAGGTGAAATTACAGGTTTGTCAGCCAACGAGAGAGGGAATCAATTTGCTATTTTCAAGGATGAATCTGTCGATCTATACAGTGGATTGACCATGGCAAAACTCCAAACTTTTCCTCTGAAAAACAGCCTTTCTTTTTTCTGGGGACGGGATTTTTATTACAGTACTGGAATGAATTCAATCACAAGTATCAGTAAATCCTCTGGAGAACCTCAGATCATAGGTCTCAGCCAGTTAGAAAGGACAGGTTTTGATCTGTCAGGAGATCTTTATGGACTTTCTGATGAACAGTGGTATAAATATAATGAATCAAAGAACTGGATACCTCAGGATTCTGCCGTTGAACTTCGTCCAAGCAGACAGAGTACGGCCAAATACCGTATATACCTGGAAGACATAAGGGGCGGTTGGTATAGCTCCTCCCTGAAAATCAGGAATATGGAAGGGTATTCAACACTGGATTTTTTGCCTGTGTATCAAAAACAAGATCTCCAGAACCTTCCGGTTCAGCAAGAGAAACCTACTCGGGGCAATCCCTGGTTTTTTGATCATGGTCTCTCGGTTGAAAGTAATGAAATTACCCTCGTTTTAAATGCTGTTGATTCTTCTGAGGGTGTTCTGGAAATTCTGAATATACTTGAAAAATACGGTGTAGAGGCGACGATTTTCATCAATGGTGATTTTATACATGCCAATCCTGTCGAAACCAGGTTGATCGCTGATTCAGGTCATACCGTGGGTTCTCTGTTTTATACATGGTTTGATATGTCTGATTCGTCTTACAATATAGATCAGGAGTTTCTGAAAAAGGGGATGGCACGGAATGAGGATGATTACTTTATTGCCACAGGCAAAGAGTTATCTCTCCTCTGGCACACTCCTCATTATTTTATAAATTCGGAAATTCTGGATGCTTCTGAATCGTTGCAGTATATATATATTGGAACTGACCTGCCCATAAATGACAAAGATGGCAGATGGGATAGGGAACATACTTATGTTTCTGAAGCTGTGAATCAGGCCGAGGCTCTCCTATCACAAGTGCATCCCGGTGCAATTATTCCCTTTACTTTGGGGAAAAATCCAGGGCAGGAGGAGTCTCTTGTTATGTTGCTCCCCATGGTCATTGAGGAGCTAATACGGCAGGGGTACGAATTTGTTGATCTGTCGGAGATGATTAAAAGTAGCCGCTGAGACTTGCTTAGCAAAGAGAATTGTTTAAAACAGATCCGTCTTTGCAGAATGATGAATTAGAGACTTGATTTTAATGATGAGGAATTATAGGTTTTGATCCATAGAAAAAATCGTTATTAATCAAACTTTTAGTTAAGAAATATTCGGAATCTTCCGAAAATATACTGAAGAATCAGGGGAGGCCTTTCTTACATGAATAGAAATCCGTTAAATGCCTATCATCAGACGAAAGTCAAGACAGCCAGCCAGGGTCGTTTAATTGTTATGCTCTATGAAGAAGCGGTAAAGCAGTTGGATATTGCTTCAGATGAAATTAAGAGGCCCGATAAGAAACTGGATAAAATTCACAATTCCATTGTGAAAACTCAAGATATCATAACAGAATTGATGGCATCACTTGATTTTGAAAAAGGTGGAGACATCGCTCAGAATCTATATAATTTGTATATGTTCTTTAATCAGCAGCTTCTTCAGGCCAATATCGACAAGACACCTGAATCTCTGGTTGAAATCAGAAGAATGATGTCTGAGCTTCGAGACGCCTGGGCATCCATTGAAGGTCAGGGCGTTTCTGGCTCCTCTCCCATGGGTGTTAATATAGCCGGATAGGAGATGTTATCCGGTGGCAAATGAGGTCTTATGGTTCTCCAAACTAATCAGAACACTTTGTTCTGATTATTCTGTTTATAATTCTATCATCGAACAAATGATACTCTTGTCCGCAAATCCTTTGAAGTCCCAGCTCAATTCGGTCATGGTGGAAGAACAAAGGATTTCCAGAAAAATCATACGTCAGGAAAGGATCATACAGAAATGGCTGAAAGAAGCCTCTGTGCTGGCAGAAAAGGCCGCTCCGGAATTATCAGACCTTGCCAGCATGAGAAGAAAGTCTGCGGCTCTCAGGATCAAGGGGAGCGAGTCTCTGAGGTCTGGTATGGCCGTCCTTGCAAAGGAAAGACAGAATAGCAAAGGTCATATAAGATTCAAATCTAACAATAAGGAAACAGCCCCGAGGCTGATCGATATCAAACTATGAAAGAGACACTCTATCTCCTAGACGGATACAGCCTAATTTACAGATCCTATTTCGGATTCATACGCTCACCACTGAGAAATTCAGAGGGTAAAAATATCTCTGCCGTTTTTGGATTTATAAGGACCATGATTAGCATCCTTGAAAAGCGAAAAACCGAACGCTTTGTCGTTCTTATGGATTCAAAAACAAAAACCTTCAGGCATGAAATGTATCCGGCCTATAAGGCTACAAGAGATAAATCACCAGATGACCTGTTTGAGCAGATTCCCCTCATTGAGGAGATCCTCAGTCTTATGGAGGTTCCCACTTTGAGAGTGGACGGATATGAAGCAGATGATCTCATGGGCACTCTGGCTGTTCAATCAAGACTGGAAGGGCGTCCCTGTTTTATAATTTCGGGAGATAAAGACCTTCTGCAGTTTGCCGGAGACGGCGTGGGCATCATCAAGTTTGATAATGGTAATTTACTCGAAGTAGACAGGGATGGCGTTTTTGAAGACCGGGGAGTCTGGCCTGAGCAGATTGTAGACTATCTATCACTTGTGGGAGATTCGGCAGATAACATTCCGGGAGTAGCCGGTATCGGTCCGAAAACTGCTGCTAAACTTCTTCAGGCATACAAAACGCTCGACGGCATATATGAACATCTTGATGAAATTAAGAGCAAGAGTCAAAGACAGAAGCTGGAAGATCATCGTGAAATGGCCTATTTCAGCAAAGAATTGGTCATAATCAAGGAAGATGTTCCTGTGGAGTTTCACATTGATGATTTGACAGTCAAAAATCGGAACTCTGAAGAAGCTGCCAGGCTGTTGATGAGAGAGGGACTGCAGAGCCTGGCAATGGAAATCTGTCCTTCCCTATCAGAAGAACATGAATCAGCCGCTGAAGCCCAGAAAAAAGGTGACTATTCATCTATTTTAACAGAAGAGGATCTGAATCATTGGGTGGATAAAGTACGGAAATCATCCATGGTATCCTTAGATACTGAAACAGATAACCTGAATCCTATGATCGCTAATCTTGTGGGAATTTGTCTTTCGACCGGTAAGGAAGAGGCCTGTTATATTCCGTTGAAGGCGGAAGGCGCAGATTGTTTGGATGCAGAGATTGTCCGGGAAAAGCTCAAGCCTCTTCTAGAAGACAAGACGATCAAAGTCATCGGACAGAATATAAAATATGATTATAAAGTCCTGAAACGATGGGGCATTAAACCGGCCAACATCTGGTTTGATACCATGATTGCCGCCTGGATGATCGATGCCGGATCACCGGTCAATATGGATTTTCTGGCCGAGAGATATTTAGGGTATAAGACGGTTCACTTCAAGGATATTGTCCCCAAAGGGGGAGTCTTTTCTGATGTACCCCTGGATCAGGCTGTTGAGTATGCAGCAGAAGATGCAGACATTACCTGGAGACTCTTTGAAGTTCTGTCGGCCAAATTAAAAGAAGAGAAACTGGATGAACTCTTTCATTCTCTAGAGATGCCCCTCGTCAGGATTTTAGCGGAGATGGAACTTCGAGGAATCTTGGTGAATAAAGAGGAATTGGAGCAGTATGGCCTTGAGCTTGGAGACGCCTTAAGGTCTCTTGAAAAAGAAATTTACGAGTTATGCGGTAAAGAGTTTAATATCAGCTCTACTAAACAGCTTCAAGAAGTTCTCTTTACAGACCGTAAGCTGCAGCCCATTAAAAAAACTAAAAGCGGTTATTCAACAGATACATC
Organism: Oceanispirochaeta crateris; assembly: GCF_008329965.1. Classification (GTDB taxonomy): domain Bacteria; phylum Spirochaetota; class Spirochaetia; order DSM-2461; family DSM-2461; genus Oceanispirochaeta; species Oceanispirochaeta crateris. Next base: position 814,594 of record NZ_CP036150.1, read on the forward strand.
TGTGCTCAAGCAACTGGCATCAGAAGATCCTGTTCCCGAGAAAATCCTTATACATAGGGGGCTGTCAAAGCTTAAATCAACCTATGTGGATACTCTTCCTAAAATGGTCAATTCAGAGAGTGGTAGAATTCATACCTCCTTTATACAAACAGGAACTGCTACGGGCCGTATTGCCTGCAAAGATCCGAACCTGCAAAATATTCCAGTGAAGGACGAGAATGGAAGGCGGATAAGACGGGCATTTTATCCTCGAGATGGTCATGTATTTTTATCGGCCGATTATTCTCAGATCGAACTCGTGGTCCTTGCACACCTGTCGGGAGATCCCGGTCTCAAAGAAGCTTTTTTAAGCGGAGAGGATGTTCATTCTAAAACAGCAGCACTTATTTTTAAAACACCCTTGGAAGATGTTAATGCCAATCAGCGGCGGATAGCCAAGACCATAAATTTTGGGGTGATGTACGGCATGTCGCCTTTTAGACTTTCCAATGAACTAAAAATTTCCAGGGCAGAAGCTGCAGGATTTATAGAAACCTATTTTGAAGAGTATTCCGGCATCAAACAGTTTGTGGATGATACTGTGGCTCAGGCCGAGATTGACGGCGGAGTCTATACAATTCTAGGCCGTTTTAGACCCGTTCGGGAGATCTCTAGCCGTAACAAAATGGAAAAAAGCGCGGCTGTCAGGGTCGCAGTAAACACAAGAATACAGGGCTCTGCAGCGGATATTGTCAAACGGGCGATGCTGGGCATAGACTGGGCCATTGCTCAAAAAAAGCTGAAGTCCCGTGTTCTCCTTCAAGTCCACGATGAAATTATACTGGAAGTTCCTGAAGCTGAAGTGGATTCATGTTCTTTTCTTCTAGAAAAAGTAATGGAAGGTGCCTGGTCTATGGATGTTCCCCTTAAGGTCAATGTGGAACAGGGTTCAAATTGGGGTGAAATCCATTAATCTATGATCATTGGGTTGGCAGGCAAGAGCTGTTCTGGTAAGAATCAGATTGCGGAAATGTTAGAGTTCCGTGGATTTTTATGCATTGATCTGGATCTGGAAGTTCATCGGCTTCAGGAATCCATGAAAGAGATTCTTTTGACAAATTTTGGAGATTCGATTCTGGATTCTCATGGTCAGATAGATCGAAGGGCCTTGGGACAAATTGTTTTTAAAAGTCCTCCTCTTCTTAAGAAATTGGAGGACCTCCTCTACCCAAAACTGGATGAATCATTGAATAGGATCATTTGTGATGCCCGTCCTGGGGCTCATATCATCCTGAATGCGGCCGCTCTACAGAAAGGAGAGTTCTGGAAACGGTGTGATCTTGTCATATGGGTCAGTGCTCCCTGGGGCTTGAGGTTCTTGAGAGCCTTAAAAAGAGATCAAAGATCTCTTCTGCATATATGCAGAAGATTCCGAGCTCAGAAAGAACTAAAGTCTCAATTTTTTTTATCCAGAGTCGATACTTATATTATAAGAAACGGCTTCACCCGTTCTGTTCTTCAGAAACGGGTTGATTCTTTGATAAAACATCTTCCACCGGAGAGATAAACTGTATGGATAGTATAAAAAGTCAGTCTAGAGATGACAATAATCTAAAAACGCTATGGGTTCTTCTTTCTGCCTTGGGTCTATTGATCATCGTTGGAACGGCAGGATTCTTCTTTTTTTCACCCGATAGAACAGGGGAGGAACTTAAACCTGTTCTCGCGTCAACGACTCTGGTGACTCAAGAAGAAGTAGAAGAATTCGATCCTATTGAATGGTCTCGTGAGAGTGATGAGTATCCCGGAATGGAAGAAAGTGCTGAAGACTTGATAGACGTTGAAATTCTAACAGAGGAAGTTCTTCCCGAAGTGGAAGAACCGGCTGTTGTTGTAGAAACACCGGTGGTTCCAAAAGTGAAAGCTCCCGTATATAAAGAAGTTTCACAACTTGTCTACTGGATTCAGGTTGGTTCCTATAGTTCTATGACAAAAGCCGAAACAGTCAGTACTTTTTTAAAAGAAAAGGGGCTATCTAGTACAGTCCAGACGAAAAATGTGGATGGCAGTGCCCGATACAGGGTTCGAATTGGCGCCTTTAATACAAAGGAAGAGGCTGAAAAATTCAGTATTCAGGTGAGAGAACTCAAAGGGTATGAAGAAAGCTATGTCATACAGTCTGTCATTGTAAAAAAAGTAGTTGTAAACTCTTAACAGAATAAATTTTTGAACATTAAGGGATAAGACCTGAGTCTTATCCTTTTTTTTCTGGTATGTTAGTTCTGAAACTCTATAATTAATAGTATGAAGACGAAAAAAGAACTTATTGAATTTATTTATGGTCCTGATTCCGTAGAATCAATAGCAAAGAGAATTGATCGTTTACAGGATCAATGGAGCTCCTTGATCAAGGTTCCCAAAATACCGAGAGCCAAGCTCCCTCTTTCGCAGAACGATGTCATCATGATCAGTTATGGCGATTCTATTCAAAAAAATGGTATCACCCCTTTGCAGGCTTTAAAGGAATTTTCAGATTTATGGCTCAAGGATCATATTTCTGGAATTCATATCCTTCCATTCTCTCCCTATACTTCGGATGACGGCTTTTCGGTTGTTGATTACAGGAAGATCAATCCAGACCTAGGAAGCTGGGAAGATGTGGAAGAACTGGGAGAGCATTTTAATTTGATGTTTGATCTTGTTCTGAATCACTGCAGCGTTTCCAGCCCGTGGTTCAAGGGATTTTTGGCAGGTGATGAAAAATACAGCCGATATTTTCATCGGGTCGATCCTTCTACGGACCTGTCGACGGTTTTCCGTCCCCGAGCCCTCCCTCTGCTTACTGAGTTTGAGACTAGTCGCGGGAAGGAGCATGTTTGGACAACCTTCAGTCCCGATCAGGTCGATCTTGACTTTTCAAATCCCGATGTCCTCCTCGAATTCCTTGATATATTCCTTCTGTATGCGTCAAAAGGCGCTCAGATCATTCGTCTGGATGCTATCGGCTTCCTCTGGAAAGAAATTGGTACAAGCTGTATGCATCATCCTAAAACCCATGCCATTGTCCAATTGTATCGCGCGGTTCTTAACGATGTTGCCCCTCACATCATTCTCCTCACCGAGACGAATGTCCCCCATAAAGATAATATTTCTTATTTTGGAACAGGCAGGGATGAGGCGCACATGGTCTACCAGTTTACCCTTCCACCTCTAACATTGGATGCCTTTATCAGAGAGAGTGCAGTGCACCTAACTGATTGGGCTCATTCTCTTCCAAGAGTAAATTCGGATCATTCTTATTTTAATTTTATGTCCAGTCATGATGGTATAGGAGTTCTTCCGGCCCGTGGTTATCTCAATGAGGATGAAGTAGACCATCTCATTGATGTGGTTCGCACCAGAGGGGGAAGGGTCTCATACAAGGCCACAGCTGATGGTGAGATACCCTATGAGCTCAATATCAATTTTAGAGATGCAGTCAATAATCCTGATTTCCCGGTAGAGCTCAAGGCCATGCAGTTTCTATCCTCCCAGGCAGTTATGCTCGTGATGGCCGGTGTACCCGGCATATATGTTCACAGCCTTCTTGGTTCAGGCAACTGGACTCAGGGTGTTGATGAATCTGGAATCAACCGGAGGATCAACCGTGAAAAGCTGGATAGTCACCAACTGGTAAAGGAACTGGAAGAAGAGGATTCTCTCCGCCGTCTCATTTACCTGGGGTATCGGGGGCTTCTTAAAATCAGACGCTCCAGAAAAGCCTTTGATCCATCCTCTCCGCAAACAATTTTAAAACTTGACGATGAAGTGTTTGCCTTGATACGAACAGCCTATGATTCCAGTGAATCCATCCTCTGTTTACAGAACACATCCAGAAGAAGACTCCATATGGTCATCGATGGTCGCAATTGTCCTATTCCTCTACCAGGGAGCTGTGATTGTCTGACTTCCGGCGGTAGTGTTATTGAAGCCGAAGAGGGAAGATGGGAGATTATTTTGGAACCCTTTGAAGTCTGCTGGGTAGCGTTCTAAGAATAGGTTTTAGATTGATAGACATGAACAGTTTGATATCCTGCGAAAAAGTAGAAAAATCGAACCCTTTTTCTGTAAGATCATATCTCATCGGATTTGAGACTGTTCAGGTCTTCTTCTTTTCATTATAATGTCAAAAAATTATCAGATTTTCATGCCCTGATTCTGGTGAAAAAACAAGCGGAGTAACAATCAATGACATTTTTTGAAAAACTGGATTCTGTCTGTCGGGAAAAAGAAACACTTTTATGCATAGGTCTAGATCCTCGGGTCAAAGCCAAAGGTTCTGGTGCAGCGATGAAAGAAATTGTAGAACAGAATCGCCGTATCATAGAAGAAACACTGCCTTATGCCGCCTGTTTCAAACCAAACATAGCCTTCTATGAAGTCTATGGTCCAGAAGGATTAATGGCCCTTAAAGAAACGCTTTCACTGATACCAAGAGAAATTCCAGTTCTCATTGATGCTAAGAGAAATGATATCGGTTCTACCGCCCAAGCCTATGCTGATTCTCTCCTCGATTTTTACAAGGCAGATGCTGTCACATTATCTCCCTATATGGGAAGAGATGCAGTTGATCCCTTCCTGAACAAGGGTGACGAACATGGAGTTTTTTTGCTGTGCAGAACAACAAATCCCGGTGCAGGTGCCATTCAGGATCTTCAAGTTCAGCGATCTGGGGGTGAACATGAAGATCTTTATATCTCTACAGCCCGGGAATGTATATCTTGGGGATCTCAAGTCGGCCTTGTTGTCGCCGGTACTGATACTGTGGCGCTCAAAAAGGTACGCGCCGTTTGTCCTGATACATGGTTTCTGACGCCAGGAATTGGTGCTCAAGGTGGAGATATGCTAGAAGCTGTCTCTGCAGGTTGCAGGGCTGATGGTCTGGGTATACTGCCAAATGTTTCTAGAAGTGTCGCCGAAGCCAAAGAACCGGGAAAAGCCGCCAAAGAATACAGAGATAAATTGAATGACGCCAGAGCAAAAAGAGTCTCCGTTTCAGGTCTGTCTCTGAAAGGCATAAGAAAAGATAAAATTATGAAAGGACTCATTAAGACCGAATGTTTCCGTATCGGAGAATTTATCCTTAAATCCGGAAAAAAATCACCATTTTATATTGATCTAAGAAGAGTTTCTTCGGATGCTTCATTGTTGGCCGAAGTTGCTAGAGGTTACGCAGAATTAATGAAAGGGCTGGACTTTGATAGAATCGCAGGAATCCCCATCGCGGCACTTCCTCTGGCAACGGCTGTTTCACTCGAAACGGGTATTCCCATGATTTACCCCCGTATGACCATGAAAGAGCATGGTACGGGCAATCGTATTGAAGGTGAATATAAAAAAGGAGAAAAGATCCTTCTCTTAGATGATCTAATTACGACAGGGAAGTCCAAGGTAGAAGCCATTGAGATCCTGAGGGATGCCGGTCTTGTTGTGGAAGATCTGCTGGTTCTTTTAGAAAGAGGGGTGCAGGGGCGAAAAGACATGGAAGCCGCTGGGATCAATTTACACAGTTATGCCCATGTGAAAGAATTCCTTCAGCCCTGCCGTGATCTGAATATGATTGATGATGTTCAGTTAAAAGACATGCTTGACTTTGCCGGAAAGGAATAGGATTGAATCTTTTCAAAGCCTTTGCCGAAATCATGACCCGTCACATATCGATTGGCTCTTTTTCTCTGCCATTCAGTGCTGTCGGGTTGATCACAAGGGTTTTACTGCCTTTCTTTGCAATGCTGCTTCTCTATGGTTTGATAAACTGGATAGTCAAGCGGATCTTAACTCTAACGAGGTTCAAAGAAAATACGGTTCAACAGACCAAGAAGTATACTCGTCTGGTCTTAAAAATTCTTGTTATTGCCGGACTGGCAGCCTCGATCGGGAATCTACTGGAAACGGAAGTATATTCCTGGTATAGGCAATTTTTAGGATTTTTAAATAGTCCATTTTTTGTCTCAGGGAATACCCGTATCTCAGTGGTGACCCTTTTGATGCTGGTCCCCGTGTTTTACCTTGCTTCCTGGTCCGGAAAATATGCTAAGAGAATATTAGACTCTTCCCTGTTTGAACAACTGGGTATGGATGAAGCAAAAAGGTTCTCAATTGGCAGTATGGCCCGGTATATTGTGATGACAATGGCTTTTCTCTTTGGGTTGTCCGTTGTGGGAATTGATCTATCCGCTCTGAGCGTCATATTGGGCGTTCTCGGACTGGGATTGGGTTTTGGTCTTCAAAGCATTGTGGCTAATTTTTTTGCAGGACTCATCATCATCTCGACCAGACCCATTAAGGAAGGGGACAGAATACTGGTTAATGGTCTAGACGGCATAGTTCAGCATATCAGGTTTATTTCAACAGACATAAAGACATTTGAAAATCAGAATATTATCATTCCAAATTCTCATTTTGTGGACAATGCAGTTCATAATTACTCCTACTCGGATCGTCAGATTGTCATTGAGAATGAAGTTGCTGTTTCGTATAATTCAGATTTGGAAAGAGTTCGCATTCTTTTGGAAGAAATAAATGAAAGAAACCCCTATAAATTAGGAGGTTCAGAAAATATTGTGCGTATACGGTCATTTGGAGACAATGGAATCAATGTATGTCTCAGGAGTTTAATCAGAGATGTCAACTTTAAATTTGATGCCCATTCCTGGACCAATATGGAAATATGGAAGAGCTTTAAATTAGAAGGAATAGAGATTCCATTTCCCCAGAGGGATGTTCATATCAAGTCTATGCCGGATCCCGATGCCCCTATCCAGATGGATGAAGACGGGACGGTCACTGTAAGCGAAGATCCCGAGGATTAATTCTTTTTGAGCAGAAGACCTCTGTTGCCCTTGAATCTCTCATCCATAACCGTTTTAAATCCTTGGATATGTTTTTCCAAGAGGGACATATCAGAACTTCTCCCCATGATAAAACAAAATCTTCCTTGTTTGACCAGTTTAGCGGCTGTTACGGCTAAGTCTTTGTGCCATTTTACTTTAGGGATTGGATTCAAATTCAAAAAAATACAATCGAAGGATGAATCATCAAAATTTTCACATAGAGAGGATTCATCTGGAAGTTCATATGTTTCAATTGATCCATCGAATCCAGCTTGTTTGAGGTTGTAGAAGCTGATCTTATTCTGGAGAATATCTCTGGAAGCCAGACTAACGGATTTTATATTATTGGACATTCTTGAATGCAACCAGACGGGAAGGTGGCCCTGGCCCGGATTCCAGAAGAGAGATCTACCAGTAAACGAAGTATGATGAAGAATCTCTCCAGAAACATGGAGCCAGAAACTAACTTGATCAAAATCTGGCAGGTTGTAAACCGTCGAGAGTTTGTATCTGTCATCGCAGATTTTAAAGGAAGCGGTTTTCCTGATATACCGGGAAAAATCAATTTTTCCCTTTGATGGACTGCTGCCAAAGTGGAATACACTGTGCATTCTTGTCGCTTCGGTATACAGCAATGGACATCCACTATCCTTTATGGATTCAGCAAGCAGATCTTTGAGAGTATCAACGATTACTACGGCCACAGTGCCCCTTTCCCGGATGCAGGAGGCCGCTTTTGTAATGAAATCCCGAATGACATGTTCTCCCGCCTTGGCAGGAATGTTGCAGACAATCAGATCTTGGGAATTAAAATCTATTCCGTCAAGAAGTAAGCCTTCTGAAAATTTTGATGGATCAACTTTCAAGCCATTGAGATGTGCATTATGTGAAGAAAAAGCAATGGCTAAGGCATCCCTGTCTTGAAATTGCATGTCAAGATCAGGGTATTTCTTTTTAAGACAAACCCCCAAAACACCTGTACCGCATCCCGTATCAAGGGCATTTTTACAGTCTGCAAGAGGCACTTCTTTGGCTAAGGTCTTCAAGAGAAGTTTTGTTCCGGCATCAATATCAAAACTGCTGAACAATCCCATGGAAAGATCAAACTTAAGCTTCATCCCGTGAAACTGAAAATTAACCTGTTTATTCAGCAGCTTTTGTATGAGAGGATCTGTCTTTTGTTTCATAAATCAGTTGTTAATTCTTTCCTGATACTCTTTGGTTTCTACGTTGACCCTAATGGTCTCGCCTTCTTTGATAAAAATAGGCACTTTGACAGTAAGACCAGTTTCAACTTTGACGTACTTCGTAGCACCCTGAACGGTATCACCCTTAACACCATCTTCTGCTTCTGTAACCAAAAAGTCGATCTTTGGAGGAAGTTTGATATCCAGAGATTCATTTCCCCAACGAACCACCTTATAGCTTTCTCCTTCTTTTAGGAAATACTGCATGTCTTCCATGGAAACCATGGGAATTTCATACTGTTCAAATGTGACGGTATTCATGAAGTGATAGCTTTCTCCATCTGAGTAGAGAAACTGGGAAGATACATCTTCTACATCAATTTCTTCAACAGCGTCCTGAGTTTTGTGGGTAACCTTGAGAACGGCTCCTGTTCTAAGATTTTTCAATTTCAACCTGGCAAAAGCCGAACCTTTACCTGGATTTACAAATTCTCTTTCTACAACTATAAAAGGTGTATCTTTTTCAAGTAAGAAAGTCCCTTTGGCTATGGCGCCCGCTTTAATCTGTCCCATATAATTTCCTTTGAATCTATTTCTTTAGTTTGTTCTTAAGAGCATTTCAACGTTCTTGTGATTGCTCTATTCTTTGCTTTATTTTTGCTCAGAGGAGTATATCATCAAGGGGAAATAAAATCACCCCCTGAATGCCCTTCATCCCCAGAAGTGCAGCGAGAAGTCTGTCTACACCGATTGCTGATCCAGAACAAGAAGGGAATCCGGCCATGCCAGCTAACCATTTTTCTGAAGAAACCACAGGAATCACCGCCTCTGCAGCCTTTATTGAAGTTTCATTCTGATAGTAATTCTGCATTTTTTTAAGATCTGTCTCTTCAGTATAACAGTTTGCGATCTCTATTCCATTTATATACAGCTCCCAACGGTCCGACCAGGGAGTTCCGGTCACATCCGCAGCAAGTGTAGAAAGACGAGAGGGATAATTTTTCAGCACGAGAGGTTTTTCTGTTGGTAATTCGGGTTCTATTAGTGTTAGAAACAATTTATGAAAAAGAACTTCCCAGCTGTCATTGGAGCTTCCTGGAATATTATGGTCGGATAAGAGTCCTAACAAGGATTCACTATCCAGATTCTCCTCTAATGAAAACCCACCCAGTTCTCTAAAAGCCTCTTCCATCGTCATTACCCGGAATGGAGGTCTGCATTTTTGAGGAGTTTCGGAAAGACTGATCGAATCGATGAGGTCTTCACATATCTTTATATTTGCATCGGATGTAATTCCTGTCTTGTACCATTCAAGCATTGTAAACTCAGGATTATGAATGGCACTGATCTGTTCGCTGTTTCTAAAGCTTTTACAGATTTGATAAATATCTCCCGAACCCCTTGCCAGAAGCTGTTTCATCCATATCTCTGGTGAGGGTGTTAGGAAAAGAGGCGAATTTCCTTTATAAGGGCTAATGAGATCGGTTTTGAAGTTTTCAATTGAAGATTCCGGAATCAGATGAGGAGAGAGCAGTGGTGTTTCTACTTCCAGGAATCCCCTGGAGTCAAAGAAATTTCTTATTTCTTTCTTTATGGAACTGCACTTTTTAATTATTTCTACGACCATGTCTTTTCCTCAATGGCATTAATCAAAAAAAGCCGTCTGGTGTAGACGGCTTTTATTAAAAGGCTGATCTTAACCTTCCAGAATACATTCTGTGGGGCAAACATCTGCACAAGCACCGCAGCTGGTACACAGATCTGCATCGATGACTCTGGCATCATCTTTTTCGCTGATTGCTTCAACAGGACATTCACCTTCACAGGCGCCGCAGTTTACACAATCTTCGGCTTTAATTACATAGGCCATGGGATTCCTCCATAACAATTTTGTTGGTTTTTCTGATATAAAAGTATCTTATTCCCTCAGGAAGATCAACATAATCAATAGGTTTTGACGATCTTTTTCTTCATATGAATGTGAGATATTCCGGCTTCTTCGAATATTTCACCTTCTTCTTTGTATCCACAACTCTTATAAAAGCCCATTGCCTGGGTCTGTGCATTCAAACTGACCTCATCCATGGAGAACGAGACGGCCAAATTCTCCAAGGCTTCCATTAAAAGGGTACCAATATTATTTTTTCTGTATTCATAAAGTACGGCGACTCTGCCTATATGGCCTTGTGGGCTCATGCGTGCTGTTCCGGCCGCATGTGAGTTTACAAAGGCAAGAACATGGGTCATCTGTGGATCATTCCCATCACATTCAAGTTCGATGGGTACACCCTGTTCCTGTACAAAGACACGGGTCCTTACATCTTGAATGTACTTCAGATCTGATTCCCAAAATGCCTGCCTAATTTCGATGTTCTTATCATTCATAACAACAGGATATGCCAGAATCAAAACTGATTCAATATAACTCATTGACGGAAGAGGATCTCAACCTTTACTATGGGTGTAGTATAAATATACTAGTAAGATGGTTACTTCCCTATGCTGAATAGGTTTATTCATATAGATAGAGTAAAACCTGACACAAAACATGCATATACATGATGATTCATGGAGGCTTTAATTGGAATCTACAATAATGAAACAACTGCAGAAGGTTGTGAAAACTTTTCCCGATCAGTGTGCCCAGCTCAGTAAAGATGCGGATGGTGTCTTTCAAGAAACAGATTATAAAACGTTTTATAGGGAAGTTCAGTTTTGCGCCGCTGGCTTTCAGTCTATAGGAATTCAAAGAGGAGACACTGTCGGGATCATTGCAGATAACAGAAAGGAGTGGCTTATCTGTGATATGGGTCTTCTTTCTCTGGGTGCCAATGATGCTCCCCGTGGCTGTGATATCAATTCTAAGATTTTGGCACATATAGTGAGTATTCCCCAATGTGGCACTGTCATATTGGAAAACAGCATGCAGTTGGATAAAGTTCTTGAAGTACAGGATGAACTGCCTGAGTTAAAAAAGATTATCATGATAGAACCGGGGGATGCAGAAAGTCGTTCCAAAGCGTCCCGATTCACACTCTATCAATACTCAGACTTGATGAAAACAGGTGAAGAAATCATTCAATCCCAACCGGATTTAATCGAGAAAGAGATAGCATTGGGACAAGAGGATGATATAGCTACTATCATTTTTACATCGGGAACGACAGGAATACCTAAAGGGGTTATGCTGACAAACAAGAGTTATATCTATCAGTCAGAAGCCATGTTGGATTCAATTCCAGTCTCCGAAAATGACACATGGTTGACAATTTTGCCTGTTTGGCACTCTTTTGAGAGGATTATCCAGTATGTCTCTTGCCTGAACGGAGCCTGTCTCGCCTATTCCAAACCCGTTGGAAAAACACTCCTTATGGATCTTCAAGCTGTAAAACCTACTCTTATGACGGCAGTACCGCGTCTCTGGGAAGCCTTATATGCGGGAGTCCTCAGGAATATAAAAGAGAAGGGAGAAAAGGCTGAAAAACTATTCCGATTTTTTCTTAAAAAAGCCATTCAGGATGAACATTATCGCTGTGTGATTGAAGATCGGTATCCAGATTATACTGGGCAGAGTACTGCTCTTAAGAAAATCGCTGCCCATACAGGACGGCTTGCTACCCGTCCTCTCAGGACTCTCGGTGATAAAATCCTCTTCAGTAAGATTATTGATAAAATGTTTCCATGTCTGAGAGCCGGAATTTCGGGTGGAGGGGCGCTCCAAAGAGATGTCGATAACTTTTTTGCTGGGGTTGGTGTAAAAGTCCTTGAAGGATACGGCCTCACTGAATCAGGACCTGTTATCTCGGTTCGGAAAGAGTCCCATCCTGTCGTCAACACTGTCGGTCCCGCCTTTATCGGAACAGAAATCAAGGTTTTAGATAAAAATGGTGCTGAAGTGAAGTCTGGAGAACGAGGAGTCCTCCATGTTCGGGGACCACAGGTGATGAAAGGGTATTACGGAAATCAGGAGTTGACAGATACGGTTCTGACATCTGATGGATGGCTCGATACGGGAGATATCGCAATTATTTCGTTGAATAATGAAATAACCTTAGTAGGGCGTGCCAAAGATACCATTGTTCTTTTGGGTGGTGAAAATGTTGAGCCTGTTCCTCTTGAATCAAAAATTAAAGAGTCTCCCTATATCGATAATGCAGTGGTATTGGGTCAGGATAAAAAATATTTGTCGGCAATCATCATACCCAATTTTGATACAATGGAAGAATATGCAAAAAAGAACAACATCATGTACGAGAACAGAACATTACTTGGAGATGTTCCTGAATTGAAGGAACTCATAAATCAGGAAATTGCCGATCTAGTCTGTCCTGCCAACGGGTTTTCAAGCTTTGAAAGGATTTATCAATTCAGTATTCTTCACAATAGTTTTGAAGTAGGGAAAGAACTCTCTGCAAAGATGGAACTTTTAAGACCCAAGATATATGATTTATATAAGGCAGAGATTGATAGTCTTTTGAGCCGATAAAATCAATTTGGTTCATCAGGGAATGGTTCCTATTTTCTGGTGAGCCCAGGAGTGAAATATGACAAAGGTCGCCATAATCTTGGCAGATGGTCTGGAAGAAATAGAAGCCATAACACCGATTGACTTTCTCAGGAGGACGGGCATTCAGGTTGTCACTGTTGGATTGGATAAGAGCGTTATCCAAGGGGCCCATGGTGTTTCTCTAATGGCGGATGTTGAGCTTGATCAGTTTCCAGAAGATGCGGATGCTGTCATCATTCCCGGGGGAATGCCAGGGTCCGCTCACATCGCAGCCAACGACCATGTTGTGAACCTGATTCGGGGGTTCCATAAAGAAGGAAAGCTGGTTGCAGCCCTTTGCGCCGCTCCGGCCCTTGTTTTAGGAGGGGCTGGAATCCTTGAAAAGAGCCGTTATACATGCTATCCCGGTTTTCAGGATAAGGCGGGACCTTATGGAGACTATTCAACGGACAGAGTCGTCTGTGATAAGAATATCATTACCGGTTGTGGCGTTGGTGGAGCTGCTGAATTTTCAGCAGAGGTCATTGCATATCTGAGCAGTCGTGAAAAGGCAGATGAAGTGATGAAGTCGACTCTTCAAGCGGGATATTGAGGCATGATGGAGGTAAATATGAATAATATGACAATCATCATAGAAGGACATCTCATTGATTCAGGCTTGTTATCCAATCTATTAAATTTAATTGTCGATGAGAACCTGGACTATCATATCGATAAAATCACGGTGGGCAAAACTAAAGTCGAGACTACCAGGGCGGAGATTACAATCTTTGCTGAGGATCAGGAATCTCTTGAGCTAGTCTTAACCAAAGTGTCTCCTCTGGGAGCCCATGAAAAGGGAGCCGTAGATGCTGTTTTTGAGAGGGCAATCAAGGATGCGCATGCGCCGGAAGGCTTCTATTCTTCAACTAATCATAGAACAGAAATCTATTTCGGCTCAAAGTGGAATCCAGTTCAGTCTCAAAGAATGGATGCTGTAATCATCAAAAAAGATCATGGTTTTGAATGTACAAAAATCAGGGATATCAAAAAAGGGGATTTCATTCTCTGCGGAAGTGAGTCTGTGAGAGTGTATCCTCCTGCTGCTGAAATGAAGGAAGATGATTTTGCCTTCATGACCAATGAGGTTTCCTCGGAACGGAGCTATGACATTGCCGTTGATACCATAGCTCGTGAGTTGAAACAGATCAAAGAGGATGGCGGAAAATGCATTGTTGTCTGCGGTCCTGTTGTGGTTCATACAGGAGGAGCTCCGGCGCTGTCTGCGTTAATCCGTGAGGGATACATCCAGGGGTTCCTGGGGGGGAACGCCGTGGCCGTCCACGATCTGGAATCCTTCTATTATGGCACTTCTTTAGGCGTGGATACGAAGACAGGAAAACCCACACATGGCGGTCATAACCATCATATGAGGGCCATAAATAGGATCAATGGATTTGGATCAATCAAGAAGGCTATGGAAGCAGGGGATTTAAAAGAGGGGCTGATGTATCAGGTTGAAAAGTCAAAGATTCCCTACTGCCTTGCAGGCTCTATCAGAGATGACGGCCCCTTGCCCGAAACAGTCAATGATATGATTGAGGCTCAATCCCAGTATGCACAGATTATCAAGGGGGCAGACATGATTTTGATGCTCTCTTCCATGTTGCATTCCATAGGAACCGGAAATATGACGCCATCCTGGGTCAAGACAGTCTGTATCGATATTAACCCTGCAGTTGTGACCAAGCTGGCAGACCGGGGTAGTGGGCAAGCCATAGGGATTGTCAGTGATGTAGGCCTTTTTCTGAATGCCCTAGCCGGTAGATTAAATCTTAAATTATAAAAAAAACAGAGCCTAGATCATCTCCAGGCTCTGTTTCCTTAATTATATTCTAAGTCTTTTTAATATTTCAGACCATAATATCTTTTAAAGCGGGATTTTTTTTCAGATTGGCTGGAAGTGCTCTTTCTCTCGCCTTGTTTTTGTATTCTTTGCTCTGGAAGTAGTAGGTATAGTTTGTGTGAATGTCGTAAGTTCCATTCATAAGCGCATAGGTGTCTTCGGTCATTACCAGCTCTTCGTCGGTGGGAATAACAAAAACTTTTACCTCAGAATCGTCTGCAGAGATACAGGTTTCACAGTTCCGTGTTGAGGACGCTTTGTTTTTACTGTCATCCAGCTTAATTCCCATACTTTCCAGACCACCTACAGATTTTTCTCTGTAGTTGGGATTCATTTCACCAACACCGGCAGTGAAGACAATGGCGTCTACATGGCCAAGGGCCGCATAGTAGGAACCAATGTATTTTTTGATTCTATATGTTTCCATTTCCATGGCCAGGATACATCTCTCATCACCATTATCACATCCAGTCTGAATATCGCGACGGTCAACAAACTTTTCAGTAATACCCAAAATACCGCTTTTTTTGTTCATGGCAGTATCCATTTCTGCTCCGCTCATTCCTGTTTCTTTCATGATGTAAGGGACGATGGCAGGATCTATATCACCGCAACGTGATCCCATGATCAGCCCTTCGAGGGGAGTCATTCCCATGGAGGTATCGTAACATTTACCATCCTTTACGGCGCACATAGAGGCTCCATTACCAATATGGCAGATGATAACATTGGTTTTGGCAGGGTCTTTTCCGAGGAGGACAGAAGCTCTTTTGGCAGTATAAAGATAAGACGTTCCGTGAAAACCATAACGACGCACATTGTATTTCGTATACCAGTCGTAGGGCAGGGCATACATGAAGGCGTGTGCAGGCATTGTTTGATGCCATGCTGTGTCCATAACAGCACAGTGAGGAACTTCTGGAAGAACGGCCATGGCTGCTCTAATTCCTTGAATGTTCGCGGGGTTGTGTAAAGGACCAAGGTGGTTCAGAGATTCAAATACTTTTAAGACTTCTTCATCTACAACAGTGGACTGTTTAACGATTTCTCCACCATGGAGAACTCTATGTCCAACGGCTTTAATTTCATCTATTTTTTCAATACAACCATGATCTTTATTGAGAATGGTTTTGATAATCCATTCAATGGCTACTTTGTGATCATGACAGGGTCCACTCTCTTCAAACTCATTTTTATTGAGGGGTTTGTGTTCAATGTTTGACATTTCCTGACCAATTCTTTCAACAATACCAACACCCAATACTTCTTTTTTGTCCCAATCATAAACCTGAAATTTTGCAGAAGAACTTCCGCAGTTCAGTGTTAAAATAACCATTTTATCCTCCAGAGCTGTTTAATCATAATGATTTCAATATATTGATAGGCCCCAAGAGGGCGTTTAATTGAAATTTTATATTCTATTTTACAGTTTGGTGTGGAAAGTTCAATAGATGTAAAGAAATTGTCTGAACAAAAACAGTATTTATTTATTCTTTGAATATCCGTTGTAACTTTATTTAACTCTTTCAAATTGCTTGTGAAAAGGTTTTGAAATGCAATTGGAATGCCTTTGATTTGTTTATAGGCCCATAGTAAAAATAACTTTAAGAATCCTACAGATCGGTGTATAATGTTTTTGTGATACAGGACAATCCAAAGGAAACCGAGTCCCAGTCTTTTTCATTCCAAGGGGATGGATCAAACATTATTCATGGCCGAAAATGGCTGCCGACTCAACAAAAAATTAGAGCAGTTCTCATTATCAATCATGGAATGGCAGAGCATATTGACCGCTATGATTCTTTCGCCGTCTTTTTGGCCTCTCAGGGTATTGCTGTTTATGGTGAGGATCATCGAGGTCATGGAAAAACCGCAGGTTCTAAAGAAAATTTAGGATACTTTGCAGATGAAAAGGGTTGGATGAAGGTGATCGGTGATATCCGTGCACTTTATCTTCTTGTCATTGAAGAGCAAAAAGAGGTTCCAGTTTTGATGCTTGGTCACAGTATGGGTTCTTTTTTGACCAGACACTATCTGAGTCTTTATGGTTCAGAAATCCATGCCGCTATCATCTCTGGAACGGGTGATCAGCCGTCCATTGTATTATCATTAGCGTCTCTTATTTCCAATTTGGAAGCGGCATTGAAAGGAAAGCGCCATAGAAGCCAATTGATGGATAAGCTCAGTTTTGGATCCAATAACAAAAAGTTCAAAACTGAAAGTTCCCATGGATTTGAGTGGCTCTCACGGGATGCGGAAAAGACTCGTCAGTATGTAGAAGATCCCTATTGTGGATTTGTGTGTACCTGCGGGTTCTATTCTGATCTTACCACTGGTTTGAAAATCATAGGCAGGCAACGCTGTTATGATTCGACACCAAATCTATTACCACTTTTATTCTATTCTGGAAAGGATGATCCTGTCGGGAATTTTGGTAAGGGTGTGGAAAGGGTCGCCTCTTCTTATAGAAAATCTGGAAATCAAGATGTAACAGTGGTCCTCAAAGATAAAATGAGACATGAATGTCTCAATGAACTGGAAAGAGATGACTGTTATAAAGACATATTCAGTTGGATTGATTCCCAATTGAAAAGCTGAAAAAGCAAACGCAAAGGGGAAATGTTTCATTTCATAGGATTTGAAACTAGTGAAAAAGGAGTTGAGGCTGCCACAGTTTTGAGGCAGCCTCTTTTTTTTGAAGCATCAGTCCTTAAAAATCAGTTTTTACTGTATGCTTTTCATCCTTATCGTTTTTATACTGATCTGTTCTCCCCTCATGTCGGATCAGGTTATCCGGGAGAGCTGGACATATAAAACAGAAAATAAGATTTTATACCGTATATCTGAAGAACAATTTCTTACAGAGCTTATGGTGAGGACCGATCAGGGGGGTGACACAAAGCCGGCGTATTTCATTTGGGATAGTCCTTCCATACAATTCGGGTCATTTGATCCTTCAGGGCTCTGGAAATTCATGTGTCTAAGTTCTCTAATCAGCGACAGCACTCTGCGACAGAATCATGGTCTAGTACCTAACAGAAATAACCTCGATCCTTTTGACCCTATTTCTGGGGCTCTCCTTTGGTCCCATAACGGGGGAGTACTAGCCCGGAAATCTGAAGGGGAAATCCAATCAGCCTTTTGGCAGGAATGTTCCATAACACCCTATACATCGATGACACTGGGTCTATCAATTCTTTTCCCAGATTCACAGGACGCTTTAGAAGACTCATGGTTTGAGAATGAACTTATTCAGGATGATCAACCCGTTTATCATCCGGGAATGGATGTTAAAAATGAAGGGAAAAATTATCGTTTTCATTTTCAGGGTGGAGGATCATTTTCTGAAAACAGAATTCCCGGATTTTCATTCCTTCCGGTTTATACTTGGTTTGGTGATTCTTGGGATTTAACCGGCAGGTACTGGTACAATTCTGAGTTCTGGGTGAACCAGAGTCTTGATAGGGTCAACTGGGTTCACTATTGGGATAGCAAGGCAAATGTGACCCCGACTCCTGCCTGTTTTATGACAATTTATTTTTATCAAGGATTCAAAGACGACGGATCAACACCCTGGGATGGGGTGCAGTTTAAAGCAGAGATTACGCCAGGTCCACTCTCTTTTCTTTTTGAGTTCACAGAAGATCGTGAACCGTTGGATGAATCCATCCTCAAGGTCAAAGGGTACCGCCTTATGGTAGCTGTGAGGACCGGTCTGTGGAGATCTCAGTTAGATGGGGAAATTGCACATGACAACAGCGGGATTTTAAAATGGTCTCTCATTCCCGAAGTCAAAAGAAGTCGTAAACAGGGGGGACACAGCCGCTTTTCCTGCCCTGTCCGCGCCGAGATCGGTACCACCAGTATTTTGCCACAGTGGGAAGAATCCTTCTACATTGGTTCTTTCAGTATAAAGGGGAAAGCCGGGTATGAATTTGTTTATCCCCGTGAGAACAGGAACCCATCCGAAGCAATCTTGCTGCGATTGCAGTTGGAGTGGAGTCATTGACAAATCCGCTATTGAAGAGATTCGAAGAGGGTAAGGGTTAGAGATTTTTCACTCAAACTATCCTGGCCGATTTCCCAGACAAAGAATCCGCCGAGACCAAGCTCCTTTCCCAGCTCAGTTTTTTTGCTTACAGTATCCGCTCCATTAAAATAGTATCCCTGAGCTTCATCTTCATGAGCTAATAGAGAATTCTGTCTGACAATCTCCTTGTAGGATTGGGATTTTTTCCAATAGTCGGGAGAGTAACCGTCAAAAATTCTCCCATAATAGGGAATCCCCATCCATAGTTTCTCAGGAGGGATGTCATACCGAGCGATCATGTATTCAAGGGCTTCTCTGGTACTTTCCAAGGTTGAATGGCGGCCATAAAAATCATAGGTCATTAAATGGATCTTATCGGGCAGCTGATAGGCCTCATCGGGGAGTGAACGGAATCTGCTGACGGCTATGGAAAGCGATTTCTGCTTCGTTTCAGATAAATCTCTTAAATCAGTTAAGAAATCCATATAGAATTCTTTTTCCTGATCATTTCCAGGAAACTCCCAATCCAGATCTATGCCCTGCAGTTGGTATTCGTCCAATAAATTTGAGAGTTCCCTCAGAAAGAGATCCTTCTTGGTTTCATCCCTCAGCATAGGAATAAAATCACTGGAAGACCCGCTAATACAGAGATTCAGATTTGCATTCTTTAAAGTTGAAAAACGCTTCAAATAGGTTAATTGATCAACCATATCAACCGGGATAAAGGGATCTCCATTGGGGGGAATCTGAAGAGAAAAGAAGTAGACCTCATCAAAATGATTTAAAATGAATTCCCCTCTGCTGAAATTATAATTGGCCGGAAGTGTCTGGGATTTACTGAAATCTATTCCCCTGGCAAAAGGATGCATTCGATACCAGGCGGTTCTGCCGGAAAAATCCTGAGGGAATAATTGCTTCATTCTATAGGAAGGAAGATAGGTTTCCAGTTTTACAGATGATTGGCCTTGTACAGACGGAATCAGTAAAATTTGGGAAATGAGAAAAAAAATGGGTATAATAGGTTTGAAAAAATTCATGAACACTCCCGGATCTGTTGGAAGAAGTATTATAGCCGTCCCGTATTTTATGGTAAAGTCATTCTCTCCTGATTTACAAAACAGATGCTTTTTCTCATAATTGATTTAGAAATAAGCAATTTAAGAACAAAATTCCATAGGAGATCATTTTGAATATACAGATCATTGGTAAAAAGAAATGCCAGGATACCAGAAAAGCCGAGCGTTTTTTCAAAGAGAGAGGTCATAAATATTTTACACTTGATTTGAATGAGAAAGCACTAAGCCCGGGAGAGTTGAGAAACATTCTAGCAAAGGTTTCCTCCGATGATCTGGTCGATAAAGACTCAAAATTGTATAAACAAAAATTTTCCTTTATGGATTTTGATCCGGAGGAAGAACTCTTGGCCCATCCCGACTTGATCAAAACACCAATCATACGTTGCGATGGTAAGGTTTGTGTCGGATATAAACCGGAGACATGGAAGACCTGGATTGAAGGCTGATTCCACACGCTTTGCAATTTTAGGGAGTGGTTCGGCAGCCAATGGCTATGTTTTTGAGTCGGGCAACTTTTCTTTTATCATTGATAATGGATATTCTTTATCGGAATTCCGGCGTCGGATGAAACAGCTTGACTTCAGCGAATCCAAACTGACTTTTATTTTTCTTACACATCATCACAGTGATCATTTTAAGGGGGTAGAGCCTCTTTCTTCCGCACTGGGTATTCCCGTGGTAACCCATAAAGACATGCCTCTGGAAAAATACTGCAAAAAAGAAGGACTTCATCGACTCGATATAATTCCCGGCAAAGAATATAGCTTTGATTCTCTGCAATTTCGCTGTTTTGAAACTTCCCATGATGCAGCTTCTTCCGTAGGTTATCATTTTACATTGAACAATCTGAGCTTTACAATTATAACCGATACGGGGATTGTCAGTGACGAAATGATGTTTCTTGCAGCCAAATCGGATTACCTGTTTCTGGAATCTAACTATTCTCCAGAACTTCTCCATAACGGTCCTTATCCTGATTTCTTGAAACGCAGAATCCTCTCAGACAAGGGACATCTTTCCAATCTTGATGCTGCTGTTTGCATGAGCCGTCTGTCAGAAATGGAGAATCTTAGGCTTAAAAAGATATTTCTCTGTCATTTATCCGAAAAAAATAATAATGTGGAAAAAGTAAAAGAAGAAGTCTCGCGGATTTACGAAGGGGCAATTCCCTATGCTATCTGCCCCAGGAATGACTGTCTCAGTCAGAAAACACTCATTCGCTCAGACTGATTTAAATATCAATGGAGGTAATAGGGATGACAACCGGCAGTTGGTTCTGGAATGCAGTTTGGGAATTTCTCCCTGAAATCAATGATTTTGATAAAGGAATAAGCGGGAAAGACCTCCCGGTTCGAGTGGTTTCTCAGTTAAGAGATTTTATGAGTATCCTTTCTGAAAAAGATCCTCCCGTATTAGAAAATCCCTCTTTCCTGGCTCAGGCAGCTAGTCTTATCAGTCAGGAATGGATGACTCCCGAGGCTGCAAACTTCAGAAAGAAGGCTTCATCCCTCGTTGCTGATGGCCTCTGGTCTACCTCTGATCTTCTGGATTTGTTCTTTCCGGAATACTCCTTCGGTGGGAATTCTGCAGATGAGCAGGAATCATATATCAGAAACAAGAGAACAATCCAGGTCAAAAGCCTGAATCCCAACCCTGTGATTGATCC
The DNA here is from genome assembly GCF_008329965.1 of Oceanispirochaeta crateris. Lineage (GTDB taxonomy): Bacteria > Spirochaetota > Spirochaetia > DSM-2461 > DSM-2461 > Oceanispirochaeta > Oceanispirochaeta crateris. Next base: position 835,796 of record NZ_CP036150.1, read on the forward strand.
ATCTAAAGAAATGGTTTTTACCTCCAATGTGCTAATGACTCTCCCACCCGAGGAATACAAGAATCGCTTGACTCCTGAGATGCTGGAAAAAGTCACATTGATTGAACAGGAACAGCAGAAATACTGGTTTGATCATCCCATTTTCATGGGAGTTGACAAGGATTCCAATGAAATGATTTACGGGCTTAAGGGCCTGGCCGAAGCCTTCGCTTTTGAAAAAACTGAAGGGATTGTCCCTGCACAAAGCCGTATGACGGTTCTTCTCTCCCTGTCTGTCACGCATGACGGCCTTAAATCCATTGCACCCGAGTATCTTGCCTCGGAACTTGCTGGATGCGAAGGTCTGGAAGATCTGGATGTATTCTTATTTACAGAAGAGGATACACAGCTTCTCTCTTCTTCACTATTTAAAATACTGGGGAGGGAAGATGAGGATAATCCCATTGCCAGGGTTTTTGGCGTAGATGGCCGATATGGCCGGCATTACAGTTTTCTAAAAGCCGTTGTTCCCCTATGGTCCCTTGTGATGGATTCTAATGTGAAGGGAACCTTTAAGATCGATCTGGATCAGGTATTTCCCCAGGCAAAGCTAAAAAATGAAACCGGAAAGACAGCTTTTCAACACTTTCAAACACCCCTGTGGGGAGCTTTGGGGCAGGACGGCCGCGGTAAGAAAGTGGAACTGGGAATGATTGCCGGAGCCCTTGTAAATGAAAAAGATATTTCCCAATCAATTTATACACCGGATGTTCCGCTTCCACCCGTGGATATGGAGCTCCAGGGTGAAAACCGCATCTTCTTTAAACAACATCCCATGGCGGTTTCGACTCTGGCGGAAATGATGACATGTTATGGAAAGGAGGGGCAGCCCGATGGAAAAACCAGCTGTTTAAGCCGGGTTCATGTGACAGGCGGAACAAATGGAATCCTCTGTTCATCCCTTCGCAGGATAAAGCCTTTTACACCGGGTTTTATTGGAAGAGCCGAAGATCAAGCATACATTCTGTCTGTCCTGAACGGACAAACAGAGCCTGGGCTGCGCTATGTTCATGAACCGGGTTTGATCATGAGGCATGATAAGGATGCTTTTGCTGCCGATTCAATTGCCGCCGCAAAGCTTGGAACATGGGTTGCTGACTTACTGCGGATTTTGTATTTTAGTTATTACGCTTCTTTTCTTCCCGGTGGAGTAGAACGCATCAAAGAGGAATTGGATCCTTTCACAGGTTGTTTTATAAGTTCTACCCCTTATATCAAGGTTTTCTTGCGACTCGTCTTAAAAATCCTTGAATCACCCAAGGATAGTGAAGCTCTTTTGAATTTAGCCGAAATTCAGCTCAAACCATTTTTGTCGGGAGAAGAAAATATGCTTACCGTAAGGGAACAATGGATAAGCGAACGGTATGCCTGGGATCTGTACTATGAGGCTCTGGACAAACTGGAAGAGGGAATCAAAATGAATGATTCTAAAACAAAAAAAGAAGTCTCTATTATGAAATCGCGCCTTGAGGATTGCCGTATTAGTTGATCAGATCTTTCAGGCTGGCAAACCAGGATTCAGGGTCGGCAGGTATGTCAGAATCTAGGATTCCGCCTGCCATTTGCTTATGTCCACCTCCACGCCCCTTACCAGCAGTGAATGCTTTCATAATAACAGAGGCGTCCTTATCATCCCAATTGTTGCGAAAGGAGAGGGAGATCTGATCGTTATTGCAAGCAAAAAGACAGACAAAATGGATTTCCTGCAGGGAGAGGATGAAATCACCCAGAATCCCCATCAGATTCTTCGGACAGCCATCGGGTAAGTAACAGAAGGCCATGCCCTTGGATACAACCAGATTGGTCAGGAGTTTTCGGTAATAATCCAGATCTGTCAGTTGTATATTATTTCTGAGGATGTTGTTCACAAGGCCCTTGTCAGAGTAGGGAAAGAGGTATGTGAGGGCTGCCAGATCCATTTCTGTCATACCCCGGGTAAAGAGATCTGTATCCCTTGCCAGACCTATATAGAGAGCCGAAGCCACGGCAGCGGTGGGAATGACTTCCTGCTCCTGATAGTATTCGCATATCATGGTAGAACAGGAGCCGTATTCCGGTCTTATATCAATCATTTTCACATCATCCGTTGTGAGGCTCTTATGATGGTCTATGACGGCAATTTCTTTGCCGATCAGATCTTCCACATTGGCGTTTCCTTTACAGCCATCTACAATGATGATCCTATCCGAATTTGTCAGTTCATAATGTTTCCAGTGGTGGATCGGGATGTTGAGGTGGGCAATCATCTGGATGAGAGCATGCCTTTGAAGTTCACCATCGTAGATGATTCCTGCATTGATGCCTTTTGCATTCAGGAGCTCTTTCAAGCCAAAGGCGGCTGCAACTGCATCCGGATCTGGAAAATTATGAGTTTGAATAAAGATTCTTCCCTCTTTATCCTTGAGGCTGTGAATCAGAATATCCGAAAAGATAAGCAACTCCTGATAGTACAATTATCCTGCTTGGTTTATGATCATACAGGATACAATTTGACTATAGAATAATACAGGAGTACCACCCATGTCCATTCAATGGTTTCCAGGACATATGACCAGAACAAAAAAATTAATTCTTGAGAATCTCAAGAAAGTAGATATGGTCATTGAAATTCTGGATGCACGAGCTCCATTAGCCAGCAGAAACCCCCTTCTGGAAGAACTCACAAAGGGGAAACCCAGACTCATTTTGCTCAATAAATCAGATCTTGCAGATCCCATTATGACTCAAAAATGGATAAGAACTTTGACCGAGGGAAACAGTATCAAGGCTGTTGCTGTCAACTCAAGGAATATCAGATCTCTAAAAGCCGTGCCTAAAGAGTGTAAAATTCTCTGCCGGGATAAGAAGTGGGTAAATCGGCGCCCAGTAAGAACTATGATCGTAGGAATCCCCAATGTAGGGAAGTCTACGGTGATTAATACTCTGTCGGGGAAGAAGAAAGCCGCAGCTGCCAATCAACCCGGGGTGACAAAGGATATGCAGCATGTACCCGTTTCTCGGGAACTTCAGATCCTGGATACTCCCGGTATCCTCTGGCATAAGTTTGATGATCAATTGGTAGGGCTGAAACTAGGAGCCCTTGGTTCCATTAAGGATGCGGTTCTTTTGCTTGACCAGATAGCCCTGGGAACTCTACTTTTTCTTAGAAATAGTTACCCTGAGCGCTTGGTAAAACGGTATAAACTGACCTCTCCCGAAGAGAACCAACCCGATGGGATTCAAATAGACACACAGGAACCTCATGATCTCCTGGAAATGATTGGCAAAAATAGGGGATTGATTCTTCCTGGTGGGGAGGTGGATCTGGAAAGAACATCCCGCATGTTTCTCAAGGAATTACGGGATGGTATCATTGGCCCTATCAGTCTTGAAAATCCATCAGATCCGGATTTTGGATGGAATTTTATTCAGGAAGAGCAATGATTTTCCACTGCCCCTTTTCCTGTCTCACCATAAATACAAGGTTCTGACCTTTCATGAAATCAACTTGACCCGGTAGCACTTCTGTACCGAGAAAAAGATAGCAGCTGCTATCGGGAGACCAGCGTCGTCCCTCTTCAAACCACTGGGGAAACAACTCAGAATATTCATCGTAACCGTAGATATGGTATCTGTAGCTTCTCTTATAGTCTGCCAGGGAGTAGGCGCTCAAATCGCTTGCTGGCGGGGCAATCCTATAACGGCTCTGACTAAACCCGGTTTCAAGATCCTTTAAATTTTCAGAGAGGGATTTGTAGAATCCGGGGAGATTGCCGTCAATGTTGTGCTGCACAAAATCCAGAGAAAATTTTACGGCATTTTCTTTGGTTTCCATTGAGTCTGGAGATCTGTAATTATCCCTGGGGATCGTGAGTTCTGAAGGTGTGGAAAAAGCCATTTGGAGCTGAGGTTTCTCACTTTGAAGGTCCTCCAAATCCATTGGAAAATCCCAGGCTTCTAGTTCTATCTTATATATCTTTCCCGGTGCGGAGCTGCGGGGTGGGGCAATTAGTCTCACAGAGAGAACTCCATTATTGTCCAGAATCATGCCGTCATCCTCTAAGGGAATAAACCAGTTACTGTTTTTCTCCTGCCATCGGGAAGCCTTTTCAGTCCAGGGGAGGGTAAAGACAGTTCCCGGGTTATCAACAGACCTGAGCTTCACCTGGAGTGTGCTCTGTCCATTTTGGCCGGATTCATCGATGTAGGTCGTTTTCACCCTCCATTTTCTGATAGTTCCTGCTGTTGGAGGGAGGATGCTATTGAAATCTTCTTTATAGACCTTCCTCACTTCCATCCAGCCGCCATCGCTGTTTACCAAAAAAGGTTGGTAGCTATGACTGTCATAGAGAGTCAGTGTTCCCGTAAGGGATCCTTCCTCCTGGGCAAAGAGCAGAAAGGGGAGTAATGCCAAGGCAAAAAGCAATATATTTTTTTTCATCAAAAACCTCCTGAGGTTGAAGACTCAACAATTTTCAATTCTTCTTATTAGATAATCGGAACCTTTAAGGCCCTTATCAAGTGTTTGGTATAAAATTATTGGATTAAAAAAACCGGCAAGAATTTCCTGCCGGTTGTTGATCTCTTTAGATGTGAAGTTTTACCAGGAGGTTTCTTCTTTACCACGGGCAATCAGAAGTTTTCCCGTTCTGACGACCTCAAGAACTCCAAATTTATCAAGCATTTTGCTGACTGCATCGATCTTTGAAGATTTCCCGGTGACCTGAAAGGTCATTGTTGTATCACTGATATCTACATTCCGGCATTTGAATGCACCGGTGATCTGCAGAATCTCGGTTCTGGATTCATTGTTGCACCTGACTTTAATCAGAGCCAGTTCCTTTTGAATCACATCTTCATCAGAATACTCTCTGGCATGAATCACGTCCACAAGGCGGTTGAGCTGTTCCAGCATCAAATGAAGAGTCTGGGAGTCACCGGTGGCTTCAATATTGATTCTGGAATAGCGATCATCCTGAGCTGGTGAACCCACAAAGCTCTCAATGTTATAGCCTCTTCTGGCAAATACCAGGGCAATCCTGATTGTCACACCTGGTTTATTCTCTACATAAAGGCTGATGTTGTGTCTTTTTTGTGTTTCATTCATCAGGTACCTCCCTTAGGTTTTTCCAGTTTTTTTCTTGGCATACTGAGGAGCATTTTGTCTAAACTGGCACCAGAGGGTACCATGGGGAATACATTATCATATTTTTCTACTTCCGCATCAATGATGCAGGGACCATCATTATACGCCAGTGCGGCACCCAGTACCTTGCGCACATCGGCACTTCTTTTTACTCTGAATCCCTTGCAACCATAGGCTCCTGCCAGTTTCACAAAGTCGGGGTTCCCTTCAAGGTCTACACCGGAAAGCCTGTTGTCATAAAACATATGCTGCCACTGACGAACCATCCCCAGATAGTTATTGTTAATGAGGAGAATTTTGATTGGAAGCTTTTCATTGACGGCTGTTGATAATTCCGGAAGAGTCATTTGAAATCCACCGTCCCCCACGACAGCTACAACGATTTTACCGGGATTGGCCATTTGAGCGCCAATGGCCGCTGGGAATCCAAACCCCATGGTTCCGGCTCCGCCGGAAGATAGGAAATGGCGGGTATGTTCTGTCTTGAAAAATTGTGCAGCCCACATCTGATGTTGTCCCACATCTGTGGTAACAATGGCATTACCTTCTGTCAGCCTGGACATCTCTTCAATTACATGCTGAGCTCTCAGTTTTCCTTCTTTCTTATACTTTAAAGGATATTCCCGTTTTAAACGGCGAATTTGTTTTACCCACCGTTGTGTGTTGCCCTTTTCCAGAAATCCGTACAGTGAGTTTAAAACCGATTTAGCATCACCAATGATGGAACAGTCTACCTGGACGGTCTTATTGATTTCCACTGGATCGATATCAATATGAATTTTCTTTGCCTGAGGTTGGAAGTCGCTGGGAGAACCGGCTATCCGGTCATCCCATCTGGCTCCTATGGAAACAATCAAATCACAGTCACAAAGGGCCATGTTGGCATAGGCCGTACCGTGCATTCCAGGCATACCCAGATTCAAATCATGACTCTCGGGAAAGCATCCCTTTCCAAGGAGGGTGTTGATCACAGGAATCTGCATCTTTTCAACTATGGCCTTGATTTCCTGTGTAGCACCGGAGATAACCGCCCCATGACCAACCATGAGAATCGGCTTTTCCGCTGATGAAATCATTGAGGCTGCTTCTTTTATAGATTCAAGACTACCTTCTTTTCTGATTGAATATCCCGGAAGGGTGAATTCACCAGAGGTATCTACATCTATGAGTGCGCTTGTGACGTCTTTAGGCAGGTCTACTATGACCGGTCCGGGGCGTCCTGTATTGGCTATATGGAAGGCCTGATTGATAACAGAGGGTAATTCTTTGGGGTCCTTAACCAGGAAAGAGTGCTTGACTATGGGATAGGAATACCTGAGACATCGGCCTCCTGAAATGTATCCAATCCAAGGTTACTCGTTAGCTGCTGTCCACACAGAACGACCATGGGTACCGAATCCATCATGGCTGTCATAACTCCGGTCAGTGTGTTTGTAGCCCCAGGTCCGGATGTTACAAGAACCACACCCGGTTTTCCCGAAGATCGGGCATACCCATCAGCCATATGTGTGGCTCCCTGTTCATGTCTTGTTAGTACCAGTTTCATATCGGACTGTGCCAAAGCATCAAATATAGGGATTGCATTCCCTCCGGGGAGACCGAACATACATTCTACTCCCTGGTTTTTTAAAATATCTATTAACTTGGCGGCGGCAGTACATTGCTTTTTGTTCATGGTGCCTCCTGAATAAATTGAACAATTTCATAATAGATTATTATATTTGAGAGGTCAATATATGTTAAACTCCATTTTTTGTTAATAATTGTGTTAATTTTGACTCTATATTTTATTGAGTATGCTTGTTTTCGATATTTATTGTGTATTTAACCGATTGGTAATGAGAGTATGCCTATCAGATTTATTCATATTTTGAGAATCTGTCAGTGATTGAACCGTTTTATCAAACAAACCATTATTCAGTTTGATTTTCAGTATTCTTCTAAGGGATTCATCGAGTCTTTCTTGTGTGTATAGGCCATCTGAAAGGGCTTTTAGCAATGTTTGTTGTGCCTCGGGGATATTCTCAGGCATTAAAATCATGTCTGATCCTGCTAAAAAGGCTTTCAAGGCTGCTTCTCCCGGTGCAAAACTGTTTTTTATGGCTCCCATGTCCATGGCGTCGGTGATGATCAGTCCTTCATATCTAAATTCTTCTCTGAGTATGACCGTTTGGATTTGCCTTGAAAGAGATGCCGGTTCATTCGTGCCAGTCAAAGCTGGTGCTGCCATATGACCCATCATTATGAAATCAGTACCAGCCTCAATGCCTTTTATAAAAGGAATAAAATCTATGTTATAAAAATCCTCTCTGGAACTAAGGGAAGCCACGGCGCCGTTGTGACTGTCTCCGCCTACATTACCGTGTCCCGGAAAATGTTTGAGAACCGGAGATATTCCAGCCTTCTTATATCCTCTTACGGCCGCAGCAGTCATGGACCCTGCCGTTTCAGGATCGGAGCTGAAAGATCTGCTACCAATGGGATTCATCGGGTCTGCATCGGCCACATCGGCAACGGGTGCCATATTCATATTAAATCCCAGTTCTTTCATATCCAAGCCAAGATATTCAGCTGCGACTTCAGCCAAATCCGTATTCAGCGTATCACCAATTTCGCCGGCAGGGGGGAGATAGAGGACATTCATATAAGCGGATTTGCCCAGACGGCTCACTTTTCCGCCCTCTTCATCGGTTGTGATAAAAAGTGGATAGGGACTAATGGATTGAAGTTGGCTGATCAATTCTTTGGTTTGTTCCGGATTCTTAAAGTTGAGAGAAAAAAGGATAATGCCACCAGGTTTATATTTTGACATGAAAGTTTTGATGGTTTCATCAACTTTTAATGCGGGCTTCCCGTAGTCTGTATGTCTTATTGCCAGTATAAACAACTGTCCGATTTTCTCGGAATCCGTCATTGAGAGTAAATAGGAATCAATGAGTGAGTCTTTTGCGGACTGGGATAAGGCGCTGTAAAGACCTATTTTTTTTAAATAGGCATCGTTGAAGTCTTCTTTCGTATTTTGAGACTGACTTTGACTATTTAATTGCCTGTCGGGAGTAGATAAAAGAGCTTTTTCGTCCATGATTTGATTCGTCCGGCAGGAGATCATGAATAAAACTGAAAAAGTTATAATTGAAAAAATCCGTTTCAATGAAAACCTCGTCCATGCCTTGCATTTTTTGATAATTTAGATCATTTTTAATTTTACCACCATAGAAACAAGAAAAAAACAATACTTTTCCCTACTGAGAAGAGTCTGAAAATATGGAGATTCAGATATGGAAAAACTAAATAATGCTAATATACGGTCCATCGTGCCTCTCATTACACCAGATGACCTAAAAGAAGAATATCCTATTAGTGAGGCTCTTACAAAGCAAATTCTTACCCATCGCAATGAGGTTCGCAATATCCTGGAAAAAAAAGATGATAGGATGCTGGCCATTGTCGGGCCGTGTTCCATCCATGATACGGTTGCTGCCCTGGATTATGCTCAAAGACTTGCGGAATTGAGAGAGCGGTACAAAGACCGGCTATGCATTATCATGCGGGTCTATTTTGAAAAACCCCGAACGGCTCTTGGATGGAGAGGGTTGATACTCGATCCGGATATGGATGACAGCTATAAGCTGGAAAAGGGGCTTAGACAAGCGAGAAAGCTTCTCCTAGAAATTAACAATCTTGGATTGCCAACGGGGTCTGAGATCCTCGACCCCATTGTACCCCAGTATATATCCGATCTGATTTCGTGGGCTGCCATAGGTGCCAGAACAACCGAATCCCAAACACACCGGGAACTAACCAGTGGGTTATCCATGCCCGTCGGTTTTAAAAACGGAACAGATGGCAGCATGGACGTTGCCATCAACGGGATTCATTCAGCACATCATCCTCATAGTTTTATCGGCATTGACGGGAAAGGGCAGACATGTGTTCTGAGTACAGAAGGAAATAAGACAGGTCATCCTATTCTCCGGGGGGGCAAACGGGGACCTAATTACTATGAAGAGATCATCGAAGATACGGAGGAGCTATTAATCAAGGAAGGTCTGCTTCCGGTTGTGATGATTGACTGCAGTCATGAGAATTCGGGTAAAAAATATTTCCGCCAGGAAAGGGTCATGAACTCCATCATGGATCAGAGAAGCAAGGGCCGGGATTCAATCGTCGGTTTTATGCTGGAAAGTAACATTCATGAAGGAAAACAATGCATTCCCGAAGACAAGAGTCAATTATCCTATGGTGTTTCTATAACCGATGCCTGCATCTCTTTTGAAACAACTGCCAAGATTCTGGATTCTGCCTATAAGGTTCTAGACAAATAAGCTGTGAAAATCCAAAAGGAGAGCTTTCTCTTTTTGGATTTTGTTGTATTAATTTTATATTTTAACAAGAAATATTTGAATTTCAGTACTTTTCTTCTTGATGGAATTTGAAAAAAAAATATATCCTTCTTTCCGCAATAACCAAGGAACAGGGGATCATGAGTATTTTTGAAAGAGATGCAAAAGCTATAACAATCACAAATCGAATTTGTCATTTAGCTCTAGAGTTTCTGCATGATCGCAGCAACTGTCTCATCCGTAAAGATGATCAAACTCTCATAAACGGCGAGTCCTGCACATATTCCCTTTCTCTTTCCCATATCAATGACAATACTCTCATCCTGGATGAACAGGTGCTGGCCATCAAGTGCAATAGGATGACTCACCGTCATTGGCTGTTTCATCACAGGGAAGCCTGGAAACTCAAGGATGCTGGAAAGAACGGTGCCGCCCTGGATAAGGAGCTGGTGACCATAGAACTTTTGGATTTGATGGAGCGTCTTGAAGGCATCCGGGACAAAAAAACATCCCGTTTTGATGTTCCTGTTTCACCCAGGGGGTCACACGTCCATGATGCAGCGGGTCTGTTAAAGAGCAAATCTGCCAGGGTTTTTACACTCGCAGCAGCAGGACTGGTCATGGCCGTACTCTTTTTATCTCTGTTTATATCAACAATGCAGTATGGGCGAATGTTGAAAACAGTTTTGACCCTCAATGATGTCATCACAACCACTTCTCAGTCCAATAATGAGACCATCGATGTACTTAGTACCGAAATGAACCGTATCAATGAGGAGCTTTATAGTCTCAAGGATGTGGTGTTTCAAGAAAAAGAGGCCTTTGAATTCAATAAAAAGCAGACTTCAATGAACCTGCGTTGGCTGGCTTCCCGATTTCCAAGATCCAGCAGTTCCAGAGCTAAAGCCTATGAGTACCTGGCTGATAGGATCGAAGAATCCGAGACCTATGGTGAAATGGTTTTTCAGATGTCGAGGCTCCCTGAAAATAACGATCAGGCCGAAACTTTGATGGCCACTGATAGAAGCAATCGACTCTCTATGGACCACTATTCCTCCGTATTTCCCGGTCTAATTCTACCTGTGAATACGGGATTTCCGGATAATGATGACAGTGATTTTATGATTTCTAGTGGATTTATAGAACGACGTTTGTCTCCTCTCGGATCCGGGGGTGTTAAGCCTCATTTAGCCGTGGACATCATCAATCTGGATAACATCATAAAAGTCTCTGAAGGCAATGATATTATCAGAGACGCCAGCCAGCCTGGTTATGCTCAGGCTGTGTATCCTGGAATTATGCAGGAAAAAGGGTTTGACTGGGTCTATGGCTGGCACGCTGAGGTCCGGCATGAACTGATGCCTGAAGTTCAAAAACTTTTTCCTCAAGCTCAGTTCTGGACCAGTTATTATGCTCATATGGAGGATGAAAGTCATTTGTCTGAGGGAGCATCCCTTGATGCGGGTGATTTTATTGGTAAAATCGGCAATACCGGCAAGTCTACCGGACCCCATCTTCACTTTGAGTTGAGAGTCTACCATCCTGGTGGACAGGAAAGCAATTCCTATGGAACATTTGACCGTATCAATCCCTATAAAAGAGTCCGTCGGAGTCAGCAGGAATAGAAATGTTCCGGAGAAGAGCCGATCATAGTGGTATTTCTAATTTCATTTTTTCGAAGATTAAAAAGACAGCCGGGCAGATTTTTGTATTTTCAAGCATCTGACGCGTATATTTTTTAAAAGAGATGCTGTTTGTGTGTGGGAAATCCCGGCAGGCACCCGGTCTATCTGAATAGAAAAGGCAGAGATTGTCTTCCTGTATGAAGGGGCAGGGCATGGTCTGGAACACATAGTCTCCCTCTTCATCTATTTTTAGATAACTTTCAGTAAAACTGCCGGGTTTCATTTTAAGGCCTCGGGACAACCTTGTGATGTCTCTCTCCCTTAGCAGGGGTCCGGTGCTCCTGCAGCAATTACTACATTTCAGACAGTCAATTTCATCAAACACTTCCACATGAAAACGGCGGAGGAGGGTATCTACCTTTCCCTGTTTCACTTTTTTGAGTTTCTTGAAATATACCTTATTTTCCCTGTATTTCTGCGAGGCTTTGTTCAGTATGTCTTTGTAGGCACGGCAGGTTTTATCAATGTCCTGGTCCATATACTTCTTCTGGATTAAAGAGTGCTTTATCCGTTTCTACCAGTATCCCATCTTCCCAACGCCTGTAGTAACAACTCTTGTGCCCGGTGTGACAGGCTGCACCGCCAATCTGTTCTACAACAAATAATACAGAGTCATTGTCACAATCAATGCGAACTTCTTTTAGAATCTGATAGTTCCCGGAGGATTCGCCTTTCCGCCAGAGTTTCTGTCTGCTACGTGAGAAGTAGACTCCTCTGGAGGTCCGAATAGATTCTTCCCAGGCTTCTTTATTCAGGTAGGCCTGCATTAGGATTTCTTTGCTTTCAAAATCCTGTACTATCACAGGGATCAGACCTTTTGTTTTTTCAAAATCCAGAGGGCATTCACTCATATTATTATCCTTACTTATCATTTCTTTTCTTCAGGCCGCCACAAATTGTCTTCTAAGACAAGAGCATATACGGTTGATAGAAGATTTTTCAATCCTCCATTGAGTTTTTGAGCAGTAGCAAGCAATGCTTCTTGATCATCAGGAAATCCGGGGGCATTGAGTTTGAGTCCGGATGTCATCATGTTTTCAAGAAGAATTTTAGCAGCCAGAAACCTCTGATACTTGTCTACGGCAAAAATTATTGGGTCTTTAATCATCCCCATGACTTCCCATGTGACCTGTTCTGCCTGGGAGTATAAGCCTATATCCTTGTTTTGATCACTAAAGCGTAAAGGAAGTCCTTCTATGATGGCATCAATATTTTTTAGAAGCCACTCGAGGTTAAACAATCCTGTTCCGCAATTGAACAATATTTTTTTCCCTGAAGATTCAAGGGCTGCGGCCTCTTCATGACTGATTCCCACTCCAAGATCAACGCAATTCAGTCTGCCTTTGCCGGCATCTACGAGGATTCCACCTTTGATATCTACAGCAGTCTTATAAGATTCATCAAATCCTGCAGGGGCGTCTTTGATTGCGAGAATGGCCAATTCAAGGGGGTCTAGTGTATAGCCCAGGTTATCAATGTTCCCCAGTGAGATGAATCGGATACCCTTGTCATAGAGGTGCTGCCAGGTTTTCTTGAGAACCCGGAAACACTGGCCATGACCTCCCGGAAGGCAAATGAATGGGAAATCCTTGTTTGAAGAACGAAATATCTCCTTTGGATCACCTTGAGAACTGTGACTGTACGCTGTTATGAGGGGCTGTTTGGCAGAGTAAGCATCGTAAGGCGGTATGTCCAGGGATTTCGCCAGACTCTTAAGCCAGGGACTTTGTTTGTAAGTCTTCAGAGCTCCCTGTACTTCACTGTCATTTGAAACACTTGTCATCTGAAAGAAGGGTATGCCTTTTAGCTCATCTTTGCCGGTCAGACCTTTGTAGGATTTGTTTAAAAGCAGGAGTGATCGGAGCTTTAGTTCCATATAGGAGGGCCCTGGAAGGCCGACGGGCTGAAGGAAGCCAGGAGTGACACCCTTTGGTCTTCCCTTGGATTGAGCGGCTAATTTTGTAAATTCATCTTCATAAAGATCAAATAGTTTTGGACTAAAACCACTATTCTTTTTTATATCTCCATAGGATGTGGCAGAACCGCCGTTTAAAAATCCATAGGCGAAGACAGGAAGGAGGGCTGTTCCTGCCTTTATCAATTCAGAACGAGAGATCCTTCCTTCCTCTGGATTTAGATATGATGCCGCATCGGGATAAGATTTGGTAAATTTCCTGAGTTCTTCCTCACTAAAGTGAAAAGATTTGGCACCGCTGAGGTCCAAGATTCTCTTTCCATCAATCTCTGGAACTCCCTCGGGGATTACCTTTTCCGACCTTCCAGTCTGTCCTTTATTGTATCCGTCTAGTATGGATAATGATAATTCAACATCCACACCATGGTTCAGGAGTTGTGTGGTCTCTTCAAGGGTCAGTAAGGGATCGCTCATGATTGAAATCTCCTTGGATGATTCATCAGACTTCTTCTTTTTCAATAACGTCTTTAAGGGATTGATACCAGAGTCCCGGACCGGTGTATTGGGGGCGTAGTGGCATGTTCTCTAGGATACCCTCCAGGGTTTCCTGTCTTCCTGGGTAAAGCAATTTCCATTGAGCACGAGCCTCTTCGCTTGCAATCATTCTATAGGCCTGATTGATTTTGTCGTCCTTGTGTCTACTCCCGGATAAATGTTGCCAGGCCTTCTCAATCTCTGTGTTATCCGCATCGCGGGAAAGCCCCAGGACTTTCCAGGGGTCCATGGTACTATTTAAATAATCAAATGTGTTCATGTTTTTTCCTCTTAAATTGCAAACAATTCCAATTGAATTGCACTCTTCACGGAATCCCTTGTTTTTCTTGGATGCAGGGGAGCTGAATTCTTTCCAGCTAACAGAAATATATCCTGAAATGGATCATTGCTCAAAACAGATGTACCCTGAATTTCCGGATATATATGGTAGAGGTTTACAGATAGCTCGGAAATAAGGCTTGTCAGGAGCATGATGTATTCATCGGTTAGCTCAAATTCAAGTTTAACCGATTCGGCCGTATCACTGATGATATTTAGATAGGCCTTTACAAAACTTATCTTGGTATTTCTTTGTTCAAGATAGGCTATCAGGGAATGAAGCCAGTAAACAAGGCTTCTATCAGGATCAAAGCTCAATGATGTGAGTGCAGCCAGTCTGTACCCTTCCTGATCCCCAAACAGCTTTTTAACCTTAGTAAGGGCCTTATCTGAAAGCATTTCGCTTTCCTGAAGATGCTCCAAACACCAGATCATAATCTTCAGCGCCGTTTCGCTATCCTCACGGCTGATAATTTTTATAACCATTTCAGCCGTATCGAGAAGAACATCTTCGATCTCAGAAGAATCTTTGATCAGGTTAAGAGAATCACTAAGTTCGCGATTGTTCTCAAGAATAGCAGCTGCCAATTTGCTCCACTCATCGGGTATTGTCCGCTTCTTCATAATATTAAGAAAGAGTGGTTTAAAGGCGGAAGGAGCAGATTCTGCTTCAATGGATTTTACTAAATCCAGGCAAAGGTCTTCTTCGTTTCTATAGAAAGCATCCACGGCTAATATAAAAGTCTTCCAGGGAGCCAGCAATGAAGTGGGAGGAATCAATGAAAGATCATTCAGTAACTCATCATTGTGCATACCATTCGTAAGAGCTTCAAAAGCATCTGATAAAATTATTGCTTCTTTTTTCAGCGGATTGTCCGGAGGGAGAAAGTCGCATTTTGTCAGAATGACAGGGGAATATATATTCTTCTTTAAAAACTGAGACAATTCCTCTTTTTCGGGATTATCCGAAGACATCAAAAAGTATTTGTTTAGAGTTTTTTTAATTATTCGGGACATGGTTCACTCACTTAATCCAGGTTATTTCCATTCCTGTATGAAAGGGAATGCCACAAAAATAAAGGGCAGGCATATCTGTGTCAAGGACAATCATCCTTGAGTTTGTATGAGGGCCTTGATTTTTTGAATTTCAGAATTATTCAAAACAGAAACAATCTTCATTTCTCCTCCCTCACTCGTTTTAATAGAAGGCTGATCCTTAAGAATATTTCTATTCTTATCCAGCAGAATCTTCACTGTGGGGTAGCGGAAATCTTTATCGTTCGTTTCTGTGACAATGCCTGTATACCCATTTACAAGGGTTATATAGCTTCCTAGAGGGTAGATGGACAGAATTCCTAAGAGAGCCTTCATGACTTCTTCATCGTAATGAGAGCGCATTTCCCTCAACATTCCGGTCAGACTGGTATGGGCATCTCTTCCAGATCTAAATGGCCTGTTGGAGATCTGGGCATCATAAGAGCAGGCTACGGCAATGATTTTACCAAATTGAGAAATACGGGCTGTTGAGAGTCCCTGTGGATATCCGGAGCCGTCATTCCTTTCATGGTGTTCAAGTATTCCCAGGAGAATATCTCTGGGGAGAGAAAATTCTCTTAATGCTCTGAATCCCAGCAGGGTATGGGCTTTAATGACTTTTTGTTCATCCGCGGAAAGAGCCCCTTTCTTGTCGTATATCTTATTGGGAATCTGAAGCATTCCCACTTCGTGGAGAAGTGACGCGATACCAAGTTCAATTAGTTTATGATTGGGCATTTTCAGCCTGTCTCCGATGGACAGAGCTAAAATGGTTGTTTTGACAGAGTGGCTGATCATGTATTCACTCCCTTCGGGAGGAACAATCTCCTGAAAACGAAGGACATATTTATCATCTTCTCTGATCATTGTGATCGCTTTTTTAATTTCTTCTGTCATGGCATTGAGATTCAGGATGCTGTCTTCTTTGAATCTCGTGTGAATTTTTTCTGTAAAATGAAACATCTGCATAAAGAAGTTTCTGGCCCTGTTGAGGCCTTCTTTTTCTTTAATGTTCTGATCTAGTGTGGCTGTCTGAATATTGGAAGAAGGGCCGCTTTGTGTGGGTGTCTCTCTACCAATGGGAGAACCTTCGCTGAAGAGAGTTGTAAAACCCCATGTATTCAGATTCTTTATAAGCATTTCGGAGACGGGAGTTTCCGGAGTCAAAAGGACATAACCCTTGTCCAGGTAAACAGGTGACTCAAAATACATACCTGGTTTGAGACTCTTAATTTCTATATTATTCACCTTTTGCTCATTTTCCAACTTAGTTGACCCCATTATGTATATAATTTACACTATTTTTTATTATAGGAGCAACATTGATGAAATTTAAAACCATTTTTTTCCTGTTTAACGGAATCATCCTGTTTTCCTTTCTTTTCATAGCTTTAATGCCCTTATTTGTTCTCGGTGCCGAATATACACGCATATTCTGGGGAGAAAATTGGTTCCTTGCTCTTTTGTTTTTAATCTTTATATCGGTACTTGATGCCTATTTCATGATCAACTGGAAAATGTTTTCACTCTTGGAAAAAGAAGATTGGCCGGGATTGACCTCTTATCTTGAGACAGAAATATATGAGAAAAAGCGACTCAGCTCCCGAAATATCAGAATGATGGTCAATACATCCCTCACAATTTCTAATCTGGATAAAATTATTCGTCTTGAAAAAGAGGTTAGTGAGAAGAAACCGAGTTTACTGAGCCGCTATGGTGCCATGCTTGGGATTCCTTATTTGCTGAACCAGAACAAGGAGGAGGGGAAAATATATTTCAAGGACTGTATTGCCCAGAGTTCCGCCAAAGATTTGCCATGGCTGGAGTGGTGTTATTCTTTTCTTCTTCTGGCAGATCAGAAACTGGATGAAGCAAAAACATATCTGTCTTCCCTTTCTGCTCAGACAAAGGACTCCATACTAAGACTCCTTTCTCTTTATCTTTTATCCACAATATCAGGCAAAGCTCAAGATGAAGCTCTGGTTCAGAATAAAAGATCCTTCATAGAACAATATCCCGATAGGCAGAGCCTTGAGAAAGATGTATTAAAAAGTAAAAATAAAAATATTGTGGTTCTACTTCTCTCCAGCGTACTGGACGACAGTCAGAACTGGTTGTACGATACAGTTTCTGAAAATAATGTAGAGGAAATAAACAATGGTCATTAGGAAATCTAAGAAGTTGGATAATGTCTGTTACGATATTCGTGGACCCGTTTTAAAAGAGGCCATGAGGCTGGAAGAAGAGGGCTATAGAATCCTTAAACTGAATACAGGAAATCCGGGAGTTTTTGGTTTTGATGCTCCTGATGAGATCCGCCATGATATCATATTAAATCTTCTGGACGCTCAGGGATATTCCGATTCCAAGGGTGTTTTTTCCGCTAGAAAAGCGGTCATGCATGAATGTCAGCGTTTAGGAATCCAGGGAGTTGACACAGACGATATATATCTGGGTAATGGTGTCAGCGAACTCATCTCCATAGCCATGCAGGGGCTTCTTAATAATGGAGACGAAATCCTGATACCTATGCCTGACTATCCCTTGTGGACTGCCTCTTCAGTATTGGCCGGTGGTAAAGCTGTTCATTATTTCTGTGATGAAGAGTCTGACTGGTATCCCGATCTGGATGATATTAAGAGTAAAATAAATGAGAATACAAAAGGCATTGTTGTTATAAATCCTAACAATCCCACAGGGAGTGTTTATCCCAAAGAAATCCTTGAATCTATCATTGAGTTAGCCAGAGAGCATAATCTCATTATTTTTTCGGATGAAATCTATGATAAAATTCTCTATGATGACGCCATTCACATACCCATGGGCTCCCTGGCCGATGATGTACTGATTGTCACCTTTAATGGACTGAGTAAGTCATACCGGGCTGCCGGGTTTAGAGCCGGATGGATGATTCTAAGCGGAAATAAGAAGATGGCATCCGATTACATAGAAGGTTTGGATATTCTTTCCAATATGAGGTTGTGCAGTAATGTTCCGGCACAACTGGGAATTCAGACCGCTCTGGGAGGCTATCAAAGTATCAAGGACTTGGTTGCTCCGGGAGGTCGTCTCAGGAGTCAGCGAGATTTTTTCTATGAAAAACTCGTTTCAATTCCCGGAATTAGCTGTGTGAAGCCTAAGGGTGCCTTGTATATGTTTCCAAAAGTCGATGTTAAGAAATTCAACATCAGTAATGACCAGAAGTTGATCTATGACATCTTGACCGAAACAAGGACACTCCTTGTTCAGGGAACCGGTTTTAATTGGAAGGAACCGGATCATTTTAGAATGGTTTTTCTTCCGGAACTGGAGGCCTTGTCCCTTGTGGCAACCAGACTGGAATCCTTTTTTGAAACTTATGTACAGCGAGTGAATTAATTTTTTAATCTTGAAAGATTTGATTCACTTAGATATACTCCATCAGTAAAATTAAATACTACTTATGCTACCAGGAGCATCCCTATGCGCAAACTTTTTTTGACTTTTATGGCTCTGATTATTACAACAGGTACAGTTTTTGCCCAGATACCACCAGAAGCCGTAGATATTCCTACTGCCCAAGCAGAAATCGATGAATTGACCGCAGCCAATGAAGCAATGGTCGATGAAAATAGTCAATATGAATCAGAGAATATGGTTCTCCGTGATGAAATTGATGCAATGGAAGGTTTAAAACGAGATATTTTCGTGACACTAGGAAAAATTAGCAGTCAGGCTGGAGAATTGTATGCCATTATGCAGAATGTGAACGATGCGGATATGCGATCAAGATTGAATGCCCAGATTGTAACCAATAGGTCTCAGAGATATGCACTAGAGCAGAAGAGTCAGGAATTAGACGAGCTCATTGAACAGCATGAAGCAACTGTTGAAAAAAACATCCGTTATATCAATAGAAATATCCTTCAAACAAAGAAGAACAATACCCGCATCGCCCATTTAAATTCCAGCATTACCTACACTCAGGATGAGGGTGCCGGAATGGATGAATCCATTCAGAAATCTCAGTCAATCCAGAGTGAAGTTGACAATTTGTTGAATCAGAATCCAGCTCCCAGTGCTGCAAGATAGATTCATTATCATCCATTTTCAGAATGCCTGTTCTTTGAACAGGCTTTTTTTTAACCAACCCTTCTGGTGGTTTACTCACTCCTGACCGGTGAGTATAATAAGTCCATCTTTAAGGCTAAGGAAATGACCATGTCAGTGCGTGTTCGCTATGCTCCGTCACCCACCGGTTTACAGCACATCGGTGGAGTTAGAACGGCGCTTTTCAATTACTTTTTTGCCAAAGCCAATGGTGGCTCTTTTATACTTCGAATCGAAGATACAGATAGGGAACGATACAATGAAGATGCCCTTAAGGATCTTTATGATACTCTTAACTGGTTGAATATTCCCTGGGATGAAGGACCAGGTAAGGGTGATTTCGGCCCCTATCAACAATCTGAACGTTATAATCTCTACCAGGAATATGCTCAGAAGCTCTTGGACAATGGGAAGGCTTACTACTGTTTTTGCAGTGCCGAGCGTCTTGATGCCGTGAGAGAAGAGCAGAAAAAGAATAAATCCAGTAATCAGGGTTATGATAGACACTGCCGGGATATTGATCCTGCCGAAGCACTGGCCCGCAAAGAAGCCGGTGAATCCTGTGTTATCCGCTTGAAGGTTCCTCTGGAAGGTAAAACTACATTTCATGATGAAGTCATGGGGGATATTACCAGGAAAAACAGCGACGTCAGTCCGGATCCTGTCATCGTAAAGACAGATGGTTTTCCAACATATCATCTGGCTAATGTGATCGACGACCATCTGATGGAAATTACTCATATCATGAGAGCGCAGGAATGGATACCTTCCGGTCCGCTGCATATCATTCTGTATGAGGCGTTCGGGTGGACAGCTCCCAAATACTGTCACCTTCCACTTGTCATGGGAAAAGATGGATCTAAATTGTCAAAACGCCATGGTTCTACATCTCTAGTAGACTTTAGGAATGGTGGGTATCTCCCAGAAGCCATCATCAACTATATCTCTCTGCTGGGTTGGTCTTTTGATGATTCAAGAGAATTTTTTACGAAGGAAGACCTCGAGAAGCTTTTTTCCATGGAGAGAATCAAAAAGGCTCCCGCCGTTTTTGATTATAAAAAACTGGAGTGGTTCAACGGGCAGTACATCCGTAAAAGAAGCAAAGAATCTCTTCTTGAACTGCTGATTCCCATACTCCAGAAGGATCAGGTTGTTTCCGATCCCATGACTGCTGAAGAAACAGCTATTTTAGAAGGCGTATTACCCCTGGCTCAGGAGAGATTGAAGTTTACAACCGATGTGTCAGAAACGGTCAGATTCCTCTTTAGGGACATAGATGGTTATAACATTGATGATGCGTTGCCCAAAAAAATAGAACTGTCTCAGATTCCTGCAATTCTCGATGCAGCCTCAGAGCTTCTTGAAGGCTTTGAGAGCAGAACTCAGGAAGAAAATGAACAGGCTTTTTATAATAAATCTCAGGAAATGGGGTTGAAGATGGGTCAGATCATGCAGCCCGTCCGTGTAGCCGTCACTGGCAGTAAAATTTCTCCTCCCCTGTTTGAGTCTATAGGACTCCTTGGTGTGGAAAAAGCGATTCAAAGAATAAAGGCTCTAAAAGAGCAAATCACCAGGGCCCTCGGGACAGTTCAGTAATAACATCAGACCCGATATTCGGGTCTGTTAAATACCACCAAGATAAGGAAATTAATCATGGCCAAGGAAAAGAAATCTAATCAGCTCAGTAACAAGTACGGCGCATCTATGGAGAAAATTGTCTCTCTTGCTAAAAGAAGAGGTTTTGTATATCCCTCCAGCGAAATTTACGGGGGATTGTCTGCTACTTGGGATTATGGTCCGCTGGGTGTGGAATTGAAAAAAAATATACAGGAAATCTGGTGGCGTGAAATGACACGGCTTCAGGATAATATTGTTGGGCTGGATGCCGCAATCATGATGCACCCTAAAACATGGGAAGCCTCCGGGCATGTCGAGAATTTCTCAGACCCCCTTGTGGACTGTAAGCAGTGTAAAACACGATTTCGTGAGGATAAACTGTCTGCCGAAGTCATTGCCAGTAAAAAATGTCCCGAATGTGGGGGAGAACTGACAGAACCTCGTCAGTTCAACCTTATGTTCAGTACTCATTTGGGACCCGTTGCTGATTCTGGATCTATAGTCTATTTACGACCTGAAACAGCTCAGGGTATCTTTGTGAACTTTAAGAATGTTGTAGATACCAGCCGTGTGCAGATACCCTTTGGTATCGCCCAGATTGGAAAAGCCTTTAGAAATGAAATAACCACGAAGAATTTCATATTCAGAACCTGTGAGTTCGAACAGATGGAGATGCAGTTCTTTGTAAAACCCGGTACGGATGACAAATGGTTTGAATACTGGAAAGAACAGAGGATGAATTATTATGTGAATCAGCTGGGAGTTCTCCCAGAGAATCTTCATTTTCATCAGCATGGTCCCGATGAATTAGCTCACTATGCCAAGGACGCCTATGATGTGGAATATCACTATCCCTTTGGATGGGAAGAGCAGGAAGGTATCCATAATAGAACAGACTTTGACCTGGGACGTCATGGAGAGTATTGTGGAAAAGAGATCAATTATTTAGATCCACAAACAAACGAACGCTACATTCCCTACGTTATTGAAACCTCAGCTGGACTCACCAGATCCGTTCTGGTTTGCCTCATGGATGCCTACCATGAAGAAACTATCGGAGAAGATAAACAGGGAAAACCCGATGTCAGAACCGTTCTACACCTGCATCCTAATGTGGCGCCTATTAAGGCTGCTGTACTCCCCCTTGTGAAAAAGGACGGACTCGCCGATCTTGCCAAAGACATTCAGAAAGAATTGAATTTGGAATTCAATACTTTCTACGATCAGTCAGGTGCGATCGGCCGTCGTTATCGACGTCAGGATGAAGTTGGTACACCTTTCTGCATAACCGTGGATTATGACAGCAAGGACAATCATGATGTGACTATCCGCTTCCGTGATTCAATGGAGCAGATTCGTGTCCCCAGAGAAGGTCTGGCTGCACGCCTCAAAGACGAAATGAAGAAATACAAGAGAGTTTAATATGAATCAAGCACTTGCCACTCTAAAAGAGAGAGGCTTTTTCAAGCAATGTACAGACGAGGATTTACTGAATAAAAAACTGGATGAGGGACCGGTTAAAATTTATGTGGGGGTGGATCCTACGGGGCCATCTATGCATATCGGTCATACCATTCCTCTCTTTGCTATGCATCATCTTCAAGAAGCAGGACATAACCCCATTATCCTCGTAGGGGGAGGCACCGCTAGGATCGGAGATCCGTCGGGTAAAACCGATATGCGTAAAATGCTTACCATTGATCAGATCAAGGATAATGCAGAGAAACTGAAGAAGCAGATAGCCCAGTTTATTAAGTTTGATGATGGTTCCTCCAAGCTGGTAGACAATGCAGACTGGTTATCTTCTTTGAACTATATCGATTTTCTTCGAGATATTGGCCGTCATTTTTCAGTCAATAGAATGCTGACCTTTGAAGCCTATAAAAAGAGACTGGAAAAGGGGCTTTCTTTTATTGAGTTTAATTATCAACTCCTGCAATCCTATGACTTTCTGGAACTCTACCGCAGAGAGAACTGTATCCTCCAGATTGGAGGGGATGACCAATGGGGAAATATCGTAGCCGGTATGGAGCTCATCCGCCGCATGGAAGGTGGTGAAGCTCTTGGACTGACCTTTCCTCTGGTTACCCGTTCAGATGGCAAAAAAATGGGTAAAACTGAAAAAGGTGCTCTTTTTCTGGATCCCGAAATGACCTCTATTTATGACTTTTTCCAGTATTGGAGGAATGTAGCCGATGCAGATGTTGAAAAATTCCTACTTCTGTTTACTTTTCTTCCTGTAGATGAGTGTAAGCGCTTAGGATCTTACAAGGATCAGAAAATAAATGAAGCCAAGGAAATCCTAGCCTTTGAATTGACAAAAATTATTCATGGCGAGGAAGAGGCCACTAAGGCTTTAGAGGGGGCAAGGGCGGCCTTCAGCGCAGGTAAATCTCAGGATAAATCGGGAATGCCCACCGCCGATATATCTGCCTCAGAACTCGAACAGGGCATCAACATCCTTGATCTATATGTCACTTCCGGACTCAGTAGTTCCAAGAGTGAAGCCCGGCGTCTGGTCAGTCAGAATGGCGCGGCCGTCAATGGTGAAAAAGTAAGCGATGTAGATACTCTGATCAACTCTTCCTTCATCGTGGAAGAAGATGGAGAAAAAGAAGTGATCCTGAAGGCCGGAAAGAAACGATTTTTCAGATTTGTGGTCAAATAACTCTGTTTATGCTGCTACTACACCCGTCCCCGAGGACGGGTTTTTTATACCCTTTTTCAGGGGTTGGTATTTTCCATTGTTGCTTTTAAGTGTTTCAGGGCTGGTTTGAGGGGATGATCTTCATCAAGATATTGGGAATAACGCTGAACAAGCCTGGTCGCCTCTTCGTTGAAACCAAAACTAGAATAGATTCTTGCCAGTTCAAGAGGTATCACCACCTGTCTTTCCATTTCAGCCACTGCAGAAAGAAGAAGGGAGTATCCCTGCTGGACATCGTCTTCTAAGAATCGGCACTGTGCCATCTGATAGAGCAGCATAGGATCGTGAGATGATAGGGCAAGTGCGGTATCCAAAAGTGGGATAGCATCCGCTGTGCGTCCATTATGGATGAAGTAAGATGCCATACACTTCATACTGTCAATGTCCATCTCATCTTCTTTCTCCAGCTTCTTCCACAGTTCAACGGCCTTCTGATCATTCCCATTATAAAACAGACAGTTGGCGTAACTTCTCGTATTTTCATGAAAATCTGGATAATCAGAATAGATCTTGCTAAATACGGCTTCTGCTTCAGACAATGCTCCGTTGTAATAAGACTGCATGGCTTTGGCATAATCTGTATAGGTCTGTTTGTCTGGGGATTTTTGGCAAGAGAAGGATAAGCTGAGAATGAGGAGAGCCTGGAGGGTTCCAACAGAGAAATGCATATCCTCTTTAACAGAACTGTCTGCCTTGGAAATTCAGAGAGCAAACAAAGGAATCTGACTTAGGTCTTTTCTCCAAAATCAATGGTGAGAATCATGTCCTTGTGAAAAGATAAGCTGGCGTTTAAGCGGGTATAAAGATCGAGGGATCGGCTGAGTATTTTTTCTTTAGAAAGTTCCTGATTAGAACCCGTAAACAGATCCTCGAGGATCGGTGCCAGGATAAACCCTGCCATCTCTCGGCTTTCCCTGTTTAAAATGGCCTGATCTATTTGGTTCAGCTTCTCAAGATTTTCAGGTTCTATCCCCGTCTGTAGTACCTGTTCCGAAATCTTGACACCCTGTTTTGTGAGGTTTATGAGATCATCCAGTTCTTCCAGAAGCTTGTTGTAGGACTGGATGAGAAGGTCCTTGGGTACTTCGCATTGTATCAGGCGGATCTCTCCCAGAATCCTATCTATCTTATTTTCTCTGATTTCTGGAAGTGTCAGGAGATGATGGGGATCTTCCCAGTCCATTCCTTCCAGGGCTATGCCCCGGGGTGACAGCTGACTGGTTTTTATATTTTGATTCAATTTCATCTGTTCCTGGAACCAGTGGATATAAATCTTCATCCTCTGATCCGTGAGAACAGGTTCATCCCTATGATTTTTTCCTAAATAGGGGTTTCCCCCCATGAGAGCCAGCCAGCTTGAAGTCTCGACAGGAATTTTTCTATGGCTGAATCCATGTAATCTCTCTTCGAAAGTACTGCCTCTATAATGAGTCTCGCCGTCAGGAAATGAGAGATCAAGCCCGGCACAGTAGATCTTGGAGATCCCTGAAAACCGTAAAAAATCCCAGGCTGCCGTAGAAACAGAGCCCCCGGATTTGAGTTTCCCCTTGATTTCAGTTCTGGATTCAAAGAATTGTCCCAAAGGAAAGGGGGTGGAACAAAAAAAGATGGTTCCTTTAAAGGCTCTCAGTGGTGCCGGATATGTAGAGACATCACTGATCAAAATCGTGTGAGCCGTTATACAACGATCCAGGTGTCTTGAATTCCAGTACTGAGGATCTGTCAGAATCAAAAAATCCGGTTCAATACCCACTCTTAAGCAGGCTTTGAGGGCCGTATCTACACAGACCAGAAGAAAACGTTTTCTGATTTCTCCTAGAAGGGGTAGAACTTCTTCCAGTGTCGGACCAGCTGCCAGGAGTAGGGCTGGAACGCCTAAAAAACGGCCTTTCAAGGTCCGGATTCCGGGAACTTTTGACGTCATTGGAAGGTTTCTGCAAATATTACTGACCCATAAACGGCTGAATTTATCCAGAGTATTGGCATTAATTTCCTTCCTGGATAGGTATTCATTGACAATCTTCTCACAGCTTTCAAAATATTTGCGGTTGTTTTCAACGGCAGATCTGAGCATACAGATTTGAATATTTTTATGGGGCTTTCCATCCAGAAGAGCCGGGATGGAATCTGGAGATGCACCCAGGGCCAGTGAAAAGCCGGGGCTTTTGAAGATCTCTGTGAAATCTCTGAGGGTCAGTGCCGTTTTGAATAGAGTTACATCCGGTTCGACCACGGCAAAGGGTGTATTTCGGTGCTTTTTGATAAAAGATTCAAGATGGTAAGCCAGGCCAAACCCGTAAAAGAGACAGAATGGGCATGCTTCGGGAATACTCTTGAGGATGAGGCGCTCTGCCTCCCTAATGGGGGCGCGTGTGGAGTGAAGCCAGATTCCCCCCAGGCGGCGAAAACTTATCTGACCATCATTGGTCACAACAGTTTCTATCTCCTGAGCTACAGGAACATCCAGTTTTTTAAGAATAGAAGGAAAGAGAGACGAGAGTATTTCCAGATTTTTTTGGTAAAAGCTCATTTAAATTCCAAGAACATTTTGGTCGATTCATCGATGATCTCTCCTGCAGGTGGAAACTGAAAGACAACCCAACCTTCCCCTTTTATACTGACAGGAATGCTGCTTCCCTCAAGGGCTGCCATGACTTCTCGCTTGGATAAGCCTGAAAAGTCAGGAAGTTCTGTTCCTATTTCAATTTGTTGTGGTTTTGTGAGACGAATCTTTCCGTCATGGGTCAAAACAGTATTCCCCTGAATTGGTATCCCATAGTAGGGGGAGAGACTTTCGGCAAGTTCTTTAACGATGGGAGAGGCTATTCTACCCCCGTAAATGCTCTGTCCTTTGGGAAATTGCAGGATGACATATACAATAAGTTTTGGATCTTCTGTTGGAAACAGAGCTAGAACTGAAGACATATAATCTGTATCCGAATAGGTTCCTGTTTCCGGATTAATCCGCTGGGCAGTTCCCGATTTTCCTGAAATCCTCAACCCCGGTACCTGGGCTCTTCTGACCGTACCTTCCGGGGATGAGACAACCTGCTCCATCATAAGGAGAATGCTCTCTGCCACTTCCGGAGACAGCACCTCTCTGACGGCTTCTCTTTCGTATTCTTTTACAATCTCACCCGAAGGGGAGACGACTTTTTTGACTATTCTTGGTTTTAACAACTCTCCGCCGTTGGCAAAAACCGTTGCGGCCGTAATCATTTGCATGGCAGATACACCAATTTCCTGACCTATCGCCATGGTCGGTTTTGACCGGACAGACCATCTGGAAGGATCAGTGAGTATCCCATTGGATTCTCCCGGAAGAGGTATGCCTGTCTTGCCGCCAAACCCAAAGTTTTTAAGCATATTGTAATATTCTTTCTGTTCTACGGTGTCAGAGGCCAGGGCAGTTCCCACATTGCTTGAATGAATCAGGATATTCGTCGTATCCAGTACGCCATAATTCCCCAGATCTGTAATGGGAGGAATCTTATACTTCTGAAAAATTTCAGGATTATATCCACCTCTTGTATCAAACTGATCGTCAGGTCTGATGCCTCCAAGCTGCATAAAGCTGGCCAGAGAAAATATTTTCATGACCGATCCCGGTTCATAAGTGAGTGTAACAGGAAGATTATTTCTCTGAGCAGCTGTGTATTTTGAAAAATTATTGGGATCAAAGGAGGGGAGGGACACAAAACTGTAAAACTCCCCTGTTTCGGCACCCATGACGAGGATCATCAGCCCTTCGGGTTTATGCTCCTCCATGGCCCTATGGGCTATTTGTTCGGTTATATACTGAGTGTTGAGGTCTATGGTCAGAAAAATATCATTGCCATATAAAATTTCATCTTTGTTTGTACTGATTTCTGGAGGTGCCAGAACCTGGTTGAAAGTGTATTCAATTCCATCCAGGCCAATGTTGTCGGTTCCAACATAACCAACAATATGTGATGCCAGATCCTTTTCTGGATAACTGCGGCCCTGTTCCGGTTCCAGACGGATTCCAGGGAGTGATCCGGACTGGATCATTTCATTCACAAGCTTCGATTCTGTCGGAGATATTTGTCTTTTTATATAGAGAAATCCCTGACGGGAGGAATCATTAAATCGGTATAAAAGTTCCTCTTTGTCCAGTGATAGAGCATCCGCTAGGAGAGAGGCCGTTTTCTCACTGTCTTTGATTTCCGGTAGCCAGGCTGTGACGGAATCAAGTCTCGTCTGGATGGCCATGAGTTTTCCATTCCTGTCATAAATCTCTCCCCGCTGTAGCTCTGGAAATACTGGAGTATCCAGAGGATTATGAGGTGCGCTTACAAGCATGATTCTTGCATATTGAACCACAAGGATCATTGTGAAAGACAGAAGTATGATAAGAAATAAGCGGAAGCGCTTGTTTGTGGTATTCACCTGTGATTAATTCCACCAAAGACGTTTATAACTTTTCCCCTTATAGAATCCATTGAGATACAGCCATAATCCCTTGAGTCTACGGAATGATAGGGATTGTCACCCAGAACCAGAACTGTATTCTCTGGAACAATCTTAATATCACTCAGAAGATCCTTTTGTCTGGATGTAAGAAAATATCTTTCATCCCCAATGAGAAGCCAACCCGTTGAATCAATCAAAATTGGTTCTCCAGGTAGAAGTCTGCACCGTTTAACAACCAGTTTATGATCATAGGGATTCTTAAAGACTACTATATCTTCAACAGAAGGTTTTGTCATGTTTAGAAAAGGAATCCGGTAGGCAAATTTGCTCACCAATATGGTCTGACCATGATGAATTCCGGGTTCCATTGATATTTCCTGCACCTGCAGAATATCGAAACAGGAGAACCATAGAACAGCCGCTGCCATGACCGCGGCTGCTATCCCTCCGTAGTAAACAATAGTTTTGTGAATCATATCTCAACTTATATTAATATACCCCTCCTGTTTTGTCGATATATGCGAGTAGAGAATTATGATTGTGACAGCCAACAGGCAGGACATTGAAGTGTCCCAGCTGAAAAAAAAGAACCATAAAAGAACTCAGGCCTCATTTGAAGGATTTACACGACTTTCTACAGGAAAGAGTTCTGAATCCTCATTATTTACAGGGATCAGTCCCTTTATGACTGTATTCCTCTTTTCTCTGTGTTTTTTCTTTTTCATCCTTGGAACTGAGATTCCCTATAAGCATACTTTTTACTATGGCAATCTGCGGAACCTCAGTCTTCCAGGTGAAACTCTTCTCTCACAAGTCGAAATTAAAACCTTGAAGGCCGAGGCGGCTGTCACTCTTCCTTACATGGCTGATGAAAAAAATATGATCCTATGGGATGTACCGAATCGGAAATATAGAATGACTGATTCAGATAGGCTTTCTTCACTGAGTCAAAGATACTCAATCAGTATCAGTACAATCATCAGTTTTAATAAACTTGAAAACATTCGCCATGTTAGGGAAGGGGATCTCCTAATCCTGCCGGAAATTGATGGAATATTGTATACAGTCAAAAAAGGAGATTCGCTTGAGTCTCTGATAAAAGAGTATGATCTTGATAGGAGCCTTCTTGTGAGGTATAACCCATTCATCCCCTTGGAGAATGGGTTGTTAAGGGTAGAGACCGATCAGGAATTATTTCTGCCTCAAGTTTCGTTGGATGAAAATGAGATTAGAAGTAAAACAGGTCAGCTTTATGTTTTTCCTATCAAGGGTAGAATCCTAAAACCCTTTGGTGAATACAGAGATTCGGTGACCCAAATAGAAACATTTCATAACGGTATAGATATATTGGGAAATATCGGTGATCCCGTAAAAGCCTCTTTTGGTGGAACTGTTATCTCTGCCGGATTTAATAATTCCTATGGTAATTTTATAGTGCTGGACCACAGGAACGGATATAAAAGTCTCTATGCTCATTTGAGTGTTATTTCAGTACAAAGAAATGATAAAGTCTTACAGGGTGAAATGATAGGGGAGGTGGGCAAAACTGGTTATGCTCCAACTGCCCATCTTCATTTTTCCTTGTTTAAAGAGAAGAAAAGTGTTGATCCAATGGACTATCTACATTAGTATAAATTTGGTTCTTTCACCACTTATCCACAGGTTATCCACTTCAGGAGGTTCTTGTTCATGAGAAAATTGGTCTTCTTTATCATAGCCCTTATGGCTTTGTTTAATCTAATCAGAGCTTTTGCTACTTATAGCAATCAGACCATCCCTATGGAAACTATGGACGTTCTTCAGGAAGATCCTGAAAACTGATCCCCGTTAATTTAAAAAAGATTATTCATAGAAGTTTTGCGAGAGCATTTTTTTATATCTTAATATTTCTGTAATGACTACTTATTGGAGTGCAATCCTATCCGATTGCCTTCGGTGTCTACGATTTGAGCAAAAAATCCAAAATCTCCAATATCAGTTTTGGGCAGGAGTATTTTACCACCCTCTTTTTCGGCAAGTTTTAATTCATTTGAGATATCTTCACATGAAAAGTAAATAACGCTCCCGTCGGTAGTGGGTTTATTTTGTTCACTTGACTCCACTAAAGATCCTGATGATCCGACTCCTTCTGGATCACCAAAAATATACATTTTACTCCAAGGCATCTCTATCAATTGAGTTTTAAGATTAAAGACTTTCTTGTAAAATGCGTTTGCTCTTTCTATGTCTGTAGTGGGAATTTCAAACCAATGGACTGGATTCATCATATAATACTATCTCCTGAATTAATATAATTTTACTTATATTTTAACTTACTCACAGTCATATAGCAAAAGAAGATTCTTTTAAATGATGGAACCATAAAAAACCGCTGCGCTTTAAAAGCAGCAGCGGTTATTGCATTTCTGTAGAACCAACCTTGCGGCTATTTTAGGCTCCGTGACAGTTCTTGTACTTTTTCCCACTGCCGCAAGGACAGGGATCATTCCGTCCAACCTTTTCGGCAGTTCTTCTCACCTGCATATTTTGGGAATTTGCTTCGGCGCGCTCTCCGGATTTTCCCGGTGCAAAACTGTTTACACCATTATGGGATGCCTTGATGGGTTGCTGGTTTCTTTTGGGATAGGATTTGTCCGGTGCATTACGGACAATGACTCGGAAAATTTTCCTTGCCAGGGTTATCCGTATGTCATCCATCATCTGATCGAATATTTCAAACCCTTCGTTTTTATATTCAACCAAAGGATTTTTCTGTGCATAGGATCTGAGATATACGGCCTCTCTTAAGGAATCCAAATTTTCCAAATGCTCTTGCCAGCGGTTATCTAGGTGTTTCAGATACTCATAGCGGATAAACTGATTGAGCTGTGTTTCTCCAACCAGTTCTTTCTTATCTTTCAGATCCTTCTTAAGAAAATTCACAAGATTGGTCTGCCACTCTTCCAGAGAGAGAGACTTCCAATCAATATTCTCATCGGCGTTGAAATTAAAATTCTCTTTGAGACGGTCCATTAAGCGGGCTAGAGCTTCCTGTTCATCCTGTTTGACATCACTCTTGTAGTCTTCCAGGAGGATGGTCACAATCTCTTCACCGGTTTCTATGATTTTCTTTGTAAGGTCTGTTTCAGAAAGAATTTCATCTCTTTGCTGGTAAATAGAAGTTCTCTGCATACTGAGTACATCATCATAGTCCAGAAGATGTTTTCTGATTTCATAGTTGCGATCTTCCACACGTTTCTGGGCTTTTTCGAGAGACTTGTTCAGTAATGAGTGATGAAGAGGTTCATCTCCTTCCATGCCTAAACGGGCCATGGTTTTCTTGAAGCTCTCTCCGCCAAACAGGCGCATAAGATCATCATCGAGGGAAATATAGAATTGTGAAAATCCCGGGTCTCCCTGACGGCCGGATCGTCCTCTGAGCTGATTATCAATACGTCGGGATTCATGACGTTCTGATCCAATCACATACAAACCACCAAGCTGACGAACTTCTTCATTCTGAGCTCTCCAGGTCTTGTATTCCTTCTCAATCGCCTTTTTAATCTCTTCTTCTGTGGCATCGGAACCTGCGGCTCTGATCGCCCTGTATTCAGGGTTTCCACCTAGCTTGATATCCGTACCACGACCAGCCATGTTGGTGGCTATGGTGATGGAGTTTTTAGCTCCAGCTTCAGAAATGATCAGAGCTTCTCTGTGGTGATTTTTAGCATTGAGAATCTCAAACTTTACTCCTCTCTTTCTAAGAACGGAAGCCAGCTTTTCAGACTTATCAACTGATACTGTACCAACGAGAATGGGCTGACCAGTTTTATGAATCTTAATAATATCGTCACAGATTGCATTGAATTTATAGTCTTCATTGAGATAGATGATATCATCTTCATCGACTCGGTTTACGGGTCTGTTGGTGGGGATCACCACCACTTCAAGGCCATAAATCCGTCCAAATTCTCTGGCTTCTGTATCGGCCGTTCCGGTCATCCCTGATATTTTGTCATACATTCTAAAGAAGTTTTGAAAGGTTATACTTGCAAGGGTTCTGTTCTTCTTGGCAATTTTAATCCCTTCTTTGGCTTCTATGGCCTGGTGGAGACCATCAGAGTAACGACGACCAGAAAGAATTCTTCCTGTAAATTCATCGACTATCTGTACTTGACCTTCCTGAATGACGTAATCCACATCATTATGGAAAAGCTTGTGAGCCTTCATAGCCTGGGTAAAGTAATGGATATACTCGAAGTTTTCTTCATCAAAAAGGGAACCGGTGATATATTTGCGGCTGATGAGCAGTTCTTCAATCCTGTTCATACCTTCATCGGTAAAAACTACTTTCTTGCTTTTTTCATCCAGTTTATAATCGCCTTTAGGCTGTATTCCCGTGATAGGATCTTCTACTGGATAGTCTCCAGTTGCCGGATCTTTTTCACATTCAGTGAGGAACTTTACAAGTTGATTCACATTGAAAAATTTGCTTGTATCTTCTTGAACCGGGCCGGAAATAATCAGTGGGGTTCTGGCTTCGTCAATCAGGATGGAGTCGATTTCATCGATGATACAGAAGGGATGATTTTTTTGAGCCTTCTTATCCATGCTCCAGCGCATATTATCTCTTAGATAATCAAAACCGAATTCGTTGTTCGTTCCGAAAGTGATATCCTTGCTATATTCTATTTGCCTGGTTTCGGGATCCATGTCGGAAAGAATCACACCAACGCTGATGCCAAGGTAGTCATAAACCGGTTTCATCCAGGCTGCATCCCTTGAGGCGAGGTAGTCATTTACCGTGATGATATGAACACCCTTTCCCGCTAAAGCATTCAAGTAAGCAGCGGTTACACTGGACAGAGTTTTTCCCTCTCCAGTTTTCATTTCCATGATTTTTCCCTGATGGAGGACAATCCCCCCCAGGAGCTGAACATCGTAGGGACGTTCGCCCAGTGTTCTCCGTGCAGCTTCGCGAGCCAATGCAAACGCTTCGGGGAGAATCTCATCCAGAGACACTCCAGCGGCAATCTTCTCCTTGAATTGAAGAGTCTGTTCTTTAAACGCCTCTTCAGGAAGATTAATTGCCCACAGTTCTTTTGCATTGATTTTGTGAAGAGTAGGAAGCAGTTGTTTCAGATCTCTATCCTGTTTTGATCCTAGGATTCGAGCTATTATCTTATTTGCCATGGGACAAATGTACGGTTTTTATCAGGAGTCGTCAAGATTGACATTATAAAGTGTCAATTGTAGGATTAAACTGTTTTTATATCCCTAGCGGGAGAGGCCCTGGAGGACTAATCCGGGAATAGAGGAGTCTGTCCATTGAAACAAAAATATCTGACCCGTTTTTTGATTATCAGCCTACTGTTCATTCTGTTCTCCTGCAACAGTGAAAATAAGGTTCTCCAACGGGAGGATTTATTCATTTTACCCATGGGTTACATGGCTGATGAGCTTAATTATTTCCTCAAACCGGATTCTCAGCTTCCCGGATCAAGTGATCTTTTTATCAATGATGGCCGTGTTTTTTTAAGTAGCAGCAATGCGGGTAAAATCATGGAACTCAATTCCTATGGAGATCTACTAGGATTTTATTATAACCCAACGATTAATCCTGAGCCGGCTCAGTACATAACAGAAGAGAAAGAAAATCCTGTTATGGTCAAAAAGTGGAACTTCAGGGGAATCGAGCATCTGGCAGTGACCGATGAATACTTGCTGGTGGCAGATAGAGTTGATGAAAATCAGAGCAAAATGGAAAATAAAATCCTTCATAACCGCATTGTGCTCAGATTCAACCATAAGGGTGAGTTTATCGATTATCTGGGTCAGGAAGGTATTCAGGGGGCTCCCTTTGCTTTTATTCAGGGCTTGGAAGTGACCGATTCCGGTGAAATAGTTGTCATGACCCGACAGGGCCAGAATCAACTTGTCTACTGGTACTCCCAAAAAGGGGAACTGCTGTATAAAATCATTCTTGATAAGCAAAACCTTCCTATCATGGAAGAAGATGGATGGAGTCCTGGTGTTCCAGAGAGCATCAAACCAGACAGGCAGGAACATAAACTCTATATTAAAATGGACTACTTTCCGCTGATCGATTCTCCGGACCTTAAATCGGTGAGTCGATTGTATACCCTTGATCTGACAGAAGAGCGGTATACGGGTTACTTTACCATTGCCAATCTTGAAGTTGAGCTGAATGGACAAAAAATGGATGGTATCTATGAATATCTTGGTATCACCAGTTCAGGGCTCCATTTTTTTCTAGGGTCAGATTTCAGCGGGCGGTACTATTTGATTTTTATGGATCAAACAGGGGCTGTTAAGGTCTCTCGAGTGATGTTTATTCAAGACAGCGGCATACTTTTTAGACGTTTTTTCCTTTCTGCAGAAGGCCTGTTGGCTGGTATCTTTTATGAGGAAAATGGAGCCAGGGTTTCTTGGTGGCGCACTGATAAAATAGCCGAGAAATATGCCCAATAGATTTAATAAAGGTCCAGAAATATACTCCCCAAATGAGTTAAGAGTTGAATATTCAAGGTCCGAACGGCTAGGAATGAGTTCTTTCACAGACGGAAGGAGTGGGTCTTCAAGAAAAGTATCCTTGAAAATGCTCATGCTGGACCTCTTACTCTTATGCATCATCGGGGGTGTGATTTATCCCTTTATCATAACAAGAAATAAGACAGGAAAAATTGAGGGAGTGCAATGTGATCTCTCTCTCCGTTCTTTGGATGATGAGTTGTACGTGTCTGTACTTCTACAAAATAAAGAGGATGGTCTAAGTTCCCGTCCTGTAGGGATAGAAATTCTTGTCAATGGTCATTCAGTTCAGAAAATAAATGATTTATCACCTCTTCCTGGAGAAACAAGGACATTTAGATACAGGCTGAAGAGAGAGAATGAAAAAATTTCAATCCGGTCTATAATTAGTATTGGGGAATCAAAGATAGAACTGAATGCTGTTTCTCAGGTTCCAAAGTGAATTCTTATTAAATAAGTTGACTCGCTTTCTCCCTTTACTTATGATTTGATTAGGACTGCTTTCGGTATAAAAGGAGTGATATTAAATGCAGATTTACTTTTTAGTAGTATTCACCCATCTTTTGGGTGGATTTGTCCTGAGTTCTCATTTTCTAGATGAAAAAATTGAGGATTTTGCTTCATGTACAACCCTGTTGAATAACAACCGTTTTAAACTGGTCCTGGGAATCGTAACGGTTCTTACAGCCTTGTTTACGCTACTTAAGGTTTCACCGGCGGATGTTATCATCATTGGTGATATTCTGCCTGCAGTTTCCGGTTTTTTACTGGGAGGATACTTCATTCTCTGTTATTTCTATGAACATCTGGATGAAAGCAGAAGCTGGATGAAGGGTTATGTCGATTTTATGGAAGATCGTGGCCACTTTGCGGGGCTTGCCGCAGTTATCATTGCCATCCTCCATTTTCTCGTTCCATCGGCGCTTATAATTTAAGTATGGAAAGATCCATAGCTGGACTGGCCGAAAGAGAAGGTCTCTATTTTCTCGCAAAAAGAAATCCAGGAGGGGATCTCGGGAACAAGTGGGAGTTACCCGGAGGAAAGATCGAAGTAGGAGAAACGCCCGAACAGGCCGTCATCCGAGAATGGTTTGAGGAAATGGAATTAAATGTTCAGGTAGGATCACTCCTCTCATCTGGGCATTTTACACATCATAATAAGAAATTTCTTCTGGAGATGTACAGGGTTGAGTTCAAGGATGATCCTAAAGTCCTTCATGAACATCTTGAGTGGGGTTGGTTTTCTCCTGAGGAGATCAACGATCTGGATCTAGCCGGATCTGATCGCATCGTTTTATCGGCATTTATGGAAGCTGTAGAACCAGATCCTAAACTCTCCTAACTTCCATACTTTCTCTTTCAAATACCAAAATTTCCTCATAACGGCCGGAGGGGTTGGAGCCGGTAAGGAAGTGCATGACGTCGTCCATATCGTTGATGGATAGGAAGATGCTGTACCGAACAAAGCACTGATTGTCCTCTATTGTTTTTCTATGGATATTTTCTCCCATATACAGCGGATCAATGAGTTCTCTTAATCTGTTCCGAAGACCACCGTAATAACTCATTTCGCTATGCAAAAGATGGAGCTGTCCTTTCTTGTTGACAAAAATTTGAAATATACCGCCTTCGGAAGGCACGACGCCATGAATCAGATAACGATCCATTTCTAAATAGGGTGACCAGTTCAGGGTATACTTTGCAATCTTGCCCGAGACATTTTTTCTGCTTTGATGTGGATTTTTCATTAAATAACTGTCCCATCGGGAATAATAGCCTTTTTGGGGATGATAATGATGCCATCTCTTATGTAGTAGTGCTCTGCCTCAAAATCTGCTCTGTAATTGTCGTCTATGCCAATTCTACAATCCTGACCTATGCGTACACTTTTATCAATGATGGCTTTTCTGACCTGAGTTCCAGGGCCAATGCCTAGGTTCGGTCTTCCTATCGCCTTATTGATTTCCTTGTCTCTCGTTGTTTCATAAAGGTCGGCACCCATAATATAGACATGATCCAGGGTTGCTCCCCTATGGATGAAACTTCTGACACCAACAAGAGAGTCGACTACGGATTCACCGTTGATTATGGACCCTTCAGAGGCGAGAGCCCTATGAAAATGACAGGAATTCACCTTGGAGGGAGGAAGGTCTCTTCTATGGGTATAAATGGGGTATTCCATATCATAGAGGTTAAAGAATGGTCTTGGTGTGGCCAGATTTAAATTTGATTCAAAAAAGTTTCGGATTGTTCCAATATCCTCCCAGTAACCCTTGTAGACATGAGCTCTCACCCTTGATTTATTGATCATCATGGGGATGACTTCTTTTCCAAAATCGGCAAAGTCATTATCCAGTCCTTTGTCGAGAGCCTCTGCATTAAAGATATAGATACCCATGGAGGCCAAATAGTCTTTATGTTCCGGAATGGCATCCGTTTTTTTTCGGAGAGCTGGAATCTTGTATTCATCAATATTTTTGTCGGGACCGGGTTTTTCCAGGAAACTGTTGATGTACCCTTTGTTGTCCAACTGAAGAATACCAAGCTGATCGGCATTTTTCCGATTCACTGGGGTCGCGGCTATTGTCACATCAGCGCCGCTTTCCATGTGCTTCTTAAAAAAATCCTGAAGGTCCATCCGATAGAGCTGATCCCCGGAGAGTATCATGTAGTGGGTTGGTTCCTGAGAGTGGAAATGAAATGCATTTTTTCTGACCGCATCGGCTGTACCCATATACCAGTCGTCGTTGTCGAAGGTTTGTTCTGCTGCCAAAACTTCAACAAATCCGCCTGAAAATGTATCGAACCGATAGGTGCTGCTTATATGAAAGTGAAGTGATGCAGTATTGAATTGTGTCAGAACAAATATATTTCTGAATCCTGAATTAATACAGTTGGATATGGGTATGTCTACAAGACGGAATTTTCCGCCGAATGGGACTGCTGGTTTGGCCCGTTCTTTGGTTAGAGGATAGAGGCGGGACCCTTTTCCGCCTCCTAGAACGACACTCAATATCTTTGTCATAAAAAATAAACTCCGGTATTCCCGCTATTTCCCGGTTTTCCCGGGGGTCTCTTCATTATAGAGCCTGAATCCCTGAGGTCAAGAATCTTTGTTAAGACCCTGCTCATTATCATTCAATTAGAACTTTACATCATATATGTTTACAATCCTTTTGAATATGCAAAGCCATGAAATTCATGTTAAATAGATGCAATCTTTCCATAATATGCTAAGCTATATTCATGAGTGATGTAAGATCTTTTTTGGATGAATTGAAACATAATCAGTCTTTTATGGACAATGTAACTCGATGGGAAATCCTTCCTTCTTCAAAGGGGTCTTTTGCTCCTCTGCCTGAAAGTCTTCCCTCTGTCGTCAGGAAGGCTCTGAATAATAGAGGAATAGAGAGTCTTTATACACACCAGGCTGATTGCTATGAGGCCGCTGTCAGGGGAGAGGACCTTTGTGTTGTTACACCAACTGCGTCTGGTAAAACCCTCTGTTACAATCTACCTGTACTAAAAACTCTGCTGGATGAGCCTGAATCCAGAGCCTTATATCTTTTCCCGACAAAAGCCCTCAGCCAAGATCAGCAATCAGCATTGAATGATATTGTTCTGGGAGATGATGTCCCTGTGAAGGTCTGTACCTATGACGGTGATACTCCCGGATCATTAAGGATTGCCGCCCGTCAGGCGGGTAGAATCATAATTTCCAACCCTGATATGCTTCATTCGGGAATCCTACCAAACCATCCTAAGTGGATCGATTTTTTTAAGTCTTTGCGTTATATCGTCTTGGATGAAGTGCATAGCTATAGGGGTGTTTTCGGGTCTCATATGTGTAATTTGTTACGCCGTCTGAAGAGAATCGCCGCTTTTTACGGGAGTAATCCACAGTTTATCTGTTGTAGTGCCACGATCGGAAATCCGGCCGAACTGACCCAGGCAATCATCGAAAAACCAGTCACCCTGGTGAACAGAAATGGAGCTCCTGCGGGGGAAAAACACCTCATTTTTTACAATCCTCCTCTTGTGGACCCTGTTCAGGGCATCAGGAAAGGTGTTGTACACAGTTCTCAGCAAATGGCAGTCCGCCTTTTAAACCGGGGTATTAAAACCATCATATTCACCCGGTCGAGGGTCAAAACAGAGCTTGTAGCTTCGTACATCAACAAAAAACTCAGGAATATCTATAATGATAACAATAGAATCAGTGTGGAAGCCTACAGGGGAGGTTATCTCCCCGGTGAACGGAGGAAAATAGAAAAAGGACTGAGGGAGGGGAGCATTCAGGGCGTTGTCTCTACCAATGCACTGGAATTGGGTATTGATATTGGTGGACTTGATGCGGCTGTCCTGGCTGGATTTCCCGGTTCTATAGCCTCCTCATGGCAACAGGCCGGAAGAGCCGGACGGAGCTCAGCCCTGTCTGCTGCATTTTTCATAGCTTCCAGCTCTCCTGTGGATCAATTCCTGGTTCAGACCCCTGAGTATTTCTTCGGAGCCAATCCCGAGTCGGGATTTATAGATCCTGATAATCTGTACATTCTCCTGGATCACTTGAAGTGTGCATCTTTTGAAATTCCTTTCCGTAAAGGGGAGGGCTTCCCGGGGGATGTGACTTCCTTACTGTCTTATTTGGAGGAGAATGGTGTGCTCCGCTTTACCGGTGACAGCTGGTATTGGGCCGATCGTTCCTATCCTTCTGAACAAATATCCCTGCGCAGTGGAGCCTCTGAAAATGTCGTTATTATCGATACGACCAAGGGGAAGTACAATGTCATAGGTGAAATGGACAGTCACTCTGCCAGAGAGCTAATTTTTGATGAGGCTATTTATCTCCACAGGGGAGATCAATTCATCGTTAAGAAATTAGATCTTGAGAATCATCTTTGCCATGTAGAAGTCTCTGATGTGAATTATTACACCGATTCTATCCTGAAATCGGATATCAAGGTTCTAGAAGAGGATGGTACCTCTTTAACCGAGGGACAGACTATCACACACTGTGATATTCTTTTGAGGAATGAAGTCTCAAAATATAAAAAAATCAAATTCCAGACACATGAAAATATTGGGTATGGAGAAATCCACTTGCCCGAAGAGGAAATCCATACCAGGGCTGTATTCCTGTCTCTGAATGGAGATTCGCCCGCAGGAAGGGCCTTTCAATGTGTTCCTGATACAATGCAGGCCCCTGTGCTTTCCAGGGTCTCCACACTGATTAGAAACACCGCTCCCTTGTTTCTCCTCTGCCGGGGAACGGATCTTGGGGTTTCCGGAAGGGTGAGAGATCCTCACTTTGAGTGTCCAGGTCTGTTTGTGTATGACACTTATCCGGGTGGAATTGGACTGGCTGATAATTTTACGGTGAAAATGAATGAAATCTTTCAAGCCTGTCTGGACCTGGTTTCAGATTGCAGTTGCCAACAGGGTTGTCCCTCCTGTGTCGGTCCAGTAGATCAGCAGGATCAGTTTGAATCAAATCCCCGTACTTTAACCCGAGACTTTCTGGCGGCCTGGCTGGAGGAAGAAAATTGAAACCTGGGCTGTCTGATCGACTGGCCAGGTTGAAGAAGTCTCAGTCTTCCCAGCCTATGACTCGAATAATGAGCTCATCCACTGCAGAGGGGGACATCAGCCGTGAGATTCCTTCCGCACTGAAGGATGACTGGAAGGTCCTGGACAAAGATCTCTGGGTCATGGAACGACGTTGTAAGTCTCCTCTGACCGATTTTAAATCCAGTGGGCTTCTGGTAAAAGATTATCCTCCCCAGGATCAATGGTTGTTTTATGATACCGAAACTACAGGTCTGTCAGGGGGGGCTGGAAATACGGCTTTCCTCGTCGGCATAGGGCGTCCCTCGGGCGATGAGTTTCTTATCACTCAGTACTTTCTAAGGGATTATCCCGGAGAACCGGCTTTGCTTCATTATCTAAAGGAAGAAATTGCCAGGTCGGAGCTTTTTATATCGTACAATGGTAAATCCTTTGACAAACCCCTCCTTGAAACCAGATTCCTTATGAACAGGATAAGTTGCCGGATGGGACCGCAGCTGGATTTGCTGTATCCGGTTAGATCCCTCTTTAAAAACCGCTTACCCAATTGCCGCTTGGGCTCTGTGGAAGAGCTTATATTGGGGATTCACAGAACTGATGATATTCCCGGTTCTGAGATTCCCGATATATGGTTTGAATTTCTTAAAGAAGGGAGCCATCCTGATTTGAAGAGGGTCATGATTCACAATGACATGGATATTCTTTCTCTGGCGGTGCTGTTGAATGCCCTGGAGAATTATATGCATTTCCCCGATTCCCTACCGATATGCGACTCCTTTGCTCTAGGACGTTTTCTATTAGACAGGAATGATCCCAGGGCGTTGTCTTTCCTAGAGTCCTCTGTGGATCAAGGAGATCAGCGGGGCGAGGTTCTCTTGTCGCTTCACTGGAAACGTCAGGGTGAATGGGAAAAGGCGGTGCAAATCTGGACAAATATTTTAAAAAAGCGTCAATCTCCCTTTGCTTCGGTGGAAATGGCTAAATATCTCGAACATAAAAAGAAAGATATTCCAGCCGCATTGGACATCATTGATCATCTCATGAGGAGCATGCGCCCTAAGAGTATGCTCCAGAAGGAAGAACTTCTACATAGAAGAACCCGGCTTATAAGAAAAAAAGAGACTTTCGTTGCAGATACACCTTGTGAAACTGTAGAATGAGTCTATGAATATCCAACTCTCAAGAGTTTTTTGGTTCTTCTCTATCCTGATCCTTCTTCTGTCCTGCAACAATAGAAAAGAGCAGAGGAATAAAGCCCTGGAGGATGCAGGAGCCATTGTAATGGAAGAGCCTGAAGTCATCCCTATCCTTCAGACCATACTCGAGCTGGAGGAAACCCTGGCAGATGTGAATGCCTCTCTTAATGGGAAAAACGGAAATTTTAAGAAGACCCTCAATGATGCGGACCAATCTCTGCAGAAAATTCAATTACAGATCGAAGAGCTTAAAATACAGCTGAATCAACAGGAACTTAAATTCCAAGATTTACGACAGGAAGTTGAAGTCCTAATGGTTCAGGAATCCCGGGATCAGGCGGTGGCAGATCTTCCCTGAGGTTCCGGCCATCT
This sequence comes from Oceanispirochaeta crateris, assembly GCF_008329965.1. GTDB lineage: Bacteria > Spirochaetota > Spirochaetia > DSM-2461 > DSM-2461 > Oceanispirochaeta > Oceanispirochaeta crateris. The sequence continues at coordinate 877,322 of NZ_CP036150.1, forward strand.
TTTCATGATTCTTTTCCAACGGTCTGAGCCTTCCAGGTTCACAAATAATCCACTTTCAATCATCCCTTCACGAGGTATCGTTGTCCATTTCTTCTTATGAATCATCTCCAGAATATCCAACGCTTCATTATGGCTTCCTGATGAGGCCAGTATGGAGGCATAAGGAAACGCTCCCACACGTGGATCCAAGTGATAAGCCTTTTTGAAAAGCTTTTTTACTTTCTGAGGGTACTCTTCTCCAATCCACCATACATATCCGCGGTCTATGCACGACAAGGCCAAAGCCGTTCTATCCCGGGCTTCAGGCCGTTTCTGACGTTCTAATTCAATGGTTTTCAAGGCTTCGATGAGAATCCCTGCATGTTTCATTCTGACCATGTGGAGACGTTCATTAAAAAGATTGACCGTTTTCATATTCCGTTCTTTTTGGGCAATGTAGACCGCTGATTCACCCTGGTCGGAACGGGGATGTACCAGAGCATTATGACTCAAAAGACAGTCTATGGCTTCCTGATGATTGTAATAGGAGGCATGCATCAAAGGTGTCCAGGATTCCTGATCTCTACCGTTTATTTCAGCTCCTTCTTTCAGGGACTGTTCAATTAGAGGAATTGAATTAGTCTGGGACCCAAGTATAAGAAGTCTAAAGGGGGAAATCCCTCTTCTGATCATCCGATTGATCTCTGCACCGGGCATATCCATGCACACTTGTCTTATCTCTTCTTTCATTTCATGTGTTAATGAAAGCAATTGTCTCTCCTTATCCGGTTTCTGTTGATAATCTTCAAGCAGTTACCTCTGTAAAATGATCTTTCAGGAAGTTCCTGATCGATTCAAATGCAAAAAGTTCAATTTTTATTTCATCCCTTTCGAGAAGAAGAATTTCATCCACTTCATCTATCTGTCTTACGAAGTTCGTATCAATGCATTCTGCTATAAAAAACAGGTCACATGTGGTATAGGTTACACCTTTATAAGGGTAAATATTAGGACAGCTGCCAACATAAGTGATATTTTGTACTGATATTCCCAATTCTTCCTTTATTTCACGGTGACAGCCGGCTTCGGCGGATTCCCCCGGGTCAACAAAACCACCAGGTAAATCGAGCATTCCCTTCCCGGGGTTTCGACCCCTTTTTAGAACTATAAACCTATTTTCAAATTTAACAAGAACGGCTACAGCGGCCGCTGTATTCTGGTAGAAAACAAAACCGCAGGAGAGGCAATGAGTCCGCTTCTGCTTTGTATATTCAAGCTGGTCTGATTTACATTGGGGACAATATGAAAACATTGATGACTCCTGATCATGATTATAGCATTGTGAGTTACCCGTTTAAATATTAAAATGGACAAATGAAGAGTATATGTGTTTTTTGCGGATCAAGTACTGGTTCTAAAGCTGAGTATACTGCCGCCGCAGTCAGCCTGGGAGCAGAGTTAGCCCAAAGGAAAATCCGTCTTGTTTACGGAGGAGGGAGTGTTGGTCTTATGGGAAGCCTGGCTCAGTCGGTGCTGGATCAAGGAGGGCAGGTTCTGGGGATAATACCCGAAGCAATACATAAAAAGGTCGCCCCCCTACAGGGAGGTCAGATCATTGTTGTTAAGGATATGCACAGCCGTAAAATGAAGATGCATGAACAATCCGATGGCTTCATTGCTCTGCCCGGAGGAATCGGCACATATGAAGAATTGCTGGAAGCCTATACATGGAGTCAGCTTGGATTTCATGAGAAACCGGTAGCCATATTGAATACACTTGGTTATTACAATAGTCTTATCGAGCAGATTGAACATAGTGTGAGGGAGGGGTTCCTAAAGCAGGGGCATAAAGAATCTCTTCTCATTGAAAATGATCCACAGCATCTACTGGAAGCCATGGAATCTCATGAACACCAAGCTGTGGATAAATTTACCGACAGATTCCCAGGAGGTAACTGACGGGATAGCCACCGTTTTTGAATAGGTATTTCTTCTCCCACTTCAGGCCGAGAGCCTTTTCACATTCCAGCCCGGGGACAATAATACCCCAGGGAATCCCTTTGTATTTTTCCAATATCTGACGACCTATTTTTCTAAAAAATGCTTCCTGGTCTTCCAATGAAAGGCGTCTGCCATAGGGCGGATTCAGGATTAAAAAGGGTTTCCTGTCCCCACTGTCAATCAGAGCCGTTTTATTGAAGAAATCTTCTTTGATGAATTCACAGGCCCCAGGATCTACAGAGCATTGAGAAGCCATTAACTTCAAGTTTTCACGCCCGGCTCCTATGCTCTTTTCATCTATATCTGCCGCAGCTATCTGCCATCCCGGTTTCATTTCTTTCATGATCTCTTTTTTAAGCCATTGGAACCTGCCTGGTCTGAAAGAGGGCCAGTTTTCAAAAGGATAATTCCTGTTGGGAGCCGTTAAAAGGCCCCTTGAATATCCCAGACCTTCCAGGGCAAAGGTACCGCTGCCGCTCATAGCATCCAGAAGAAGGGTGTTTTCGGGTAAATCTGAAAGAATGAGCAGAGCCGCCGCAATATTTTCTTTTAAAGGGGCATCATTTATAAATTTTCTATATCCCCTTTCATAAAGGGCACCGCCACCGGCATCCAGGCTTATGGTAAAGTGATCATCCACTCCCCGTATGATGATGGTTTGTATGGCTGCATCTTTTTCTTTGGTATCCGTATAGACAGGAGGTCTTCCTTCCAACTGTACGTAGTGGTCCTGCATGCAGTGATTCAAGGATTTTATGATCTTGTCTTCCACATGCAGCCGGCAGTGTCTTGTCGTTAATTTTATTTTGAAGCTACATCCTTCCCTTAGGTATAAACTCCATTGAATCCTTGCCAATTTCTGTTTGAGTTCCATAAAACCACTGGATTTAAAGCTGTCAAGACGAAGGTATAGCCTTGAAAAACTTCTGGACAAGAGCACCGTTTTCCAAAGTTCATCAAGACTGATGTTTGTACAGAGGCTTCCCGGTTCTTTTTCTCTTACAGGAGTCAGCCCCAATTGACTGAGCTCCCTTTCTCCGGCTTCTTCCAGTCCCGGTTGGATGGCACCGAATAGAGTATGTTTTCCGGCGATTATATGACGCTTGATTCGGCGTTCCAGAGATTTTTGATTTATCATACGCCACCATAACATATTTAAAGCCCCGACTAGAAGTCGCTTAGAGATGAATAAGGCTAAGCCGTAGATTCCCTGTTCCCATTCATGGCACTGTAGGCTAATCTTAGCATAAATGAAGACTCAACTGTTTCACTCCTTTCCTGTCTCATCCCTGTTTGAAGAATTGAAGTCTCAATGGAGTTCTTATCAGAGAATCCTCCTGAAGGCCGATCCCGGAGCGGGAAAGTCGACAATCCTTCCTCTGTTTATACTCAGTGAAAACCTGAGCGAAGAAAAAATTCTCATCCTGGAGCCCAGACGCATGGCTGCTCGTTCTCTCGCCAGGTATATGTCTAATTTGATGGGATACAAATGTGGTGAATTGATAGGCTATCGAGTTAAAGGTGATGTCTGCTGCAGCCCCGATGCACGGATTGAAATCGTCACAGAAGGGGTCTTTGTAAGGATCATTCAGGATAATCCTTTTCTGGATGGGTTCTCCCTTGTCATTATGGATGAGTTTCATGAAAGGAATCTTTTTACAGACCTTTCCTTTGCATTCCTGTTCGATGTACAGACCAATATTAGATCCAACTTGAAATGGATCATCATGACAGCTACCCCCGAAGTGGAGAGGCTAAAAAAGGTTCTTCCAGATATTTTATATCTACAGACACAGGGTAGGATGTTTCCTGTAACTATAGAGTCAGATGGACATTCTCTTGAAACCCGTATCAGAACTTCAAGAATCAGAACTGTATTGAAAAATGCCCTTGAAAAAACCGATGGCAATATTCTTATTTTTCTCCCAGGAGAGGGTGAGATTCTGGATCTTATAAAAGAGATAGTAGATCATCCCTTTGACTCAAAAATACAAGTTTTACCGCTATACGCTCGCTTACCCTCGGCCGAACAGGATGCTGTATTGAATCCTTCAAGCAGTCGTATGATTGTAGCCGCGACCTCTATTGCCGAAACGAGTTTAACCATCCCCGGTATCAGCTGTGTCATTGACACGGGGCTGGAAAGAAAACCCAGTTTTGACCCTAATGCCGGACTCACCAGACTGGTAACCAAAGCCATTTCAAAAGCATCTGCCAGTCAGAGAGCCGGGCGAGCCGGCCGTGTTAAAGAGGGTTTGTGTATCAGGCTCTGGGATGAAAATGACGAGAGACTCATGGATGATTTTGCCGAACCGGAAATCCTGAATGCCGATTTATCCTCTCTGGCTCTGGAACTCCTTGTCTGGGGTGCCCGTACCCCGGAAGACCTTACTTGGATTGATCCGCCACCCCGTGCCCATTACCATCAGGCTCTTTCTCTCTTATATCTCCTTAAGATTATTGATAACAATAACCATCTGCGACCGGAAGGCAGGGCTCTGGCAGGAGCCGGAGTCCATCCGCGCCTGGCTCATATGCTGGAACAAGGAAGAAGAGATGGGTGTGAACAAACAGCCTGCGCTCTGGCGGCTTTACTGACAGAAGGGGACTGGATGGCCTATGGGAAGGGATCAGATATCAGGCTGCGCCTGGAGGCCCTCAAGGATGGGCGGGATAGTCATTCAAAAAAAAATCGACGGATTATCAGAACCTGGCAAAGTTTGTTAAAGACGGGGAAAGTGCAGAGGCATGAGATTGAACCCGAGGATTGTGCAGCACTTCTTTGTCACTCCTATCCTGACAGGATTGCAGGATTAAGAGGGGAAAGAATTTATCAGATGTCCGGTGGGGGAAACTGTCGTTTGAAGGCTGAAGATCCGGTTCAAACTCATGAATTCCTGATCGCACCACTTGTGGGCGGTTTTGGGGATATTCCCTCTTGTTTTTTATCATCTCCCCTGAGTAGAGAACTATTATTAAAAGAGTTCTCATCTTTGATGACAGAAGATTATTCTTATAATTGGGATGAAAAAAAGAACAGATTGAGTACTGTGGTGACAGTCAAGCTGGGTGACCTACCCTTAAGAGAAGACAAGAGGGTACCCCATCTTTCAGAACTAGATGTATCTGCTTCATTGACTTCGTTTTTTAAGAAGAAAGGTCTTTCTTGTTTCCCCTGGAGAAAAGAAGATCTTTCATTTTTAAATCGACTGCGGTTTGCAGGGGCTTTGAAAAAATCGCCTGAGAATTGGCCGGATATGAGGGAAGAAGCTCTTTTAGGATCACTTGAATTATGGTTCTTTCCATTATTTGTGGATGGAAAATTGGAGGGAACCATAAAAGAAGGATTGGGTCACCTGTTAAACTGGGAACAGAGACAATTCCTGGATAAGAATGTTCCGGAGCGTCTCACCGTACCATCGGGAAGCCGCATACGAATAGACTATTCTATTCCCGGATCGGCGGCTGTGGATGTGAGGCTTCAAGAACTCTTCGGTCTTACAGAGACACCCCTTTTGGGAGGAGAAATCCCTCTGTTATTCAGGTTGTTGAATCCGGCACAAAGGCCCATCCAATTGACAAGCGATTTAAAGAGTTTCTGGCAAAACACCTACCAGGATGTGAGGAAAGAGTTGAGGGGACGCTATCCGAAACACTACTGGCCTGAAGATCCCACACAGGCGGAACCGACCAGTAGGGTCAGACCAAGAAAATAAAACATCATGGAAGGAGTGACCTGTTAAATGATACTGACTCTTTCGTTGAAACTTTGTTTAGCTGGTCTTTTCTGTTCAGCCAGAGCTTTGCCGACAGGAATCAGAATCCGGATGATCCTCTCATCATCTAAACCGCAGAGGCTCCCCAGAGTCTCGGCCCGGTTTTCACTTCGAAGCCAGCCGTCAATCCACACGGTGCTATACCCAAGGGCTGTGGCAGCCAAAAGAATATTTTCAACCGCTGCCGCACAATCTTCTATTTCAAAGCCTTTAGGTCCAGAATCCTGCACAGAATCTTTACTGATATGACAGGCAATAAATGCCGGCGCTGTAGCCATTGATCCACCGGCTCCAGGCATTTCTCTGATTTTTTGAACAATGGATTCATCCTGAATGATAATGAATCCAGTAGTCTGTCCATTTTTACCTGACGGGGCATCAATTCCTGCCTGTACAATTTTTTTCAAGTTTTCAAGGGGAAGAGGAGTTTGGTCCATTTTTCCTCTATAACTCTGTCTTTTTACTACTGCTTCGAAAAAATCCATTTGTAGGCTCCTTGTTATGCTGCATAAGAATAGGAACGTTCTAAAGAGACTGCTCCTGAATCTGTTTTTGAACAGTATAGCCAATATATTAATACTATCAAAGATGATTTTCAAATACCCTCATATTAATTTGACAAGCTTCGTAGATATGATAGATTTAAAGAGTACAGTGAACGCTGCCTATTGATTCCCCTTTGTTTATACCCGACAGCAAGGAGGTTTCAGATGTTTCAGAGATTCTTTTTCCTGGAAGAAAATGAAGAAATTGCCGGTGTTTTTACAGATGTGGATGAAGCACAGGAAATAGCTTTATATCTGAGAGAAGATCATCCACTCGATCATTTTAGATTGTACAGTCTGACCACAGCCGAAATTGAAAACTATCCCGATGCCTTTGAATATGCAGAAGATGCCGGGCTGGTGCAACACAATTGAAAATCCTATCTATTATCAATCTCTTTCTTTGCCGTCTCCGTTTAGGAATTCTCAAAAAATTGTCTTAGAATAAAGAATAGGATGATCTTGAGGTGTATAATAACACTTATTATTGTTTGAGGAATATTCTTTAATGAGAAAAGCCGTATTCATTTTTTTTATAGTATTAATCATTGTTGGTTATAATTCTTGTGAACTATTTATTGAGGATAGTGATACCTTTGTATATGATGATGGTATCCCAGATGAATATGAGCAAGAAGGCACAAGCTATTATGGAATGCCCTTATATGATTGGGGCGCTCGTGCGGGGTTTGCTGATTTATTTGTGCATATTGCTCCCATGGAACCGGGACTTGATCCAAACTCATCCGATTATTATGATGCCGGAATGTTACTTCAAAAGAGTGCATTAGACAAAGTCGTTGCAGCTTTTGCAGAGGAGGGTATTGCCCTTCACTTCGATGTCGGGAGTAGAGGTTTATATGATGGATACACAGAAATCACTGGAAGAGGTGTCAGTCAGTATAACCTCAGTGATGAAGATCATCGTGTAGACTATAATCCCGCAATAACCTTATCATCCAATACTGTTCCATCAGAGATGGATGCTACAAAATTTGTCTTTGTAGATGAGCTCAAAGCTGCATCATTTCCCTCTGAGCGCTATCAGATCTTTTATTTTATGGTCTTCGGTTCGTCTCAAGAAGATAGTGGGGATGGCGGTTCTTCAGGAATTGCCTATCTTGGAGGGCGTGATTTTCTGATCACATTGGCAAAATGGGGATTGAACTTATGGCAATATGATGACTATGGCTTCACTTTGGATGAATTCAAAAATAGGGTCATCAATTACCAAGCTTCAACGATTATGCATGAATTTGGACACAATCTGGGGCTTTCCCATGGTGGGAATGAAAGTTTGAATTACAAACCAAACTATTACAGTATTATGAACTACCTATATCAAATTCAAGGTTTGCCCAGGATCGGTTCCAATGAGGGGGATCGCTATTATTATGAACGATATTCTTTAGAGGTATTCTATGAGAGTGGGGATGAAGAAAAATGGAGTGATTTATTGATTTCTACAAATCCATATTACTTTAATGATAGTTTTTTTTCATCAACCTTTAGAATGGATTATTCCCATGGGAATGGTGGAGATCTGAATGAAAATCTTTTATATGAGCGAAATGGCTTGATGCAGGATAGCTCTTCTTCCATTGATTGGAATGGTAATGGGAGCTCATCAGACTTAATTTCAACGAATATCAATCCTAGCTATGACAGTAATCTTTCGACACTAAGTGATTATAACGATTGGGATAATCTTTATTTTTACTATTATTATTTGAATAAAAGTGGCAGCAGAAGTATTGCCGAGTCAAATCAGGAATATGTGGTTGAATATGACAAACCAGCTGTATTATTGCCTCTGCAAAGGGAGTAATAACATGAAACGGTTTAGCTTTTCTTTGCTATTATTCTTCTCTCTGACCATATTGTATGGTTTCGGTCAAAGAGAGGATACTTCACAAAAAGATGACGTCCCTCAAGTCCGTAAATCAATCATAAATCCTGATGACAGTTCTGGTAAGATTGGCTCAATAATCATTGAAAATAAAATTTTGTTTCTCCCAGAGAATCATATTAAAATTCCTATTCCACTGGATTCAGAAAAAACAATGACTTCTCTCAGCTCTGCTGAATCATATAGTTATTTTCAACATAATCGTCCCGATGGTCCCGTTGCCATATTGGCTCTGAAAGATCAGGATTTGCTTGCCTGGATCGGAGATGGTATTCGCAGCGGTATGGGGCCTGAAGGCCTCTCTATTGTAGCAGAAACAGGAGTAACCACCGTAGCGCTCAAATCAGATGATACAACCTGGTCCATTCCTGCGGAGGAGGAGGTTCTCATCCAGTGGAGAGACGCTTCCTGGCTCATCTATGTATCGGGAGTCACGAAGGGTTCTCTGATGGACCAGCCCTCCTTCAAGGCTGATATCATAATTCTGAGGCTTTCATCGAATTAATTGGCTTAGGCATTCCATCAAATGATTAGTATTTTGACTCTTTGGTGTTTGATTCATCCTTGAACAATAATTGCCTATATTTTAGCTTTGACAATTTTTCTGTCTATGGTACCCTGCTTGCGGAGGATTTATGAGCACTATACGCACAGCCCATCCGTCTACTGTTGCAGCCGTTAAAAGCGCAGTGGTCGCTACATTAATTGAAACCCTTTTAGATATGGATTCTGAAATGCAAAACAGTCTACCAGAAGGTTCCTATGGAGTCAGACTCATTGCTCCCGGGGGGATCGGAAGTCTGGTCAGTTTTAAAGGTGGGACGACGGGAACTCTTATCCAATTTTTATCTTGTGATGCCATGAATCGCACCCTCTCCGGGGAAAAAGCATTCCTCCTTCCTCTACCAACAGGACGCTCTTTTCTAAAAGGACTAAAAGCCTTTTCGAGTTGTGCCACCGCCGTTTCAAAGGCTATGGCTTTTGTTCCTGAACAAGCCGATACCCAGGGCATCCATAAAAAAGCTCGTCTTTTGTTAACCGCTGCACTTCAGGGCGTTTGTGAAGTCTACAATCATGACCATTGGATCAAAATGAAGTCTGCTTCTTTACCAGAAGGAAGCATTGCCGTTCTGGTTGCCGGAAATGATGACCTTTCAGGCACTATCACACAGAAAAATAAAATTATGACCTATCAAAGAGGATCCCAGACGGAAAAGGCAAACGCCGTCCTTGAGTTTTCAGATGTATCTGTCTGCTATGGTGTTTTGACAGGGAGTCTGGCCGCCATGGGAGAATTGGGGAGCGGTCGGGTTATGCTCAAGGGAAAAATATCCATGATACAAGGGTTGTTTCCTCTTTTAGACAGATTTGGAGAGATAATGAAATGAGTGCGAATGAAAAATACAAAACAAGTCAGGATCTGTTTGAGCGTGCTGTAAAAGTCATTCCCGGTGGTATCTATGGATCTAAGAGTCCTGGTTTTACGGTTCCCGGGGAGTTTCCCTATTTCTTTACAGAAGGGGAAGGCTGCCGGGTCAAAGATGCAGACGGCAACAGTTATATTGATTACCTCTGTGGGTTTGGTTCTATGATTCTGGGTTTTGGAAACTCAGTTGTGGATGATCCTGCGGTTGTTCAACTCCGAAAAGGAGATCTTCTCAATTGTCCCTCCCCGGTGTTTGTAGAACTGGCAGAACGGCTTTGCAAGCTTATTGATGGAATGGGTTGGTCTGTTTTTGCCAAGAATGGTTCTGATGCAACAACTCTTGCGGTCACAATGTCACGGGTTCATACGGGTAAAAGAAGAGTTCTGATGGCTAAAGGAGCTTATCACGGCTCAGCTAATTGGTGTTCTGCCAATGAATATCCTGTTCTGGATGACCGGGATTATGTCCATACATTTCCTTATGGAGATGAAGAAGCTCTTAAAGAACTCTTTGACAGATACCGGGATGAGATAGCCTGTATCATCCTTACCCCCTATCATCATCCTACCTACACAGATCAGGTTCTTCCTCAACACACTTGGTATCCCCTTGTTGAGTCTTTGTGTGAAAAAGAACATGCACTGTTTATCATGGATGATATTCGGGCCAATTTCCGTCTTTCCCTTCATGGTTCGCATCATTATTTCAATGCTCATCCTCACCTTGTGACCATGGGAAAGTCTTTGGCTAACGGATATCCTATTGCGGCTCTCATGGGAACGCCGGAACTTAAAAAAGCCGCTAGTAGTCTTTTTATTACGGGAACATTTTGGACTTCTTCGGTACCTATGGTGGCAGCCATGCATTGCCTGAAGGCCATGGAGGAATGGGATGTTCAAAATCATATGAACCAGATGGGAAAAATGTTAAAAGACGGACTAAAGAGTGCAGCAGAAGCCGAAGGGTTGAAGGTCAATTTATCTGGTCCCGATGCCATTCCATTTATGACTTTTCCTGATGATCCCAATCTCTATCATAACCAGATTTTTTCGGCAGCCATGGCGAGGCGGGGGGTCTATCTCCATCCGCATCACAATTGGTTCTTATCTTATGCTCATAAAACAGAAGATATAGAGGAAACTATTGACAAAGCAGGAGATAGTTTTAAGGAAGTTAAAAGGCATTTTTCAAAGTAGACTAAACAGTTTGAAGACGAGAACGCCCAGGTAATTTCCCAGGGCGTAACCCATCAGCCCGGCTGTAATCCCCGGGGCAACCAATGAGGGGCGCTTCAGGGACAGGGCGGCGACTCCCACAAAGGGTGGGGAGCAGATGGCGGCCGTACTGGCAATGAGCATCGTATCCACATCAATCTTAAAGAAACGGCACAACAGCATATGGATGATCAAAGAGACAAATAGCGCAAAGGCCACAAAGATAAAAACTATGGGTGTAGAGCTCAGTATTCTTGAAAAATTACCCATAGCACCCGTTGATGCACTGAAAACGAGAATAAAATATTCTCCGAGGGCAAAGGTTTTTTTTATGTTTCTTACTTTCTTAAAATTAGAAGCGCCAAGACTCAATGTCGTGATTACTAAAATAACTGCCAATGTCTGACTATCGGGGGGAACCAATAGAGTCGTGGCACCAGCTATGGCAAATATGACCACAGCCAGCCCCAGGGCTGCCAACAGGGGCAGAACCGTTCCTTTTGAAAAAAGTGTTCCCAGAGCTGTGAACTCCTGATCTGACTCCATAATTGCGGCATAGCTCATATCTTCGTGAGTTTCTGTTTTCATGAAGGGAGAGAAAACTTTCCGGGCAATGGTCATAATAAACATCAAATATAGGGCACTGAGTAATATATCCGAGGCATGAACGGCAAGGTAGAGGTCGGCGGGAACGGATAAAGCTGCTCTCAGGGCCGCTAAATTGGGTGTTCCTCCCGTATAAACTCCAACAAGCATACCCGAAATTCTCGGAAAATCAGACAATTTCTGTTTGAAGAAAAAGGACCCTATAAAGAGAGTCAGAGCAATCGAGACTGCTGCCAAACCCATAGCGGCTCCCGTCTTGCCGGACTCTTTAAACCAGGTTCGGATATTTACTGAAAACAGCATTAGAGGGATGGAGAGGGCCACGGTAATGGTGGCGATTAAATCTAATATGGGAAAGGCTTCTTCACCTATTATGCCGCTGTTCACGAGGATTAGGCCGAAAATATAAGCTGAAACTATGGGGTTTATTTTTCTCAAAAATGGAAAGCTCAATCTGAAGATATGAATACCGATTGGAAAAGAAAAAACGGCTGCCGATAATAGAATTGCTTGTGCCATATGGTTTTTTACCTCAGATTTTTAATCTATCTTAGTTTAAAACTTCTCACAACAGCCGTCAAGTTATACATAATTCAATAAAGTGTCATAATTATTTTTTAAAATTCATAATCCACAACCACCCGGTCCAAGCGGCAGAGTTTATTGTAGGCTGCTGCTTTTTTATGTCGGGGATCTTCTCTATAGGCCTTTAGGTCTTCCATTGAATCAAATGTAGAGACAAGAACTGCATCAAAGGCTGTATCAGCAACTGTTTTATTGATTCCTACTTCCAGCTCTCTTATCTCGGGAATGACTCCTACCAGATTTTCAAGGTCTTTTTTTATAATTTGTATATTTTCATCCTTACTTTTTCCTTCAGCTTCATCCTTGAACTTCCACATTACGATGTGTTTAATCATTTTCTTCTCCTGTTATTTTATTTTCTGATGTTTTTTGAACCTTGAAGGTTCCTTTTTTAAGTCTGTTAACAGTTATATTGACCCAGGGGATACTGACCATAAGAGTCAGAATACTTGCCGTGTTGAGTCCCCACCAGACCCCTTCAATGCCCATGTCAAAGGACAGGACATACAAATAGGAGATGGGTAATGAGAGGAGGATGGTCCGTAGCAAAGTCAGGAAAAGAGCCGGTAAGGGGTGGCCAATGGCCTGAAAGAAGCTTCTGTTCACAATCCCTACAAGGGCAAAAATATAAAAAAGTTCCAGAGTGTAGGTTTGTCTTACGGCATAATCAATCACCTCTGGAATATTGCTGAACAGTGGGTATATAGATTTCGCAGCCAGTATCATGGATACAGCCAGGGCTAAAACTACGATCATGCCCCAGATATAGGCCTGAGTCATCACCTTCCATGTTCGATCATATAAGCCTCTTCCGGCATTTTGACCCACGATGGTGACCACTGCCGCACTTAGAGCAAAAGCAGGCATCAGTACTAGTTGTTCAAATCTTCCAAAAAGAGAGAAAGCCGTCAAAGCCAGTGGGTCAATAGACACAACAAGGTGGTTGAAAAAGAAAAAACTGACGGCCATCAGCATCATTCCCATGGATTGGGGTAGGCCAATGAGGATGATTTTTTTCATGATTTCTGAGCTGATATTCGATAATTTCCATTCGATCCGTATGGAGGAACGGTTTTTGAGAAATACACTTAGAACATAAATAAAAGAGGCTATTTGACCAATCACAGTCGCAATGGCAGCACCCCGTACATCCATTTCAAGAATAAAGATAAGGACAGGGTCCAATATAATATTTATAACTGTTCCTAAGATCATTCCGTTCATTACATGCTTCATCAGTCCTTCTCCTTGAAGGATTCCGATAAAAACACTTCCAAAAAAAATAAACAGGGCTGCAGGGGTCACGTATAAAAGATAGTTATACCCATGAACAAAGTAGTCTCCCTGAGCACCCATGAGCTGGACGATTGGTTTTCCGAAAATGAAAGCAACCGATGTTGAAAGGATGGTAATCACCAGAGCTATGAAAAGTCCCGACTCGGCAGTTCTATCCAGCACGCTGCTGTTCTTCTCTCCAATGGCTCTTGCGACCAAGGAGCTAATACCTACCATAATGCCATTTCCCAGGGCAATGAATAGGAAAATGAGAGGAAATATTAATCCAACACCCCCAACATAGGAGGGATCTGTTAGATCAATACGGCTCACAAACCAGGTATCAACAATATTGTATAGGAGTTGAAAAAACATACCGGCAAGAATCGGGAGGCTCAGCCGAATCAGAAGCGGACGTATAGGGCCAGAAAACATAGGTTCTTCATCTGGTATTTCGGTATTTTCAATAGAAACATTTTCAGACATATAACTTCCTTATCCAAATCTACTAGTCCATAGGATTCTAATTGTATCCAAACATTGGGTCAATCTTTGGAAGGATTATACTAATGAAACTGTAGAGCCTTCTGAATACTTGTGATATATATTCAATTTATCTATAATGGCGTCGATATTATCATTCTGGAGTCTTTATGTTAGATCCGTCCTTAAACAATCTGTTGATTGAAACCATAGCAGCCAATTTTAAGTCCAAGGAAATGGATGAGATTGGCCGTATGCTGAATAAAAAATTCAATCTTTACGATGTGGCAGAAAAAACATCAGTTGTCACAATAGGTGCCCGATCTGCTGCTACAGTACTGGTTGATCATATGGTCTCAATAAATAAACTTCACGATTTTATCAAACTTTTGGCAGAATTGGATAATAATCAGATTCAGGGAAGAACTCTTCAGATGGAAGGGTATGACTATTTTTTGCAGCAGTTTACCCACTCGGGATACTTCTATGATTTTACAAAAAGAAAAGTCCTGCCTCTGAAAACCGAAAGCAAAGAAATGCCTAACTGGGGAGCCTTGAAAGACGGTAAGAGCTATCCCATTACCATCATCAGTGTCGATATTGTATCCAATTCAGAACTTGTAAACAAATACGGTGCAAAGGTCATGAAAAAAGTTTACACAAGTCTCTGGGGCTTTCTTAAACATAGCCTTGAACATACAGATGGCCGGATCTGGACCTGGGCAGGAGACGGTGGAATCCTGGCTTTCGCCTTCAAGGATCAGATCGAAAGGGCCGTTAAATTCGCCGTAGAAGTACAAAGAACTATTACCCTGTTCAATATGAATAAGAACTATCCAATATCCGAACCCATTGAACTCCGATTAGGAATCAATTCCGGAAAACTTGTATATCATAATGACACCGGTCAGATCATTTCTGAGGTGATCAACCTCGCGGCACATCTGGAAAAACATAAAACCATTCCAGGCGGGATTTCAATTACAGAAAAGGTTTTCACCTCAATTAATCCTAAACTGCAGAGTATCTTCAAGGGCATTGGCAATTTTGAGGGAGTTCCCTGTTTTCAAAGTGACCGATTGGATCTCGTTGTCTGTCAGGACTGAGTCTTAATGGAAAATCCCTCCTCCCATAAGGACAACTATCTCTTTTTGGATTGTGGTGATCAGAAGAGATTGGAAAGCATTGACGGCAAAACCTTTGTAAGGCAGGCTCCTCAGGCCAATTATTCACCATCTCCAAAAGTCTCCTGGACTTCTCCAGATTACGAATTCAATTCGGCTCAGAAGAGTCCCTCGTGGACCCCTCCTCTCAATGCGGTAAAAACACTCCCCGATTTTCATTGCGGTACACTTGTCATGGAGATCAGGCTTTCAGAAAACGGGCAAATAGGTGTTTATCCCGAACAAAAGCTAAATTGGGATTGGCTGAACAAGGTGATTGCTAACGCCCAACGTCCATTACGAATATTAAATGGCTTTGCCTATACCGGAGGTTCTTCCATTGTTTGTGCTCAAGCTTTAGGTAAAACAGATCACTCAGAGGTCTGCCATTTGGATGCTTCCAGTAGCGCTGTGAACTGGGCAAAAATCAACCGTGATAAATCCGGACTTCCTGATGATTCCATTCGTTTCATTGTGGATGATATACGCCGTTTTCTTGAAAGAGAGATAAGACGTGGAAAATTTTATGATGGTGTTATTCTGGATCCTCCCGCCTTCGGACGGGCTAAAGGTGGCAAAACCTGGGTTTTAAAACGGGATCTTTCTTCACTTATGGATCTTTGCCGTCAAATTTTGGTACCAAATCCAGCCTTTTTTTTACTTTCCTGTCATGATCCAGAAATGTCTAAAGGTGATTTGGAACAAATTCTTGCAGAGACTTTGAAGGCTGAAAAATCTGAGATAGAAACTATAGATCTGACTCTTAATTCTCATGCAGGAAATTCACTACCCAACGGTATTGCCGCCAGGTGGAGAGCTTAATCTTTCTGGGGTATTTCACGATTTAAGGGTGTTCTTAACTCTTCATATATTTTCATATAAGACAGGGCCGAGGGAGTCCATGAAAAGTCTTTATTCATCCCATTCTTTTGCATTTTATGTATCAATTCTGGGTGATCTTTCCAACAATTTACCGCTCTGTTCAAGGCAAGCCCAAAATCGGATGGATCGGCTTTCTCAAATACAAATCCTGTTGCACTGTCCCATCCTTCATCCTGGGGGTCTGAAACTGTATCGGCAAGGCCTCCAGTGCGTCTGACCACAGGGATAGAGCCATATTTGAGGCTATAAAGCTGGTTTAGTCCGCAGGGTTCATAACGGCTGGGCATCAGAAAAAAGTCTGAACCGGCTTCAATCAAATGTGACATTTTCTCATTATAGGTGA
Organism: Oceanispirochaeta crateris; assembly: GCF_008329965.1. Classification (GTDB taxonomy): domain Bacteria; phylum Spirochaetota; class Spirochaetia; order DSM-2461; family DSM-2461; genus Oceanispirochaeta; species Oceanispirochaeta crateris. The sequence continues at coordinate 893,510 of NZ_CP036150.1, forward strand.
TCTTGACTGCCAAATTAGGGAGTATCCTGCTTAACCTGGTTAGTTCTTCTTCACACCAGGGTTCACCAGTTCCCAAAATTACAACCTGAACATCCTGGTCCTTGCAAAAATCTTCCAGAATTCCATAGTTTGGTTTACAGAGCTCTTCAATTCCTTTTTGTTCTACAAGACGGGTAATCATGGCAAACAGTGGAGTTTTTGGATTTTCTTCAAGTCCCATAAGGATTTGAAGTCTGGACTTACAATTCTTTTTTCCTTCAAGGTCCAGTATTGAGAAATTATCAGGAGCAATCAAAGCATCATTCACTGGATCCCAGCTTTGATAATCAACTCCATTGATAATCCCCGTAAGATCATTTTTCCTATGGCTCAGAGATTGATCCATGCCATGGCCGTATGCCAGTGTCTGAATCTCTCTGGCATATCCGGGAGATACAGTCGTAATATGATCATTATTTTCGATGGCTGTTTTGAGAAAGTTTATCTGATTGTCACAGATCATATTATATGTCTTTGTTTCTTCTGGAGTCAGACCTATCCATGGTAAATCCTGTTTCAGATAACAACCCTGATACCCCATGTTGTGTATCGAAAATACGGATGAACAATTACTGAATTTCTGAGCTGCCTTTTTAAGAAAAACTGAAGCTAAACCGCATGGCCAATCATGACTGTGAATCACATCGGGAATCCAATCCAGAAAAGTACAGACCTCTATGAAACTTTTGCACAGAAGGCTGTATCTTTGGGCATTATCAGGATAAGAAGAAGAGGGTGTGGGACCATAAATCCCTTTTCTATTGAAATACTTGTTGTTGTCAAGAAAATACACTGGGATCGTAGAATCTTCTAAGGTCGAGCGATAAAGATCGGCCGTTTCGAATCTGTTGACCATGTCTATTTGAAGGGATCCAAGGAAATCAAAGTCTTTAGAGTCTATAAAACCATAGAGGGGCAAAAGGATTCTAACATCGACACTTTGCTCATTTAATGACAGAGAGAGAGCACTGACCATGTCTGCTAATCCACCGGATTTTGCAAAGGGAACTGTTTCGCTGGTCATCATCAGAATCTTCATAACCTTATATACCTCTTCCTAGCTTTATTCTATCACGATTATGGATCTCCACATTTAGGGGACCGGACTATTTTGAATTAAATCTATGGGCAGTGTACCACTAGGGATAAAATCTCCTCTAATGGCACCAAGACCGGCCTGAAAAGACTCAATCCCTGTGCCGTATACGGCTAGGGCATCTTTTACCCAGGGGAGTTCATTGAGATAGATGGGAGTCAGTGATGAGAGGACAATCATCTTATGGGATAGATCTTCGAGCTCCTTCAGAATCCTCAAGTCCTGATATCGGGAGAGGCTGAAAACCACATAATCCATTTTTGATGCCTGTTCTCTGATAGAGTTGATTATCTCCCATTTTTCACTTGTAGTAAAAGAGTAGGGGACTCTAATACTCCTACCATCAAACATGGCTTCCCCCATTCTTCTAAAATCATAATGTAAGCCGCAAAAAAGAATATTACTTGTGGGTTCTATAGGTATGAGGGATTGTCGAATCATTGTTGTACTCCGGGCCGCTTGCCCAAAGAAGAACTTTTGACTGTCTGATCCGGGGATATCCTGACTTATATCACTAGGAGAGGGAAAAAAGGGGACATGGTCCTCTCTTTTTAAATAATCTACTTTAATTCTTAAGACTCTCGCTGCCGCCGTTCTGACATCCTGCGAAAACTCCTCATCTTCATCCATTAAACCTATCAGATGCTGCCATATTTCTTCGTGTGTATCTGGATTTCTGCTGACCAGAAGAAAATCATTTCCCTCTCTTAATGCCATTTCACAGACCTCTGGAAGGCTTCTGTTTTCATACTGGGCTCCCTGCATGACAAGGTCATCGGTGATCACAAGGCCTTTATATTGGAGCTGATCTCTGAGTATGTCTTTTAAAAAAATAGAACTGAGGGAGGCGGGTTTTAAATTCCCAGTGATGTTGGGAAATGCCAAATGGCCAACCATAATAGCAGGCAAGCCCTCTTTAATCATCATTTTATAGGGAATCAGGTCGTGAGACTCAATGAATTCCAGAGTTGAGGGAATCTCTGGAAGGGTGCCGTGGGAGTCTTCGTCGGCATTACCATGACCTGGAAAGTGTTTGGCTGTGCTTATAATTCCGGCTTCTTCCATTCCCTTAAAGAACGCCGTACCCAAGGTGCCTGTCTGGACAGGGTTTTGTGAGAAGGCCCGTGGACCTATAACATCGGCTAAGGGATTGAGATAGACATCTACAGTAGGTGCAAAGTTCATATTAATGCCGAGGCGTCTGAGCTCTCTGCCAATGTAAAGGCCTGTCATATAGGAATCGTAGGGGATACCTGAGGCACCAAGGGCCAGATTGCCAGGTGTTATGGATGTCTCACCCTTGATATGTCGAACCCATCCCCCTTCCTGGTCTGTAGCAATGATCAGTGGAATCTTATACTCCGTACTCAAGGCGCCTTTTTGCATTGTGCTAATGGTATCGGCTAAAATTGATAAATCGTTGGCATTCCACCCAAAGATCTTGATCCCTCCGATCTTTTTCTGAACGATCCAATCCATGATGACATCAGAGGCTCTTTCACCCATGTATCCCAACATAAAGACCTGACCCAGGATCTCTTCCTGACTCATATGGTCCAGAAGCTCCTCAACTAACTGCTCTCCGGGCAATTCAGAATTGAAATCTAGTGAAAGCAGGGGGAATACAACAGAGGTGAAAATTGTCAGAAAAATGGATCTTTTTAATATTAAAGCCACACAATATCCTAAATGAAGCCCTTTACAAACTGGGCTTCATAATTGATTTAAAGGCTTAAATATAGGCTTCTCCCTTGAGGTCGTCAATATAGTTGGATGCAGAGTGAGCGGCAATTGCCCCATCTGATGCAGCTGTTATGAGCTGTCGGAAGGGGGTGTCTCTTACATCTCCCACTGCATAAAGGCCTTTTATGGATGATTCCATGTTTATATCTGTTTGGATGTATCCCGTTTCATCTTTCTTAGCATCCGGAACCAACTGTGTCTGAGGGATGGAGCCTACAAAAATAAAAACGGCATCAAAATCTTCTTCCAGAACCATATCGCTGTCTGTTTTTGCCAGAACAACTTTGTCCAACTTTGTTTCATTTCCCTTGATTTCTTTGACGATCGTATTGAAACGAACTTCAATATTGGGATTATTCATAACTCTGTCAGCAACTGCTTTTTGAGCCCGAAATCTGTCCCGTCTATGAATCATGACAACCTGATCAGTCAGATTTGCCAGATAATTTGCTTCGTCACAAGCGGCATCTCCACCACCGACAACAAGCATTTTTTTATTTTTAAAGAAAGGTCCGTCACATGTGGCGCAATAAGAAACGCCTCTGCCTCCAAACTCTTCTTCTCCCGGTACTTCTAAATGACGGTGTTTGGCTCCAGTGGCCAAAACGACGGCTTTTGCTGTTATAATTTCTTTTGAAGTCTCAATGATGAAGGATTTTCCTTCTTTTTTGATGCTTCGAACAGAAGCTGTCATGAATTCTGCGCCAAATTTCTGAGCTTGTTTGTGCATGTCCATTGAAAACTGAAAACCGTTGACCGGTTCTGGAAATCCAGGATAATTCTCAAGGTCGGATATTAGGAGTGCCTGTCCTCCAGGAGCCATCTCTTCAATGACTAGGGTTTCTAAATTGGATCGGGCTCCATATTGGGCTGCACTTAGTCCGGCAATTCCACCACCGATGATTACAAAATCTTTTTCCATGCTCATTTTATCTCCTCAACTGAGTTCTTTTCTATATTTATGGAACTAATATAATAATTGAATATAGTAAAATCAAACTATTCCCCCATCAATAGCCTAATAGCCTTGATATCCAATGACTTTCCCTTAAAATAAGTGGATATGATTCATTATAACAGAAAGATTCTGATTCTCACTTATATTTTTTATATTTCTTTGTCGGCAGGGGCAATTGATATCCCTTTTGGATCGGATCTGCCTTACAGTCATTATTCAACCTGGAGTGAACCTCTGAACACAGATCAATTGATACGCCTATATCTAACCAGTTCCGGACTGCAGGAAAACAACTTCTCTAAGTATGAGAAAAGAATCTACCAATTCTTAGAAAAATCGGAAAGTTCAGTTCAATCCTCTCAAAGCGATGAAGAAAAATCAGAAGCCCTATTGCTGTATATGCATAACAATCTCTTCAAAAGATATAGTCTCAAACAGACACGAGTCGATAAAATATTTGATACGGGATATTACAACTGTGTTTCATCGGCGGCTTTATTTATCATTCTTAACCGTTATCATAATATTTTCATCGAGGGAGTCCATGCAATAGACCATACCTTTTGCGTCCTTCCTGAAGATGGTGATAGAGATGGAATTGATATTGAAACGACAAGTGAATGGGGTTTTGATCCCGGCAGTAGAAAAGAGTTTCAATCTAATTTCACCAACAGGACGGGATATGTTTATGTGCCTCAGGGCAATTACAATCATCGTGTACGGTTAAACGATAAAGATATGGCTGGTTTGATACTGCAAAACCGGATAGTTGAATTACAGGGAACAAATCAGCATCAGGAGGCTTTGACTCTAGCTGCTGATCGTCTGCTGTTGACCGGTTCGACCCAGGCTCTTGAGGACTATTTTGATGCGGTACAAAATGCTGCCGCCCTTTTGAACAGTAAAAGCGATTACATCGGAGCCTTTCAAATCGTTCATAAAGCCTTTACTGGACCTTACGAGTTTCCTCTATTTCTAATCAAAACGCAGTCACAAATTCTTTTCAATGCCAGTGCCGACCTTGTAAACAAGAATAGACTGGAAGAAGCCCGGCAGTTTTTAACAGATTATTCCTCCTTTATATTGACAGAGGAGCTCGCGACAATAGAGAGTCTTATCCAACAGCGTTCGCTGGAGCTGAAGGTCCGGGAGCCTTTTTCTGAAGAATTGATAAAAGAAATTGAGCAGAGCCTTGATGATGGTTACATTACAGAAGTTACCGCCAGATCATTAGCCTCTTTTCACTATTTACTGGAAGCCGAGAACTACTCAAACAGGGGAGAACACAGGAAAGCCTTCGATTTCCTTATGTCCGCACCTCCATGGGTGCAGCAGGATCGGGAATTCAAGAGAATTCTAACACATGTGAGGAATAATACAGCCATAGTCTTCCACAACCAGGTAGTACAGTTGATCAATGAAGGGCGTACCACGGAAGCAAATACCCTATTGAGAGAAGCGTTGAGGCTGTTGCCCGGTCATACTCTCCTCCTTCAAGATGAGAAGAAATTGTCAAACTGACAGAAAAAATTAAAATCCTAATCTTCAAGAATTAAATACCGAAAATAGAAGAGAAGGAGTATCTTGAGAATGTCAACTGCCAGTAATACCCTCAAATTAATCGATGTATTAAACAAAGAACTTGAAACTCTTGAAGAGTATAACAAAGGATGTGAATCGCTTCATAAACATGTTGTCGCCAAAAACTGGACAACCCTGGAAAATGTATTAAATACGTTAAAGTGTGAATCTGAGAAGTTAAATTCCCTTGATTTACTGAGGGAATCTCTAATCCAAAACCTCAAAGAAGAACATTCTTTGCCTGGGGAGTGCTCCTTTGGGCTCCTATTGACACATCTCGATACTCCAGGACAATCCGAAATTAAGATATTGAAACAAAAAATACGACACGCCGTTAACATCCTTCAAACACGTATCAACGGCATTGGGACTTATACGGAGTCACAAACATGCGCCCTTCGGGATGTCCTGGATGAATTAATTCCGGATCAGAAAGGTAGAATATACAATAGTAGAGGTACTGCTTCCATTTTGGAATCAAAACCACTTCTATTTAACCATCAGTTTTAATAGAGAAAGGATTGAATATGGGTTCCACATTCAGCGGTATCGAATTAGGAAAAAGAAGTCTCCAGGCTCATACACAAGGCTTACAGACTATCGGACATAACCTCAGTAACGCCTCTACAGAGGGGTATAGTCGCCAAAGAGTACAACTTTCGGCTACAGACCCCATCTACATGCCCCAGTTGAACCGTGCAGAGAGGCCGGGACAGGTTGGACAGGGTGTAGATGTCACGACTGTAGAACGAATAAAAGATATCCTTCTTGAAAACCGCGTCATCGCACAGGGTGATGAGAGCGGTTATTGGGAAACCAGAGATCAATACCTTCTGATGGTAGAACAGATCTATAACGAACCGTATGATACCTCTGTAAGGTCTCTTATGGACAAATTCTGGGATGGTTGGCAGGAGCTCTCGGTCAATCCCGAAGAAATACCATCACGTCAGGCCGTACTAAAAAGGGGAGAATCCCTTATGGATGGAATCAATAGCCGTTACAGAAGACTAAAAGAAACAAGATCCATGCTGAATGACGACGTGGCTGTTTCCGTTGGAGAAGTTAACAGCATCCTCAAAGACATCTCTCGCTTAAACGAACAGATTGTCAAGTCAAAAGCAGTGGGAGACAATCCAAACGACATGCTGGACAGCCGGGATCTTTTGGTTGAGAAATTATCCGCTTATATCAATATCACTGTGGATAACAGAGACAGTGACGAATTTCAAATTCATACACAGGGAATGCATCTCATACAGGGCAAGCAGGTTCATCTTTTAAGTACCGAACCCAATCCTCTGAATGAAGGATATAATGACATTACCTGGGAACAGACCGGTCAAAATGTTGATATAAGGAATGGAAAATTGGCAGCTCTTATTGAACTAAGGGATGGCGATGTAAGAGGGGAAATCCAGAAATTAAATACCATGACTGTTAACTTTACAGATATGGTTAACGAAGTTCATAGCAATGCATTTGCGGCAAATGGCAAGACAGGGCTTAACTTTTTTAATGAACTCCCCTTTGTGAATAACAACCTTGGAAATTATGACAGGTCCGGCGACGGTGAGTTCGACTCTTCTTATATCTTTCGCTTCAAGGGGAACAATGTATTAGACCCTGAGCAGCAGACTGGATTGCAGGGAACAATCTCATTGAATGGACCTTCTGGAAATATTGATGTGAACTATTACCCCACCGACAGAGTTTCAGATATTGTCGACAGAATAAATAATTCCGGAGCTGAGGTGAAGGCCCTGATAAACAGAGATGGAAAACTCCTATTAAAAGCCAGCTCCTCCGAGGATATGGAAAATCCAGATTTTGTGATCCGCCATGTGGAAGATTCTGGTCAGTTCCTCAGCGGTTATACCGGAATCTTGAGTGGAAGTGGTCCGGATAACGCTTATGACTGGGAACAGGCCGATGCAGTTTTAGGTCTGCGTGATATAGAATATGCCGTGGCCCCCTTATCACACCCGGCGGGATGGATGGGGATCAATAAGACTCTCCAGGCCGATCCGGCTTCCATTGCCTCTGGATACGGTGTGGGCGGAAGAGAGGGATTACCTGGAGATGGTAGTGCCGCTCTTGAAATCGCAACCTTAAGAAATAAACCTGTCATGGTTGGCCCCAGCAATACTTTTGATGACTATTTTGCCGAAGCTGTAGCCTCTATCGGACTCAAGGGTGAGGTTGCTCAACAAGCCAACGAATCACAGCAGTTAGTAATGAAAGATTTAAAAGATTTTCAATCATCTATTTCCGGTGTGAATATGGATGAAGAGATAGCCGAGATGATCAAGTTTCAGCATGGTTATAATGCCACAGCCAGATTTGTAAATGAAATCAACGATATGCTGGACACCATTATCAACAGAATGGGAGTGTAATAAATGAGACGAATCAGTACGAATATGCCTAATGCGGACTTGCAGTATCAGATGAAGTTAAGAGACTTCAAGCTGAATGAAATGCAGTCGGGGATTGGAAGCAGCAGACGGCTGAATAATTTGCGGGATGATCCGATCGCGGCTGCACACTCTACCCGCTATTCATCCCATATAACCCATCTGGAACGCTATAGTAAAAATATTGGCACAGCCCAGGGTGAGTATTCTCTGGCAGAAACTTCAATGAATCAGTCCGTTCAAGTCGTACAGAGGCTCAGGGAACTGGCTGTTCAGGGAAGTAACGGGACCTATGCAAAAGAAGATATGAATTACATGGCTACCGAGGTGAATGAGCTCCTCAAGGAGCTTGTGAGCATGGGAAATACAAGAACTGCTGATGGACGATCTCTCTTTGGAGGGAACGATACTCTAAATGATCCCTTTGTGGCCATGAAAAGCAGAGTCCCCGGCATCGAAGGGGCTGTTATTTCTGAAGTCAGATATGCCGGAAATATCGTTGCCAATCAGACAGAAATATCAGAAGGGTCCAGAATAGATTTGAATTTTGCAGGAAACAAGGTGTTTTGGGCAGAGGATCAACAGCTCTTTGCCCAAAGAGATGCTCTCGACTATGTCGTTACCGAAGATAGTCAGATATCTATTGATGGTGAGCAGATCAATTTAAAGAGCGGTGACAATATTCATGGTATTATTTCAAGAATCAATAATAGTGATCTGTCTGTGAAGGCATCATTGGATCCTGTGACAAACAGCCTGACTCTTGAAACAACTGTTCCCCATCAGATCTGGATAGATGAGCCCGTAGACAATACAGTCCTTAAAGATCTGGGCCTCTTGTCTGAAACCGGTAGCAGACCACCAGACAATCTTCATCAGGATGTTGTGAAAGGGGGAGGGTCACTCTTCGACATGGTCATAGGACTGCGTGATAGCCTACTCTCAGGAGATCAGGAAGCCGTAGGTGGAAGAATCCTCGGGGGAATAGATACATCATTAAGTAATCTTCTGAATAACCTTTCGGACCTTGGTGCAAGGAATGAAAGACTTGATCAAACATACGCAAGATTGGACAGTGAAAAATTAAATGTTATATCCATCAATTCCAAGTTAACAGGCCTGGATATGACAGAGGCAATTACAAATCTTAAAATGCTTGAATACACACAAAAAGCAGCCTATCAGTCTGCTTCCAAGGTTCTTCAATCTAATCTTATGGACTTTTTGAGGTAATATGTATGAAGATCTATACAAAAGCATATGGTGAAGTAGAAATTGATGACAGACAGGTTATTAATTTCCCCAATGGATTATTCGGTTTTGAAACTCTCAGGCAGTTTGCCTTGCTGGACGCTGCCCAACAACCCTTTTACTGGATACAGTCTCTGGATGTAGAACAAGTTGCTTTTGTCCTGATCAAACCAGTTATTTTTAGGCCAGACTATAAACCTGGTCTTATGGCTTCGGATCTTGAAGAATTGAAGCTAAAAAATACAGATGAAGAAAATGCACTTGTTTTCAGCATTGTTACATTTTTGGATGATAAAAAAACAATGACCGCAAATCTTCAGGGACCAGTCATCATTAACCGTCTTACCAGAACGGGTAGACAGTGTATTTCATCCGATTCAAGATGGCAAACACGACATAATATCGCCGAGGAATTGGCCAATCAGAGGAATAGTGTATGCTGATACTGTCTAGAAAAAAAGATGAAAGTATCATCATCGGCGATAACATTGTTATCTCAGTTGTTGATATCAAGGGTGACCAGGTTAAATTGGGAATAGCGGCGCCAACATCGGTTAAGGTATTCAGACAGGAAGTCTATCAGGCCATCCAGGAAGAAAATAAGGCAGCAGCAGCCAGCAGTATACCCGAGGATTTATCACTGGATGAGCTATTTAAAAAATAATTGAACTCTTTTAAATTATTTGAGAATTTGAATAGATAGAATCAAATTCTTCATGAATGGAGAGAAATAGATCCAATAGATCCGGATCAAAATGCGTTTCTCTTCCTTTTTTCATTATATCCACAGACTTCTCATGGCTGAATGACTCTTTATAGCTGCGCTTTGACCGAAGAGCATCATATACATCGGCTATGCAGACAATCCTGGCACATAGTGGAATCATTTCTCCAAAGATACCATAGGGATAACCGCTTCCATCCCACTTTTCATGATGGGAAAGGGCTATCTCTCTGGCCATGGTTTTGGGATATGTACTAAGTATATAAGCTCCATTTTTTGTATGTTCATTCATAATCTCTCTTTCCCAGTCATCCAGTGGACCACCCTTGTTGAGGATGTCATCGGGTGTTCCGATTTTTCCTACGTCGTGCATGGCCGCTAAAAATCCTATATCATCAATAAAATCATTGCTTACTTCTTCATAACCCTTCTTGCCTTTCAATTTCTGGCTCAATAAGCGGGAATAATCATTGACCCTTTCAATATGCTCGCCCGTATCGTTATCTTTGAGTTTGGAGGCCTCTAAAAGGCTCAGGAACATTTTCTGAAGCAGATCTTTATATTCATTGGTTATAATATCCCATTGAACCATATAAGCCTTAGGACGCTCATTTGAATCATAGTGCAATGGCTGAATCATGGCTCGTAAAAAACTGCTGCTCTTTGTATCTCCAAAGGGAAACAGTCTTCCAGCCCAGGAATAGGAGCACTGGGGATTTTCAAGGCATACTTTGAGTGTAGAACTCAGGTTAATATCAGAATCAGTGCGGAATATTTCGGGCAGATGTTTATTGATAGGTGACTTATCCAATACAAGGTCCTTGATGAATTCAAGGTTTGACCAGAGTATCTTCAAATCTAGATCAACGAGACAAGTGGGGATGGGGCTGTTCTTAGTTCGGTCAATGGAAAGCCGTATCCATGGGTCATCCAGTAGGAATCTATTCTCCGATCTATCCAGGGTTGTGAAGAGTGACCAGGGATAAATATAAGATTCATCTTCATCTATGTCTTCTAATTCAAGTACTTCTTCAAGGAGTTCGAAAGAATCGGATTCTGAGTATGAAACATCGGATAATGGAGCATCTCTAAAATCAAATTCATCTTTAGAACTCTTTGAGTGACTCAAATATGGTCTCCATACAAGGCAATTTCAGCTTCACTTTTTCGTAAATAGAGAGGCCCTGAACTCTCATCGAGGGCTCCTTCCTTCTGAAAACGCTTTATTCCCAGTTCTAAAAGCTGTCTACTCCTTCCTTGAGAGCCATTCCCATCAAAAAATAATCCTGGTCTAGAATCTGTTTTTATCATTGAACAGTCCGGACCAGTAAACAATACATTTTCGAATTTTTCCAGCTTGGCTAATAATTGATCTTCAGAAAGATCCAGAGCTCCGGAAATACTCTGTCCCTCACTATAAATACCGCAATAGTAACGTTTTTTTCGTGCATCCAATATGGGGACCACAGCTCCTGGAAAATAGTCATATCCATAGGCAAGATAGTCTGTTGTTAATATCGTTGTATGTGGGATTTTCAAACCAAAAGCCATGCCTTTTATGGTAGACATGCCTATCCTCAGTCCGGTGAATGATCCAGGCCCTTCAGAGCAAACTAGTAACTCAAGTTCCTCTTTCTTAACATTTCCTTCTTTCAAAATAAGAAGAATTGTATCCATAAGATTCTCAGAATGCTTTAATCCATCTTGAATAGTCATTTCAAACCAGGAATTTTCTTTTTTAAGGCAAACGCCGAGTAGGGAGGAGGCGGTATCAACGGATAAAACACAATTCACAATGAAATTCCCTCTAAAATAATTTTACGGACTCCAGATTCCATTATCTGTATTGAAATGCTTTTGCAATCTTCTGGAAGGTACTCCAGTATCCTTTCGCTCCATTCGATGAGAGTGATGCCTTTACCAAATAGTAATTCATCGACACCCAACATCTCAAATTCTTCAACTCCAGAAATTCTATACATATCCATGTGATATAGGGGAATGCTGCCTTCGTATTCAGACACGATTGTATAGGTGGGACTGGTGATCTCATCCTCAATTCCCAAAGACTTGGCTATCCCCTTGGTTATGGATGTTTTGCCAGCCCCGAGATCACCTTTGAGGGCTATAATATCCCCTGGTTTAAGAGATTTCCCAACTTTTTTACCCCATTGGAGAGTTTCTTCAAAACTATGACTCAGCAATTCTATCAAAGAGGTAACCCTTCACGGTCAATATTGATGATTTCTTCTTTCAATGATTTTATGATGGGAATCACAGGATAATCGATATTGTCCAGGAGTTTTAGAAAAACATCTCTTTCTCCAGTAGGTTTCATCTCCACTATAGATTGAAATCTTATACTTGTTCTTTTGTCTGCAACTAATGCAAAAGAAGCACTACCGCTATACTCATTTCTATAGTATATGAGAGTGTCCTTTTTTATGATTTCATCCATTCCAAGAAACTTCATTTAGTAAATCCACCTGTGCCCTATTATAAACTTTTCTTAATATGTTTTACATTATACTCATTCAAAATCATAGACATATTCATTGATTCTGTTCAGATTTTTACTAGAAGCTCTTGTAAACATGATATGAATGGATGTATATATGCGGCTTCTTGATCTGGTATCTACAATTTTTCCATAGGTAACTACAGGGCTTCCTTTGATGGGTTCAAAACTGAGTTTGATGAGTTCTCCCTTATTCAAGGCGCTTGTTGTTTGCAGAGAGCATCCTCCAGCTGATAAATCAATGAGAGTCCCCATTCTTCCCTTGTTTTTAAGGACGACAGCTTCCTTACGTTCTCTTTTACCCGAGCCGGTAATTTGAATTTTGATAGGAAATATATAACAGGGCCTTTTTATCTGTTTTCTTCTGAATTTTCTCTGATAGGCTCTACTGATTTTATTTGAATGCTGTAGGAAAACACTGGTGATCCCTTTTACCGAATTATAACCAAGGACCTTAGATGTAAAAGTGTATTCTTCTCCATCTGCACCCCATATCAGTATTGTTAGACGGGTTCCTTTGGGCCACTTTACTTGAGAGCCTTTTTTACCAATAGGAACTCTGGCACAATAAAATTCCTTTAGATTAGCCGTTATTACCGAGGAATATCTGTTGCCATTATCCATCTTGAAAGTAACATTCTGGCTGAGTTTCAGCTTCCTCGTATCCGTAATTTGGTTTGTTTCGGCAAAAACACGTTCTATCCGTTGTTTGATTCTGTAAATATTTAACTTTCTTTCTTCTACAACAGAAGGAGGAGCTTCCATATGACTAATGTCACGTAAGGCCTGGCTTAATGTGTTGTTCAGAGTTCTGGTATTGCTTAAGAGATCAAAGGGTTTATTGACATGGTATACCTTAATAAAACTCTCTAGCAGCGCAATCTGTTTTTTGGTTAAACCGACTCTCGTTCCTTCTCTTCTGAAAGCTCTTTTGCTGTAACGCTTGTTTTTAGCGTTTGAACCATTGCTGAGTTTATTACCAATGATCAGAAAAAGAAGACTAATACCCATTACAGCCAGAAAAATCAGGTTTTGTTTGGGATCAGAAGGGGTGAATAACTGTCCTTTAAAGCGAGATGATGACTGTAAAAGAGTAATAAACATTTTAGTTTCCTTTACTGTTCATTGATTCAAAAAACTTCGGAAAAGATTCCATTCTTGGCATAATCTCATATTCCATAAGATCACCCATAAGAACAGAGTCTTCAGAAGTAAAAGCTTCAGTAAGGTCTTTAAGTATCCCTGACATGTCATTTATGTAGGCTTTTAAGTCTTCATGGTGATTTTCTTGTGTTTCCCGGGGGAGGTAGGTGTATATTCTCAAGAGTTTCTGAAACAGCTCGGAAAAGCAAATAATGACATCCATGGCCTCTTTATCTTTGCCTGTTTGAAGCATAAGGGAGACTTCTTCCATCCGTGGCATCAGGTTTACTATGGCATCATAGCACTCTTTCCCCGATCTGAAGGGATCGTTAACTTCTTCTAATCTTCCCTGAATAACAGCCTCAAGCATGATAAATGATTCTAAGACCTTTTTAACATTTTCTTCACTGCGTTCTCCCTGTGGCCTAAATCCATTGGAAGCAAGAATACTATTCATATGGTTTTTAATAGAATGAGAAAAATCTTCTAAAAGAACTTCATAACTATTTTCAATATAAGTATATTCATGCAGCAGCTCATTCAATAGTTCAACATTCCCTTCTTTGAGAGACCTTTGAATCATCTGGCAGAAATTCAGGAGTGTTTTGAGGTTCTGTGATTTGAGTTCAGCCAGTGTCAGGGCTGTCACGCGAAAGGATTCTTTATCACTAAAGGGCAAAGACTCCCAGTTCTTTTTATCTGTAATCAGAATTTCCTCGTCATCAAGAAACAACTCAGTAATAGAATAGGATTGAAGAGCCAGCCATTTTTCAACTGAGTTATATACATCTCCCAGAGATTTTTCCTGTTCAAGGATGAATTCAATTTCATCCTGATTTATATAAATTTTCAAATAAATCTCCTTCAGATTTCCGGATATCACAGAAACCGGTCTTTTTCATTATCAGGCATTCAGCCTATTAGTTATTATTTTGCTGATTGAAAGTGTCCAGTGAGCTGGAATTTGATTCCAATTGATTCAACATTCCTTCCATACTGCCATACTTTCTCTTTAAGTCTGACTCATAATCCGCCAGATATTCTTTGTAGTCTTCTATCTCATCGTTTGTATCACTGATTCCATTATCAAGCATCCTGATCTTATTGGAAAATATTCCACCAGTCTGGATATAAGGATTTAAGAATCGGTCAAGTTCATAACCGGCACCGCTATCAATGACGAGATCACCATCTGTATCCTGTCCGAATAGCTCTTTAATAGCCCTGCTGTTTGTCTGAAGGGATTTGTCCAGAACTTCTTCATTGATCTCCAGATACCCTCGCAATTTACTGACATTTACAGAACCACCACCTCCCACTGCAGCGTTGGTGGATATTCCAATTTGGCTGAGCATGGACAGCTCTCGTTCCAATGACGTTTCATAAGGGGATGATGTGATCCTCTGCAACCGGTTTTTCAGCTGCATAAGGGTTATATCAGCCCTGAAAGTTCCCAGCTCTTCTAAAGCCTTTTCCCTTTCTTCATCAGTAAAATAATCTATCTCATTCACAATATCGGTATTATCGGATGACAGTATTAGTATTTGTGTCATGGCTTGATTATAATTATATACAAATTTGATAATTTCATCTTTTGCAGATTCTACATCAGGTTTTATGGCTATATCCACTTCTTCGTCGGGATTTGCACGCTGTAAATTTAGAGTGACACCCGGAATCAGGTCATCAATTTCATTTGTATCTCTTTCGACTTTTATGCCGTTAAAGTCCAGAATGGCATTTCCCGCTGTGGAGAGGGAATTCACACCAACATATCCGTCAGCGCTTCTGGGGTCTGTAATACGCATGTTGGAAATATTGACTTCTCTAAGTGTATTCTTATTGATGAAATCAAAAGAGAGGATATTACCCTGACTGCTTGTGAGGGGAATCTTGACTTTTTGGGGTTCGTTACCAGCTGGCAAGTCCTGGAGATTCTGGCTTTCTGTCTCGGTGAGAAAAAAACCAATAGAGCTGTCCTCTACCACAGGTGGAAGCTCTGGTTTGTTCCAGGGGGGAATCTCTGCCTTGTTTGCAAAGCTCTGTACTTCAAGGCCATCAAGAACGGCCGATGCTGTAGATGGTAATACAGGTGGAGGAGGTTCAACAGGTTCTCTGGATGCCGGATCAATATCTGTGACAGAAATTGTATATTCAAGAATCATTCCGTCCTCTACCGGTACAGGGGAGGGGAGTTCTATGTGTAATTCTGACTCTGCCGTCAAGAGGACTTCACTTTGAACTGTTTTACGGCTTGTATCAAAATTGATTTGAGTATTATCCGTTTCTACTGGCTTAATAATTCCACTATCCAGAGCCCAGCTCAAAGCATCATCTTTAAACCTAAGGCGATTTTCTGTTCCTGTTGCTGTGGATTCGAAAAGGACAACCTGCGTATCAGATGTATCTCTGACAACAGTCAATTTCATCAGACCGTCAGCTTTTGCTTCAAGCCTTTTCGCAAAATCTGAAAGTTTCCCGCCTCTGTATCTGAGGGAAAATTCCTTATCGCCTACTTCAAAGCTATAAGTCCCTTCGGGTACACGTTCATCCACTGGCATTGAAGGTGAAATAAATTTATCTGTAGATGCTGTTTGAAGGACAGTAAAACTCAATTCCTGCTCTTCTGCATCTCTGGTGGCTGTTGCGGTTAGAATCCTCTCATTCGAAGAATCTACCAACTTATTACTGAAAGGATTTTCAAAACCAAAAAGAGTTCTTGCTGATGTTCTCAGACTGCTGATCTTCCGGTTAAAGTTCTGCCAAATTCTTTTTTCTTCTTCTTGTTCTTTGACCGAATTTTCCATGGTGCTGAGCTTAACTTTCTCAACTTCCACGAGTCCTTGAACGAGTTCTTCTGTATTATATTTACTGTTTATACCAGGGATGCTTATGTCTGCCATGGCATCCCCCTATGAGTTTTAAACCATTTTATCAATAAATATACCGATAGCTTCACGCAGATTTTCATGTAATGTCTGTAGTTCCCTAGATGGAATTTCCTTTACTACCTTATCGGTACTCCTATCAATGATTTTTACTACAAAACTGTCAATCTTTTCATTGATAGAATAACTGAATCGCGTGTTATTGGTAATTTCGTTGAGTATGGTTCTTGTTTCTTTGATATCCGGAACGGTAAGTTTTACTTTCTGCTTCTGCAGTTCTACCTGTTGCTTTGATCTTTCTGCATTCTGCTGAGTGCTTATCTGTACCGGTCCAGAACTGGATATTTTACCTACGTTCATATAGACCTCCCTGTAAAAATAGTAATGGGGAAGGGCGCGAACCCCCCCATAACTACTGTAAAAAAGATAACGTCCAGAAATCTCTTTTATTAGCGATTACCCAGTCTTAGCCCAATAACTGCAGTACAGATTGTGTCCGTACATTAGCCTGTGCCAGCATGGAAGAACCAGCCTGATTCAGAATCTGATTTTTTGTGTAATCCACGACCTCACTGGCCATGTCTACATCACGAATCCTGGATTCAGCTGCCTGCATATTTTCCGCTGCAATGGCAATACCTTTGGCAGCCATTTCGAAACGGTTCTGGTATGCACCAAGATCGGCTCTCTGTTTGTTAACAGTTTTCAAAGCTTCATCTACGATACCGATAGTACGGTTTGCTTCTTCCACAGAAGAAAGGGTAACAATTCCGCCACCACCCTGCTCGTTTTGAAGACCTAAAGCCTCAGCAGTCATAGTACCAATAAAGATAGATTCTTTCTGATCCATATTGGCTCCCACTTGAAGCTGCATGACATCACCTGTCGCAGAAGCTTCTGCAAACCGGCCGGTCAGTAGGTTCATGCCGTTGAACTGTGCGTGTGATGCAATTCTATTCATCTCATCAACTAATTGGCTGACTTCGACCTGAATCTGCATTCTATCTTCCGCAGTATAAATACCGTTGGAAGCCTGTACGGACAATTCTCTAACACGATGTAGAATATCCTGAGTTTCCTGCAAGAATCCTTCGGTTGTCTGGATAAAAGAAACACCGTTCTGGATGTTCTTTTCTGCCTGATTCAGACCTCTGATCTGACTCCGCATTTTTTCAGATACCGCCAGTCCTGACGCATCGTCAGCTGCCTTGTTAATTCTCAGACCTGATGAAAGTTTTTCCATGTTATTAGCAGTTTCACTCTGAGAAACAGCGAGCTGCCTATTAGAATTGATGGCGCTCATGTTATGATTAATTATCATATACCCTCCTTGAAATGTTTGTTGGCATCCTTGCCGCAAACCTGTATGCACCTGACTTTGAATAAAGCCGAATCGCGCCGCTTTACCATTGACAGCTGAACAGGGAGATTGACACGATCCTTTTGTACCAGAATCGTGCTCATCTCCCTGTCCTGTGAATACACAGGAGGGTTATTTCAAAGAACTTCTAATCCAATAGAGGCGATGCTTCATCCAAATTTAGGAAAAACATCGCCTTCACTGCAATATCAAACACTGTTTGAAGATCTGCAGTAAAGACCTAAAGCAGGCTATGAACCCGAACAGAACTCTACTGAAGATTATATTACACTATTGGAGAAGCTGCAAGACTGACTGTGATCTCTGGTTTGCCTGAGCTAACATGGCATTACTAGCCTGTGTCAGGATCTGGTTTTTTGTGAAATCAACAGTTTCTTGTGCCATGTCCAGGTCTCTTATTCGGGATTCAGCGGCCTGCAGGTTTTCTGCTCCGATGTCAATTCCCTTAATCGCCATTTCCAGTCTGTTCTGATAAGCACCCAGATCTGCTCTCTGTTTGTTAACAGTTTTAAGAGCGGAGTCCAGTACACCTATGTTTCTGTTAGACTGTTCGGGTGTTGAAATAGACATTATTTCACCACTACCGATCTGACGAAGACCAAGTGCTTCAGCAGTCATGGTTCCAATGTAAACCTGTTCTCTCTGATCCATATTGGCACCGATATGGAACCACATGGATGAAGTCACAGTGTTGAAACCGTTGTCGGCTGCAAACCGGCCAGTCAGCATATTCATGCCGTTAAATTGAGCATGTGATGCCACTCTGTCAAGTTCGTCAACAAGCTGGGAAACTTCTACCTGGATCTGCATTCTGTCTTCTGAGGTATAAATACCGTTGGAAGCTTGAATCGCCAGTTCTCTCACTCTCTGAATGATGTCAGTTGTTTCCTGGAGATAACCTTCAGAAGTCTGAATAAAGGAGATTCCATCTGCAGCATTTCGAGATGCCTGGTTCAAACCTCTGATCTGAGATCGCATTTTTTCAGATACAGCAAGTCCTGAAGCATCGTCGCCAGCCTTGTTGATACGCATACCTGAGGACAATTTCCCCATGTTGGCTGCGGTATTCGAGTTGGCGATTCCCAAGTTCCTGTTAGCACTCATAGCACTAATGTTGTGATTAATAATCATATATTCCTCCATGAATATTGTATTAGGGCATCCTTGCCCGGAGAGTTTTAATACCCTCTTAATTTCCTATCGTCATGGAGGTTGAAATAACTTGAAAAAAAATAAAGTTTTTTTTATTTATTCCGATTAGTCGGAGACCAAAAGATCGACTTTAGGTCTGTTCTGACTTTTTTTCAATAAAATTCAAATATTCTGCCGCTATAGTATCTTCCGGGTCCAGAGCAATCACGGTTCTGAAAAAAGCAGACGCTTCTTCCATCTTTTTTTCTTTTAGGGAAAGGATTCCCATGTTGGAAATTATTTTTAGATTTTCAGCATCTAGTGACAGGGCTTCTTCCAGATATTTGCGGCTCTCATCGTAATTTCCCAGCTCTAAACTGCATATAGCCAGCTCATTTAGAATGTCGGGGTGAGGACCTTTTAGTTCTGCTGCTTGTTTAAAGCTTAAGAGGCCTTCTTCAAATTGTGACATTTTCCGGAGCGCCCAGCCTTTAAGAAACCAGGCATTCCAAACATTTTTATTTTCATTCAAAAATTGGTCAATAAGATCCAAGCCTTCCTGATTCTTGTCTTCACTAACGAGTCTGTATGCACTTCTATATATTTCATTGGTGTCTTTCAATTCAGAACATTCCCGCATCAATTTTTCGGCTTCGCTGCGCTTTTGTTCATCTTCTCCCATACTCAGGTAGCTGGAAGAGAGTTCATAAGATCTTTTGAAATCCTGTTTGTTGTAGTAGAACCAGGCGGCATTGAAGTAAATATCAGGTAAATCTTCAGCCTGCTCAATTAAGTTGGCATAAAGAGATTCTATCTGATTTTCCAGCTCTACATAGGGGGCGGAGAATTTATCCTTTATTTCTCCTAGTTTATTCTCATAGAGTAGGACCAGGTTTAAATGGCTTCGGATATCCTGGGGATTCAGTCCAATAAGAGCCAGAAAAATTTCTTCTGCCAGATCAAAATCAGAGCTTTGTGCCTTAATTATTGCAGATTGAGTTAACTCCGCTGTGATATCAGGCTTTGAAGAATGAATGAAATTTCTGTAGTAGGGTAGGTTCTCATTTTCAGGATCGTAGGCCAGAACCTTCAGCATTCCAGAAATAATCATTTCCCAACTGAGGTCTTCTGATTTCCAACTGGAAGGATCTACACCTTCGGGGATTTCAATGGGTATGAGTACCGAAGGATCGAGATCGAGGGTTCCAATTTTATGGCTTATATTTTCAGGTATTGAAATATATACAATTTGATTGAGTTTATAATTTTTTTCCATTCTTACAATGTAACGGATTAGCGCTTAAGAAGGAAGTTATTTATCATCACTTTGTAAGCTAAAGGCAACGCTTCCAGGGGAAAATGGATGGCAATGGCTGCCAGATCTCTTCTTCCCTGTACTTCTTCAAAACGAAGGATTTGACCTTCGATGCTGATATATTCACCTTTACTGTTGATTATCTTTAGTTCGGCCGCTTTATTGATAAGAAATTTTGCATTTCCAGGAACAATCACCTTAGCACCGGAAAAAGATAAATCTCTCAATATACCCTTTCTTGGAAGACTGTCCACAAGAAGAACACAGTTCTTTGATCCGAGATCCAGTTTTTTCATGCTGTCAGCGGTTACTAAAACACGGTCTTCTTTTCTTTTAGTAGCATTTACATTGGCTTCCAATAGAAAACCGAGTATTTCTATGAGATCATCAGGTGGTCTTGTAGAGTAGGTGAGTGTGCTGAAATAAAGATCGGGCTGATTTGCAGAATACTTTGTGAAATTGCTCAGTCGTCCCTGTATAAAAAAATTCAGCTCCACAGGTTTAGGCTGATCATCTCTTAAAAATGAGAGTCTGAGAGAGATGTTCGGCTCTTCTTCAATGATATTGCTGACCATCGTATCGGTTAAAGAGACAAGAATCCTGGCAGATTCGAGGCTGGTTGCATAGAGTAGGCAGGCATGGGGACCTTCCTTCAATTTCAGAAATACTTTCTTTGGCTGCAAACCTGTGCTCTTAATTACTTCCTTATTAAAAGTAACTTCAATGCTGCGATATTTATTGTAGAGATCCTTAATGATCTGGTTCGTTACTATGGCCATATGGATGGGTGAATTCTAACGATATTTGGTCTTGTGGTCAATTGAAAACAAAAATGAATCGAAAAAACCCGCAGTGCCGTTTTGGGAACTCATCCTCTTGAACTCAACTGTTCAAGTGGGCTTCCGTTCCAAGACATCCTGTTTCTCCGCAATGGGATAACAATTCAGTCATAGGCATTCTGGAATCCCATGGATATAACTTGTCGCAAGAGAAATATCCCTATAAACACGTACACCGCAGGTAAAAATTATTCGTTTACATTAGTTTCAAGTACATCAATCACTCTTTGAAAAGCCCTGTCTACTTCTTCTGTAATCAGAATGTCAGTTTGAGGGAGAGTTTCTTCTGAAGTTGCATTGAATTGTGAGTTTTTAAGGCTGATCAGTTCATCTACGATGTAGATGCTTGACAGGATGGAAAGCTTCAGTTGATCTACTGATTTGTGCTTATCCCTCGTTTCCTCAATTTTTTTGTTTAAAAACCAGATGACCTGCTTGAGCTGGGTAGAATTTTCCTTTGCTTTAAAGGTTAGATTCACACCCAATATATTTACTTTAAGCAGGTCATCTTTCATTTCTTAGAATATTTCCAGGTTCTTTGGATATCCTGAGTTTTTGTCTTCTTCAGATTTGATTTCTGCGGTTTCATCAATTTCTGATTCTGCTGGGTCTGTAGTATCCTCAAAAGAAGACTCTACCACTGCCGCTGATTCTTCAACGACAGGGGCTTCGTTCTGAGAATTTTCTGATTCAATTTCAAACTGTTCGGATTGATTGCCTGATTCATCACTATCAGCCTCTTCGCTGTCATTCTCATCATCTGAAACTTCCTCTGACGCACTCGCATCATTGGAATCTTCTGATAAGCTGACTTCAATAGTTTCCTCTTCAGATTCTTCTTCTTGGGAAGATTCCTCTTCAAGAATCACTTCGGGCTGTGCAATTTCAGTATCTTCACTAGCTGAAATAGCTTCAGAAGGTATCTCTTCATCAGCAGTCTCATCATCTCCGCTTTCATCATCCAGTTCGTCAAACTGGTTAAGCGCTCCAATAATCCCTTTTTCAATCACTTCATGCTCACTGGTCAGTGATGATTTCTGGCTTTCCAGCTCAGAGATTCTTTCTTCCAGAAGATTCAATTCCTCTTTCAGATCACTATTTTCTCTTTTCAGCTTTTTAATTAATTGAACTGCGTCGCTGACTTTTGTTTCCAGTAACTGAACTTGATCGAATGTTATCATTGAATTATTACGCTCCTAAAGAAGTTTTAGCTTTTTCTACAAGTGCAGAAAATGCTTTGGGATCTTCGATTGCCATATTTGACAGAGATTTTCTATTGATCTCAATATTGGCAATGTTCAATCCATTGATAAATCTTGAATAACTGATCCCTTCTGCTCTACATGCTGCAGAGATTCTGGCAATCCAAAGCTGACGGAAATCCCGTTTCCGGACTTTTCTGTCTCTATAGGCATACTGTCCTGCTTTGGCTACAGCGTCTTTGGCAACCCGGTGTAGTTTACTCCGGCGTCCCCAATATCCTTTCGCTTCTTTAAGAATCTTTTTTCTATGATCCTTTCTTTTTGTACCGTGTACTGCTCTAGGCATTCTTCAATCCCTTCCTTAACCGTAAGGCAATAAAATTTTCAGTCTTGGAATCTCAGTTTTACTGATCACATCAGGATGTCTGAGTTTCCTCTTTCTCTTGGCTGACTTTTTGGTCAGGATGTGGCGGGTAGCCTGTTTCTTATACTTGGCTTTACCTGTGCCGGTCATCTTAAACCGTTTTGCAGCACTTCTACGTGTCTTCATCTTAGGCATATGAATCCCTCTATTATTTTTTCTGTTTCGGGCTCAGCATCATAGACATGAACCTACCCTCCTGACGGGGAGGGCTGTCTATAACGAATGAACCTTCTTCCAGCAGTTCAATCAATTTATCTAGAACAACACGTCCTAATTCCGTATGAGCCATTTCTCGGCCACGGAAACGAATTGTTACTTTTACTTTATTTCCTTCACCAAGGAATTCCTGAACATGTTTTGTTTTGAATGCAAGATCATGTTTTTCAATCTTGGGCTGCATACGGACTTCTTTCAGCTTAACAAGTTTCTGCTTTTTCTTCTGTTCCCGGTTCTTTTTATCCAGGTCAAATTTATATTTTCCGTAATCCAGGATTTTACACACAGGGGGCTTTGATTGAGGAGCTACTTCTACCAGATCTGCACCGACCTCTTTTGCCATTTCCAGAGCTTCTCTGGTGGACACAATGCCCTTCTGATTTCCCTCATTATCTATGAGTCTTACTTCTCTCACCCTAATCTGCTCATTAATCCTTAAATCTTTAACAGCCAACATTCCTCCTTGGAATTATTCTGATTTGAATAATACTCTTCCTTAACAAAATTAGTGAAAATATAACATGATCGCCTTAGAAGAGTCAAAGGGCATAAATCTCACTAATCACGGGAATATAAAGGAATTAAGCAGTTGTGTCCAGACTGTATTCAAAGAGTTAAAAGATAGTTCTTGCAAGATTCTTGTGCAATCCTCTAATTCATGATAATAATAGCCCCAATATGGTACTTTTTTTAATAACATTAATGCCGCTTTTCTACTGGGCAGTTCAGTACATTTTCGATAATAGTAATGTGCGTTTCCCCGATAGGGTTCTTCCTTTCTTCTATGGCTTTCTCGCTGCCATACCCATTGTGCTTTTGCAATGGGCTCTGGATGTGTATTTTCCACTTCAATGGAATCCTCTAGGCATATTCATGTACTGTTTTTTCAATAAAGAAGGTTTTATCATCTATCCTTTGCTTCTTTTACTGTTCTTTACATTTAAGAAAAAATCTTACAATGGAATTCCACTAAGGGAACTCACAGCATGGTTCTGTGGTTATTATTTCATGTTTTCCCTGAGTGAATCACTAATACTAGATGGAGCCATGACACCCTTTGGAGCGGTATTAAACCCCTTAATTAGACTCTTTACACTCATGATATTGTCAACTCTGCTTGTAAGAGCTTTGCATGAAGCGATATCAAAAAAGAAATATTTGTATACAAGTCTCTACTTTTTGGCTCCGGTGGTCCTCAACTTTCTACCCGTATTTCATTTGATCAATAATTCAATCCTTTTCTATTTAATGTTTTTTCTCATTGGGATTCTTTCAGTAGTCCTTTATCTGCTGGAATCACGGGGAAAAATTTCTTGAGCGTCTTTTGAGGGTGAACCGGGTCCGTTATTTACTAATTTTTCTGATCCTTGCTTCTACAATATCCTGTAAGCAGGAACGCATTCTTGTTTTATCAGATCCTGTTTTTGATCTGTTTGCCTCTGAGCAAATTTTTTTCTACCCTGTGAGGAAGTCAATATTTTTCCTCACTCAGGGATTTATACCAGAATTCCTTGAGTATTCATCCACTGAAGAATATAAGGACTCCGTACAGGTTAAATTAGATAGTGGTCAATACGGCGGAATTGTTACCACCTATTTTAATTATCATAGTTTTTCTTTACCAGAAAATATGAAAGCCGTACTCATCGGAGGTTCTAAGGACATCCGCTATCCTGGATTTTCCCAGATTGTCAGTACTGATTTGGAGGCCCTGAGGCATCTGAGTTCTTATCTGCACAGTAAATGGCAAGAAGAGGGCTTGATTCCACTTGTTGTCCTATGGGAAGAGCCCGGCCTGAATGAGTTGACCAAAGAGGCACTTCTTTATTCCTGGAAAGAAGAAGAACGACATATTATGACTGACAACTGGATTAGCTTTAGTGCTTCAGACGGGGATCGTCAAAACAGACTGGAGGCGTTCTTTCAGAAATATGATCTGGATTCTCAGGAATATATTGTCTTTGGAGGAGCACCTCTCCTCTTTTCTGAGTTTTTTGATGCTCTCCCCAGGGATGAGCATCTATCTCTAATATTGACGATTCCGGACAATCCTGTACTTCCTGAGGGAACTAAGGGTATAATAAGTCCTGATTACAAAAACCTCATAAAAGAGAGTGTTCGGGCCTTGAAAATGGATTTTCAGGATGATATTCGAGAAATTGAAAATATCTTCATAAAGAAGTAAATGCTTATTTTATGGAGAATAATTTTATTCAACAAGGGGAATAAAAACCAAAAAATGGTTTGACATGAAATCCCCTGAGAAATATAATTCATTTGAATAAGAATAAATTGTTTCTTTGATAATTAATAAGGAGTTTAGAATGAGACGTAGCTGCCTGTTGATTTCAGGCTTAATGGTGCTGTTGACTCTTAGTACAGGTTTCCTGTTCGCTGATGAGAAAACTCTCAAGCTGGAATCTATTGTTGTTGAAAGTTTTGATGGTCCAGGTGTTTCTACGTATGCCGATGGGTCTGCTGTTAATTGGCAGGTGAGGGGAAGTAAATTCTCAACAGAGGATTTTCCTAAAATGACCTATGTAGCAAACGAATGGCCTGATGACCTTTTCGGACCCAATCCTGAAAATGCCGATGAGCTTCAGGTAATTGGTGTAAATACCAGATTTGATAGAATGGGATATAATCAGGTTGAGATTATCCCCGGTGTTGGAGAAGGTGATAACTGGGTTGCAAAACCTTTGGACTTGCCCGGAAGAATTAAGACCGTGGATCTTTGGGTCTGGGGTTCAAATTTCAAGTACAGCATTGAAATGCATTTTATCGACTATGAAGGATTGGCCTACAGATTAGATCTGATTCAGTCTGATTACAAAAGAAATCCTGGAAGTCTAAACTTTACCGGTTGGAAGAATATGTACACTGATATACCCAATTATATCAGACAGTCTGTTGTTTATAAGCCTGAGCATAAGGGCTTGAGAATGACTAAGATTGTTATTTATACACACCCTTCTGAAAAAGTAGACAATTTCTATGTTTATCTTGATAATCTTAAAGTCCTGACTGACAGACATGAAAGCTTTTACGATGGTTTTGGTTTGACTGCACCCGATAGGATTGCCGAAATCTGGGGTGAAGAGAACGGTGGAGGAGAATAATCAATGAAGAAAATTATACTACTAACACTTGTATTGACTGTTGCCTTTTCAGGGATTATTTTTGCCCAGAATGCGGGTGAGCCTAATGCTGCGGAGATTGGGGTAAGTTCTGCACAGCAGAAGCTGAAAGAAATCTCAATTTCTAAAATGGAAGATGCCGGTCTTTGGTATGGCATAATGCCTGCAGACGAAGGAATCATGCAGTTGAGACGCTTTGAAGCATCTCCTTTGGATAAAGAGCCTATTGAAGGTGAAGAAGAATCAGGTATCGTTGAAGCGGATGACTATGTTGTGGGTGCAAAGGTTTCCTTTTACAGAAGAAGTATGAGTACTTTTTCTATTCGCCCCATCAGACCTCTTCCTGTAGAAGGTATTGCAAAAACAATCTCAGTTTGGGTTGCCGGTAGAAATACAAACCATGTTCTTCAGCTTGAGATTTCTGACCATTTTGGTAATACAGCGTATATCAATATGGGAAAACTCAATTTTGTTGGTTGGAAAAAGATTACCGTGTCTGTGCCTCCTTCTATCGTTCAGCGTGATTATCATTACTATAACAAAATGGGAATTACAGTTGAAGGTTTCAACATTCTTTGTGATCTAGATGAGACCTATGGTAACTACTATATCTATCTGGATGACTTGAGAGCCGTTTCTGACTTGTTTGCAGAAGAAAGCAGGGATGAAGACGATCTCATAGATGCATGGTGATTTAAACTCTTTTTAAGATAATCGGGGCTACCATTTCGGTAGCCCTTTTTTTAGGACAATTTTAAAAAAGCCTTAAGATTCTTATCTACCCTAGGGATCAAATCATCCACATCTATATTCTTTTCAAGTGCAATGCATTCGTATGTATAAGCAATCAGACCGGGGTGGTTGTCCCGTCCTCTTTTGGGATGAGGAGCGAGGTAGGGTGCATCTGTTTCTACTAGAATTCTATCCAATGGAACTATCTTGAGAGAGTCTCTAATATCAGAAGCATTTTTAAAAGTGACATTCCCTGCATAGGATATATAAAATCCTTTTTCGAGTGCGACCTCTGCCAGCCTTTTGTTTCCTGGAAAGCAATGAAGTACCGCAGGTGTTTTAAAATCTCTTTCAAGAATCCAATGGATCATCTCATCTTCTGCATTTCGAATGTGAAAAATCAGAGGTTTTTCAGTTTCTTGGGAAATTTCATAGTGAGTATTGAGTAAAGCCTTTTGATCAGGGAGAGGAGAATATTCTCTAAAGAGATCCAATCCTGTTTCGCCTATGGCTTTCACAAGAGGATGATTGATCTGCTCCTTCAGAATCTCTATAAAATTATCAGGCCAGCTGTTTTTCGGGATATTGGGGTGGATACCGGCAGCAAAATAGAGTTGTTCATAATGATCAGCCCAGAATATACGTTCTGAGAAGTCATCTAGCTGTACCCCGGCATCCAGGAGTATTCCAGCACCTGCATCCTTAAGCGTTCGAAATAGAAGTTCTATGTCCATCTCTCTCCGCTTCATTTCCATAATGTGAAAATGACTGTCACTCATTCCCATTTTAAAATTATCTACCATTGTATTCCTCTCAAAAAAAAATCCCTGCATTGCTGCAGGGATTCGAATTACGAGAAAATTATCTCGGTTTACGCCTTTCCGGCAGATCCCAGAACATTTTCATTTTTACCCTTGTACATAACAACAAGTGCATCTCTGGCAGGACCAATATACTTTCTAGGGTCAAATTCGCCAGGTTTTTCGGCTAATACTTTTCTAATAGCCGCTGTCATAACCAGTCGTCCATCAGAGTCTATGTTGATTTTACAAACAGCGGAAGCAGCAGCTTCTCTCAGCTGAGATTCAGGGATACCAACGGCATCATCCAGTTTTCCACCAAATTTGTTGATTGTATCAACTTCCGCCTGTGGGACAGAGGAAGATCCATGAAGAACAATGGGGAATCCAGGGATTCTTTTTTCAATTTCTTTGAGGATGTCAAACCGGAGGGGAGGGGGTACAAGTACGCCTTCTGCATTTCTTTCACACTGGGAAGGTGTAAACTTGTTGGCACCGTGTGAGGTTCCGATAGAAATAGCCAGTGAGTCAACATTGGTTTTTTTGACGAAGTCTTCAACTTCGCTTGGTTTGGTATAGGTAGATTTTTCTGCAACAACATCATCTTCTACACCGGCAAGAACTCCCAGTTCTCCTTCCACTGTTACATCAAACTGATGTGCATACTCTACTACTTTTTTTGTGAGTGCAACATTTTCTTCGTATGAGTGATGTGATCCATCGATCATAACTGAAGAAAATCCATTGTCTATACAGTCTTTACACAATTCAAAGGTATCACCATGGTCCAAGTGAAGGGCGATAGGTATTTCATATCCCAGTTCTTTTGCATATTCAACTGCTCCTCTTGCCATGTTTCGCAGAAGAGTAGCATTGGCATACTTCCGTGCACCGGAAGAAACCTGCAGAATAACAGGTGATTTTGTCTCTACACATGCCTGGATAATAGCCTGAAGCTGTTCCAGATTGTTGAAATTGTAAGCAGGAACGGCATATCCACCGTCTACAGCTTTTTTAAACATCTCTCTTGTATTTGCTAATCCAAGATCTTTATAGCTTGTCATCATTTACTCCTTATAAAAGTAACGCACATTTTGTATGTTTAAAATATAGGCATCCTCAAAAATACTGTCAAGGGAAGAGATCAATAAAACCTTACCGATTCAAAGAATGAGACTAATTAATTCATTTTTAAATACAGAGGTCAATTCTGTAAGAAAATGATTGACCAAGCTAGTTCAGACATGTAATATAGCCATGGTGTTGCCGGTGTGGTGGAATTGGTAGACACCCGAGACTTAAAATCTCGTGGGCGCAAGCCCGTACCGGTTCAAGTCCGGTCACCGGCACAAACTTGAAAAGGCTGATTTGCGAATAGCAGATCAGCCTTTTTTTATGTTCTCATTTACGACAAAAGTATTGGTAAAGGTTTTTAGTATTCAAAAATCTTCCATATGAAATAGCCCTGCAGATTATGAAATCTTAGAAATCAGCACTATGTTTGCACATACTGCTGATAAATGAGACTTGACTGGTTGTGGATCAGGGATGTTTCCTAACACTTTTTGTCAAATCATCTTTGAATTTTTTGATCATGATTAATAATAGCGCACAAGGTTAATTGCGCTAAGCGCTACTATTTTTGAATAAGCCCATGAGTAAGCTGGAAGGTATCCAAGCCCTTTCCGTTGCCAGAGAGTCTACAATAAGTACGGCAACGGTACGGAAACCAACTATATCTATGATGAAAACCACTGCTGGCTAAGCAAAATCAAAACATCTCTAACACTTCCGGTGACTTCTACCAGATCACCTCGGCAGTAGGAAACTACGACTATCACAACGGCGGAGGAGTAGTAACCCGGGACAGTTCATATACGCCAACCTTTTCTTATGATAAAATAGAAAACATGTTGATCAAGCTAAGCAGCAAAGACAGCAGCAGCTCGGGCCTGAGCACCCTCGACTACAACAACACCTTCTCCTACTATGCCGACGCCCCTCACAGGGTAGAAGTCATAGCTAACAAGTACTATCGCTACGACCTTAACGGCAACCTGGAAGAAACCTTCTTCTTCGACAGCATGTGGAGCGTCTGCGGCACAGAATCAACTGACGGCCTCAGTCAGAGCAAGAACATCTACGTGGGAGAAACCAGGATATCCACCAAGCTGAACTTCCCGGAAAGCGACCTAGGCTACGAGACACTGAACACTTACTACTATCACACGGTCCACCAGTTGTCATCGAATGTGGTAACAGATCCTGACGGTGAGGTCTACGAACACCTGGAGTACACCCCATACGGTGAGATGTGGGTGGAAGACCAGACAACGGAAGACCTTGATAAGATTCCCTACGGCTTTACAGGCAAGGAGTGGGATGAAGAGACGAACCTCTATTACATGTCTGCAAGGTATCAGGATCCCATGACGAGCAGGTGGATTTCGGCAGATCCGGCTGGGGCTAAGCTTGTTAATCCGAATAGCAGCCAGTTTATATTAATCGGTTCAATCAACTGGTATAGCTATACTGAAAACAATCCCCTTAAGTATTTAGATCCGACGGGTTTTAAGCCAGTTAATTTCAATACAAATACAATGCAGAGTTTCACTGGAAATATTCCTAATACTACAACTCCTTTCGGAAAGGAAGGATGTACATTTTCTGGTATGTCAGGTGTCGTTGATGATTATCGAGCTAAAAATGGTCTTGAGAAAATTGACTGGCAGGATAAACTTGATAGCGATAAAATGAATGATTATTTCGACGATGACGGAAAATTGAAGAGGGATAAGTTCCTTAAAGATTTTACAGATGATGGTTTAGCGGTACTGGAAGACACACGGGATACAGGTAATGATTCTTCCAAAGTTATCGATGATGCTGTTAAGGATGAGGACAATGACTTTTATCTTTTAGGACGAGGTGATATTACCAAGGGACCTGGTAAGGGTGGAGAGCATGAAATCGGTATCTCTGGAGTAACGGGTAGTGATATTAACCAGATAGATACTAGTGATAATGATCAATACCGAAACTACACAACAGATGGGCAGAACAAAATTGATCGAGTTATAAAGATTGGGGAGAAGGAAGAATGAGACTGATATTATTCCTTTTGTTTACGACATCATGCCTGTTTGCAGAATCTGTTGTTGAGTTGACATTGATAGATCATGATCGCGGCTTTTCGATTAACTATTATGACTCGCCAAACAAGGTATTAGAGAGTCTTGGTTCTGAAAGTAATTTTCTTTCAGAAGGCCAGACGAGAGGATGGTTTACCAATAAAGGTGATGGTTTTGAATTAAAAACGCTAGTTCTACCAAGTAAATATCCTATTAGAGGGAAAACTATTAGTCTTTATGAGATTCATTACTTGAAGATAACGAAGAGGTTTAGAACATTTAGAGATATTGGGATCGGATCAAGCGTAAAAGAAGTGGCTATGGCCTATCCTAATGCTATATTCTATATTCCTGGAGAGAAATATTGGCAGGATGAGTTCTGGACATTTGAAGATGGAAAGGCTACTCCCAAAGGACTAACCGCTGCTATCTATTGGGATTTTGGAACAAGTAAGCGTCCTGCAGACCTCTCAGGAGACCTTGAATACGGTTTTAGCTTCCGGTTTAATGATTCAGGATATGTAAATGAGATTGAAATGGGGAATATTGTTACCGAAAAGTAATTATACATCCATAAGAACCTGTTAACCTGCGCCCGAGACAACCTGCTTCACAATCTGAGTGGGCGTCAGGTTCAACATACTTCTTATGGTTCTCCATTTCATTTCTGCCGGAATGAAGTTAATGGATGATCGTAGTAAGATGTCTGCAGCGGTCAGTCCTTCGGCATGCAAATGAGACCGGTATTATATTGATATCATAGCGAAGGACATAAAAAGGGCAATTGTAACGGGAGAGTCCACCCCCATTAACGAACACCCAGCCCTCACAGGACAAAAAGGAACAGTAGGGGAGCCGAAGGCTGACCCCGCAGGAGCGAAGCTCCGAGGAGTCCTGGCCCCGAATGGTCCGACCCCACACCACGAGGTCTGGCATTTCCCGACCCGCGGACAAAGCCGAACAGGATGGAGGGGGACGGCGCCGGCGAGTTTCGCAGCACCGCAGGTGCGAGGACCTGTTTGAGCAAGGTGCTGTTCCCGTCCGATCCTGCTCATGATAAACTGTGTGGGGATTTTGCCAGAAGGAGAAACATGTTGACCAAGCTAAGCAGCGAAGACACCAGCAGCTCCGGCCTGAGCAGCCTCGACTACGACAACTTCTACTCCTACTACGCCGACGCTCCTCACAGGGTAGAAGTCATAGGCAACAAGTACTACCGCTACGACCTTAACGGCAACCTGGAAGAAGAAAGGGTAGGAGGCCACAGAAGCCTCCAGGACTACGACCAGGCCGAATACAACTTCAGAGACAACGTCACGGTAGCCAACCAGGCCTTCGCCTGGGACATAGACGGCGGAGATGACGATGACGTCTACAGCCGCCAGTTCGAATGGGATGAAGAGAACCGCCTGAAAGCGACGGTAGACCCCAACCACTGGACCGTCTACCGCTACGACCAGGACGGAGAAAGAACCCTCAAGTACTCAGACCTGGGAGAAACCCTCTACTTCGACAGCATGTGGAGCGTCTGTGACACCGAATCAACGGACGGCCTGAGGCAAAGCAAAAACATCTACGTGGGAGAAACCAGGATAGCCACCAAGCTGAACTTCCCGGACAGCGACCTGGGCTACGAGAAACTGAATACCTACTACTACCACACGGACCACTTATCGTCATCGAATGTGGTAACCGACCCGGACGGAGAGGTCTACGAACACCTGGAATACACCCCATACGGTGAGATGTGGATTGAGGATCAGAAGGCTGAAAACCTGGACAAGATCCCCTTCCGTTTTACCTCCAAAGAGTGGGATGAAGAGACTGGGCTTTATTACATGAGTGCCAGGTATCAGAATCCGATGACAAGCCGGTGGATTAGTGCTGACCCGGCGGGGTTCGGGTTGGTTAATCCTATGGGGGATAAGGGGAATCTGAAGAGTGGGTTCTCTGTGATAGAGAATGTAAATTGGTATAGTTACTCATCAAATAATCCTTTAAGATATGTAGATCCAAGTGGCCTTGATGATGTTGATGCAATTACTGGTGCACAACCTTCTTCCTCTTCGAAACCTGAATGGTTGGATAATAAGGCTATCAATCAACAACTTTATCAAACTAATATGGAGAATGATTTTTCTGATAAAATGAAGGATTTAAGAGGTACGCCTTATGACTTAGGAGGGAATAGTACTGATGGAACAGATTGTAGTGGATCAGTTTTATTAGCTTTAGAGCAAATGGGATTTGACACCGGGGATATGACTGCAAATACTATGGCTAGCGGCGATGTTCCTTGGATAGAGATATTAGATCCAAAGTCGTCAGTTGATCAGGGAACTCCTGGGATTTTGAATTTTTATTCCTGGGGTAAAAAGAAAATCCAGCATGTTAATGCCGGAGTCGGTTCCACGGTTAATGAAACAAACACGCAAGTTATTGATGCAACAGAAGGTGATTGGATGACGGCACGAAATGGCAATACAAACCAAATCTATCCTGCACAAGCAGGCTCTATAAATCAAACTTATGTACCTTATTCGACACGCACAAAACCTGATATTCAAGGAAGGATTAACTTTAATGCAATACCAAGAAAATAGATATTTTAAAAGAATTATCTTACTTTTATTACTTACATTACTTGTTTCTAGTTGTTTTGCTGAGTCAACTATTGGATTTTATACAAATGAATTAAGCTCAGAGAATTATAAGATAGTTGATGTTCTTTTTTGGGATTGGTTCCCTCAAAAAAAAGAGGTAGAAGATAACTACGATTCAGTGCAATTCTATTATAAGTCGAATAGAACTTATAAAGACTATTCTGGTACTGAAAAGGAGCTAGTTTTAGTTGGGTATTTAGTAGGTGTAAAAAATGAGACAAGATTTATTCTTGCAAAATATACTCCTACGGCTGTTTATGATGCAAATGGTAATACATTATCAGAAATACCAGAAACTTCGAAAATCTATAAAAGTATTATTGGATTGAATGGTGATATTTTAGAAGATCCAACAGCAGTAGCTCCAGTTATTGATAAGAATGGCGAAACAGAAGTGGATTCTTTTGCACTTTTGGAGTTTGATTTTGCGAATAATACAATGGTTAAGTATATTATTCAATTAGATTAAAAATGGATTCCCCATAACCATGTGTTAACCTGCGCCCGATAACTTCCTGCTTCACAACCGGAGAGGGTGACAGGTTCAACAAACTCGTTATGAATCTTCTTTTATTAATCATAATAATCACCGGAGGGCAGTCAAACTTAAAGCATAAAACCCAATCCACCCCCTACCAAAAAGGGATGCACAGGGCCGCGAAGCAGTGTAATCCCCCCCATTTATAGAGGGCGTCATATGTAGAGCTTCTTAAGCTACCGGATTTTTCATTCTCGGTGGAATGCCGCCAATAGCTGAATTAGGACGCTCGTTATTATATGTCCATAACCAATCTGTAGCAAGTTTTTGAGCATGTTCAATTGATTCAAAATTGATCAAATCCAGCCATTCATGCCGAACCGTCCTGTTAAATCTTTCAATATAAGCATTCTGAGTCGGCTTTCCTGGCTGTATGAATATCAAATCAATTCCTTTATTTTCAGCCCAATTCTGTAATGCACCGCTACAATACTCTGGACCATTATCGCATCGGATAGCCAGTGGCTTTTCTCGCCACTCCAGAAGCTGATCAAGGGATCGAACAACTCTTAATGAAGGTAATGACAGGTCAACGTCAATGGCCAATCCCTCGCGATTATAGTCATCAATGACATTGAATGTCCGGAATGATCTACCATCCGATAATGTATCAGTCATAAAATCCATTGACCAAACTTGATCAGGTCTGGAAGGAACGTCCAGAGCATCTGGCTTATCACGTTTCAGCCGTTTCCGTGGTTTAATTCTCAGATTCAATTCCAATTCACGGTAGATCCGATAAACACGTTTATGATTCCAAGGATACTTCTTCACGTTCCTCAAATACAGAAAACAAAGACCGAAACCCCATCGTTTATAGGTCGTGGTTAATCGTAGCAGCCAGTCAGCGATAAGCTCATTCTCTGATCACATTTTAGGCTCATATCGGTAGCATGTTTCGCTGATTTTGAATGCTTTACACGCCAGATTAATCGTTATATCCTGGTGCTGTACATAAAACTGGGTCATCTCTTTGCGTTGAGATGGCTTTACCACTTTTTTTCTAATGCATCCTGTACAATTTCTGCTTTCAGACGTTCTTCAGCATACATCTTCTTAAGTCTGGCATTTTCTGATTCCAGTTCCTTCATTCTGGAAAGAAGGGATATATCCATGCCTCCATATTTGGATCGCCACCGGTAAAAAGTGCCGAACTGATATTGTTATCCCTGCAAATCTCAGTTACAGGTACACCACTTTCTGCTTTTTTCAGAATAGCCATTATCTGGCTGTCTGAAAATCTTGATTTCTTCATGTAGAAACTCCTTCAAATAGAATAAAGATTATTTCTACATATGGCGACCACTAATTTTCGGGGGGATTACACTTCTTCAAGATACTGTGCCATCGTTTTCTTATTATTCATTAAATAGAAAGTATCATAATAAGTTTGACGGCCCATGTTTATCACTTCTTCCAAATCAGATAGATTTCATTTTCGAATCTCCATAGCCTTTCCTTAGCCCGCAGATAAGGGCCTATTCAATTCACTCTCAGAGTCTTAAACATTTGCATCATCAATTGATAAGTTACGATAATTTAAGTCTTTTCTTTTGATAAAACCCATTGATTGCCAAAAGTCATTCCCTTTCTGATTTTCTGCAAATACAACTAAGGCGACTTTCTTTATTCCTTCCTCATCAAGAGCCGTTAAGACCTTGTGGATGAGGCTTTTACCGATACCTTGTCTATGGTAGTTCTGATGTACTACGGCATGGTAAATATACCCTCTTCGACCATCATGACCACATAAAATGACAGCTACTAGTTCCTTCCCTTTTCTGCAGACAAAGTTTGTGTTTGGATTTCTCTGTAAAAAGGCATTTATTCCTGACTCAGAATCATCAAGTGATCTTAATCCCATACCTTCTGTCTCCGACCAAAGATTAAATGCATCTTTGTAATCAGTCATGGACATCTTTGATATATTCAAAATGAACACTCCCTCTTTTATCAAACCTTGGTTCAATCGTTCCTGTTCTGATTCCGTAATAGAGCAAGAGAGTATACCGGAGCTTTACATACATCTACCCAGCACATAATACTCTTTTTATCTCAGATTTCTTTTTCCATATAATAGGAACCACTAATTCCTGTTGAACGTTTCATCCACCAGTGAGAATGCGAAGATTTTACCTGGAATCCGCAACTCTCATATAGCTTTTGGGCTTTGGGGTTTTCATAAATAACTAATAGCGACAGCCTCGACAGACCTTTCTGCCTGGCAATACTCTCTGCAAAATTTATAAGTTGGGTACCAACCCCTTTACCGCGGTATTTTGGAGCCACCCCCAGAGTGTCAATATATGCTTCTCCTTCTTTAATCTTATGGTAAAAGGTGGCACCAAGGAGTATTGTCTTTACGATGCCTAGCAGGCCATATTTACGGAGAAGTTCGTGATTGGAAAGTCCCTTTTTGGATTTTGATTTGTGTTTTATCGGTAATTTCAGTAATAAAAACCCCGCTACATGTCCATTGAGAACAGCAACAAAATTCAAATTTTGAGATTCGTGGTGAAAGAGAGCAAAATCACGTGCAAATGATAATTGCTGATCTTTGTTTTGAGTTACAAACTGGAATTTAGACGAAAAACCATCATTGAAAATTTGTAGCACCTCATCCTGGTGCTCTTGTTTACTTGGAATGATCTCTATTTCATACTTCATATTTTTTTCCTCAGTTATCGACAACCACTTTGAAGTGAAAAAACCTCGTTTGATGCTGAAAACGGCATAATAACTATCTGTTAGAATAGAACTCCATGTCTTTTTTGTCATAGGCCTTTGACCAATGAAATGGTTGAAGATCCCGGAGAGGGACTAGTTTCAGTGGAGAATCAGAGTCCGTGACTCCTACGTATACATCATCCCAATACATGAGTCTTTCCTGGCAGATGCCACAGGGAGTTAAAACCTTATATTCTGATTTTTCTGAATCCCTCACAACGCAAATAGAATGAGTGACTGCTTCATCCAATTTATGAGCTTCACAAATAGCCCCAGTTTCGATACAA
This sequence comes from Oceanispirochaeta crateris, assembly GCF_008329965.1. GTDB lineage: Bacteria > Spirochaetota > Spirochaetia > DSM-2461 > DSM-2461 > Oceanispirochaeta > Oceanispirochaeta crateris. The sequence continues at coordinate 930,391 of NZ_CP036150.1, forward strand.
AGGGATGCCCCTGCGTTGCATGTTTCTATAGCGATGCTAATCAAGAAGTTATTGTTAACTGTTCGTAATACGGCAGCTCCTCCCCATCCCGTTGGATAGCGATTTTCAATAAAAGTTTTAGCTTTTGAGAATAGGACCTGGGCTATCTCATTTTGTTGCATCTTTTCCTTCTTTTATCATTTAGTCTCACGCGAGTCTTCCGCGAAAATACGCAGTTCAGGAAGGCTATTTCAATAGTGATTCCCGAACTTTCTGCTATTCAATAATCGTTATTCTACTGACTTTTCCCAAATTGATTATTTCTATCTTTTTTTTCGTTTGGATTTTTAACCACAGATTTTCAACCTGAATTACAGAACCTTTTACTGTATCTGTAATTCCACTTATAACACCAAAGTGTACTATTACGTTTTTACCTTTTAGATCATCAAACATAATTACTCCTCTTTTAAATATTCTACCTTAAAAACAACATTGAGTGGATGCAGAAAGCCCCAAATACATTAGAATCTAGGACTGAATTATTTAAATTTTTGTTTAGCTGTGTTCTCCATAAAATGGCTTATGAAATCATTCATTTCTGTATTATCTTATTGAAACAATAAAATGTAGAATCCTTAAAGGGAATAAATATTTGTCCTAACCTTTGGTAGCCCATTCTTTCATACAACTTTAAGGCTGCAATATTTTCACTATAAGCATCTAATCTGATAAATAAATATTTTTCCTTTTGAGCAAAAGTCTTTATAAAATTCATGAATATTCTTGCAATTCCTTTTCCTTGCGAATCAGGATGTACAGATAATCGATGTACGACTAAAATCTTATTCTCATGAGTAGACCAGGAAATCTGACCATACTCTGAGGGTTGGTTTTCGTTCATTGCCGCGTAAGCGATGCATCGATGCTATCCTTTATGACATAGCCACAGCCATCTTTTATATCTTTTTTGATCAACTCAAAGCTCGGATAATCCTCATTCCACTGATATATTCCCTGATCTTCCATGGATGTTATACATTTAGAAATCATATCTATAATAGAATGACTATCCTGTTCATTTGCTTTCACTATATCCATACAGTCCTTCATATTTCCTGTCTGAACCAGTTGCTAGACCATTTTTGCTCAATTGATTAATACAGATTCTTTCATGTTTTGACTATTGAATCCCATCTTTTGTGACATTATATTCAGATTTCCTTTTTGGATTCATTGGAAACCAACCTTTTTCTACTCTTTGTTTTTGATGGAATAATTCACCGATACTCCATAATAAAGAAAAACCAAGAATCCCGAATCCTGATCGTAGTGTCTCAATATTTAAAATGACAGCAAGGCCGCATGATAATAATCCAAGAACCAGGAATAAAGGCCATATCTTAACTCCAAAGAAGTATTCACCTTTAATAACGACTGGATGAAGTACACCTATGATCATAAATGCTAAAAAACCTATCGCTAAGCCATCAATATACATAATATACACCTCCCGAAAGAAATAATTTTAGAACTAAATATTCATTTTGTTAATCAAATAGCAACTAAATGAAGTCTGAGCTGACCATTGTGCATCAATTCTTACACGGGTCACTCAATCTAAATTACATTGACAGCACATTTATTATCATGACTATTGCGGCTAGAAATGTTGTAATAGCAAAAATCCGTTTTAGATATTTGGGGTTTGTTTTAATCGCCAATTTTCCACCGAAAATTCCGGCTAGTATGGCTGCAATGGCTAAGGGGATGGCAAATTGAGGTTCAAAGTGTCCCCGCATGGTATGCCCTAAAAAACCCATTATTGCCGTTGCTGCAACCATTGCTGTGGATGTACCGACAGCAATATGCATAGGGACACCACATAGCAATACCATTAAGGGTATTTTGAATGAACCACCGGAAATACCAACAGAACCTGCTACTAAACCAGCCAGTGCCGTGATTGGAATTGTATACCACAAGTTGACGACATATTCTTCTTCTCCAAACTTTCTATGCCAATAACCAAATTGTTTCTCAGTATGAATAGGCCTTTCCTTAACCTTGATAAGCATAAATATTCCAGCTAAGACAAGAAAGCCTGATAGCACAATTTTTAATGTAGCCCCGCTGATATAATTGGAAAAGTATCCTCCCACAAATGCCATTATATCTGTTGGCGGATCAATAACCAAAGCAAGTTTCCAATCAACCATTTTCTTCTTGTTAAACACAAACATTCCGGTTATGGCTGCAATCATAAGAATAAACTGTCCCATGGTCGCAGCCTGATGCATTCCTAATCCGGCAATAACAAGCAATGGTACATAGAAATTGCCTCCACCCCTGCCAGACATGGTCATGATAAGGCCAATGGCAAAAACCGATATACTGATCATTATTATCTTTATCATTCTTTACTCTCGCTTTGGGCAATCTGCTTCAATATTGTCCCGGCTTTAAAATCATCTAGCAACAGGATGTGTCTTCCTGCAATTGTCTCAACCTTGTCTTTAGATCTTACATCCGCGATTAAATTCCTTGATATGAGTGGTTTAGAACCTGATTGAATAAGCCCTTTTTATAAAGCCCCGGAATGGATCTTGAAAATATCTATAGTATACACATCATCCCTTATTCCGTGTGGTATTGGCCAATATAAAATGACATTGACAGGGAAAATTAAGAGCTTAACTTCAGAAGCTCATTGTTTATCATGGAAGATTCTGTGAAGAACTGAAGTTCGCCTATTTGTGTGCAGCTAAGCGTATCCATGTATGTATAAACGGGTTCAATGATTCTTTTTTTGTTCGTAAGTTCGGATAAAACTTTCCTTGAAACACCTCAATTTACAGCAGCTTCAGTTACAGTCAGCCCAAGAGCTTTTTCCGTGGTGATTTAGTGGGAATAGAGAGATGTATTTCTCTTTTATGTGATCATTCTGATGAGGTTCCTCTGGCATATCTTGTTTTCGAAATGTATGAATTGGGCTGGAGAACAATGTCCACGAGGTGAAGCCTGTAGCGCTGTAGAGTATATATCTCTTGTTATATGCTTTTAATTTTATTCAATTGATTTATCTACCCAATTTGTCAGCTTGATTTCAAATCCATTTTTTTTATAGAGATCCTGTGCGGGAATATTATTCACCCCGGTAATACATGCTATATATTTAATATTTAGACTCTTTGACCATTTTTCAATAAACGCCAGTATTTCTGAAGCAATATTTTGTTTTCTGAAATTGGGGCTAACATAAAGCTCATTCATCCATAAGTAATCTGCTCCAGATTCTAGTCCAGCACAAATATTTCCAAATGCAAACGCTACAATAGTATTGTTTTGTGTATAGAGAAAAAAAATGGAATGGTTGGAATCAGCAAGAGCATTCTCTACTGACCTATCCCCAATAATTAGTACCACAATCTAGATTAGTTTTCAGCCAACAAATACAATGGAGGCTGATATGAAAAAGAGATTTACAGAAGAACAGATTGTAAGAATTCTGGGTGAACAAAAACTAGGAAAGAAGATTAAGGACATTGCCCGAGAATATGGGATTAGCGAGAATACTTTTTATATTTGGAAGAAAAAATATGGAGATATGTCTTCAAAAGAAATAGCTAGGTTAAAGCAGCTTGAACAGGAAAATGAAAATCTTAAAAAGCTTGTTGCAAACTTATCTCTGGATAATATGGCTCAAAAGGAAATCATAAAAAAGTTCTGCGACCCGGAGTAAAAAAAGATGCTGTTAAGCATGTTACAAAATGCTTCGGGTTATCCATCAGACGAGCATGCCGTTTAGTTCAAATACCACGATCTACATACCTTTATGATTCAAGGCCAAATGATGATGGTGAAATCATTAAGGAGATATATAAGATTCTGAAAAGAAATTCAAAATATGGCTGTGGAATGATCCATTTGAAATTGAGACAGAATAATATGTCTATAAACCATAAGCGGACGGAGAGGATCTATAACGAGCTAGGATTGCAACTTAAAAGACGAAAGCGTAGGAAGAAGATTTCATCAGAAAATAGAGAGCCTGCTGTAATTCCTAAGACTCCTGGTAAGTTATGGGCAAATGATTTTGTTAGTGACTCCATTGCCAGTCAGAGAAAACTCAAAATCCTGACTGTGATTGATCCAACGACAAACAGATCGCCAATCATTCATGCCGGATTTTCAATAAATGGGAGGCATGTTTCTGAGATCCTAGATAGAGCTGGAGAGAAATATGGATATCCCGAAACTTTACAGTGTGACAATGGACCAGAGTTTAGAAGCAAAGAACTAGATAAATGGTGTTATGAGAAAGGAATCAGAATAAGTTTTTCAAGGCCAGGAAAGCCAACCGACAACTGCTATATTGAGAGCTTCAATGGGACATTCAGAAATGAATGCTTAAATTCCCATTATTTTGAATCAATCAATGATGCTAGAGATATAATTGAAAATTGGTGGACTGAATACAATACTGAAAGGCCACAAAAACGATTAAAAGGAATGACACCGATAGAGTTTGAGAGTAAGCTAAATGAGTTGAAAACTAAACCTGCTGCTGGTCGAATCTAGGGGATAGGTCAGTGATCGGTTAGGTCAATATAGCATAAGAATTATTGATCAATGGAGAGTTTGTTTAAATCGGAATGAAGGTTCTCCATCTGAAGTAGTGATAATTGATTATCATTAGGAGATTAAGATGAACAGAATACCCGATATTACTCCCGGTGAGATCCTGAATGAGGAATTCTTGATACCTATGAGTATTACTGCGTATCGTTTATCGAAAGATACAAATATGCCATCAACTCGAATATCTGAAATTTTAAAAGGTCGAAGAAAAATCACTGCTGATACCGCGCTAAGATTATCTGCCTATTTTGGTAATTCAGCAGAATTCTGGTTAGGAATACAAGATGAGTTTGACTTAAGAGTTGAAAGACTGAAAATTCAAGATGATCTCAAAAAAATCCCACATGCAGTAGCATCATAAACACCTGTATATCGAAGCTAATGATATCAGGTAACACTAATCATTTATGACATTGCTTTTCGAGGCACGGAAGCCGAGGTTTTTTTTAAAAAAATCACAAGACAGAAATTGCCTATAACGTCCCGCGAATATGCGAAGTTGAAGTGAAACTAAAGGAGTGTTTTGCGAATGCGCAAAACCGACGGTCTTTATTTTACTTCTTCGTAAGCTTCAATTTGGGCGAAGGAGCTTTGATAAGGATTGAGCTTGGAATTTGAAATATTAATGGGAGTTCCGAAGATGGAACTCTTCTGGAATGGTCTTGTCAGCAAAAGAAGAGCAGGAACATTGAGCCAGGTATGAATTTAATAGATCCTATTGATTGGATTCCTGTTTTTGACTTTGGGATTACTTCTAATACCAAACATAAAGAGGAGTATTTCAGCCTTTTTTATTAATCCTTTTGGTTGAAGAATAGAGGGATGCTAACTAGCTGCAGGATGAGTGAGAACAGAAGACCTGAGCTGACCGTGAGGGAGAGGGCCGGCAGCATCCCCCCCGATTCATAAGGTCTAAAGAAGAGGGGTATGAGTCCGGCCAGGGTGGTCAACCCGGCTATCACTAACGTGGGGCTGCACAGTTTTATCCTCTCAATGACCTCAGTATATGAGGGTTTCTTCTTTGAGTAATCACCAAATATTACAAGGCCGTTATTAATCAGAAGTCCGGTGTTTAAAATCAATGAAAAGAAAACAGGAGACGATAGGGGCATTCCGGATATTTTTAGGGCTGCAAGGCTGACTAAGTGGCACAATAGAATCTGTGAAAACAGGTACAGGGGCAAAAAAAATGATTCATAGAGAAAAAACAGCAATAGCAATAATAACATCAGTGAAATAAAGAGTGACTTGAATAAGCCTCTTATATAGTGTTGCTGAGCCCGTTCATTCTCTCCCCATTTCATTTTGATCCCCTCGGGTAAGGGGTTTTGGTTTAGAACCTGCTGGATTGTTTGAGAGAGGTTTTTCAGTTGACCGGTTTGTGCATCTGCCCGGTGAAGGAGTGAAAAACTGAGGCTCCTAAGACCATTTTCATGATAGATTACCCCATATGCCTTCTCATCAGAAAAATCTGTGAAGGATATAAGCGGCTCCACTGTATTGTTGGGAACCCTGAATCTTTTTAAATCCTGAAGACTCATCTCTTTGTCATCAGGATCAAATATATGAACATCATATACTCTCTGGTCCATTTGTTTTAATCCGGGAGGAAACCACTTTCCGAGAACGGGCCTGTTTAAATGTAGATCGAGGATGGAAGCAAGCTGCCCGGGGCTTAGACTTCCAGCTTCGAATCTCTCTATTTTAGGTGTCAGCAACACGAGGGATGGCTGTTTTTTGTAGTGCTGAATGACTGGGTTTCCCGTGATAAGATGAAAAGATTTTGCGAGATCTGAGGCCATTGCGTATAAGACCGATCTGTCATAACCTTCCAGAGAGATTACTGATTCAGCCCCATTGTCCCTACTTTGAAAATATAGAAACCCTTCAATGCCTGAAAGGGTCCTCCTGATCTTCTGTATAAGATCATTTCGTTGCCTCTCATCTTTTAAACGGATATGAAAATTTGCTTTTTCATCCCTGTAACTACTTGTATAGAATTCGGCATCATTCAAGTGGGACAGTTCTTCTTCAAAAAAGGACAGCTCTTCTATGATTTTATTTTTCCCAACACCTGCGGGGTACTCAATGCTGAAATGCAAAGAAGGATCGGGAAGGGGGAATTCCTGTGTTACAGTGATGTTCTGAATGGACAAAATACAAATTATAAACAGTATGAAAAGGGCTATACAGCTGATATATCTGAAATTGAACAATGGAATAAAGAGCCCCTCCAGGAGTTTTCTTCTGCTTTGTTTTCTTCCGGGATTTTTGATTTGAAGGATTCCATTCATGATGATCAGAATGTAGAAGACCGAAAGGATCAGGCTGAAGCAAAGAGCTCCAATGAGTCCCGAATTTTGTATTTTTACTTCATAGGGGGCAAAGAGGAAGGATGTGAAAACCAGTAGGGTCGAGATCAGAGAAAAGATAATTGGACGAAAAGACCTTGATCTCCCTCTTTCCAGGTATATGACACCGCTGTCTATGATCAGGCCTGTGGACAAGGCTAGTCCTGCCAGTACAAGAACATCGATCTCCCATCCAAATATACGAAATAGGGCGAGAGTTCCGGAGAGTGAAAAAGGAATATTGAGGCAGAGTATGATGCTGCTTTTTATATCTCCTAAAAGTAAAAAGGTAATGCCCATAACAGAGATAAGTGAGAAGATCAGTATCTGAAGAATTTCCTTGAGAGCTTGTTCTATAAGCATCCCTTTGTCATATAAAATTTGTGTCCTACCGAGCTGGGTCCGGATGCTCCGAAGCTGTCGGCATAGAGAAATGGTATTGGCATCGCCCGACTCTTTGATCCAAACCATCGGTTTTTCCTCGCCATTGACCCTGGACTGGATGGGCTGTATAGCATCACTCAGAACAATTTCCGAGATGTCTCCCATGCACATTCCTCTTGTTATTTGCTGTTTGTAGAAATCATCTATGGATGAATACCGGAAATCAAGGAGCAGAAGTTTTTGGCCTTGAATTTCCAGGCATCCAGGAAGGTTTTCCCGGTTAAGAATCTGAGCCATTTCACCTGTTGTTAGATTTATGGAATGAAGCATATCCTGTTTGACCTGGATATTTACATCCTTCTTCGGAACAACGCTAACATCTATCTGACCCACACCCTTTACCTGCTTGAACAGGGATTCTACTTTTTCCTCTGTTAGCCCGTATTCAGTTTGGAGTATGAAAACAGGCAAAGCATTGTTGTCATTTTTACTGATGCGTGGTTTTTGAGTCCTTTCTGGAAAATCCATTCTGTCCAGGATTTCCCTCAGTTCCAGATAGCATTTACCAAGATTTGCATCATCATCCAGAAACAGTGTGATCTGGGATTGTTCATCTTCTGAACGCGATATCATTTTCTTTACATGGTTCATTCTCAATAGGTTCGATTCCAGAGGATTTGTTATAAGAGTTTCAATTTGGTCCTGCCAGACCCCTTTGAGTTCGATACTGATTGACAAAATCTTTCTTCCGCTTTGTGGGTAATATGAAAATTGAAGTTCTGCAATGATCAGGACAAATAGAAGAGACAGGGTCAGAAGCAGAAGGACCGCTCTGTTTCTATGTGCTGAATCAATCATGTTTTTTAAAACATCTTATATAGAGGACCGGGATCAAAAACATCGTCAGAACTGCACCGGGAATCATGCCACCCAAAACGGCCAGGGGCATAGACAGTTGTGAATCACCACTTTTGAAGGATGTGATGATGATCGGGACTAAGGCAGCAATGGTCGTTAAGGCCGTAGCGCTAATTGGGCGAATCCGTTTTACCGATGAGGTGAGTACAGGGGCTAAAGACTCACTCTTATAAGAGGAAACGAGAAGGATCGCCCCATTGACGATGGTGCCCTGCAGTATGAGGAGTCCCATAAAAGAGTAGAGGTTTAAACTTTGGTTAAAGAGTTTTAATATACCAAAACTTCCGGGAAGGGATAGGGGAATGGAGCAAAAAAGAAGAAGGGCCTTTGGGATCGATCCCGATTGGATACCCAGTACGAGAAACATCAGAACCAGGGCAAACAGATAGAGTCTCATCAACTGTCCTTCTTCCCGATGGATGGTCTCGTTCATCTTTATGTCTGTGGGAAGTGCGTCTTTCAGTCCTTTCATCTCTGTCTCATCCAAGCCTGGCTGGATTGCCAGGATCGGCCTCATATACAGTCTGTTCAATCTGTACAATTCTGCAGAATTGGTCTTTTGTACTATTTTTCCCAGCTGTTCCAGCCTGATCCGGCTGGTTTCATTTTTGATTCCAATTTGAGCCAGGTCATCCCGGGTGCTGCGGTACTCTGTGGAGGCTCTCAGTAGAACCGGTGTTTTTTCATGATCATTGGACAGACGAATCTCTCCGGCTATTGAGCCTTGTATGTCCGCCGAGAGGGTTTTCAGTAGATCCATTCCTGCCAGTCCGGAGGCGTTCAGGCTCTCCTCATCAGCCATAAACTGGAAGACTGTCAAATGGCTGTTCTTCCGATCTTCAAAACCCTCTTCCAGTGTATAGTCCTCTAAAAGCTCCCTCTCCTGACACAACAAGAGGCTGTCTATATCCATGTCACCTCTTAACAGAGATTCGAACATGGACTGTTCTGCTTGGTAGTATTCCCCCGATGACAGGGACTTTTTAAACCCTCTTTCATCCACTTCTGAGTCGAATTGAATATGAATGTTGAGGTCATGAAGGCTGCGCCCCGCCTCTGATCTCCCTTTCAGGCGGTCAACATCAAAACCGGACTCCAGATACAGTTGTTTGATCCTATGATTTGTCATCAGGGTCCTTATTTTTTCTTGAGCCGCTTTTTGCACCGTCTCAAAGTCCATATCCCTATCTAAAGTCATAGATAGAATTCCCTTCTCTGAATTTTCGTCTGGAAGAATTTCAAGGGGAAGGCTGTGAAACAGAAGTACAGTGATGACAATCAATAAACATATGAAGATCCATAAGAGGCCTGTTTTCTTCACTGCTAAGGTTATGATTTTTTTGTAAACCCTCTGATCCTCTGTTTTACATTTTTCCTTCTTTTGTGGTTCACATAACAGGCTGAAACAGGCAGGGGTGAAGGAAAGGGAGACCGGGAGAGTCAGGATGACGGTCAGAAGGATTGTTACAATCAGATCATGGAATAAAACGGAGGTGATTCCCGGAACAAAAAGGGGCGGTAAAAAGACAATTATGGTCGTCAGGGCGGAGGTCAGTAGAGCCCGAAGGATGGTGGTTACTTTTCCTTCGGGCTGATTGATCTCTTCCAGAACGACAATATGCTGTCTGCAATGAGTCCGACGCTGACCACCATGCCCATTAAAGAGAGTGTGTTCAGCGAAATCTTGAGTAGGTGCATAAAAAAAAATACAAAGACCAGTGTGACCGGAATACTCAAGGATGTGATCAGGGGAATGAACGCTGTTCTGTAGAGTACAAAGAGAACGGCTGTTGCGGCTGCCAGTCCCCAAAAGAGGGTCATCAGCAGATTCTGGAAAGATTTTTTAATACTGGTACCTGATTCTTCCAGCAGAACAATTTCAAGACGGTCTTCGTACTCCTTCTGGAGTTCTGTAACACGATTTAAAATGGAGTCTACAGCCTGTATGGTTCCCGATGAAGCCTTCTTGTAAAGGTCTAAGCCCATACCCGGTTTATCATCGAGTAAGAACAGGGATGTTGGTTCCTGGCAATCCAGGGAAAGGGAGGCAATATCCGAGATGGCTATCCCCCTCCCCGGAAAGGGGTGGAGATCTTTCAGTCCCTGAAGGCTTGAAAGACCTGTATCAATTTTTACAAGACGTTTAATTCCGGAGTCTGAAATTTCACCGATGCTCCGGCTGACCAGGTATCCGGAAAGCGCTTGCGAGCATTCATTCACGGTCAGGTTCATTGTTTCGAGTGAATTCATATCCAGATCGATGTGAACAACTGGTTTTCTAAGGCCCTTAAATTCAACAAGAGACACATCATCCAGCCATTGAAACTCTCCCCGAATTTCGTTGTGAACGAGGTTGTAAAGTTCTTCAATTTTGTATTGCCCATGGGGTATGAGAGCCAGGGTCACGCAGGGCCTGTCGGATAAGTCGGATGTGTAGACTACAGGCTTTTTCACTCCCTGGGGAAGTTGGGGATAGAGGGTATCTATGCTTTCACGGATCTCCACTGAGGCCTGTGATAGGTCGGCTTTCCAATCAAAGGTTAAGCTGACAGAACTTGTTCCTGCCTTGGATACGGAATTCATTGCTTTAATATCCCTGACCGTGGACAGTGCATTTTCCATGGGAATGGTAACAAGCTGTTCCATTTCTTCGGGAGGAAACCCCGAAAAGGCTGCCGCAATTCGTATTTCTGGTACTTTAAGTGCGGGAAGCTCCTCTCTAGGCAGTTCAAAAAATGAGATGACACCAAAGAGAATCATCCCCGTCCAGGCCATGAGAACGGAAATAGGATGATCTTGGGCCCAGAGATGAAGGTTCATGGCTGATTCACAGTCATTGTCCAGGGATCTACCAGAGGATTGCCCAGGGTGTCCGTCAGAGATTCGGACAGGGAGAAGGTAATCACCCCGGGAAGTCCTGAATCAACAATATCCAGATGGATTCTAATCAGACTTTCATTGGATGCGGGTATTCTCACAGGTTCCGGGTTGAGCGTTCCATGGTACAGTTCATATTCAGTCGGCACAAAACTCACAACCGATGAATCGATGCCAAAGGCATCCATAAACGCAAATTGACTGATCTCTCCTGCGGGTGAGCGGGAAAAGAGAAAATCCAGGAAGGCCGTTGAAGAATCTATAGCCCCCAGAGCCGAGTTCAGACTCAGAATCTGAGGATTCCCGGTGGCACTGTCGGCGCAAAAAGACAAGGACAGTACTTCTGGAGGACGGCTTTTCTCACCATTTACCAAAAGAAGGAATTTCTCATCCATTATTGTCATCTCATAGTCGTACTCCCAATGGAGAGATTCAAAACGGAGGGTAAAATCCTGACAGTTGCTGTCCCATGTCACATTGTAAGGGGAGTCTGGAAGAAGGTTTATAAAATTGAGCCGTTCTTCTTCATTCAGGGGCTTATCCATATGCCCTGTAATCTCATCATCTTTTTCCACACCCGGATGGATCTCTCCCGGGAGAAGAGGCGTTCCACTTGAGGTCAGGAGGAGATATTCCAGAACGGGATCTTCCCGTACGGGGACTTTGTAAGAAAGATTCACATCTCTGTCCATCGGGTTCCCCCATGGGTCCATCAGGGATTTTGATATAGTCATATCGTATATTTCTCCCGGTTTAAAATCTTCCAGAGGATGGAAAATGACCGAAGTATCCATCCATTGGAGGTAAAACTTCAAATTCGGGGATATTGAAAAAGCCTCTATGAAGCTCTGCTGATCCAGGGGCTCAGAAAACTCAAGGGTAAACTCTTGCCTGAGATCTGTAATGTTCGAACTGTCGGTGGGGAAGGCGCTTATAAAAAAGGGCGGGTCCTGGTCCTCTCCCGTAAAAAAATTTGCAGACCATTCATGAGGCAAGGAGTTGCCGTATCTGTCTTCGGCTGTATCTTGAAGATTCAGACGGTAAGATTTGTTCTCCTGAAATCCCAGATAGGGCCGGAATCTCATTTTCTTTTCATCCCATGTAAAAAATCCTTGAATTTCAAGGGCATCCTCAGTTAGAGAAAAGGCCTTTTCACTGAGGTTTCTATCCATCTTTGTGGAAAAGATAAGACTCACTTCCTGAACTTGCGTTCCATCCTGAAACCCTTCTCCCGGAAACCAAGCTTCAACAACAGGGGTGTCCATATGCCTGAACTCTTCCATAAAACGGCAGTTCGTAAAGAAAGGGAGGCATAACATCAGGTACAAAAGGGGACTCCTTTTCATAAGGGGCCTATCCGAAAGAGCTGCCGGACCGGGGAGGGCAGAAAACTGCCTTCATCGTTGATAATTCCTCCTTCACCCCCGGGAAGTTCAATCATATAGTAGTATTCCTGCTCATTGTCCGCATTGAAGCCATTGAAAAGAACAGTCATTGAATAATCGCTGCTCCAGGAAAATAATCCGGCCTGGGGACTGCCTCCGGAACTGAATATTTCATAAATTTTAAGACTGTTCTGAACTTCCTGTTTTTCCCTGTCGCTGATGAAGGGCCTTGAAAAGGTAAAACGGAAGGTCAGACTGAAAGGGGAGACCGGGCCGGCCGGAAGATCATAAGAAGTATCAGAACTAAAATCATTGAGTGAGAAGCCCCCATAGGAAAGGCATTCCATACAGGTCAGGGCCAACTCTTCAAGATTGGGAGTAAAAATAAGAATAAAGTCGGAAGTCATCTGGATCCCTGTATTTCCTCGTGCCGATGTGGCGAGGCCGAGCCTGTACGACTGGGACATGACAAAGCGGTCTTCCGGAAGAAATATAAGATCTTCAATCCCTGGTCTTTGGGGGTCTTCTTGCCAGAAAAAATCACCCGCCAATGAAGGGCTGAGGGACAGAGCATTTTCTGTACTTATGTGATCCATGGCTTGTGAAAATCGGATTCTCAGGGCCTGATCCACAGCGAGGTTGGTCAAATCTGCTTCCAGAGATTCGAATCCTCCTGACAGGTCTCTGCTACAACTTCCCACAGACATGACCGAGGGGATATCAGTACCGTATTGGGCAAAAAAGGAGTGTTCATATCCGGCCAATAATGGATTACCATCCTGGTCTTCTACATCCTTGGAGAACCTGAGGGTATAGGTCTCCAGGTTTTCCCATTTCTCCCGGGGGCTCACAAGCAGAGTCTGTTCGGACCATGTGGTCTCTACCTTTGTGTTCGGGCTGATACTGAATCCCCTGAGCAGGGTGGAATCCTCAACTTTCGATGAAAACAGGATTCCTATCTCGGTTTCTTCTGAGCCAAGCACTCCTGAGGAGGGGTGGACAGATAGGACTCTTAGGGGTGTCAGCTCTTTTTTGTCCCAATAGAAGGGAAGAGAACACTTGGATTCGGCGGTTTTCCCGTTACTAAAACGGTAAAAACCAATAATTTCCAGGCGGTACTCCAGGCCAGACACCGGCTCGGATAGGGGCTCAATCCAGAGGGTCTTCTCATCTTTCCATTGGAATCGGATATCCAGTTTTCCCTCATAATCTTTGATGCTTACAATATTTTCAACGGAATAATGATCTACACCCCGGGTAAAAATGATGCTCACAGGACTCCCGCCGGGCAGTACTTCATACTCCTTTGAGGGGGAAGAGATAAAATCTTGTTGCTGAGTCAGATCCACAAGTTTACAGCCCATAGAAACCAGGGCAAGGAAGCATATCGTTAGCCACCGACCTTTCATCGGACCCTCACTTCCATTCCGTTCATCAGTGATTCAGGAGGACTCATGACAATATGATCACCCTCTGCCAGGCCGTCTAAGACGGGATATTTTCCATCTGCTTCTTCACCAAGGATTATTTTTTTAAGAAACACTATATTCCTGCGAATAACAAAGACAGAAGACGCGTCTCCACGGCTTAACGCTTCGTCTGGTATGACTATCTGCTCTTCGGGCTGACTCAACTGGATCTGTACTCTTACAAATTGTCCAATTTTAAAGGCAGCTTCACGATTGTCTATCATGACCCTTACCTCAGAGCTTCTGGATTCTTTTTGAATCCATGGGGAAATCCTGTGGATGTGACCCCAGTGTTCAAATCCATCCCGATCACTTAAAATACGAACTTCCTGACCAATTTTTATATTCAGCAGTTCCTTTTCGCTTAATTGGAGAATTGCCAATACACGGTCTATGGGATAGATCATGTAAAGGGGCTGATCCTCCTGTGCTTTTTCACCTATATTCATATATTTTTTAGCGATGATGCCATCGATGGGAGCTCTGATCCGGCATTCATCCATGTACAGTTCCAGAGTCTTTATCCTTGTTAAGGCTGCCTCCCATTCCGATCTGGCAAGCTGAGCCTCTGCTGTTTGGACCCTCGTGTTCAGCTCTATGAATAAATTGATCCATTCATCCTGATCTTCCGGTAGTTTGAAACCTTCCTGGAGTAGGTCTTCCTCTCGGAATCCTATCTTCTTCATTTTGAGACTGTACTCCGATTGTTTTAAGGCCGTTTCTTTTTCCCTTGAGTTCAGTTCAACCGAAAGAAGCTCCTCTTCGGTGATTCCCCCGGCTTCAAAGAGCAGCTTTTTATTTTCTAGGATCGAGTGAATCCGGTGCAGATCCTCCCTCTTTTGTTCCAGGTCCAACTCGGCATTTTTTATGGTCAGAAAATGAGATTCCATGGTCCGCCTGCTGTCATTCAATTTTTGATCCGCCAGAAGCAGTGCCGCATGTTTTGTGTCAATATCCGCCTTTGTCTCTTCCATCTGAAGTTCCAGCTTTCTAAAATCCAGGAGCGCCAATAGCTCACCTTCCTTAACGGGATCTCCCTCTTCAAAATACAGATCGTTTATGGTCTCTCCAAAAGTGGGTACAACATCCGCTTTATACAGGTAGCCGATGGTTCCATAGGTTCTGATCTCATTCTTTGTCAGCTCTTTTTGGCACACATATCCCTGTATCAGCGGCACTTCTTCCTGGGGATTCGATTCTTCGGGGATTTTTTTATTACAACTGAAAGTGATCAAAAGGCAACAAAAGAGGAGCAGTTCCTGTTTCATCATTTGTCCGGATACCATATGAGAGTTCCCTCCTGTCTGTTCCTGGTCATCCCGCAGATCTTTTCAAGTTCAATTTCGTTGCTGTAGAGGATGACTATATTTTCTATTAGCTCTGTTTTTTGATTGGCCAGGCGGATTTCGGACATGATGTAATCGAGTCTGGTCAGTTCTCCTATGTTCATCCTGGACTCTTCAATTTTGAGCTTTTCCGACTCCATCCTGATTTTTTCTCTAGTGACCTCCAGCCTCTGCAGGTTCAGTTGTATGGAGTGGGTGAGGGCTCTAACCTGATGGTCTATGGAACGCTTCATCTCCTCCAAACGGCGCTGCATAGAATAGAGGGCGGTTCCCGATGAGAATGAATCGGCAAGACCTTCCAAATTCTCTCCTATGTAGAGTGCTGAGTCGGTCGATAAATTATGTTCGCTCCTGCTGGATTTTCCCGCCTGAACCCCTATACTGCCCGGCAAAAGGGGGGTCTGGAAGCTGAAGTCCAGACCCAGGGAAAAGGATGGTTCATCCAGAGGAAAATCCATGGCCGACAGGGAGTAATCAAATGTGGCCTCTATTTTGGGAATCCAATGGATTCTTGAATCCAGAAGCGCTCTTCGGGCATTGCTCTCCTGCCTATAGAGGCTCATCAGATCCGTATTGTATTCCTGTGCTTTGGTTTTCAAAAGAGAAATATCATTGGGAGTTCCATGGGTGAACAAGGGAGAATCTCCCTTATAATCCTGATTCAACTGTCCCGAAAGGGGGGGCAGTTGTTCCAGGGGTAGGTATAACAGCGTAGCCAGAGCATAGCGGCTCTGAAGGAGACCTTCTTCTGTGTCTTTTATATTCAGAGAATATTCTATGGCATTGATTTGGATTTCTAGAAAATCAGACTCCTTCATGGTGCCCAATTCCATTTCAAGAGCCGCAATTTTGATTTGTTCCAGCAGATTTTCAAAAGAGCGGTTTTGGATTTCAAGAACCTGGATGTTTTTAAGAACATCTACATATTGGAGAACAACCTCATGGGCAATCTCTTCGCTGAGGTCCCGGGCCTGGAGATCCCGGAGTTTCAGATCTCGATAGCTTGAGCGGTAGGCGGCTAGATCCCGTCCTCCGTTGAAAAGGACCTGACTCAGGGATACACTCAGTTTTTTTATCCTGGAATCCGGTGAATTTTGGGTTACAGAATCTGTTGCTGAGTATCCCAACTGGAGGCTTGGAAAAAATTGACGAAGCTGCAGATGGAGTCTGCGCCAGGCATCCAGTCTTTCAAAATTATCATTGACGATAAGCTCGTTCTGTTCTAGAGCAAGCTGCACCGACTCATCAAGGTTCATGGTCTTCAGGCTCAGTCCATGAACTGCGGAGGCCGAAATCAGAAGGATGATGAACAAGGGGGCAAGGTGTTCCATCAAAACAGTTTTTTAAACCCCTTTTCGAGCTGACCGTACAGGAAGGACGATGAAAAAAAAGAATTTTCAGATTCTTCTGTATGATAATACCTGGCCAGGAAATCCCCTTCTGCATTCACTATGAGCAGTTCGAGAGCGAGTGTCTTGACGAGTCTGTAATCTTTTAAGAAGGAATACTCTCTTAGATAAAGGTTGACCCTGGCTTCTTTGGCGTCTTTTTTTGTGATCTGGCTGTTTTGTCTGTCTATGAGAAGGGTGAGAGTCTGCTTGGCCAGGCTCAATGTCTCATCCCGATTCATATCGCTTTTAAGGCTTATATTTCCGCTAAGGAGAAAGACCTGCTCCTCTGACCGGGTATTCATGAAAAGATTGTGTTTTGCATATCCCGGCAGGATTTTCATGGTAGTGCAGGACGGGGTAAAAAGCAGGAGGGGGATGAGAATAATAAAGGATCTCATTTTCATCGGTTTTTCCTATGGTCAGAACAGAACTATCCACTTTAGAACACCCATTTTAGGGGTCCTTGTGTATGGTAAACGCATGAAAAAGATCCATTGCTTCATGGTTCTGTTCTGATTCCAGGAAAAATTCCAGACCCTATTCCCGCATAGAGTCCTAAAGGGAGATCATGGAATGGGGCTGTAAGGAAAGCTGGGAAGAGGAGGTTTGGAAAAGGAGATGAGAAAAACTATTCAAGGATTTCCTGAACTCTCCCAACCTGACCATCGGTCAGTCTGACTTTTATCCCGTGGGGATGAAAAGATGATTTTGTCAGAAGATCCGCTACGATTCCTTCTGTCCGTTTACCCGATCTCTGATCCTGTTTCAATACGATGGCCACTTTAAGACCGGCTTTGATATTCTCTCTGTTTTGTCCATTCATGGATTCATTCTAATCTACAAGCACAAACCTTTCCATACCCCGTTCCAATTCAAAAAAAAGGCTTAAAGACACAAAAAAAATCTCATACACATACAGAATCTGAACAATTTAAGATAATATGGCAGGTATGACTGATAACCCGATTGATAATCCCCTGAGTATTCTCTGGGAAGACGAGCATTATGCCATTATCGATAAACCGGCAGGCCTCTTAATACACAGAAGCCTCTTCTCCTCCGACAGAGAGACTTTGGTAAAGCGGCTGTATCGACAGTTTGAAAATCCCCCCCTCCCTGTACACCGTCTGGACAGGCCGGTTTCGGGAGTTCTCGCCGCCTCCTTTAGTTCTGAAGCAGCGGCCCTGCTTTCATCTCAATTCAGAAATGGACAGGTCAAAAAAACCTATTGGGCTGTGGTCCGGGGGTATATTCCCCAAGAGGGAGTCATCGACACATCCTTAAAAGACTATGAAAGCGGATCAATTAAAGAAGCCACGACCCATTACCGCAGGCTAAAGACAGCAGAACTGGATATACCATCAAGAAAATATGACACATCCCGCTATTCTCTTGTAGAAGTACAACCCCAAACCGGCCGGTTTCATCAGATACGCAGGCATCTTGCGAGCCTGGGATATCCCATTGTGGGTGATACATCCCATGGGGATACCTTTTCTAATCATCATTTTTCAGAACACTTCCAGGTAGAGGGATTGATGCTGCATGCCCGATGTATTGAATTTGTCCACCCCATCACAAATGAGGACCTTAGCATCAATTCTCCGGCGGCCCTCAGGTTCGAAAAGGTTTTTGAACGCTTTCAATGGTCCGGGGCTTAAGCTGATCGCTATTGTAGATGTCCCGGATGCTCTGTATAATCGGGACAATTAACGGGGTGAGCTGTCATGATCAGGCAGTTTTTGCCACTTTATTCTCAGGGTTTCAGCTCATGAAATCCTGGAGGGTATCCAAAAGGAGTTTGGAAAATGTCTGTCTCTCAAAGTATAGTCAACAGTATTATTAAGGTGATTTTAAGGGCTACATGCAAAATAGATACCTCAGAGTTGTATAAAATCCCCAAAAAAGGGCCTTATATCCTGGTTATTAATCATATCAGTTTTCTGGAAGCCCCTATTTTTTACATCTTTATGAGACCCCGACGGACCATTGCCATGGCAAAATCAGAACTCTGGGATAAGAAAGTCACCGCATTTCTGATGAACCTCTGGGAGGTTCTGCCCATTAAAAGAGGAACCATCGATATTCAGGGAATGAAAAACTGTGTCAAAGTTCTAGAAGGGGGCGATTTTCTTTGCCTGGCACCAGAGGGAACCAGAAGCGGAGATGGCCAGCTGGGAAGCGGTAAGGCGGGAGTCATCATGTTTGCTCAAAAAGGCAATGCCCCCATTATCCCCATGGCTCACTGGGGAGGGGAGAAGTTGTCTTCCAATTTGAAAAAATTGAAAAGAACCCCCTTTGTCATACGTGTGGGAGATCCTGTGGAAATTGCTGTTCCCGAGGGCGTTAAAATGGATTCCACAGTAAGACAGCAGATCGCCGATGAAGTTATGGTCGAAATTGCCAAACTGATGCCCGAGGAGTATCACGGTGTCTACAAGGGAAAGACAGATGTCGAACCTCAATACCTCAGAAGAATCAAAGAATCGGTGATCAACTAATATATAGATTTGCTCCTGAAGGTATTTTTAATTATGATTGAATTAAGAATATATATAAGGAGCTTTATATGAATCAACAAAGTGATCATTCTCTGGAAAAAGCAACTTTTGCCGGCGGTTGTTTCTGGTGCATGGAAGGACCCTTCTCTGCGCTGCAGGGAGTGGAGCAGGTCCGAGCCGGTTATTGCGGCGGAACCACTCAAAATCCAAGTTATAAAGAAGTCTGTACGGGTCAAACCGGGCATTATGAAGCCGTTCAAATCCAATTCAACCCCCATGTCATCCCTTATTCCCGGCTCCTGGATGTCTTCTGGCATCAGATAGATCCTACCGATCCATCCGGTCAGTTTTATGATAAGGGCAGCCAGTACAAGACCGCCATCTTTTATCACAATTCGGATCAGAAGAATGAGGCCTATGAGTCCAAAAAAAAACTGGAAGCCTCCGGTCTGTTTGATAAACCCATTGTGACAGACATTATAAGGGCCACCCGGTTCTTTGAAGCAGAAGAGTATCATCAGGAATATCATGTAAAGTCGGAGAATCAATACAAGGCCTACCGAAGCCAGTCCGGCAGAGATCAGTTTCTCGAAATTCATTGGGGGGCAAAATAAAATGAGTCAAAAAGAGCAGAGGTGGAGCAAAGCAGATACGAATGAACTCAAAGAAAAACTGACGGATATCCAATATGCGGTTACACAAAAAAATGGAACTGAAAGGGCCTTTGCCAATGAGTTTCATGACCACCGGGAAGAGGGACTTTATGTGGATATCACCACGGGAGAGCCCCTGTTCAGCTCAAGGGATAAATTTGATTCCGGCTGTGGATGGCCCAGTTTTTCATCGGCCCTGGAAGAGGAGAGAATCATTGAGAAAAAGGACCTGTCCCATCATATGGTCAGAACCGAAGTTCGCAGCAGCATCGGCGATGCCCATCTGGGCCACCTCTTCAACGATGGCCCCCTCCCGGGAGGTTTGCGCTACTGCATCAATTCCGCCTCTTTGCGCTTCATACCCCTAGACAGGCTGGAATCGGAAGGCTACGGCGAGTATAAAAAGTTTTTTGAAAAATAAGAATTTTGAACCTAAATGAAAAGGATGATCACCCCAAATACGGCAATGCAGGCTCCAATAAGCTCTCTCATGCCAATTTTATCCTTAAACAGGATGATGGAGGGGGGGATGACTACCACGGGAATCAAGGCGGTGATGATGGACACTCTGGCTGCCGTGGTGTGCTGCATGGCATAGAGCATGAGCGTTACACCGATGAAAGGACCGAAAAGTGACCCCAGAGAGAGTTGGGCCATGGCCTGTTTATTCCTCATCCCCTTAAAGACCTTGGGCCATATGCCCAGGATGAAGAAGAAGGGGATAAACCCCGTCAAAGCGGCCAACGCACGAATCAGAGTGGCCTGAACAGGGTCGGCACTGCCAATGCCTGAGCGGCTGAGGATCATTCCCGTGGATTGCCCGAGGGTTCCGCCCACAGCCAGAAGTATCCCCTTTATGGGATGTTTCAGTTTGAATTTTTTATCTTCACTTTTTAAAAGGACCAGGAGAACACCCGTCAGGGTCACAGCCATGCTGATCCATCCCTGGAGAGACAAAAGCTGTCCCAGGATAATCCACTCCATGAAGGCCGTGATGGGAGGAACAAAACTCAGGATCAGAAGAGCCACGCGGGAACCTATTTCAACATAGGAGCGGAAGAGCATCATATCACCGATAAAGAAACCGACAAAGCCCGAGGCATACATCAGCCAGAAAGAACCATCTTCTGGTATAACCGGTATCCAGACAGCTCTGGTAAAAATGAGAAAAAGTTCCATGAAACAGATACCCAGGACGAGGCGGATGATGTTAACAGGCAGGGAACCTATTCTCTTACCTGAGGCCTCAAATGAAAGGGCAGAGATCATCCAGCAACCCGTGGCCATCAAGGCCGCTATTTCGCCTGCATACATAGTGCTTCTCCTGTATTAAATCATCCGGGTAGGACCTGGGGAATGAATCTGGAAATAATGCTATTGAAAATTATCAGATCAACCGTCTTTTGAATAGAACCTTGGGGGACGGACTTCCCGGGGATTGCGGTATTTTTCCGGCAAATGTAGAATAGGCCGCTATACGGACCCAAAGGACGGAATTGTAATGTCATCTAAAACCCTTTCACGGAAAGTCGATAAAGCCATTTTTAAGTTTAACCTCATAGAACCGGGAGATAAAATACTTCTGGCCGTTTCAGGAGGGAAGGATTCTTTGGCCATGTCCTATTTCTTAGGGCATAAACAAAATGGATTTCCTATTCCCTTCGAGCTGGGGGCCGTTCATATAGAAGGAGATTTTCCCGGCTGCGGTAAGTCTCCGGTGATGGCAGAGCTCATGGAGGAGTGGGGAGTTCCCTTCGAGATTGTGAAGGTGCCCATCATGAAGAGACTCAAACCTGGAAAATCAATGAACTGTTACTGGTGTTCTACCCAGAGGCGTATGGAACTCATGCGCTATGCCGGTGAGAACGGATACAATAAGATTGCCCTGGGGCACCATTTGGATGATATTCTGGAAACATTCTTCATGAATATGATGCAAAAATCGGAGCTCTCAACCATGCTACCCAAGCTCAAATATGACAAATATCCCTTTACGGTTATTCGTCCCCTGGCCTATGTCAAAGAGCAGGAAATTATAGATTTTTCAAAAGAGAAAGATCTTCTGAAGGCTGCGGCGGTCTGTACCTATGGGACAACCTCTGTCAGGCTGGAAGCCCGAAAGATCATCGAAATCATTGCCGAATCGGAAGGACAGGGTGTCAAAGACAGCATCTTTGAAGCCATGTGCAACCCGGTTCATCGTTACATGCCCTATAGCCTTCTGGACAACGAAGAAGATTCAGAGACATAATAGCATCAGATCGGGAGGTCTATTTGGAACCTGTATTTGAACGACTGGAAGAACGGGATATTCTGTCACAAAAGTGTGAACGCTCTCTTTTAATTGGAATCCAGGATGAGGGTGACAGTGCTTTTGAAGCAGAGAATCACCTGAATGAACTGGCGAGTCTGGCGGAGACCATGGGCATCCCCCCTGTGCACACAGTGATGGTAAAGCTGAGAAAAACAAACCCCAGAACCCTGGTGGGCAAGGGCAAGATGGAAGAGATCAGAGATCTGGTTCATGAGGTCCAGGCCGATCTTGTCATCTTTGATTATGATCTTTCTCCCTCCCAGCAGAGAAATCTCGAATACGATATGAATATCACAGTCATAGACAGGGAAGAAGTCATCCTGGACATCTTTGCAGACAGGGCTTCCACCCGTGAAGCCGTACTCCAGATTGCCTTAGCCAGGATGCAGTACAGCCTGCCGAGGCTGACACGGGCCTGGACCCACCTGTCCCGTCAAAGAGGGGGAGCAAAGGGAACCAGAGGTAAGGGTGAAACCCAGCTCGAAACGGACCACCGGATGGTGTTGAAAAAAATTGCCTCCCTGAAAAAGGAACTGGCTCAGGTTAGAAAGAATCGGGAGACCCAGAGGAAACGGCGGCGGTCTCTTCCTGTTCCCACACTCTCTGTTGTGGGTTATACCAATGCTGGTAAATCCTCCTTGCTCAATATGATGACCGGAGCGGATGTTCTGGCTGAAGATAAACTTTTTGCCACCTTGGACCCTACATCCCGGCGGGTTCATCTTCCCGGAGGACGGCAGGTGGTCATCACCGATACGGTTGGTTTTATCCGCAAACTGCCTCATAACCTGGTAGAAGCCTTTAAATCGACCCTGGAAGAAGCGGTCATGGCCGATGCGGTCATCCATGTGATTGACATCAGTAACCCTGAATGGCGTGAACAGCGCAAGGTTACAGAGGATGTTCTGGACGAACTGGGAGCGGGGGATAAACCGGTACTCCTGGTTTTTAATAAAACAGACAAGCTGGATGATCCGGAGGAACTGCACCATTTTCTCAACAATGAAAAGCATACCGTGGTCATGCTTTCGGCAAAAACGGGTTTTGGAAAAGAGAAGTTGGAAATGGGAATTCAGGAAGTCCTGGAAGCCGAACTCCCCGTTAAATCCTTGTTGATCCCTGCAGACAAGTGGGATATAGTAGCCTATATACGGCGCAACAGCGTTGTCATGGTTGAAGAGTATGTTGATGAGGGGATCAGGATGGAAGCCATTTTATCTGCCAAGGATCAAAAGATGCTCAACGAGTACATCAAAGTCTAGTTAAGTCCGGAGTTATACCATTGTTAGAAACTGCCGATGAACATTCTATGGGACACTTTCGTTTTTTCGCTGTCAAAAAAAGATGGCGTTCGGTATTCTTAACACTTTTCATCATTTCTGCTCTGATTTTCCAGTTGATCATATCCAGGAACAACCAGGCAACCGCCGCTTATGTAGAGAAAAATAATAAAGAGTTATCTACTGTGACCGTTGCTGAGGAGGCTCCCCCCGCCGTTTTGGAAGTTAAAAATACATATATTCAGTCGGGAAGTTCCCTTTCTTACCACCTGGAATCTAACGGTATTACGGCCAGTGACAGCTCTGCCATCATTGATGCCGTAAAGGATGTTATAAACCTCAGGCGTCTTCAGGCAGGTCAAAAGGTAGAACTCCATTTTGAGAATCAGTATTTTGCAGGAATTATGATTCCCGTTTCCATTGATAAGGATATTCTGGTCAACAGATCGACCAGTTCGGGATTTGAAGTTGTAGAGCAGTACAAAAACCTCCGGTCCTATCCTTCTTCAATCGATGCCGTTGTGGAATCCAGTCTCTACGGCTCCTGCCTGGACCAGGGTATCCCCGAAAATATCATCATGGAACTCATACAGCTCTACTCTTTTGATGTAGACTTTCAAAGGGATATCCACAAAGGCGATCAACTGCATGTGACCTTCGAAGTGGTCTATGATGAAGAAGGTACCCCGGTAGATACAGGAAATATTTTGTATACTACCTTGAAAACCGGCGGTCAGGATCTGGCTATTTACCGTTTTGAAAATTCACAAGGGAAGGCTGATTTCTATAATCCCGAGGGACAGACCGTGCGGAAAACCCTCCTGAAAACTCCCATTAATGGAGCCTATATTACCTCAGGTTTTGGCCCCAGGGTCAGTCCCATCTCCGGCTATAATTCTGTGCACAAGGGAATAGACTTCGGTGCTCCCAGGGGAACTCCCATCAAAACATCCGGGGATGGTACAGTCACTTATGCCGGATACAATGACGTGTACGGCAACCATGTGATTGTCCGTCACGTCAACTCCTATGTGACCCTCTATGCCCACATGTCGGCCTTCGGCCGGGGTATCCGGCGTGGAACTTCTGTTGACCAGGGGCAGGTCATAGGCTATGTGGGGACAACCGGTATGTCCACAGGACCCCATCTGCACTACGAAGTGCGCTACAATGGGAGGCAAATCAATCCCGCTTCTGTCAAATTCCCTCCCGGTCATACATTGGCGGGAGAAGATGCCCGA
This sequence comes from Oceanispirochaeta crateris, assembly GCF_008329965.1. Classification (GTDB taxonomy): domain Bacteria; phylum Spirochaetota; class Spirochaetia; order DSM-2461; family DSM-2461; genus Oceanispirochaeta; species Oceanispirochaeta crateris. The sequence continues at coordinate 955,121 of NZ_CP036150.1, forward strand.
TTGTATCAGAATCTTCTGAGCAGTTATGAATCATCCCTTCCTTAATCGTGCAAAAAAAAAGGTACACATTGTTTTGTCCTATACCTGGAGATATAATTAAGTTATGAAGTATTTTAAACCCCTCTTTTTAGTCACTGTATTAGCGCTTTTGGCATCCTGTGCCGGTTTTAGGCCGGGAATTGCAGATGATGATGCATTGGGCATCATCGAGAGTCTAAACGGCTCTCAGGCGGATGTTCTGATTGAATCATCGCTTTTGCCCTTTGTCTTTGACAGTGAAATCCTGGATTCGGATACTCAGCTGCGCCGTCTCTGGAACGGTCTGATTGATGCCGGATACATTCTGGATGATCCCGTAGTTGTCAGCCGACGTCCAGTTTTGCCCTCGGATGCCCTGATCTTCTCCGAAAATTGGGAGATCCAAACCTATTTCAATAATCTTTTGACCAGTGAAGACAGTTTTGTAGAGATACAAGCTGCTGGACAAAGGGTCTATATGGTCCTCCGTTCCGGGAAGAAGGGCCATGTTTCCATTCTGGCCTGGAAAGGAGTCCAATCATGAAAAAAATTCTTCTAATCCTCCTGTTCTCCAGCCTTTGTTTGGCTTCCCTCTTCGCTTTAGAGGGAGAAATCGTCTTTGTGGACGGCACGGTTGACCTTAAATCATCCTCGGGCGGCCTGGATTACGCCGACATCGGCATGATGGTCGAGACGGGCGATTCCATCATCACCGGATATGACGGCTATGCCGAACTGGAGATGGAAGACGGCTCAGTTGTGAAAGTCAATGAAGATTCCATCTTCAAGCTTGCCTCAGTCCAGACCGACAGGGGCAGTAGAAACAACTTTCAACTGGTATTGGGGTCTGCGGGGTACAAGTTTACCAAGGCCATGAGGGATGAGGAGCCGACCATTTCGACTCCTTCCACCGTGTGCGGCCTCAGAGGCACCGAGTTTACCGTCCTCGCTGGTATTGATGGCTCCGCCCTGTATGTTGTAGATGAGGGTAGTGTGGCCGTCAGCTCCAAGGGTGAAGAGGTTCAGCTGGAAGCCGAAGAGGGTGTGAGAGTCAACGCCGGGGAAGCTCCCGGGGAAGTCTTTGAGGTGCTCCGGGGACAGGTGGATTACAGCGGATTCTTGGCAGAATCGGAAGAAGCCTTCTTGAATAATCCTGCCACAACCGTATTTTTGATGACCGACCAGCTTTTGGAATACGCCGACGAGGCGGACAAGTTTGAGGCCCTGTTTCAGGCCCAGCTGGAAGCAGTGACGGGTTTGCGTGATAGGATGAAAGAGATGGAGGACGCAGAAAGAAAGGCCTTTTACAAGGAGACTGTTTTTGCTGAGGAAGTGAAGGTTTCGGGGATGAAGCAGAATGTCCGCTACTACGCGGTTTCATCTAAATATCTGAGACGTTACGTCATTGCCACCATGTTTGTGGAGATGAAGATACGGTACATTCTGGACCAGGAAAATCCCGATTATTTGGACTTTATGAACGCCTACAACCAGTTTGCGGACCTGTACGAGACGAGGATTGTCCCCTACCTGGTTGATGCGGATATCTACTAGAACTTTAAGGAGTTGAATATGCTTAAAAATACTTTGAAAATAGCCGGCGCGGCCTTTTTAGTCCTTATGTTTTTTGGATGTGACCTTCTGGACGAAGCGGCAACATATTCCATCACTGAGAGGATTGAAGCCTTTGAGGATACCCTCAACGATGGGGATTATAGCAATCTAAAGACACATTTTCATCCTGCAATGGAAAGTTATGATACCTATCTGAAAGAAGAAGTTTTTTCTTCTGGTCCTTTAAGTTCAGGAAACGCTCCTTTTAATTTTGAACTTTTAGCTACCACTGATGGAAGTGGTGATGATAAGACCGCCTCCGGTACCCTTACACATCTTAACTTAGACGATGGTCTGTTTACAGCTACCATGCGTGAAGATGGGGATGATAACTGGAAAATTTATGATATGACTATCACTGTTGATGATTATCCATATTTAATTAAGGGGCTGAGCGAATAATCCATCTCTGCCGCCGGTGTCCCGGCGGCAATGCGTACTAATTTACTTATAGATCACTAAGCGATCCTCTGTTCATATCCCCTGTTTTATGATATTCTTGGTTACTAAAAAACGCTCGAGAAGAGCATTCAGATGAATATCACCAGGAGTATCACGTGGATATTGAAATACTACCGGCGGGTCCTATACAGACCAATGCCTACCTTATAATTAACAAATCGACTCAAGAAGTCATTGCCGTAGATGCCGGTCCCGATGCTTTTGAAATGATTCAGGGTGAGTTGGCAAAGAACCAGTGGCAGTTAAAAGCCCTGCTAATCACCCATCCCCATTGGGACCACATCCTGGATGTTTACAAATTTGTGGAGGCAGGAATTCCTGTCTATTCTCACAAAACAGCCGTTTCTGAGATTGAACATCCCGATTCCCAAAAAGCCATGGCCATCCCGGGGTTGAAATTCATTCCCGGTAAGGTCGATACAGTGCTGTCTCATGATGAAACATTGAACCTTTGCGGTTTTAGGATCGAAGTGAGAGACACTCCCGGACACTGTCCCGGGTCTCTTATCTTCTATTTTCCCGACGGAGGTTGCTGTTTCACAGGAGATGTCATTTTTGACAGCTCTGTGGGACGTACAGACCTTCCAGGAGGGGATGGGGAGGCCCTGAAGAGGTCCATTCTCAACCAGGTCTATACCCTGCCGGATGAAACAATCCTTTATCCCGGACACGGATCATCCACATTGGTTGGTAAAGAAAAGATCAGCAATCCCTTTATTACAGCATAGGAGGAGATCATGCCAGTAAGAATACCCGATAAACTCCCGGCAACGGATATACTCAACAGTGAAAACATATTTGTCATGACCGAAACCAGGGCCATGCAGCAGGATATTCGATCTCTTAAGATCCTGATCCTGAACCTGATGCCCTTAAAGATCACAACAGAAACACATTTGCTGCGCCTGCTGTCCAATAGTCCCCTCCAGGTGGAGGTTGATTTGATACAGCCGGCGACCCATACGAGCCGTAACACTCCGGAAGAACATCTCGAGGTGTTTTACAGGACCTTTGATGAAATCAAATCCAAAAAATATGACGGATTGATCGTGACCGGTGCGCCCGTTGAAACCATGGAATTTGAAGAGGTCAATTACTGGGATGAAATCACAAGTATCTTAGAATGGTCTAAAACCAATGTAACCTCCACTCTTCACATCTGCTGGGGCGCCCAGGCCGGGCTCTATTACCACTATGGTGTTAAAAAGCATTCCATAAAGACAAAAATGTCCGGTGTATTCTGCCATCAGCTGAATGATAGAAATGTGCCTCTTGTTCGGGGCTTTGATGACAATTTTCTGGCTCCCCATTCAAGGCACACAGAGGTCAGACGGGAAGACATTGAAGGAATCGATCGGCTTAAAATCGTGTCTGAATCGGATGAAGCGGGCATCTATATCGTTCTGGATGAAGAAGGCAAGCAGATCTATGTGACAGGCCATTCGGAATACGATCCTCTGACACTGAAAGAGGAGTATGAGCGGGATCTGGCCAAGGGGATGAACCCCGTTGTTCCCCGAAATTATTTTCCCAATGACGATCCTTCTCAGGAACCCAATGTCAGCTGGCGCAGTCATGCCAATTTGCTCTTTTCAAACTGGCTGAACTATTATGTCTATCAGGTCACACCCTATAATCTGGAAGATATTTAAGTCTGATTCCTCCTTTGGAAGGATAATCTCAGCTTTTACGGCTCCGATTGATCTCCCTCTTACAGTAGGATTTTAGAAAATATACACCCAGTAGAATGTCTGTGTGCTGCGGTTCTACCCCTTTTTCAACACGGAATCTCTCCAGCCTATTGTATAGATGAGACCCCAGATACAGGAGGCTGTCCTTCTTCTTCAAAAAGGAGTCGGCTTCCTCGGGTTTCCCCTTGTAGCCCATGATTTCCAGCTTTCTAAATATCAAGTTGAGGATAATGGTGTACATTTTTGAGAAACTCTGGGAGTATTCGTGCCTGAAGTAGGTTTCTTCCACCAAGGGGAGGCTGTCCCTGATGATATGGCTCACATAACCGGAATCCAAATTGGATAGTCTCTTTAATCTTGTGTATACGTCTTTGAAGAGGTTGGATATGGCCTTGTCCCTGTTTTCCTGGGTGCCTGTGACACAGCGGTAAAACCCACCGGGATCTCCTATGATATTCCCAAGGGATATGGAGAGCTGATTTTTGAGCACCTTGTTGCTTGTCTGTTCCCACAAATTCATAATCTCTTCGACTGCTTCGAGTTTGTTCTGCTGGGCAATTCCCTGGGCGCTGGAAACCTTGACCCTTTGGGAGCGGTTTTCCCTTATGATCTGCTTCAGGGCTTTCACAGATTCCTCACTCCTGAGTTTTCCCAGAGCCAGGGCGGATTCTTCCTGGAGCTCTTCATCTCCCGTATAAAGGGCATCCACCAGGTAGGGTATGGCCGTTAAATCCTGCATGATTCCCAGGGCCGCCGCTGTTTCCGGTCTCACAAGAGATTCCGGATTGTTGAGGTGCTGAATCAGGACATCCCTGGCTTCGGGGGTTCCGATGCGGCCCATGGCATAAACGGCCTCTTCTCTTACAGATCTCACAGGGTCGTCCAAACGGCTTTTTACTTCCTCGAAGGCCAGTATTCCCGATTTGCTTTTCACGTCCTTGAGGGCCTTACGAACCCTGTCGGGCCTGACCGTACCCGAGAGGGTCGTCAGCTGGGCATAGGTCCTGTAGACCGAAGGCGTTGTGATAAGGGAGAAAATCTGGTCCAAACGGGCCGTTTCGGGGCTGTTGATTCTGCTGAAAATGAGAAAACTCAGGGCTGTCATGGCCAGTGTACTCATGACGGTGAGGTTTAGACTGCCCGTATTTTCCATAATGAATCCACCAAGGAGGTTTCCCATGGACCCGATGATGCCCAAGAGAGCCCAGTACCAGGCCACATAAGCCGTTCTGTTTTTGGATGGAACGAGGGCCAGCATCATCTGATTAATTCCTTCCCAGAAGGCAGGTGCGAATATACCCGTCCAAATGGATATGAGGGGCAGTATTATGGTGTAGTTATCCGGTCTTAAAATGAGATACAAGGGATAGCAGAGGGGATGAAGGAGCCCCAAAAGGACAATGGGTTTCTGTCCCATCCTGTCCATCATCATACCCCAGAAGGGAGCGATGACCATCCAGGTCAGCTGAGAGATGAGAAACATGATCCCCAGCCATATATTGGGAGCCCCCACGGTTCTGGGACTCGTAATATGGGGTGCCAGGAAGGGAGCGGCAATGAATATACTGAGGACTGAAAAACCCGTTACCAGAGCAAAGAGGATAAAGGTCTTATTCTTGACGGGTTCCATGAGTGTGCACAGCGCAAAGGTCTTTTTCTCATGGGCATTCACCGGTTCGGGGACGGCAATATGCAGGAGGATATCCGCCACACCCAATAGTCCCACGACAAAATAGATGAGGCCGTAGATGAGGAAAATATTCACCGAAAAATGGTCCAGCAGCCATGTGGCCGAAAAGAAAAAGATGATGTTCATCAGCTGTGCCAGACTGGAGCGTTTTCCAAAATAACTGGATCTGGATTTTTCGGGGATGAGGGCGCTGATCCAGGTCCACCATCCCGAACCGGAAATATTGCCCATGGCATAGGTCAAGATAAGAGATACAGTCATGACAGCCCACAGGGCAATGGTTTTATCACCCCCCCAGTAGACATATAGGGCTGCTGCGGAGATAAAAAACGCGGAGGATCTTGAAAGAATTGTCGTAATAATCCAAACAGGCTTGATGCGGTCGGTCCGGGAGTAGAGGTAGATGGCACCCAGGTGAAATAGACCGGCCATGTTCAAGATGGCCACAAAGGTCCCCAGCTGCTGATCCGTCGCATGGAGGTAGTTCCTGATCATAACCGTCAAAATCTGCTGGGGCTGACAGAAAATAAACCAGACGGAACCAAGGCCTCCCGCTATAAGAGAGATCCTGAGAGACCGCTCCAGACGGGCAGAAGTGATTCTTTTTCCCTGGTAGTCAATCAATGTATGTTCCTCCGGCGGTATCCTGACTTAGTTTTTCAGCTTATCACTTCCAGGGAAGACGGGCAAAATATTTTTTAGCCTCATCGGCATCTTCCACATCCACTTCCATTTCCATCTCTTCCAGAAGATCTCCTGGAATCTCTTCCAGGAAGGGTGATGGGCCAGAGTCGATCATCTCACGCATCTGTTTCCGCTTCATGCAGGATGTGATAAAGAGTTTTTTCCGGGCTCTGGTAATGGCCACATAGAAGAGACGGCGCTCCTCTTCCATATTCAGAGGGTCTTCTGCCACAGCCCTGGCATGAGGAATGATGTCGCGCTCTACACCTGCCAGGAATACCACATCAAATTCCAGGCCCTTGGAGGCATGGATGGTCATCAGATTCACCTTTCCCGCATCTTCATCATCCATTTCATCCCGGGTAACCAGAGTGATCCGGTTGATCCATTTCTGAAGGCTTGGATTTAGATTATCGGGATTCTTTTCCCAGCGGGACATGAACTCCAGGAACATCCCGATATTGTCGTATTTCCATTTGGCGACCTTGTCGTTATTGGCATGCTCATGAAGCAGGTAGTCCCAGTATCCAATTTCTTCCACAAGTTCCTGAGCCGTTGCCGCCAGGGCCTTGGATTCGCTAAACCTCTCCCTAAAGTCTTCGATGATCTCCATAAATTCAGCCAAACCGCCCCGGAGCTGGCTGCTGATGCCCGAATCGGCCGCAAATAGGAGGGCCGTCAGGGAGGAATACATGGACTCTCCCCGTTCCTGAGCCAGGTTTACCAGGGTTTCCAGGGCCTTTTTTCCAACACCCCTGCGGGGAGTGTTGATGATGCGCATGAGGTTTACATCATCATCGGGATTGTTGATGACCCTGAAGTAGGCAATGATGTCTCTGATTTCGGCTCTCTGAAAAAAACTGGTTCCTCCCGACATGGAGTAGGGAATATTATGGTTTAAAAGAGCATCCTCAACGGCCTTACTCAGGCTGTTCGTCCTGATCAATATGCCGAATTGATCATATTTCATATGATCCTGCATCCTGAGAGAAGCAATAGTGGAGGCGATAAACTCTCCCTCTTCCCGGTCATCCTCGGGAAGGCAGTGTTTGATGGTCATCTCATTGTGAGTCAGTTCAGTCCACAGCTCTTTCAGCTTCCTATTGGTATTGTTGGCGATGACCGCATTGGCCGCCTTCAAGATAACCCCGGTAGAGCGGTAATTCCTTTCCAGTTTGATTTCAAGCAGCTCGGGGAAGTCCTTTTCAAACTGAAGGATATTGCCGTAGTTGGCGCCGCGCCAGGAATAAATGGACTGGTCATCGTCGCCTACACAGCAGATATTACGGTGCTTTGAGGACAGGAGCTGGAGCATTCTATACTGTATGGAAGAGGTGTCCTGAAACTCATCTACCATGATGTAGCGGTATTTATCCTGATACTTTTCTAAAATTTCCGGACGTTTCTCCAAAAGACGGATGGGTTTGACAATGAGATCATCAAAGTCCACCGCATTGTAAATTCTCATATGGTCTTCATATTCGATGTACAGAGGCTTGTGCTGATCGTTGGTGTTGTCCCAGCTGATGCGCTCGGTTTTGATGGAGGAGAACATATTTCCCAGTTCCATAAGCTCAGGCGTCTCATATTTGAGCTTCAGTTCTCTGGCGGCCTCCTTGAGACAGGCCAACTTATCATTGGTATCATAAATGGAAAAATTGGGTCTGAATCCCATGTCCTTGTAGTGCTCCCGGAGGATCTTGACTCCAAAGGCATGAAAGGTGGACAGGGTCAGATTGGTGAGTTTCTTACCGGTGATATTCTTGACGCGCTCTTCCATTTCACTGGCGGCCTTATTTGTAAAGGTGAGGGCCAGAATGTTGGATTGATGAATCCCGTGATTGAGCATGTTGGCAATACGGGTCGTAATCACACCTGTTTTGCCACTGCCGGCACCGGCGATAATCAAAAGAGCTCCGTCTATTGTATCGACAGCAAGTTTTTGTTCTGGGTTTAGTTGGATTGAGTTTAAATTCACTTCAGAAAATCCTTAATGATCAGTAGATTCTGTCTTTAGTGTACTTCTTTTATGAACAATGAAAAGGCACCATGACCAAAAACCATAATACCTGTGACAATTGTTCCCGAAATGATCACACCGACGAGTACAGAAAGAATGGTTTTCTTTCTGGAGAGTCCGAGTATCCAGGCTCCCAGAGTTCCCGTATAGGCCCCGGTGATGGGGAGGGGAATGGCAACAAAGAGAGTGACTCCCAGATATCCGTATTTTTCAACCTTATCATGGAGCTTGTGCCGGGCATTTTCTATGATTTTTTCAAATAGACGGGCATAAAAGCTCCACTTATAAAAAAGCTTATGGAAGGTTCCCAAGAAAATATAGACAAGGGGAGCCACCAGGGCATTGAGGGCAACACACACAGGCCAGGCTATGTAGAAGGGGATTCCCTGTGTCATCGCATAGGGAATGGCTCCTCTCAATTCAGATATGGGTAGTAGGGATAATAAAATTGTCCAGGACCAGGTCTGTGCCGACATGAAAGCTCCTCACTTGAGTATTCTTAGAAATGAAGCATCCACTCTTTTGTTTTTTTTTTCAAGGCTGATCTTCATATTATTCTCATTTTCAAAGATAGATAAAACAAGGTATAATCCGAGGGTCTTAAACTTAGGTAAATCATAAAATGATGACAGGGGAGTCTCAATGACAAAACAGGAATTCAATGACTATATACAATATCCCGTAGCCGCCGACGGTGCCTGGGGAACGGAACTCTTAAAAGCCGGTTTGGAACAGGGGGATGCTCCAGAATCCTGGAACCTGAATGAAGAGGATAAGATCAGGGACGTCGCCGCGTCCTATGCCCGGGTTGGAAGCCGGATTATTCTGACAAATACCTTTGGAGGAAACTCGTTTAAACTACAGCATCGGAATCTTGAAGATCAGATGGCTCAAATCAACAGGGAAGGCGCCCGTTTGACCCGAGAAGCCCAGGGGGGAGCGTTTATCACCGCCGGAGATATGGGACCCACAGGGAAAATGGTTTTTATGGGGGATGTTTCTGAGGAAGATGTGGAAGAATCCTATTTTTTACAGGGTGAGGCTCTAAAAGAGGGAGGAGCGGATATACTCCTTTTAGAAACCTTCACAGACCTCATTGAGATCTCTGCAGCCCTCAAAGGGGCCATCCGGACCGGGCTGCCCGTGGTGTGTACCCTTACATACGATCTCATGGCAGACGGTTCCTTCAAAACGGTCATGGGCCATGCTCCTGAGGACGTCATTCCCGCCCTGGAGTCCCTTGGTGCTTCTGCGGTAGGAGCCAACTGCGGAGCCGGGATTGATCAGTATGTCGATTTGGCCTCTAAGATTTGTTCTCTCAGCACTGTCCCCGTGTGGATCAAGGCCAATGCGGGCCTGCCTGTGCTGGAAAATAACAAAGTAGTCTATCCCATGGGAGCCCTTGAATACGCCAGCCATGTCAAAAGTCTGCTGGATCTCGGTGTTTCCGTTGTGGGCGGCTGCTGCGGAACGGGACCGGATCATGTTGCGGGCATCGTTGCTGAAATTGAAAAATTCCTAAAATAGGGATCAGGGCAGGGGAATCTGGTAACGGGACAGGTCCCTTAAAAAAGACTCCATCAGCTGAAAAGCCTTGGGGTCCAGGGTGCTCACCCTGTCTTCGGCGCTGTGATTTGTTTTCCAGCTGTCCGGGAGTGTACGCAGGGGTTTGGTCATATTTTCGAGGATGGATTTTGACTTATTCGGGAGAGGATTCTGGGAGGATTTTTTCCATGTGAGGGCTTCTTTCCAGGGGAGAAGGGATATCTGAAGGGCCGTCAGTCCCTGAAGCAGAAACCCAAGATCATCGGAGCAGAGGTCATTGATATCCATGTCCTGCTGCCGGCTGTACCGGTGCAGGAGGTCTTTGAGGGAATCATAAAGATAATTGATCCGTCTGAGGTTTATCCCCGGGAGTTTTCCCGCTGTTTTCCCCCAAATCAGGGTGTCCCCGATGCCGCACATATCCAAAACGATGAATAGGTCTCTCTCTCTGTATTGATCAGGCCAAAGTTCGGCCAGATGCCAGGCTCCCTGATCGTGAATTGAATTCCCTTCCTGAAGTTCCTCTTTGTCTGTGAACAGTATAAGCGTATTGTGAGAATAATCGGCCTTGATGAGCAGATCAATGTGTTTGAGGAGCATAAAAACAGCGGCGCTGTTATCATTGGCACCGGGAGTGCCATCCACCCTGTCATAGTGGGCCACCAGTATTTTCCGGCAATGGTCGTTTAAAAAGGGTTTTGTGCCCTTTGTTGATACCAGAATATGACGGCCGCCTCCCTTGAGGACCTCAAAGGGAATCTCTTTCCACTCCAAAAGAGTCTTTAGAAAGAGGAATCGGTCACAGTCGAGATCACAGAAGCGTTTCAATAACTCATCAAAACTGTTTTTCAAATCAAATCCTGCCTATGCGTATGGCTTCCACAGGACACACTTCATGACAGCAGTAACAGCGTATACAGAGTTTGTAGTCTATTTTGATTTTTTTACGCGGGTTTTTCTTAACCACCGAAAGGGCCTTGGCGGGACAGATATCCACACATCTTCTGCAGACGATACAGGGAGAAGCCTCAAAAAAGGGCCTGGGGACGTACAGATTTTTAACGGCGTTATAGAGTGCCGGCGGGGTTTTCTTCTTGAAAAATCCAGTATCCTTCAACACATGGACTCTCTTGAAATCATTGATCTTTAATTCATCCGGATGAAGGCGGGGATACTCGATGACTGTCTCTGAATGGAGCCATTCTCCCCGGTTCACAATCTCCTTCAGTATGGGGATGTCGATCCCGTTGTAACCCATGATTTCAGCGGCCGTCCAGTCCAGGGCTGCCGCGTTATCTGAGCCCAGGATCAATCCAGTTTGACGGGGGGTGCCGCTTCCGGGGCCTGGCCCCTCCATGGAGACAATGGCGTCCATCAGGGAATAGGCGGGTTTGACTGTTTCAAGGAGGTCTACAATCATGGAGGCAAAATCCTCTTTTTCGGGGAAATTCAGATGAAAGCGGGATTTCTTGAGGCCCGGGATCAGGCCGAATAGATTCTTAACCGCCCCTGTATAGTACATCATCTCATGGGTCTTCATCTTCGGGAGAGATATGATTAAATCCACCTCCTGCGAAATAGAGGCCAAATAGAATTGTTTCTGTTTTTTCCCATTGGGACAGGGAACGCTGACCACATCATTGAAAACGGCCCATTGGGCCCCCTCAGATTCAACTGCGTCCTTAATGCCGCTCTTTTTACCCGCCGCATCGGCAGATGCCACACCAGGAGAATCTCCCACGGCAATGCGGGAGGCACCCCGCTTTTTGAGGGACCTGATAACGGCTTTAATAAAGGCTGGATGGGTGGTGACGGCTTTTGCCGGATCCGAACCGGAGAGCATATTCGGTTTCAGGAGGACAGACTTGTTCATCACATCCGGAAAGGTCGTTGTGGATATGATCATTTCAATTTGGTCCTGTATCATTTTGACATCATATTCAGGACAGGAAACAACAGTAACAATTGGTTTTTTCATATAAGAACATTATCTGCGGAGTGACACTCTTCTGACAAGCCCTTTTTAATGAACACAGAGTGTGAGAATCCCCGGGTTCTACTTGATTTTTAACCTCTCAGCAGAGTATGTTTAATTCTAAGATATAAATAACCCTTCAGGTAAAGAGGTATTATTGTGGTAGAACCGCTTAAAAAACATAGTTTCATACAAAAAAGAAGAGGACCCGTCGTGCTTTGTATCATGGACGGAGTCGGATATGGTAAATACGAGACGGGAGATGCAGTCAAGGCTGCTATGACAGAAACCCTGGATGAACTCGCAGCTAGCTGTCCCAAAACGGCTCTCAAGGCTCACGGTGTGGCAGTAGGGCTTCCATCAGATGATGACATGGGAAACTCCGAAGTTGGACACAACGCCATTGGTTGCGGCCGTGTGTTCGCTCAGGGAGCCAAACTGGTGGGTAAATCCATCGATTCAGGCCGGATGTTTGAGGGAGAAACCTGGCAGAAACTGATGAACAACGCCAAAGATAATGATGGAACCCTCCATTTTATTGGTCTCCTGTCTGATGGAAATGTTCATTCCCATGTGGATCACCTCAAGGCCATGATTGTCAAAGCCAAAGAAGGGGGAGTCAAAACTGTTCGTATTCATGCCCTCCTGGACGGCCGTGATGTGGGTGAGATGTCCGCACTTGATTTTTTTGATCCCACCGAAGCCTTTCTGGCAGATATTTCGGATGATAATTTTTCTGCACGCATTGCCTCTGGCGGTGGACGGATGCAGATCACCATGGACCGATATCAGGCCAACTGGAGCATCGTTGAAAAAGGGTGGGCAACACATGTTCTGGGTGAAGGTGAACTCTTCGCATCGGCTCATGAAGCCATTGTTTCACTAAGAGAAAGAACAGAAGCCATCGATCAGGATCTTCCTCCCTTCGTTATCGCCGATGAGGGTGTTCCCGTAGGAACAATAGAAGACGGAGACAGTGTGATCCTCTTTAATTTTAGAGGAGACCGTGCTCTTGAAATCACCAATGCCTTTGAAGCAGGTGATGAGTTTGACAAGTTTGACAGAATCCGGGTTCCCAAGGTGGAGTATGCGGGAATGATGGAATATGACGGAGACCTTCATGTCCCCGCACAGTATCTTGTGACTCCCCCCGCCATTGACCGGACCATGGCAGAATACCTTGTGGCCACAGGAGTCAAGCAGTATTCCATCAGTGAAACTCAAAAATTCGGCCATGTCACCTATTTCTTCAATGGAAATAAGACTGGAAAATTCAGCGAAGAGCTGGAAACCTATGTGGAGGTTCCCTCCGATGTGGTTCCCTTTGAACAGAGGCCTGCCATGAAGTGCGCCGACATTGCAGACAAGGTAATCGAAACAATTCAGGGGGGAGAATATGAGCTTATAAAACTCAATTTTCCCAATGGCGATATGGTGGGACACACCGGTGTGTTTCAGGCCGTCGTTTGTTCCATGGAAGCCATGGACCTGAGTATCGGACGGATTAAAAAGGCCGTACAGGAAGCCGGCGGAGTGCTTATTCTCTCTGCCGATCATGGTAATTCCGACGATATGCTGGAACATAATAAAAAAGGAGACCTGGTCATTAAGGAGAATGGAAAGCCCCGGGCCAAGACCTCCCATTCATTGAATCCGGTTCCTTGTATCATTTATGATGCGGATTACAAGGGAGACTATTCTGAGACTCTCGTGGAAGGCCTGGGGATCAGTTCCCTGGCGGCAACCACCATCAACCTTCTGGGCTATGAGGCTCCCGAAGATTATGACAAGAGCGTCCTTCAGAAAAAGTAGTTTGAAAAGATTCCTCTAAAACTTCAAAAGGGCCGGTTTTCCGGTCCTTTTTTTTGTTTTCAACATCAGGGAAGCTGGGAGGCCTTCATCCGTTCTATGGCCCAGAGGGTATAGCGGCGAACTTTTTTATCGGGATCGTCCTTCAATTGTTCAAGAATTTCCGTGTTTTCCCTGATCTGAACCAGGGCTCTAATGGCCAGAATCCGGATGTCTCTGTTGATGTCCTTTGCGGCAAAGAGCAAACCGCGGCAGGCATTCAGTGAAGCGATGAGGCTGAGATTTCCGGCGGCGCTGAGCCTCCTGGAGGAGTAGGGACTCTTGAGAAGCCCAATTTGTAAATCCGTATAACCCGTTTTATCCAAAACGCTGGCAATGCTCTCTTTGAGGGTTTGATCCTGGGTCGAACCAAGAAGGTCCATGAGGGGCTCTTCAATGGATTCTCCCATTGCCCTGAATACTTCGATTAAAAATTCCCTGCCCTGATCCGAAGAGCTGGCAAAGTGGCTGATGATCAGGGCCATCTCTTCCCTGGATTGTTTCAAACTCAGGGCTTCTAAAATTTTGTCTTTCAGCTCTATCTGCCACTCCGAGAGGGATATGAGAAGGGGGATGACATTGCTATTTTTACACAGCCCCAGGGCCTTGATGATGGCCCTTAGAACAGAAGGACTCTCATTTTTATCCTGCAGTATCTTTCCCACTTCAGATAAGGTTTCTTCCCTGTTCCAATCGACAAAAACGGAAGCGGCTTCACGGCGCACTCTTTCATCGGGATCGTATAAGAGTCCCCGCATCAGGGGAATGGAATCCCTTTGATCAAGCTCCTTCAAACAGCTCAGTGAAACCATTCGACTCATAGGATCGGCATCAACGAGTTTCTCTTCCATCACGGGGATCAATTCCTGTATCCCCGACGCGGAGGCCAGGCGCATAAGATTCTGATGCAGAGCCGAATCATGCTCAGAAAAAATAAAGGCAGCGGTCTTTAGAAACTCAGACTTTTGGGAGCGGACAATGGACAAGGCCAGGTCACTCATTTCATCCTGATCCAGAAGGCCGAGGTTTTCCAGAATGAAGAGGGTACTGGTGAATTCTCCAAAACGAGGCAGGAGTAAAACCGCTCTTTTCCGAATAATCTTGTCTAGACTTGCATCTCTCACTAAGGCATATAAATCGGACAGACAGAGATTGAGAGGCATTTTTTCAAAGGATTTGACAAGGCTTGGCCAGTATGGAAAATCTTTGTCCATGAGGAAGGTTTTCAGGATGGGATAAAACTGAAAGTTTCCTTCCGAGGGTAGATTTTCTATTAACAGCTCCATGAGAGCAGGCTGTTCCAGTTTTTCCTGAAGGAAACGTTTTATGAGAAGAATACTCTCTGGATCTTTCCTTTTGATAAGGCAGCTGAGTGCTTTTTCTTTCAATTCCTGCACAACGGGAGTACTCCCCTTGAGTCCGAAAACCTGTTCTATGACCCAGGGAAAGAGGCTGCTTGTCATCCCTTTTTGAAAAACCTCAATGGCCAGGAAAAGGGAAGCCCTGCCTTGTAGGTTCTCTTTTTTCATCAAGAATGAGATGACCTGATGCTCCGCGGCGCTTATTAGGATTTTTTTTCTCCGGTCTAAATCCACCTCATCCTTAAGACTGGCTTTTTTTATCAGATTGTCTAGGGTTCCTGTTTTTTCAAGGTAGAGGGAGGCGGCAAGGACGATTCCAGGGCTGGGATCATCCATGAGGCGGAGTGCCAGGTTATGGTCATGGGCCGAATGGATATCCAGAAGTTCCAGGCAGTGAATCCTCTCTTCCACTTCCAGATTCTCAGTGTTCAGGGTATAGAGATCTGAAAAATCTTTCCTGATCCTCGATAGGGCTTCTTTTCTGACTTGAAACAGCGGATCCCTTAGATAGAGACGAAAGAGGGTATTGTACAACTTTTGTCTGTCCGAGGAGCGAAAGTATTGAATCATGAGGATACGGATTTCCTGATGGTTGTCTCTAAAAAGATCCCAGAGGATACGGCGGGTCGTTTTTGAATCCGATAAGATCAGGATACTGCACGCCTGGTAGCGGAGCTTGGAATCCGGATGCTGTGCCATCAGGCGTAACTCTTCTTCATAATTTAGAAAAAGGTATTTCCAGGGGGCTTCTTTTGCCTGTTTTTCTAGGCTTTGAAGGGTAGCACTCAGCCATTGATAGGGTTTTGTCTCAGCCATGGATGACTGGAGGTACTTCCTGTCTTTCTCATTATTCTTAAGAGCCAAAATATTTTTCATTCGTTATTTTCCTGAGGACGGTCTCGTAATACCATGGATGCATAAGTTCTGAATTCTTCAGTCTTATTGAGGAGATCCTGGCCAAAATGATTGGATTGGAGGCTATTGAGCAGGATGATTTCTGTAAAGAGGCCCTCTAATATGATTGGACACACAAGGGCACTCTGCATTTTTTTATGGAGGAGTAATTCGGGAAAAACCTTGTTCTCCCTCGTGTTCTGAACGAGCAACTCCCGGCAGTCTACAATGAATTCGATCCAGGGAGCATCGGAATCACAGCTGCTGCTGCGAAATATTCCTTTGGCTTTGCGGCATACAACATCACCGGTCTCATCTATTCCATACCAATGAGCCAGGTCGGATCCTGTCAACGAAAACACATTGTCAAGAAGGTCGGGGATGAGATGTATCTTTTTGCTGTTGAGAGCAGGAAAGAGTATTTGTTCCTCCACAGAGGGTTTCATAAAGGACTCCCTGTTATGACAGGCACTTCCGAACGGCATTTTTCCATCCGTCATATATTGATATTCGTTCTTCTTCGGACATAGAGGGTTTGAATACACGATCCTCCATCCATATTTTACCGATTTCATCCATGGATTGCCAGAACCCCACGGCTAATCCTGCAAGATAAGCCGCCCCCAATGCCGTTGTTTCGATAGATTTGGGTCGGATCACTTCACTATGGGATATATCGCTTTGAAACTGCATGAGAATATTGCTGCGGGAGGCTCCCCCGTCCACTTTGATCCTTTTCATGGGAATCTGAGACTCTTCCTGCATGATTTTCATCACATCCCAGGATCTATAGGCTATGGACTCCAGGGCGGCTCTGCAGATATGCCTTTTGTTCGAGGCTCTTGTCAGACCCGTAATAGCGGCTCTGGCCTCCATATTCCAGTAGGGGGCACCCAATCCCTGAAAAGCAGGGACAAGGTATACTCCTCCATTATTTTTGACCTCTTCGGCCAGGGCATCACATTGGGGTGCATCTTCGATGATATTCAGGTTATCCCTGAGCCATTGAACAACGGCACCGCCCATAAAAATGCTCCCTTCCAGGGCGTAGGTTGTTTTTCCATTCTTGTTTAAGGCAATGGTTGTCAAGAGACCCTTTTCGGAAATAATAGCCTTCTCACCCGTATTCATCAGCATGAAGCAGCCCGTACCGTAGGTATTTTTCACATCCCCTTTTTCTAAACACATTTGTCCGAAGAGAGCCGCTTGCTGGTCTCCGGCAATCCCCGCTATGGGAATCTCGGCACCAAACAGAGCCTCATCGGTTGTGCCATATACCTCACTGGAGGATTTGACCTCGGGAAGCATGGATCGAGGTATCTGCAGGGCATCCAGAAGTTCCTGGTCCCATTGGAGGGTGTGTATATTAAACATCAATGTCCGGCAGGCATTTGTCATGTCTGTTACATGGACTTTTCCCGCTGTCAATTTCCAAATCAACCAGCTGTCGATGGTTCCAAAAAGGAGCTCTCCTTTCTCTGCTTTTTCTCTGGCTCCGTCCACATTATCCAATATCCATCGTACCTTTGTTCCGGAAAAATAGGCATCCAGGGGCAAGCCTGTTTTTGAATGAAATAGGGAATCAAAACCCTGTTCTTTAAGGGAGTAGCAAATCTTCGCAGTTCGTCTGCACTGCCATACAATGGCATTGTAAACGGGTAAGCCGGTATTCTTGTCCCACACAACGGTGGTTTCTCTCTGGTTTGTGATTCCAATGGCCGCCATATCGTTTAATGACAATGTCTTGTCTTTTAAGACTTGGATCATCATATCCTTCTGACAGTTCCATATTTCTTCTGGATCATGTTCTACCCATTGCTCTTGAGGGAAAATCTGGGTGAATTCTCTTTGGGACATACCGATTATCTGTCCGGATTTATTAATGATGAGAGCTCGTGAGCTTGTAGTTCCCTGATCCAAAGCAATAACATATTTCATAAATACCCCTAAAAACGATCGAATTAAGATCAATAAAGATCATATTATGTTTATTTTTTAACATTATCAGGGAGATGTCCCGGTTTGTCCATAAAATATTGGAGGTACAAAAAATAAATATACTCGGTAGGATAAAACGCCGATAATCTTACGTATGAACTTAGTCAAAGTAGCAACAGGACTCTTTTGGTTGGAGATCCCAGAGCGAGATCTGTATCTCATGTGCGGTTGTCCCATGGACAGCATCAAACATCTGGAGAATAAGAAATTTATCCATAGAGTCGACTGTGACGCTTATTATATGGAAAGTGGACCCAATGCCATTCTCCTTTCAGACCTAGCTGTACAAAATGGCTACTTTTGTAATCTTGCTGAGTTTCCCATCCTTCATATGATGTATAAACAGGGGATGGCTCTGCCGGGACATCCCGGAAATAAGGGAAACAAACCCTGGCTTATCGGGACTTCCGAACAGGTCAATGCTCAAAAACAGTATATATTCAGGGGAAACTACGGACTTGCTTCTCCCGGGGAATTTAAGAATGCCGGCTGCGACAATGTCCAAATTGAGTCCATGTGGAAGTTAAAAATGAAGTTTAACTTCAATACCATTCTTGATCCAGAAGAGCTCGTGGATACCACAATCATCAATGAAGAGCCCGTAGAACTCCGGCCTGATGTTTTTTTAAAGCGAACAGGGATGAACTGCTACTCACTCACATACAACAATGAAACCATTGATATTGATTTGAATTTGGGGCAGCAGGAACTCTATGAGCCTCCCTATCAGCTCCTACCCCGAAAGGTTAAAAAAGAATATTTTTCAATCATCCATATTGGAGAAGGGAACGGATGGGACAATGCCAGACCCTGTATGGGCAGCATCATCTGTTTTGAAGGAAAAATTTACCTCATCGATGCGGGACCCAATATTGAATATTCACTCGATGCCCTGGGCATCAGCGTGAATGATGTGGAAGGGATTTTTCATACCCATATTCATGACGATCATTTTGCGGGGTTGACCTACCTGATCATGGCGGATCACAAAATTAAGTATTATGCCGTGGAATCGGTCATGCACACTGCCAGGATGAAACTCGCTGCTTTGATGGGCCATGATGAGTCTATTTTCGATACTGTTTTAGATCCCATACTGCTGGAATGCCACAGCTGGAATGATCTCAATGGATTGGAAGTGAAGCCAATGTTCTCTCCTCATCCAGTAGAAACTACGATCTTTTACTTCAGGGCTTTGGGAGAGGATGGCTATAAATCCTACGGGCATTTGGCGGATATCATTTCCAGCAAGGTGTTTAAGAGTTTTCTGGGTGAGAATGAAACCGATCTTTCTCAGAGCTTTTATGACGATGTGTGGAAGAGTTACCTAGAGTATGCGGATGTCAAAAAAATTGATGTTGGTGGTGGGATGGTCCATGGTGCGGCAGAGGATTTTAAACATGACCCTTCTGATATCGTTATTTTGAGTCATCTGGATCGTCATTTGAATGATGAGGAAGAAACGATAGGGGTCAATGTTGATTTCGGTAGCGCCCATGTGCTGATTCCAGCCTCAACGGATTATTCAAAGATTCATGCCGCTGAAATGCTCAGATTATATTTTCCCAAGACCAGTCAGGCCCATCTGGATATGCTCCTGGATTGTCCCATTGTAGATTTCTCACCCGAAACCCTCATTGTCGAAGACAGTACCAGGCTGGACGAGGTCTTTCTTGTTCTCACAGGCAAGGTTGACTATGTGTTTTCCGATACGGGCACATTTCATGAGATGACCGCCGGCAGTACTGTCGGACTATTGAATGGCTTGTGGAATGAGCCCATAAGGGGAACGTACAGAGCCAATGCCAATGTGGAGGCACTAGTCATACCAAAAGATGTTTTTTTAAGCTTTATGACGAAAACAAATGCCCTGGATCATATTAAAAATATGAGCAGGATTATCTTTGATCTTCAAAGTACCCGTCTTTTTGGTTCACGAATTTCTAATTCCAATATAGTCCACCTGGCTCAAAAAACAACCACCATAGAGCTGCTTCCCGGCGACTCAATCCCCGACGGATGGCCAAAAGATCTTTATATTCTAAAGAAAGGAAAAGTAGAGATTTTCTCTGATAATATAAAAATAGGCCGTCTCAAAAAATGGGAATCATGGGGTGGGTATCCCGTTTTTTCAATCTTGAGGGAGTTGAATATTGAAGCCCGGATAGCAGGTCATCATCCCTGTGAATTTTATAAAATCTCCTACGATGTTCTCAAAGAAATTCCTGTTGTGCAATGGAAATTGTTTCAGCAGTGGTCCTATTGGGAAGCCCATTACTGATCAGATTCTCCCTTTTTTGTTCTCCTCTGGAATTTTGTTTTAAATTAGAATAAAGTCCCCCTATATGACTCAAAAAAATAAGACTATACCTCAACATTTTGACTGTATTATCATTGGTACGGGACCGGCTGGGTTGGGAGCTGCATTCAAATTATTGGATGAGCGTCGAAATATAAAAATACTAATGCTCGATAAGACGAATTTCTCAACGGGCGGTTTGAGAAACGATTGTAAAATGAATTTTTCCTATCCCATTGGCTTTCCCCTGGATAACTGGACCAGTGAAGATGCTGAATCCTATCTGGAGCAGGTAGAAAAGATCCTGAAACCGACACTCCTGGAAAAACAAAACCTTGAAATTTATAGAAAAAGGGCTTCGTCCCTGGGGGTTGATCTCCTCAATATAAGGCAATCGCATTTGGGGACCGACGGTGGTTTAGAGTTGATCAAAAAACTCACAAACCAACTGGAATCTCTCGGGGTTGTCTTTGCCCTGGGAGAGGAGGCCGTCAGCATTGATGAGACGGACAAAATCCTGAATACTCTGAAAGGCAGTTACCGCTATGATAACCTGATCATTGCCCCGGGTCGTCAGGGATTTCTGTTTCTACAGAATCTCATGAAGGAGTTGAAGATCAACTTCATGGATAATATTGTGGATATCGGCATCCGGGTGGAAACCAGGCTCGAACACTATCCCATTGTAAAAGACTATTATGACCCCAAATTCCATTTCCCTGGAAAGGTCAGGACCTTTTGTACCAACAGCGGAAATGCCCATGTGGTTCAGGAGCAGTATAAGACTCATGATAACAAAACCTTTTATTCGGTCAACGGCCATGCTTGGTCCAAGAATAAAAAAGGGGAAAACGGTCTGGTCAATTTTGCCATGTTAAAAACGATCCAGCTCACCGCTCCTCTGGCCAGTGGACATGAGTATGCAGAGATCATTGGTTTGCAGGCCGCTTTATTGGGAGGGAATAAACCGATCATGCAGCGTGTGGGAGATTTCCGTTTGTCTAAACGATCCAATGAAAAAAGCTTTAATTCCGATTATTACGACTTTGAACCGACCCTGAAGAGTTGTACTCCCGGAGATATTGCACTGGCCGTTCCCAGTAAGATAATGAGAGCCATTTGGAAATCAATGAAGCAGCTGGATACGATTATTCCCGGTGTTTTGCACCCTTCCACGATAATGTATTATCCCGAAATTAAAATGTACGCCAATAAGCCCGAATTCCTGGATCATCATTTCAAAGTTCACGATGGAGTTTATATGATTGGAGACGGAGCCGGAACTAGCCGGGGCATCACAGCTGCCTGGGCCAGCGGTATTAGAGCTGCAGAAGGAATCTTAAATTAATGATTGAAAATAAACGACTAACCTTTGCTATCATCAGTCACCCCGATGCGGGTAAGACAACCATGACGGAAAAGCTCTTACTCTTTGGAGGTGCCATTCATGCCGCCGGTGCCGTTAAATCGGGTAAAACAGCTAGAAAAACTGTCTCCGACTTTATGGAGATGGAAAAAAACAGGGGTATTTCAATATCTACCTCTGTCATGGGGTTTGATTACAGGGATCGAAAAGTCAATATTCTGGATACACCGGGGCATGCCGACTTCTCCGAGGATACCTATAGGACGTTAACAGCCGTAGACAGCACTCTGATGGTGATTGATTCGGTGAAGGGTGTAGAAGAGCGAACCCGTAAACTCTGTGAAATTTGCCGCATGCGCAAGACACCCATTATTACATTTGTCAATAAATTTGACCGTGAAGGTAAAGAACCGGTAGAGCTGCTGGATGAAATAGAGGCCGAACTGAATGTGACTGTTTGTCCCATGAGCTGGCCTGTGGGGCAGGGAAAGGCCTTCAAAGGGGTCTACAGCCTTTATGAAAAGAGACTGATTCTTTTTTCGGCCCACGGTGTACAGGAAGATCAGGATGTATTTGAAATTTCTGACTTGAACAGTGATGAACTGAACCAGAGGATCGGTGACAGCGAAGCCCAGAAATTACGGGAAGAGCTGGACCTGATTACCCAGGTTTATCCACAGTTTGACCATGACTTGTATATCAGTGGAGAATTGACCCCCGTATTTTTCGGAAGTGCCATAAACAACTTCGGCATTCGCGAGCTTTTGGACTGCTTTGTTGATATTGCACCCGGACCGGGCGAGTTTGAGGCCGAAGACAGAACTGTCCGTCCCGATGAAAAACCATTCACCGGTTTTGTATTTAAGATTCACGCCAATTTGGACCCGCGTCATAGAGACCGCATCGCCTTTATGCGCATTGTCTCCGGTGAATTTGAAAAAAATCATACCTATACTCATGTCAGAACGGGAAAAGGCTTTAAAACAGCCAATCCGACGGCCTTCATGGCACAGAGCCGGAATGTTGTGGATACTGCGGTTCCCGGGGATATTATCGGACTCCACGATACGGGGACCTTCAAGATTGGAGACACCCTTACGGAAGGTGAAAAAATACAATTCAAGGGCATTCCGAGTTTTGCACCCCAGATTTTTAGGACCGTAGTCAATAAAGATCCCCTCAAGGACAAGCAGTTTAAGAAGGGACTGGATCAGCTGGCCGAAGAAGGGGTCGTCCAGATCTTTACAAAGGTGGTTACAAAACAGAAGCTTATTGGTGTTGTCGGGGCCTTGCAGCTGGATGTTATTCAGCACAGGTTGCTGAACGAGTACAAGGCCACCTGTATTTTTGAACCCGTTGATTTTCAGACGGCCTGCTGGATCCATGCTCCTGAAAAAGCGGTTTTGGATAAATTTGTCGCCGAAAATCAGAATAAAATTGCCCTGGATGTAAGAGGACAGTTGATCTACCTGGCACCCAGCCGCTGGATGCTGGATAGAACAGTAGAAGATTATGCCGGATTGAAATACTATTTTACTTCCGATCTGAAATAGAAGATTTTTTTGAAAAAAAAAGAAACCTTCATCAGTATTGGTTTGTTTCATAGTAAATTAATAATTAAATTTACCGGAGAGTTCATCCATAATGACGCATCAGATTCAAAATCTCCCGGAGTCATCCACTCAGATCCTTGAAGCTATCCAAAGGGAAATGTCCAAGGTCATTGTCGGTCAGAAAACCGTGCTGGACCGCATGATCATCGGACTGATCTGCAATCAGCATATTCTGCTGGAAGGTGTACCAGGACTGGCCAAGACGTTGATTGTGAGTACACTGGCTCAAATTATTGCAGCAGAATCCTCCAGGATTCAGTTTACCCCCGATCTTTTGCCTGCGGATTTAACAGGAACCATGATTTATAATCCGGGGAAAGGGGAGTTTTATTCCAGAAAAGGACCGGTTTTTACCAATATTCTTCTGGCCGATGAGGTGAATAGAGCCCCGGCCAAGGTACAAAGCGCCCTCCTGGAAGCCATGCAGGAGAGGCAAGTGACCATCGGTGATGAGACATTCCCTCTGGAAGATCCTTTTATGGTGCTGGCAACCCAAAATCCTGTGGAACAGGAGGGGACATATCCCTTACCCGAGGCCCAGGTCGATCGGTTCATGCTGAAAGTTCTTGTGAACTATCCCGACAGATCTGAGGAGTTGTCTATTCTAAGAAGCCGGAAAAACATATCCAAGGGAGCGGCGGTCCAAGCAGTCTGTTCCATAGAAGATATCAAGGCTCTCAGACAGCTGACGGATGAACTACATATGGATTCCCGTCTTGAAGAGTATATTATCGATATCGTGCAGGCCACCCGTTATCCTGGAAAATGGAATTTGGATTTTGCTAATTTTATTCAATTTGGTGCCTCTCCCAGGGCTTCTATTTTTCTATCACAGGCGGCAAGGGCCATGGCTCTTCTTAAGGGACGCTCTTATGTTACCCCCGGGGATATCAAGGAGATTGCTCCCGATGTGCTTAGACACAGGATTATTCTGACCTATGAGGCAGAGGCAGAAGGGCGAGATACCGACTGGGTCATTGGAAAGATCTTGGAGACCATTCCCGTCGTATGATAGACCGTGAACTGGCCGCCCGGCTGGAGCGGATTAGAGTTTTAACCAGACGAAAGATAACATCTACATTTGCCGGTGATTACAGCTCAGCCTTCAAAGGGCGGGGCATGGAATTTGAGGAAGTCAGACCCTACCAGCCGGGGGATGAAATCAAATTCATTGACTGGAATGTCACCGCCAGGAGCGGGGAGCCTTACATCAAGGTCTTCCGTGAAGAACGGGAGTTGACAATGATGCTCCTCCTGGACTTATCTCCCTCCGGTCTATTCTCATCCACCCAAAAGAGTAAGAACCAGCTGGCTGCCGAACTCTGTGCCATGCTGGCATACACGGCCGTATCCAGCCATGACAAGGTGGGACTCTGTGTTTTTACAGATCAGGTAGAGAAGGTCATCCCTCCCGGACGGGGCAACAAACATGTGATGCATCTTATTCAGGATGTGATGACTTTTAAACCTTCCGGACAGGGAACCTCCCTTTCTGCCGCCCTGGAGTATATGAATCGTATCCTCAAGAAGAGGAGTATTTTATTCCTGATCTCCGATTTTCACGACAGGGGCTACGAAACCCATCTGGCCCGGGCGGCGGAGAAGCATGACCTCGTGTGCATTCAATTGCTGGACCCTCGGGAGGAATCGGCTCCCCATAAGGGCCTGTTCCGCTTCAAAGATCCGGAAACAGGAGAGACCATCCTCTTTGACGGCAGAAATCGGAAAGGTCGGGTAGAGTGGGAGCGCTTATACCACGAGAGGCAGATGCGACTAAAAACTCTTGTGAAGGAAAAGGGAGCCGATCTGCTCACCCTTCATGCAGGAGAAGACTGGATTCTGCCTCTGACAAGATTTTTTCTGGGAAGGGGAGAACGTCCATAATGCAGAATTCTGGACCGCTTCTTTTTCAAAAAATGATGATTCTCCTTCTCCTTTTTTTATTCTCCTGCGGAGAAAACAGTTCTGAGACCACCAATGAAAATTTGATTGTGTCTGGCAAAAATGCTCACATAGAATGGGAAGTCTCATATCCTGATAAGGATCTTTATTTTACGGATATTCTCCCGTTGACTCTGGTCCTTAAAACCGATGAGATACAAGAGATGCAGCTTGATGATTCCGGCTCTGCTCCCTGGGGAGATTTTAGAGTCATTTCCAAGACCAAAACAAACAGGCTCCATATCGACCTCAGGCTGCAACCTCGTAAAACAGGAGACTCTCTGCTTCAAATTCCTGCTCTGAGCCTCTCGGGTTTGGAAGAACCCCTTGTATTTCCCCCCATTGAGTTTCAAATCCTCTCTTCTTTGGACGGGGAGGATGCCCAGCCGCGTCCTCTGGTGGATGTAGAGGCCGATGATTCTGCTAATAAATGGGGTCTCCCGGCACTCCTTATTTTGATTCTGTGTACTTTGGGAGTGGGTTTCATTTATAGAAGGAAGCATAAGAAAGGGTTAAAAAAGGAGGAAACTCCTCTTGGATTTTCTGATTTTTTGAAGGAACAGAGCCCCTCATTACCGCCTATGGAAAAGCAATTGGATTTCTATGTTCAAAGCTATCGCTATTTGATTTCCGACCTGGTAAAGTTCCATCCCGGGGTTCATCCCTCAGATAGTCCTTCTGAGTTGATCAATCATTTAGAAAGACCCTCATCAGTGAATCAATGGGCCTTGCGTAGCCTCTACCCAGTTTTGGAATTCATGGATGATGTCTTTTACAAAAAGCAAAATGAAGCTTTGTCTCAGGCAGTGTATGACCAGCATCTTCAGGTCCTGAGGGAATGGTCGCAATATGTTTTAGAACTAAAGAGTGAGGGAGGGTTTCCAGATGATTCATTTTGATCAGCCCCTTTGGTTCCTCCTACTCATTGTTATTCCTCTTCTCCTGATTTTTCGGGCTAAGAAAAGGGGGGGAGTTCTCTATCCAAGCCTCTCGGTTTTACCACCAGTGAAATCGGCAAGAGTCAGGATGCTCTTCATCTGTGATCTCTTTTTTTACCTGGCACTTGTCATTTTTATTGTGTCCGCCGCCGGACCCTACAAAAACAGGGGGGAATCTAAGGATTATACCAAGGGTTATCTTCTACAGCTTGTGGTCGACAGAAGCGGTAGCATGGGCAGTTATATGGATAAAAAGGGTGAGACAAACCGATTGGATATTGTGAAAGCTGTGGTAGCCGACTTTATCTCTGGAGACGACAGCCAATTGACGGGCCGTCCTAATGATCGGATCGGTTTGATCTCCTTTGCCCGTTATGCGGATACAATGGCTCCCCTCACGGTGTCTCATGATATCGTCATCGACTTGGTGCACTCTTTATCTTTGGCCAAAGAAGACGAAGACGGCACCTCTCTCGGGGATGCTCTTGCATTGGGGGTTGCCCGAATCCGCTCTTATCAGCAGAAGGCCGGCACTGGATCATCGGGTGCCGTACTCATCCTCTTGACTGATGGCCAGAATAATAGCGGGAATCTCGATCCTCTGGATGCGGCGGCTCTTGCTGCCCAAGAGGGTGTCCGGGTCTATACCATCGGTTTTGGAGGGGGGTTCTACAGAAATGCTTTCGGAATCATTCAGGAGATCCCCCCGAATATGGTATTGATGAAGAGACTCTCACAAAAATGGCCGAAATAACGGATGGTCAATATTTTAATGCAGGTGACGAACAATCTCTTATGGATGTGTATAAAAAAATAGACAGCCTGGAAAAGGTGGATATGGAGCAGATTCGGAACAGCCCCAAGGACCTGTATTTTCATAAATTCCTCATGGCCGCCATTGTTTTATTGTTTATGAGCCTGATTCTGAGATACCTTTTTTTCAATGTCGTGGAGGATGAAGAATGAACTTTCTGATTCCATCCGCGCTGTCCGCTCTTTTTTTCATTCCCCTCTACCTTTTCTTGTCTTTCCATGCCAGGAGAACGAAAAGGTCCTATCTTCTACTTATGACAGGAAAGAGGCTGAAGAAACAGCTTCCTCTTGGGTCCACTCTGATGATGGCAGGACTGGTTCTTCTTACTCTGGCTCTCATGAGACCAGTTTCCAATCCCCGTTTGATTGAGAAAGAGCAGACCGGGAGAAATATTGTGTTTGTCATCGATGTGTCCCGGAGTATGCTGGCCCAGGATTTAATACCCAACCGTCTGGAGAGGGCCCGCTATGATATTCTCAATTCCCTGGAGAATCTCAGTGGTCATCGCTTGGCTCTGGTCGCCTTTGCGGGGAATCCTGTGCTCAAATGTCCCCTGACCCTGGATCACCTCTATTTTTCTCAGTCCCTTTCGGAACTGGGAACTCACAGTGTTTCACGTGGCGGGACGAATCTAGGTGATGCCGTGCGGAGTGTCATTGAGGATCTTTTCGATCAGGATGACAGGGAGTCCATGGATATTCTGTTGATCACAGATGGTGAAGATCAGGATAGTTTTCCAGTTCAATCGGCCAGCAGGGCTGGTCAGGAGGGAATCAGGATCATCACCATCGGTTTGGGGAGCCCCGATCAGGGTACTGTCATTCCGGATGAGGAAAATGGAACCCTCATGTATGGGGATGAGCCGGTTTATTCAAAGGCGGATATGGAAACGCTCTCCGCCATGGCCGAGGCATCCGATGGTGGGTGGTCTGTTCCGGTAGAAGATGGGAAAATCCCCATACAGGAAATTTTAAACAAGCTGGAGAGAACGGGGACACAAAAGAATACGGGAACAGTAGAAGAATACATTTATGATGAGCAGTACCGCTGGTTCCTCATCCCCGGACTGATTCTCATCGTTCTCTCTTTTTTAATTGAAAATTCCGGATGGTTCAGAAGGCGTGCAATATGAATAGAATCCTCTTCATTTCTTTCATCCTTTTGATATTTTTGATTCCTCTTTCTGCACAGGAGAAGGAGGGCTCCGGGCAAGATCTGTCGGCCCTCGATTTGTATCAGTCGGGTGATTATCAAAATGCGGCGACCCGTTTCCTTGAGGATGCCAGGGGAACTTCCGGTGATTCTCAGGCTGATCTCTATTACAACGGGGCTCGCAGTTATCACCAGGATTATCTAGAGAATCAGAATGCAGACTCCCTGGATAAGGCTGTTTCTGGCTATTACAGAGTTCTGGATATGAATCCCGATATGAAAGAGGCACAGATCAATCTTGAACTCCTCCGCCTTGAGCAGGAAAAACTTCAGAACGAAAAAGATCAGCAAAACAGCGGGCAGCAGGGCGAACAGCAGGGAGATCAGCAACAAGATTCCCAGGGCAATTCTCAGGGCAATGAAGATTCGAAGGCTGGAGAATCTGATCTCAATGATCTGGCGGAGCAGCAACAGAAATTGTCAGAATCAGATCAGGACGGAAAAAGCCAATCCCGTCAGGAAGAATTGGCGGATAAGACAGAGCAAGCCCTGGAAAATGAACAAGATCCGCAAGTTAAAGAAGATTTGAATCAGGCCCTTGAGCATCAGCAGCAAGCTCTGGAGCAAATGAAGAGGGAAGAGTATCAGGACGCGCAAAAGTCTCAACAGGCCGCAGCAGAAGCTCTGAAAAGAGCCGCTTCGGGTACCGAAGAGGAGGCTCTGTCTGAGGATCTTCAATCCCTGTTGAATCAGGAACAGAAGCGAAAGGAACAGACCGATTCCAAAGAAATAATCAGAGTGGAGAAAGACTGGTGAAACTAAGAATCCTGTTATTAATGGCCTTCCTGGGAGTGGGGCAGAGTCTATTTTCAGCCTCTTTTGAAGTCTTAACTGATACCAGGGAGAGTTATGTAGGACAATCCATTACATTGATTATGCGCATTATCAGCGACGGGCCTGTAGAAAGGCCCTCCCTTCCCAATATAGAAGGATTTCAAGTGAATGAGGCTGGAGAATCCCGGTATGATCAGAGAACCCTGGGAGGAGGAAACAGTGGTAGAACAGTTACCATGGAGTATTCCTGGCGACTGGTTCCTCTCCAGACCGGCGAATTTGAAATTCCAGCATTGACTCTGGAGCTGGGCGATGACAGTTATCGTTCAAATGCCATACCCATTCGGATAAAAGAACCGGGTCCCATTGAGGGATATCATCTGTTTTTAAGCGCCGAAGGGGATACGGCTTTTCCTTCAATGCCCCTTCGCCTTCATCTAAAGTGGCTCTTTTCATCCGAAGTCAGTCGTCCAAACTTTGTTTTGCCCTTCTTGAATAATGAAAAAATAAACGTGCAGGATTTACCCGCACCCTCGTCATCTTCTTCAGACATCTATCAGTTTACCGTGGAGGGGCATACGGTGTATGCCAGGCAGTCTGCCGAGATGTATGAGGGAGAGCAGTATGCAAGCCTCACCATCTCCTGGGATATTTATCCCCTGGAATCGGGAACTCTTGAGTTGAAACCGGTGACGCTTTCTTTTCAAATCGGCTCCATAGACCAACAGGGCAGAAGGGTTTATACACCGGCAGTCATTCCGTCCAATGCGCTTTTATTGAATATTCAGACCCTGCCTGAAAAGATGAATACTTTTGCTGGTGGTGTACTGGTTGCCCAAGACGAACTGGAAGTCACGGCAGTACTGGATCAAACCAAGGTCTATCCGGGAGACCCCCTGGAGCTGACTCTGACATTCAAGGGATTGATCAGCCCCCTCCTCACTGACTTCAAGGGAATCGGTAGAATGAAAGAGCTGGGAAATCTCATAAGCGCCGATCAGTCGAGTCTGAGTTCTTCTCTTGAGGGGAATAATAAAGTGTACACGCAGAAGATCAGAATCCAATCTTCCGACTTAAAGGCTTTTCCAAAATTGGAATTTCCCTACTACAGCATGGATTCGAAAGAGGTCCGGATCAGTACCAGTAATGAAATTCCCATGAATGTGATGTCTCTTGCCTCATCGCCAGCTGTGATACAGGAGGCGGAATCTCCAGAAATTGAAGAAATAACAGGCATTTCTCTACGATCCAACCGCCTTGTTTCCTACCCGCAGTTTTCACTATTGCCGGCCCGCCTGTATGTCTTGAGATATAGGTTCTTGATTGTCCTGCTGATACTCACAGTGCTTGTTTCATTGCTTTTTTTACTCTTTAAGCGCTATGGCCGTCATTTAAAGTTCGTTCGCAAAAATGCCTCACTAAAGGTTCTGAGAGGAGCCTTTAGAGAATATAAAAATAATCCTAATCAGGAGAATGGCCTGGCTTTGAATGAACTATTCAAGCAGTGGCTTGGGGAGTTGCCCGAGGTAAAAGAGATCCTACAGGATCAAAAAATTCATTTGATGGAGGCTCTCGAAACACTCTTGAGCCAGGATTTGTACCGAAATATTCAGGCTTTAAATGATCATCTCGAACTCCTTTGGAGCCCCACAGAAATGAGTTCCTTGGATGATGATTTTGAACAACTTCCCGAAAAAATAACAAAAGAACTGAAGAACAACAGGCGGAAAAAATGAAAAAGAGAACCCTATTCTTGATTGTTCTGAATCTCTTCTGCGGATTCATTTGGGGGAAAGATCTGAAAACCGATATAGATGTACTTCTTCAAAAGGCGGAAGCATCCTTTCAAGAAGCCCTTGAAGGAGAAGAGAGTTACCTCCTTTCCGCTTCATTCTATTCACAGGCCGCTTCGAATATGCCCAAACCTTCGGCGTCTGTCTATTACAATCTTGGAAATGCCCTGCAGCTGGCTGGTGAAAGAGCGGCAGCTCTTTTGGCATATGATAAGGCTCTCAGCCTATCCCCCCTTGCTGAGGATTTTCAATATAACCGGAATCAACTCTTAAAAGAGATGAATTTACCCCTGCCCACATACGATCCAGGAGAGATTTTTCTTTGGGGTATTGTTTTTGTTTTGGGAGTTTACAACGGCTGGGCTGTAATATTCCTTGTTTTCCTCCTCCTTCTGGCATTGAACCTTCTGTGCTTCAAAAAAGAATACATGAGAAAAGTGAATCTCTTCCTTTTTCTTCTGGTCCTTATCCTTTCTGTGTCGCTGGTGAGCTGGGAGAATCGCTCAGCCTCTTCGGCCGTTGTGTACAGCGAAAATTCTGTTTTGCGAAGCGGGGATAATCCTCTGTATGAATTGCGGGCAGAGCTGCCTGAAGGAACAGGCGTACATATCCTTGAAACAAGACAGAACTGGACTCGTGTCCGTGTTCGGGAGTCAGGGCTGACGGGGTGGATTGAGGCTCAAAACCTGATGGACAGTGAAAGCCTTGTTGAAAGATACAAATAGATTCAGTACATTTAAGGTCAGTATCAGTATTAAAGACTCAATATTGGTTCAAAGGATTGAGAAATGAAAGAAAATGTAGCTATTTTAGGAGCCAGCCAGAAAGCGGAACGGTATTCCTATAAGGCCTTACAGATGCTGCTTGAGTACGGGCACAATGTATTCCCTGTTCATCCGGTTTTACAAGAAATTGAAGGGCACAAGGTGTACCCTTCATTATCCAGTATTGATGAAAAGATAGACACTCTCACAGTATATGTGAGTCCCAAATGGCTGACCCCGGACATGATTTCTGAAATCCTTGCTCTTAACCCAGGGCGGGTCATCATGAATCCGGGAACAGAGTCGTCCAGCCTGAAAGAAGCACTGGATCAGGCTGGAATTTCCTGGCTGGAAGCATGCACTCTTGTTCTGCTCAGGACTAAACAGTTTTCTTAAGGAACATCGGGGAGAGATGAGAAAGCCTCTTCCATGATATTTGCACTGAGCAGTTCCGGCAGTATCTTTCCATCCTGTCCCGGTAGGAATAGAAGGTAGAGGGGAACACCGGCTCTCTCATAACGGAAAATCCATTCCATAGCCAGGGGATTGCTGACTGTTAAATCCGCCTTCATCCTGCGCACGCCTTTTTGTTCAAATAAGAGTCGCGTTTTTTCTGTAGACAAGACCGTCCTCTCATTCACCTTACAGCTTGTGCACCATTCGGCGGAAAAGGCGATAAACAGGGGCGTTCCTTCATTTCTCAATTGATTGATAAGCTCAGGATCAAAGGCCTCCCAATCTGAATCTTGAGTTCTAAGATGACTGACACTGTCATCTCTTTGAAAATCCAGCAAATAAAAGCCCGAAACCAGAATCAACACTATAGGAATAATCCGGAATGTATTCCGCCAGACTCTTTTTCTGCTCTGACGGCTGCTCCAGCCCCATATCCAGGCCGCTAGGGCCAAAATCAGGAGGTACCAGAGGAAGGACGCGAATGAGGTACCTACCTGTTTGATCAGGGTCGAACTGAGATAGACCACGGTACCCAGCAAGAGGAATCCCATGGCTTCTCTGAATTTATCCATCCATTTTCCGGGTTTAGGCAGTAGTTTAAAAAATCCTGGGAAAAATCCCAGGAGAAGAAAGGGCAGGGATAATCCGAGTCCTGTGAGGGTCATAATCAGAAATATAATGATGCCCGGTTGTGAAAATGCAAATCCCATGGCACTCCCCAAGAAGGGCGCCGTACAGGGGGTTGCCACAAAAACAGCAAATATTCCCGTAAAAAAAGAGCCGGTATACCCTTTTTTACGGGAGAGATTATCCGCCTTATTCATACCAGATGAGGGGGGCAGCAGGATAAACACTTCAAACAGAGACAGGGCAAAGAGAAAGATGACCCCTGTGAGAATGGATAGAAATAGGGGACTCTGGAAATGAAAGCCCCAGCCCAGGAGTCTTCCCGAATGCTGCAAGAGGACAATGACCAGAGTCAATACCCAGAAGGACAGCAGGATGCCCGCTGTGTAGAGCAATCCGTGTTTGATCAGTACGGGGCGTTTTTCACCGCTTTGGCTGATTAGATTCATGGCTTTGACCGAGAGAAGGGGGAGTACACAGGGCATCAGGTTGAGAAGAAAGCCTCCCATGAGTGCCATGAGGAGAAATATCCACAAGGAGGAGCCGGAATCGGCGGTCATGGGTTTGCCTTCCACATTCACCATATATTCTAATTCCAGAGATTCCGGAAAATAACAGATGCCCTCTTCATCGCAGAGCTGATAATGTGCCTTTATCATCCCCGTCAATGGCCCTTGGGGGGCGCTCTCGGAAATCATCATTTCCAGCTGCAATTGGGTTGAATCATAATACTGGATAAAACCAGATTCATCTAATTCCCCTTCAGAATACAGGGTGGAACCAAAGAGGATCTGATCTGAACCGAGTCCTTCCAAACGAAAATTATTTGTGTCGTAGGTCTGGTGATACTGGTCGGGGAAAATGAAATCTACTTTTAAAATTGCCTTCTCACCCGGTCTGTAGGTCTCCTTATCAAAGGAGATATGAAGTTCCGGTTCCGGTAGATTGCTTAGACCCGGAAAGGATATCTGCGAGAACAATGAGACAGTCATGGAGAACAATAAAAAGAGTAAAATATTAAATTTCTTAATCATATATATGAATATAAATAAGTTCGCACTGTAAATCAATGTTGACCTCATAGGATAAGGCTGTTACATTAGCAATAATTTAATTAATAGAAGGTAAAGAAAAAGAAATGGCTGAAGAACTGTCATACATTTTAATCACCCCGTATACAATCGCCAAATCACGCACAGGGGGTGTGCTTTCCAGACTCCTTTCAAGAATAGACTTGGAATTGGTCGGAACACAAATTTTTGCTCCTTCCCAGGAGCTTGCAGACGCTTATGCAGCATCATTATACAAGCAATCCATTGCCACTAGTTCATCCAGTGCAAGGCTGTTGAGTGATTTTGTCCTTAAGACTTTTACGCCAACTAACGGACGTCGTCATAGGGTTATGATGCTCTTGTTTAGAGGAGAAGATGCCTGTAAAAAACTCTCTGATATCGCCGGAGCTCTTTATCCGGAAAACAGGAGTATTGAATCCATAACTGGTGAAACAATCAGAGATACATACGCCGATCTTGAAAAAGATCAGGATGGGAATATCATCTATTTTGAACCGGCTGTCATGACTCCCAGGAGCCAGAGAACTGCCATTGAAAATATGAGAATCTTTGCTCCTTTTATGCTGAAAGAACCTAATATTGTTGAAAATATGGTTTATCCCGAAAATCAGCAGATAGAACGAACATTGGTTATCATTAAGCCTGACAACTGGAAGTATGCCAGTTCCAGACCAGGAACCATCATCGATATGTTCAGCAGGACGGGACTCCGTCTTATCGGATGTAAAACATATCAGATGAGTGTGGCCGAGGCCCTTGAATTTTATGGTCCTGTAAAAGATGCTCTCAATGAAAAATTAAGCCCCATGTTTGGTACAAAAGCCAAGGTAGTACTGGAGAAAGAGTTCAATCTTCCTCTTTCTGAAGAGTTGGAACATGCACTACAAAACAGTTTTGGTAAGGAATACGCAAAGGATCAGTTTTTTAAGATCATTGAGTTCATGTCTGGAACTAGACCCGATAAGTGTCCTTCTGAAGAACTGGAGCATCCCGGTAAGGTAAAGAGCATGGTTCTTATCTATGAAGGTATGAATGCTGTAAATAAAATCAGAGATGTCCTGGGACCAACTGATCCTACGAAAGCTCCTGGCGGCACAATACGAAGAGAATTCGGTCATGATATTATGGTCAATACGGCCCATGCCTCCGACTCTGCCGAAAATGCTGTTCGTGAAATGGGTATTGTCAAGATTCAAAAGAACAAATGCAGCCATATCATGAAAGATTACCTTGATGATAAATAGAATCATCGGTTCAAAAAATGAGGCTGTTTTTACAGCCTTATTTTTTTTATAAGTGGAATCATCTGCTGTTTACATATTTTTTTAGAAGATTTTGCCGACTTAGCTCCCATATCCAAGAGATGAGACTTCTGTTTACCCCCGGTATTTCTGCTATAATGGAAATCAATGAAGTGTTCGGCAAAAGAGAAGGAATCCATATTCCGCCTCTTTAAACCTATTCAGGATCGATCTCCTGGAAAAATCATATTTATGAGTCTCTCTTTGCTCCTCTTCACTCTATTTTCCTATTTTGTTCCCCTGTTGGGGCAGGCTTTTGTACAGCTCTGGACCATCCTTGTTGCCTGGTCCTTGTATTTATTTATAAGCAAGACAAAGAGCCTCTATGAAAATAAGCTATTGAGTCATATTTCTCATGTATATTTGACATCTGGTGTTTTCAATCTGTTTATGCTGGGGAATTTGGGGACTTTTTCAATCATTCCAGGCCTTAATGGAGAACTCCATTTTTATATAGCTTCGGGACTATTGGAGTCCCTAGGTTTGATGGTTGTGTTCATTTTCAATGGTAAAAAGAAATCCTTTGGATCTATTCAACATTTATACCTCCTTCTTCCCTTGCTTTTTATTCCCATGGTTTTGAAGGGTCTATTCAATGATCCGGCGGGCCTCGGTAGCGGTTTGAGTTTAATCAGCAAAATATGCTGTCTCATCATCGTCATTGCTTTCATCCTGGATTTCAAAATGATCCTGGAACAGGGAACAGAGGATAATCGGATGACTTCTTCCCAAATTGCCCTTTCTTTTCTCATGTCCATCCTATCCATTGGCTTCTATTGCCTTTATGACTTGAAAAATCCGATTTTTCTGAATCTCAGCCATGTGGCTAAAATCTTGTCTTCTTACTACCTCTATCGGGGAATATTTCTTGAAGGCATCATACGGCCTCTAGAGAGGTTAAAATCTACGGAGGAGTCTTTTAAGAAAGAACAATTCTATTATGCCCAGACTCTCTCGGCGGTCAAAGACGGCATGTTCCGCTACTATCCGGACAGTGATACTCTCTCTGTCTCTCCGGTATGGGAGGAAATGACCGGCTATTCGTGGCCTGATCATACAATTTCGGATGAATTCCTTCATGACATTCTAACCGAAGAGGGGTTTTCAAGGGTTAAAAAGGCTCTTGAGCTCTCATCAAACAGGGCATGGCCTGTGAATGAAGAAGTGCAGATTCTTCATAAAAATGGTACACACTTCTGGGCCTCCATCAGAGGTAAAATGGGGAAGGATCAGGAAGATAAGGATTGCATTGTCGGGATGATGACCGATATTTCATGGAGGAAAAAGATTGAGCAGGAGTTGATTCTGGCCAAAGAAAAAGCGGAAGAAAGCGACAGATTAAAAACAACCTTTCTTGCCAATATTTCACATGAGATCAGAACACCCTTGAATGTGCTTTTGGGGTTTACCGGTTTGATTGTCCGGGATTTGTCCGATCAGGGTAGCAATAAGGAACAGCGGATGCATCTTCAATTGATTCGGCAGAGTTCAAATCAATTGATTTCCATAATTTCGGATATTATTGATATCTCTAAGATTCAAAACGAAAGCATCCATCTTCAGGTTCAGTCCATTTCTCTTGATTCTTTTTTTAAAAATCTCTATACGGTATACAGAAAGCTTATGGATGATAGGGGAAAAGTTGAGATCAGGCTCAGCTGGAAAATCCCTGATCCACCTATGAATGAGATATTTATCAACACTGATATTGAACGTTTTCATCAGATTTGGCAGAATCTCCTGAATAATGCGATGAAATTCATCGAATATGGGCAAATCAGTTATGGAATTTTTAGCGTAGATCCTGAATTGAAGCTCATTACTTTTTTTGTGGAAGATACGGGTCCAGGAATTTCATCGGACAAAGAAAATATCATTTTTGAAAGATTCAGACAGGGCGAAGAAGGTTTTGCCAGAAGGTATGGAGGCAGCGGACTGGGGCTAACCATATCACGTGAATTAATCCATCTCATGGGAGGGCATATCAGATTGGATCAAAATTACACATCAGGTGCCAGATTTCTCTTTACACTCCCCGAGAGCATTGAATGATTCAGAAAGATCTCACAGGGCGTTTCATAGAAGATGTCCGGCTGCAAATGCTTTCTGATATACAAGAATGTGATGGCTCAGAAGTCCTCTGGGTTGCCAGAATCAATTCCGAAAAGGTTGTCTGTGAAGTCAATACTGTCGCCAGAGGACACCAATCGGCCGTTCCCGCCGTAGCCGCCCATATGGAAAAGGGAGATGTGATTATTCATAATCATCCCTCGGGGATTCTCCGTCCCAGTGATGCAGATCTGGCTCAGGCTTCAATGCTTGGGAATCAGGGTATTGGTTTTTATATTGTCAATAATTCCATAGATGCGGTGTATGTCGTCGTTGAGCCTGTGGCGTACACTCCCGAAACTCTCCTAGATGTTTCAGAGCTGGATTCTATCCTGTCCCCGGGGGGGCCCCTTTCCGAATTAGACTCCCATTACGAGGAACGCCCCAGTCAGATCAGGCTGCTTCATACTATAAGTGAGGGATTCAACGATGAAAAAATAGTCGTTGCCGAGGCTGGTACGGGGGTTGGAAAATCATTCTCATACCTTATTCCCGCACTCAAGTGGGCTTCTGTGAATGAACAGAGGGTTGTTATCTCCACGGCCACTATTAACCTTCAGCAGCAAATCATGGAAAAAGACCTGCCCATTGCTCAAAAGCTATGCGGAACAGATGTGAAGGCTGTTCTTGTGAAGGGGAGGAGAAATTATATCTGCAAGAGTAGGCTGCAGGAGGCTCTTGACGAGAATTCCCTCTTCCGTGAAAAAGATGATATTCTCCTACAGATCAAGGAGTGGGCAGACAATACGAGAGAAGGAACGGTTTCCGAGCTCCCTTTCATGCCTCCCGATGAAATCTGGTCTAAGGTATGCAGCGATCCCGATGCCTGTTTTGGACCGAGGTGCAGGCATTTTGATCAGTGTTTTGTTATGAAATCTAGAAGAGAGGCAGCCGCAGCTGGTGTACTGGTGGTCAATCACCACCTCTTCTTTGCGGACCTTTCACTGAGAATCAACGGCATGGGTTTTGAGGGCGCCGCCATCCTTCCTTCATTTCATAAAATCATATTTGATGAAGCTCACAATATAGAAAACAGTGCTACCAGTTATTTTTCCAGCGAGTACAATAGACTTCAGCTTTTAAAATATCTAAAGAGGCTGTATTTTCAAAAAAGAGGACGCTCTTTAGGGGTCCTCACCAGGTTGGAAAAAATCATGCCTCCCCCTGACGGGGTCCTTTATTCAGAGATGATCAGGAATCTCACATCCCAGGCTGAGATTCTGGATGCTTTATCTTTTGATTTTTTCCCCGATGAACACACAGTGCGACTTCAGGACAACAGTCATCCCGACTATGCAAGAAAGATACGGGAACCCCTGTTGCAAACTAGAGAAAAACTGGCTCAGTTGATTGCAGTGCTGAATCGCTGGTTTGAGCTGCTTCGGGAAGAGGATCATGAGAATACAGTCGTTCTTGAATTCAAGATGATTGTAAACCGTCTGAACCAGTATTCCACCTTTTTAAATAAGTTCAGTCAATTTGATGCAGAAGAGGAAGAGTCTGTTTTCTGGCTTGAAAAAAAAGTGCGTGATGGAAATTCCTATGTCCGATTCATTATAACCCCCCTGGATATCTCCGGATGGATGAAAACAGGCATATATGATTCATACAGTACAATAGTTTTTACATCAGCTACTTTGACTATGGATAAAAGTTTTATATACTGGCAGAGACGGATGGGTTTATTGGACCAGTTGCAGGAAAGACTGGTCTCCAGGCAGTTTGAATCTCCCTTCCCTTATAAGCAGAATGTACTGCTGGGTTTGCCGGATGACATGCCCGAACCTGCATCGGATGAATACAGGCAGGCTCTTGTTTCATCCATCAAGGATTTGCTGG
The DNA here is from genome assembly GCF_008329965.1 of Oceanispirochaeta crateris. Taxonomy (GTDB): domain Bacteria; phylum Spirochaetota; class Spirochaetia; order DSM-2461; family DSM-2461; genus Oceanispirochaeta; species Oceanispirochaeta crateris. Next base: position 993,840 of record NZ_CP036150.1, read on the forward strand.
AAAGCAATGAAGGACGGGCTTTGGTCCTCTTTACATCCTATGAGCTGCTTAAACATTGTTATGACTTGATTCTAGAAGACTGGTCTCTTCCAGAGATCAATCTCTTCCGTCAGGGCTTTGAAGACAGGGCCCGCTTGCTGAAAAGGTTTGGCGAAGACACAGGAAGTGTTTTATTTGCAACGGATTCATTTTGGGAAGGTGTTGATACTCCCGGAGAATCACTGAGGCTGGTTATAATTTGCCGGCTTCCTTTCCGTGTTCCAACAGACCCGGTTTATCAGGCTCGCCTGGAAGCCGTAGAGAAAAGGGGAGGGAATCCATTTCGTGAACTCTCTCTTCCAGAGGCTGTCATGAAATTCCGGCAGGGGTTCGGCCGTCTTATGCGAAGAAAATCAGACCGTGGGGCCGTGGTTGTCCTGGACTCGCGGATCATTAGTAAAAACTATGGATCTGTTTTTCTAAGATCCCTACCGGAAACCATAGTTTCGAGAAAGAGATTTGCTTCAGTCCTTGAGGATTTGGAGAATTTCATATATGTATAACAGACACTGTTTTATCATTGTCAATTGAAGGAGTAAGGAATGGCTGATTTACGTACAACTTATATGGGGCTGGAATTGAAGAATCCTTTCATTGTTTCCAGTTCCGGACTCACAGATTCTGTTGAAAAGGTCATAAAAGCAGAACAAGCTGGTGCAGGAGCAGTTGTTCTGAAATCACTCTTCGAAGAAGATATTGCCAGCGCCGTAAGCAAGGATGGATCTTTGGAAACCTATGCCACTCATCCTGAGGCTATGGAATATATTCATCAACTAGGGATGCTTCAGCAACCTGATGCTTACTTAGACCTCGTAGAGCAGTCTGTGAAGGCTGTTAACATTCCGGTGATCGCCAGTTTGAATTGTTATTCAGATGAATGGTGGCTGGATTATGCCCAGAGAATTGAAAAAATGGGTGCCCATGGTCTCGAGCTGAATACAGCACTCGTCCCCGTATCGGTGAAGGATACTTCCGAAGAAGTCGAAAAGAAGATCATTTCAATCGTTAAAAAAGCTGTGAAAGCCGTCAATATCCCTGTTTCTGTAAAGATTGGTTCTTTTTTCTCATCCCTCCCCGGGATTGTTTCAAAAATTGAACAGGCCGGCGCTTCAGCAGTTGTTCTATTCAATCGCTTTTATAGACCGGACATCGATATTGAAAAAATCGAGTTTAAAAATGGGAATCCTCTGTCTACCGAGGATGAATATGCTACAGTTCTCCGCTGGACAGGAATTCTTTCGGATCTTGTCGACTGTGATTTTTCGGCTACAACAGGGATTCATACTTCAGATTCTGCCATAAAGCTAATTTTGGCCGGTGCCAATACAGTACAGGTCTGTTCTGCACTCTATAAAAACGGAATATCCTTTCTGAGTCAGATGATTGAAGAGACTGAAAAATGGATGGATCGGAAAGAGTATGAGAAAGTGTCTGATTTTTTCAGCCTTCTTAGTATGAAGGATGACAAAGAGGGACAATACTACCAGAGGTTACAGTATGTTAAGGCTCTCAAGGGACTGAAATAGTCTCGGTTTTTCCTTGGACATAAAAAAAGCTGCTCTAATAGAGCAGCTTTTTTTCTTTGTAAAAGAAGAATTATTCTACAATTGCAATGATATCCTGCATCTTAATGATGAGGTGATCGACATCATCAATGCTGATTGTTGTTCCTGCGTACTTGTCGTACATTACTTTGTCACCTTCTTTTACGGTGATAAGATCTTTATCGTCACCGATGGCAACAACGCTTGCAGTCTGAGTTTTTTCCTGAGCTGTTTCAGGAATATACAGACCGGAGGCAGTTTTAGTTTCCGCTTCTACCACTTTAAGCAGTACACGATCTCCTAAGGGTTTAATTGTCATAATAGTTCCTCTCAATTGATTTAGAAGTTATTCACCTGATAATATACGGATCCTTCCAAAGGGGGTCAAGAAAAAAGACAGGGAAAAGATAAACAGATTTTTCTAAATTTATTTGCTTCCTAATCATATATTTATTATTTTCAAACCATGGTTGCCCGGAATAAATATAAAGAAGAAAATACCTTGAGAACCTACGAAAGAAATCCCTATGGAATGCCCAGGCAGCAATCCAGTAGAGAAGATGACCATCAGGCTTTCGTGGCTATTCAAGTGGAAAGATACCTCAAGCGGAAACGGGTACAACGCTTTTGTTCCGAAGCAGAAAAAGATGCCATCTTCCAGATTATTGGAGAGTATTGGGAAAAGATTAGCAGATCCAGAAAAGTGGGTCATATGGATACAGATTGTAAAATCAAGACATTTTATCATATAACACTTGTTTTTCCCTATTTTGTGGCAGAAGAGGAATCCCTTCTCTGTGTCGATTTTGTCAATAAGACTAAGATTACTTCTGAAGATGCTTGTCCCTGTGGCAGCGGGAAGTCCTTTCGGGACTGCTGTGGGAGCATAAAAACTGTTCAAGAACTGATAAATGGTTCATTCTGACACAGTATACGCTGCTTTCAACTCCTCTGTGTCAAGGTGACACATGAAACCCTTTCTGTTATTGATACAAGATTTTATACAAATACAACAATATTTACTAATTGCCTACAGGATAACGAAATAAAAATATTTTCGATATTTATTCAAAGGTTGGCACGATACTTGTATATTTAGTAGTCAGGAGGACCTCAATGGCCTATACTAACTACAATGATGACAATAATATACTTTCTATATACTTAAAAGAAATCAATAAAATCCCTCTATTAACAAGGGAAGAAGAAGATGAAATTGCAAGGAAAGCCGTCAAAGGTGATCAGATTGCAAAGGACAGGCTTGTGCGAGCCAACCTTCGTTTTGTTGTAAACGTATCCAAAAAATATCAGAATCAGGGGTTGCCTCTGGATGATCTGATCAGTGAAGGAAATATTGGTTTAATCAATGCCATTGAAAAGTATGATCCGGATAAGGGTTATCACTTTATCTCATATGCTGTTTGGTGGATCAGACAGTCTATCCTTAAGGCCGTATATGAAAAATCCAGAATGATCAGACTTCCTCTGAACAGAGCCAATGAACTGGTTCAGATTGAAAAGGTTCGAAAGGAATTGACTAAGATCAATGGTGAAGATCCTGATGCAGTTGAAATTGCTCAGAATGTAGGTATCCATGTTGAAGATGTGAAAAAGCTGATGAATATTTCAAGAGATCTTGTGTCCCTGGAATCTCCTACTCACAGCGAAGATAGCGTCCTTGGTGATTTTATTGAGGATGAACAGTATAGAACACCGGATAATCTTGTTATGGATATACTTTTATCAGAGGATATTAATACTGTTTTATCCACTCTTACTGACAAGGAATCTGAGATTCTTGAAAAAAGATTTGGATTAAACGGAAAGAAGCCATTGTCATTGAAAGAGATCGGTGATCAATATGGTTTGACCAAAGAGAGAATCAGACAAATTGAGAAAAAAGCCATAACCAGACTGCAGCATCCTTCTAGAAAACAATATCTAGAATCCTATGTTGCCTAGGGTAACATCTGTTTAGGTTAGTCGTATGATGTACTTATCATATGTTAATATATATATTTGACCCCTCCTGAAAAGGCTATACAAAAGTATAGCCTTTTTGCTGTTTAGCAACTTATCTTTCCTTGACAGTTCAACTTACGGGATTTAAAATTATTAAGTTAATACGACTTATTCGTATTTTTAGAAAAAATTGCAATAAAAAGAGAGGCATTATGAGTCAAGGAAAATTCGTTTATTTCTTCGGTGGAGGATCCGCTGAAGGTAAAGCAGAAATGAAAGATACCCTGGGGGGAAAAGGAGCAAACCTTGCGGAAATGACAAATTTGGGTATTCCTGTACCTCCTGGATTTACGATCTCTACAGATGCCTGTGAATTGTACTATGAAAATAATAAGGCTTATCCTGAATATATTGTAAAGGAAGTGGAGCAGCACCTTAAAAAGCTGGAAGCCCAGATGGAAATGAAACTGGGTGACCATGATAACCCACTTCTTGTATCAGTCAGGTCTGGTGCCGCTGTTTCCATGCCTGGAATGATGGATACGGTTTTAAACCTGGGTCTGAATGAAAAGGCTGTTGAAGGCCTTGCTGCACGTTCAGGAAATGAACGATTTGCCTGGGATGCCTACAGAAGATTTATTCAGATGTTTGGTGATGTTGTAAAAGGCGTACCTCACCATGCTTTTGAAGGAGCACTCGAGTCCATTAAAATGGAAAAAAATGTTGAAAACGACAATGAACTTGATGCAGATGACCTCAAGAAAGTCGTATCAAGATACCTTTCTGTATATAAAGATGCCGTAAAAGAACCTTTTCCACAGGATCCTAAAGTTCAGCTTTGGGCGGCCATTGATGCCGTATTCGGTTCATGGAAGAATGAACGAGCCGATAAATACAGAGCCATAAATAAGATTGAGGGCCTCAAAGGAACGGCTGTTAACGTTCAGTCCATGGTTTTTGGAAACTTTGGTGAAACATCGGGTACCGGGGTTTGTTTCTCTAGAGACCCATCCACAGGTGAAAACTATTTCTATGGTGAATACCTTATGAATGCCCAGGGAGAAGATGTTGTTGCTGGAATCAGAACACCTGAAAAACTCAGCACCCTCCAGGAAGGCAGTCCTGCAGTGTATGCTCAGCTTGTTGAAATCAAAGACAAACTCGAGAATCATTACAAGGACATGCAGGACATGGAGTTTACCATTCAGGACGGAAAACTCTACATCCTCCAGACCAGAAATGGAAAGAGAACCGGTCAGGCTGCCGTACAGATTGCCGTTGACCTCGTTAAAGAAAAGATGATCGATAAAAAAGAAGCTATTATGAGGGTCGCTCCGGCTCAGCTGGACCAGCTTCTTCATCCCATGATCGATCCAAGTGTCATGAAAGAAATACAGCCCATAGCCAAGGGACTCAATGCCTCTCCAGGAGCCGCCTGTGGTAAGATTGTTTTCACAGCAGAAGATGCTGAAGCCTGGTTCCTAAAGGGTGAGCAGGTCATCCTTGTGAGAAAAGAAACTTCTCCCGAGGACATCGGCGGTATGAATGTTGCACAGGGAATTTTGACCTCTACCGGAGGCATGACCTCCCATGCGGCTGTTGTAGCCCGTGGTATGGGAACACCCTGTGTCGCCGGATGTAAAGAGCTTATCATCAATCAGGAAAACAAAACCATGTCTGTGGGTTCCAAAGTTTTCAAAGAAGGAAACTGGTGTTCTCTCGATGGAACAGACGGATTAGTATACGAAGGGGCTATCGATCTCATCCAGCCTGAACTGTCTGGGAATTTGAATGAATTCCTGACTTGGGCCGATGACATCAGAAATTCTGCCAAGAGAGAAGGTGTCGCCGATGGATTCGGTATCAGAGCCAATGCCGACTTACCCGTAGACGCACTCAAAGGTCGTGAGTTTGGAGCCGAAGGTATCGGTTTGTGTCGTACAGAGCATATGTTTTTTGATGAAGAAAAGCTGAAATCCTTCCGGATTATGATTGTTGCCGACAGCAAGGAGAGAAGGGTGGAATCCCTTAAGAAGATCATGCCTCTTCAGACAGAAGACTTTGAAGGCATTTTCAGAGCCATGGATGGTCTTCCTGTTAACATCAGACTCTTAGACCCACCTCTCCATGAGTTTGTTCCCCGTTCAAAGAGAGACATTGCTGAGCTGGCCGATATCATCGGTATCAGTAAAGAAGACCTTCAGGTCAGATTGAACTCTCTGGAAGAACAGAACCCCATGCTAGGTCACAGAGGTTGTCGTCTGGGCATAACCTATCCTGAAATCTATGACATGCAGGTTGAGGCCATTGCCAGAGCCGCTGTTAAGGTTCAAAAAGAGGGCATCAAGGTCTTACCCGAGATTATGATTCCTCTCATTGGTACATACAAAGAATTTATTCCTTTAAGAGAAAATGCTGAGAAGATTCTCAAATCCGTTTTTGAAGAAACAGGAATCACTGTGGAATATCAGATCGGAACGATGATCGAAATTCCAAGAGCGGCTTTGACAGCAGAAGATATCGCTAAATATGCCGATTATTTCTCATTTGGTACCAACGACCTGACCCAGATGACCTTTGGATATTCAAGGGACGATGTGGGAACTTTTGTTCCTGAATATGTGAACAAGAAAATACTGAAAGCTGACCCATTTCAAACCCTCGACCAACATGGTGTAGGCCTCCTGGTGGAACTTGGTGTTCAAAGAGGACGCTCCACTAAGGCCAATTTGAAAACCAGTATCTGTGGTGAACACGGTGGCGATCCAGACTCCATTGACTTCTGCTACAGAGCGGGGCTGAATGTTGTTTCCTGTTCTCCCTACAGAGTGCCAATCGCAAGACTGGCCGCAGCACAGGCTGTCATTAGAAACTGATTTTAAAGAAAGGAAATGGTTCATTTTCTTCTTATAAAAGCATAATTTTGTTGGGGTCTTCTGTAAAACAGAAGGCCCTTTTTTAATTTATTTATCTCCCTTTCTTTAGGGAAAGGAAGATAAGGCGTGTATCCTTGAATTGCTAGTTTAGGATATCTTTAACTATTGACTTTAAAGGACTTTACCTCTAAGTTTTCTATGCGAAAAACAACTAATACGACAGGAGATTCTTTTGATAACGGCAAGTAATATAACTCTCTCATTCGGAAAGCGATTTTTATTCAAGGATGTGAACATTAAATTCACTCCCGGAAACTGTTACGGTCTTATCGGTGCCAATGGTTCCGGAAAATCAACATTTCTTAAAATTTTATCCGGTGAAATTGAGCAGGACTCGGGAGAAGTCATCATTCCTCCGGGAGAACGTCTTGCAGTCCTTGCCCAGGATCATTATGCCTTCAATGAGCATACTGTCCTCAATTCGGTCATCATGGGTCATAAGAAACTGTATGAAGTAATGGTTGAAAAAGACAATATCTATATGAAAGAAGATTTCTCAGATGCCGATGGTATCAGGGCTTCCGAGTTAGAAGGTGAGTTTGCCGATCTGAACGGTTGGGAAGCCGAGAGTGAAGCCGCTACCCTGCTGGCGGGTCTGGGAGTCACCGAGGATATGCATTCTAAGCTGATGAAGGATGTGGATGACACCTATAAGGTCAGAATCCTGCTGGCCCAGGCGATTTTTGGAAATCCCGATATTCTTCTTTTGGATGAACCAACAAACCACCTGGATATTGAATCAATTCGCTGGCTTGAAAATTTTCTTTATGGTTTTAAGAATACAGTCATTGTCGTATCCCATGACAGACACTTTCTCAATAAGGTCTGTACCCACATAGCCGACATTGACTACAACAGAATCCAGATTTTCGTGGGAAACTATATGTTCTGGCAGCAGGCCAGTCAGTTGTCTGCATCCCAAAGAAAAGACCAGGCCAAAAAGCAGGAAGCCAAGGCGGCAGAGTTGAAGGCCTTTATTCAAAGGTTCTCGGCGAATGCATCCAAATCAAAACAGGCTACTTCCAGGAAAAAAGAACTGGATAAGCTGGAATTAAACGAATTACCGAAAACTTCACGCCGTTTCCCATACGTTGGTTTTGAGCCTGATAGGGAACCGGGAACAATCATTCTTGAATTGGACAATATCAGCAAGACCATTGATGGACAAACGCTTTTTTCAAATTGGGATCTAACCGTCGATAATGGCGACAAAATAGGTTTTGTAGGACCCGATAACCAGGCTAAAACTGCCTTTATGGAAATCATTATGGGAAATATGGAACCCGACACGGGGAGCTATAACTGGGGAGTCACCACATCCCAGTCGTATTTTCCCAAGGATAACACTAAATTTTTCGACACAGATGAAAACATGACCGAATGGCTCCGTAAGTATTCAGACGAACAGGATGACGCCTATGTGCGGGGATTCCTCGGTAGGATGCTCTTTTCCGGAGATGAATCTCTCAAGAAGGTGAAAGTCCTTTCTGGTGGAGAGAAGGTTCGCTGCATGCTTTCCAGAATGATGCTTAGTAAATCTAACGTTATCGTTCTGGATGACCCCACGGCTCACCTTGACCTCGAATCCATAACATCCCTCAATGACGGTTTAATCAAATTTAACGGGATCGTTATATTCAGCAGTCATGACCATCAGTTTATCAATACCATTGCCAACAGAATCATTGAGTTCACACCTGGAGGAATCATCGACAGGAAGATGACATTTGAAGATTACCTGGAAAGTGAAGATGTCCGGGCATTAAGAGATGAAATGTACGGTGGAAAACATGAGAGAATGACGATCTAGAACAATCGTTTATCCCCAAAAAAAGGTCCCCAAAGGGACCTTTTTTTGGCTGTTTTTATTAGTCCCACTTGAAGGTCAGGGAGGCTACGACCAAAAAGAGAAGGGTCATAGCTGTGAGAATCAATAACTGTGGAGCCACTGTGAGAATATCGGCTCCTTCCAGCATAATTTTTCTAGCGCCTTCAATAAAATGCGTGAGAGGGAAGAGTTTGGAGACTCGCTGTAGAATGACCGGTGTTCCTTCCAAAGAGAAAAATACACCAGAAAATATGATCATGGGGAAGGTAATCAAGTTCATAAGTCCGCTTGCGAGTTCTTCACTCTTAATCCTGGCGGCAAAGATAAGACCCAGGGCAATCATGCACAAAATGGCAAGAGAGGTGATCAAGAGTAGTAGGAAATAAGACCCCAGCATCATAAAGTGGAGGAATATGTTCGTACCCGTAAAGACAACCACCGATGTGGCCAGCACGATGAGAAAACGGGATGTCATCTGGGCTAAAATAAAGCTCATAGAAGTCACAGGGGTGGCCTTCAATCGCTTCAAAACGCCATTTTTCCTGTATCGGACAATGACAAATCCCACACCAAAGAGGCAACTGAAGAGCATATTCATCCCAATGATACCGGGAACAAGCCAATCCACGTAGCGGATGGCTTTGCCTGTAAGCTCTTCCTTTTTGAAGTCATCCAGACTGAGTCCTTCTTCCGATCTGCTCTCTGCCAGTATTTGCAGAATTTCAGCATTCTCACCCTCTGAATTGATAAAATAAGACTCCTGAACAAAGTCAATGACCATATCAAGCTGGTGATGTCTGACTTTTTTTATGAGGCTTTCCCGGCTTGTTTGATTTTCTTCATATTCGATGAATTCAATTTGACCGACTCCAAGAAAGGAAAATTCCTGAGCCGAAGGCACCGGACCGGTCAAACCGACTTTGAAAAGGGTGTTGTTCCCCGAGGAAAATGCGAAAGAAAATCCAAAAACAAGGACGAGTGGAAAGAGTAAATTCCAGTAAAAGGTACCCTTATCACGGACAAACTCCATTGTTCTGGCCTTTACCATGGCCCTGAATTGTTTCATATACGGCTCCTTCAATTGCGTAGGGATGAACCTGTTAATTTAATAAAAAGATCTTCCAGGTCCGGTTTGTGGATAGATAATCCCATGAGGTTCCAAGAGTTTAATTGAAGATCCTTGAGGGTTTTGTCCAGTTCTGTAGTCTGGATTTCGAGGTTGTTCCCTTGAATAATGGCCCCCTCGGGCAAGATCTCCGGGATCTTACCGTTGTGGGGAACTCTGATAAGCACTCCTTCAAAGTGCTTGTCCAGAAGTTCTTCCGGCGGAGCACATTCCAAAATAATACCCTTGTCCATGATGGCTATGGTGTCGCAGAGTCTCCTGGCTTCATCCATATAATGAGTGGTTAATATGACCGTAGCATTTTCTTTTTTGATGTTTTCGATGAGGTTCCAAAAATTACGCCGGGCCTGGGGATCAAGTCCCGTCGTGGGTTCGTCCAGAAAAACAATTTCGGGACGGGGTATGATGGCCAAGGCCAGAAGCATGCGCTGCCTCTGGCCTCCCGATAGTTTTCTATTGTCCCGGTCCAGTATATCCTGAAGGGAACATATTTCTATCAGATCATCCATCTCCCTGGGGGAGGGGTAGAAGCTCCTAAAGAGTTCAAGGGTCTCCTTGACGGTTATAAACTCCGGAAGGGATGTGCTTTGAAATTGAATTCCCACCTTCTGTTTAAAATGCCTATCAATGGGTTTGCCCCTGAATAGAATTTCGCCAGAGTCTGGGGGAATGATCCCTTCCATGATTTCAATGCTGGTTGTTTTTCCCGCACCATTTGGGCCTAGGAGTCCAAAACAGCTTCCCTGACGAATAGAGAGATCGATGCCTTTGACAGCTTCAACGGACCCGTATTTTTTTTTCAGGTTCCGCACACTAAGAATATTACTCATTTACCAAAAATAACCAGAATAGCCGCATAATGCAAATGATATATGAGTAAAATACTATTTTATCACAATAAAATAATTTATTTCTTTAGCATTCTACTCTGTATCTTCGTTTTCTTTGTAAAAAGGAAGGTGGAACGAAAGTACGGCATAACCTGAAGAAAGGTCTTCCATTAAGACTAGAATCCGATCGGAAACCTTGAGTTTTACATTGGTAAAATTCCAAATGGCTTTGATGTCCGTATCATTAATCACTTCGGCTACGTTTTGAGCCTCAGAGGGAGGAACTGTCAAGATAATCATGGTGGCACCGGTTTTCTTGATCAAAGCTGGAAGATCATTCACATCAGAAATGGTGAGATTATTTTTTTCTGTTCCTATTTTTTCGGGACTGGCATCGGCAATACCTACGATGGTTAATCCGTGATTCTTCAATTCGCCGTACTTCATCAGGGCGGAACCAAGGTTTCCCGTACCGACGATGATGGCTTTGTGCTTCTTATCCCAGTTCAGGAAGGATTGAATGGCCTGAAAAAGCTCATTCACATTGTACCCTATTCGGGGCTTTCCTATTATCCCTGTAACGGCCAGATCTTTTCTAACCTGGATGGGCTCTAAATCCAGCTCTTTGGCAATGTTTGTAGCCGAGATGATTTCGACGCCTTCCTGAGAAGCTCGCTTTACAAGATTCAGATAGGATGGTAGCCTCTTGATGGTCGGGATACTCGCTACTTTCTGTTTAAAATTGTCATTTATTTTGCTCATATATTATTCCGTTGATAAAAAAATCAGGACTGAGAATTATACTATTACAATATGGATAAAATGAAAAGTCAGAATTCAGTTTCTATATCGCGGAATTCAAATATATATCACGATGTACAGGTCGAAAAAATTATTCCGGGCGGTGACGGTCTCGTCAGAATGAAGGGAAAAGTCATATTTATTCCAGGAGTGATCGGCGGAGAAATTATCGATTTTAAAATCGTCAGCGAAGGGAAAAAATTTTCCCGGGGTTCGGTCATCCGCATTAAGGAGAGTTCCGAAAACAGAGTCTTACCGTTTTGCCCCGTTTACGAGATTTGCGGCGGTTGCAATATGCAGCATTTGTCTTACGAATACCAAATCAGTTTGAAGGAATCTTTTGTCAAAGAACACTTTAAAAGGCTTGCTGGTATAGGTTTACCAGAAAACTTCAAATTCCTTCCTTCCAAACCCCAACACTATAGAAACAGAATTCAGCTCCATAGAGGAGAGGAGGGCTGTGGCTTTAAAATGCGTTCCTCTGATGATGTCATTCCCCTGACACATTGTCCTGTCCTGGTAGACTCCCTCAACGATTTTCTTTCAGCTAAAGAAAATATTGTTGGCACTAAGGAAACTTTTTATGGCCTGGAAGAGCGCTATTATCGTGAGTCGGGTCAGGAGGATATTCGGGTTCTCATAGGGGATCATCCTGTTCATTTCAGAGCAGATCTTTTTTTTCAGAGTAATTTGTCTCTCATACCGGAACTCCTGAATTTCAGCCTTAATGGATATAAAGGACAGCACGGAATGGATTTATATTGCGGGGTGGGACTCTTTTCTGTTTTTATGAAAGAGCGTTTCTCTGAGATAACAGCCATCGAATTGAACCCGAAAACAGAGATGTATTACAGGAAGAATATGGCCGGTGCTTCCTACCACTATTTTGCCATGTCCCTGGAAGACTGGGTCAAAAAAAAGTCAGGTCCTCCGGCGGACCTGATTGTTGTGGATCCTCCCCGTACGGGACTCTCTGCCAAGGTGAGATCCCACATTCTGAAGATGAATGTACCCGATCTTGTGTATGTCTCCTGTGACCCTGTAACGCAAGCCCGGGATACAAAAGACCTCCTAGAGGGAGGGTATGAAATCAGCGCTGCCAGAGGATTTGACTTTTATCCCCAGACGGCCCATATGGAAACGGTCCTCAGGTTCAGGAAAAGATGAGACGCTGCCTGAGTCTCCTTGTATTGCTGCTTAGCAGCCTTTCTGGAGTCTTTTCCTGGGAAACAGCCATAGCCGGTGTACTGACCACCCCTCCGGCACAGGGGACGGACCGTAGGATTTACAGCACTGCCGATGACAGGGCTCTCCATTGTCTGGATAGTCTTACAGGTCATGAATACTGGAGTTACAGACCAGGCGGAAAGCTCAAGGGATTCACTGTTGTCTCACCAGACAGCAGCATCCTCATATTAAGCTTGGATAACACCCTTCTTTCCGTCAGTCCCGGTGGTCGGGAGTTGTGGCGCTTCCCCCTAATGTCATCTCCTCCCATTCCTCCTGCTATTGATTCATACGGAACTATCTATTTGATGAAAGACCATGGGACGCTCATCTGTTTGGACAGAACGGGACTTGAGGTGTGGAGCAGGTCCATTGATGGACCAGTCTCAGAAATCTTTGCTCTCCAGGATCGGGTACTGCTCGTTGGCCCCGGGAAGACACAGGTCTATTTTACCGATGGAGAACAGGCTGATTCCCTCGATGAGGCTCCGGCTCACATCGTGTATAAAACCCCCAATCTATATTGGCAAAAGCAGGATGGCTCGTGGAAGCAGCTTGACCTTGAGACTCTCCAAATGAAAGATTCAGAGTCGCCTCTGGCGGAGGGAATCCTCTACCCGGAAAATCAAATTTTAATTAGCTATGAAAATAAAATCATCTCAGGACGCAAGGACTGGTTTATGGAGGCTCTGGAAGCGGGTGAGGAGGCTTATGACCCTTATTATCAGAGTGGCACGAATCCCGGCAGAACCAGAAGCCTGGGTGTCCTCCCGGGGCAATCTCAGCGATACCTCCTTTTTAAAAATCGATCCGGAGCGCCTTTGCTCCCCTTGTTAATGATCGATCAGCAGTTTTTGTCACAGATTTTAAAAGAATATGAAGAGATTGACAGTTTTCAGGAGCTTATTAGAAAGGAGTCGGATTATGATCTTGTGTTTCAGGAAATCCTTTCAGACAGCCATGTGCTCAACATGAATGTGAACCGGGAGAGACTGGATGAATACAGCAGGTACCGAATTTACAAAATTCTCAGCCGCTGGGGGAATCTAAAATCCAGGGAAACGCTGCTGTTCCTTTCTAAAACGGAGCAGAATCCTCAGCATTTGGCATTGATTTTGGATGGATTGGGACGGATTGGTCTGGATGGAGATGGGAGAAGCATGCTCAGTGTGGTGCAGGCAGCCGAAGCACACCCAGGAAATCCGGATCTTCTTTTAGCCGCCGTGCGTTCCTCCTCCCGTCTCGCTAAATATAATGGCGGAAGGGCTATTTTGACGATGATGAAATTCTACAATACACTTCAGCAGAGAAATCTTCCCGCATCTGTTCAAAAGCAAATCAGCTTTGAGTTAAAATCCTTCTAGTCCATTTTTCATAGGTTTCAAACCACTAAAAAACGAAATACCCTATCATTTCAAAAATGAAAAAAAAGGATATATAAATAAAAATCTTTCACTGATTTCATTTTCTTTCTATAATAGGAAATATTGAACCCATGGATAAAATAGCTGCCGGAGGCATTCCTTGAAAAAATACATAAATTTTTTAATCCTTTTTATATTTGCATTAGCCGGAGTTTATGCTCAATCGGTTGCAGAAGATGAACTAAAGAGCGTTGGTGATCGCAGTGGCGAAATTGTATTCGAAAACTATGTCGGACCCGTAACAGAATTCAGTACCCGTGAGGAGATCCGGGGCATTGGTGCTTTTCTGGCATCAACAGAGGGAATAGAAGTCACCTGGGGAAATAAATATCAGCTTATCCGTTCCTATGAACCAGACATCCCCGAAGGACTGGATTCGGATATCCTTATTCTGTTGCCCGATGCCGGTGTGGATCATATCCGTAACCTGAGATTCATTCTGTCATCCTACCTGCAAACGACCTTTGATTACTCCCTGAGCAATGCCGATGTGCTTGCTGAGTTTATTACCTATTACAACGCCGTGTATTACAAGGATATGGATCATTTTTCAAGCCGGTATAAACCGGGAGTATTGAATCATATCAGCTCAAGCAATGCGGGACTCTCAACTCACTATTCGGAATGGGCCGGAAAATCGCGGATACTCATTCCTCTGAAATCCGCTGATAAAACGGTCTTGAGTTCTTTAGATACACCCGAATCGTCAGTCGCCTTGGACACCTCTGTTATTTCAGCCCCAGAGGTGGTCGAAGAGATGCAGAAAGAAGAGGATAAGGCCCTGGACAGCCGGCGTGAAATGGTTGAAATCCGCGAAGAGGATCTGGATGAGAAGCAGGAAGTCCTGAATGAAGAGAAAGAGGAAGTCATCGTCAAAGAGGCCATTGTTACTGAAAAGCTGGAAGAAAAGAAAGAAGAACTGGAAGAAGCAGAGCCCGATTCGCTTGAAGAGAAAATCATTCAGGAAGAAGTGAAACAGCTGGAAGAAGAAAAAGCCGTTGTAGAAGAAGAGAAAAAACAGATTGAGGAAGTGCAGAAAGAAATAGAAAAGGAACAACAGGAAGTTGTTGAAATGCGGGAAGAGATTGCCAAAGATGAAAATATCCTCCTTCAGGAAGAAACTGGATCGGGAGGGACCGTCCTTTCCAGTGAAGCCGTGACAGAACCTGAAGGATTCTGGTTCATTTTGGTCGATAAGTCTGGCGATCCTGCCAGTTATGGAAGCCTCTGGAAGGTCACCAGGGACGGAATTCCCCTCAAGCAATCTGAACTCAACAGCATCAGAGGGACTCTCTACCTGGAAAACAGTGAGGGAATCCTTGTTATTGCTGGAAAAAATGATGAACAAACCAGGGTGAATGCCCTCATTTTAGATAAGGAAACACTGGAAATCGTCAAAGAAAGCAAGACTGAAATCTATCCTGGCAGTTCTATATGGACAGATGGAAAAAATCTATTTATGATTACCCGCAATAATCAAGACTGGTCTGTGGGTCAGTATTCTCAATCGCTCGAATTATTGCAGCTCAGTGATCTGAAAGTACATCCCGATACTGGTCTGGTCTTCGTAGAAGACCGCATTCTGGTTCAGAGCCTGACAGAGGGAGTAAAGGCTCTCTCTGCATCCAGTCTGAAGGAACTCCAAATCACAGAATAACGAGGGATTGAAAGTATATGAAGAATATCTTCGCAGGCAGAACAATTGGTGTGGTCAATGATCTATCAAGAGATGAACAGCTGTATTTGTATAAAAAAACAGCGGAACTTAAAAAAAAGTACCTCAACAATGAGGATGTCTCAGAATTCAGAATAAGCGATCCCGATATGTCCGCCTATCTCATTTTCATGGAGAACAGCACCAGGACTAAGGAGTCATTCAGAAATGCCGTCCAGTTTCATGACATCAAGTTAAATATTTTTGATTCCGGAACATCCTCTTTTACAAAACAGGAGAGTTTTTCGGATACAATCAAGATGCTCTTCGGTTACAGCAAGCGCTCCCTGTTTATTATGAGGACCAGCGAAGAAGGGGTTTGTCATTTCCTGGATGAAGAACTGGAAGAATACGCCCGTAAAATGTCCTATGACAAGGCCGCCTTTCTCAACGGAGGGGATGGAAAGCATGAGCATCCCACACAGGAATTTCTGGATGAGTTTACCTTTCTGGAAAAGAAAAACTGGGATAACAGCAGCATTCATATTGTTTTAACCGGAGACCTTTATCATGGAAGAACTGTTCATTCAAAAGTGGACGGACTGAGAATCTTCAATGAGGTAAAAGTCGATCTCATTGCTCCTCCCGAATTATCAATGCCTGATTATTATGAGCGGCGTATGGTCGAAAACGGTTTTAAACTCAGGAAATTCGACACAATTGAAGAGTACCTAGGGCAGGATGAAATAGCCGATATCTGGTATTTTACGAGACTGCAGCTGGAGAGAATGGGAGATAAGGTCAAGGAAAAAGAACATCAGCTTAGAACCGCGGTGACCTTCAGAGAGGAATTTTTAGATAAGATTCCACCTCAGAGCAAATTTTACCATCCCTTACCCCGTCATAAGGTCTATCCGGTCATTCCCGACTTTTTGGATCATACAAGCTATAACGGATGGGATGAGCAGAGTGTGAATGGGTTTTTTACCAGAACTATTGAAATTGCCATGGTCGGAGGCAAGGTCGGAGCGGATTTTGATGGTTTGGGAATCGAAAATCATAAAAAAGACAAGAAATTCATCGAAAAAGTACCTGTTACCCGGAAATCTCATATTGTTGACCGTTACAAAGTTGGCATTAAGCCCGTAGATTCGGGAATCGTCATAGATCATATCAGTTCTGGCGAAGACCTAAGTACCATCTGGAATCAGATTGAAAAGATAAGAAGGATATTGAAATTAAACTGCAGAAGTTCCCACGGGGTGTACCATTCCAATGACAGGACAGTTTACAAAGGAATCATTTCCCTGCCGGATATCCTGGAGCTGAGCGATACGGATATCAAGAAACTGGCTGCCATATCACCGGAATGTACCTTGAATATCATTAAGGATGAGTCTGTACATGAAAAATTCAGGCTCCATATGCCACCGCAGATTTATAATTTTGAAGAAATCTCCTGCAAAAATGAAAACTGTATTTCCCATCCTGAAAAGCATCAGCATGTAAAGACATATTTTCTTCGCTCGACTGACTCAATGTTTGTTTGTAAGTACTGTGAAAAGAGTCATTCCTTTGAGGAAATCTGGGATATCTAGAATAGATCGATACAAATTAAAGCGGATTTTTCTGTTCCACAAGGTTCAGAAAAATCCGCTATTTTATTTATAATATGTGTTTGGATTACATTTAGATCAATGAAGAACCTTAATCCAGAAGGTAGGTGTTCTCATTGTCAGAATCATCATTGTCAGTAAAGGGATCGTTCAGTAAGAAGTCTATCATGCTGTCATCAATCTCTTCGTAAGCAGATGAATTATCTGAATAGGGGTCTTGAAGCAGTTCCAGTCCGGGAGCCGATATAAGAGCAGATGAGAAGTCATTCAAGTACTTTTGGGTCAACGACTCATCCCTTGTTTCTTCAAAGGAATGGATTGGACAGAATGTCTTTGGCTCTGTTCCAGCCAGGAAAATCTCATGGCGCGTGTCTTCACAAAGATCAGTAGGGACCATACCGGAAAGATCGCAGACTTCCATTTCCACAAGGCCGGAACTGGGTTTGGTGAAATCTCTAATGGGCACTTTGCTGTTGATATAAGACATATATTCACCCCAGATCCAACCCGTTGCAGTCGCTCCTGTCTGGTTTACACCGAGAGTACTGCCTCCCTGGTCAAACCCAGCCCACATCACAGTGGTGTAGTAGGGAGAGAAACCGGCGGTCCAGGCATCTGCCCAGTTTTGAGTCGTACCTGTCTTGCCCCCTATGGGTAATCGGTCAAAACCTTTCACATAGCGGGGCAGGTGGCTCAGTGTACCACTTTCTGTGGTAGTCTGGAGTAGGTCTACCATCATATAGGCTTCTTCTGCTGACATGATCTGAAGGTCTTCTTTTTTCTGTTGATCTCTGAGGTCTCTTTCCGGATTCAGAATGATATTCCCATTTCTGTCTTCCACATAGCGGATGGCAATGGGTTCAACGGCCCTTCCCTGATTTGGAAATGTTGCGTAGGCACGGGCCATACGAAGGGGACTCGTTGTAATGACACCCAATCCCAGAGGGTACAACCTGGGAAACCGTCTTCCGATTTCCTGAGGGTCCGTATAACCCAGCAAACGGGCTGCCCTGCTGATGGCCGACTCAAAACCAATCCCTTCCAGGACCGTGATTGCCGGAACATTCATCGAATTGGCCAGGGCGTCTCTTAACAGAACGCTTCCCATCCATTCTCCCCTATAGTTCATCGGGGTATAGGATGAACCATCAGGATTCCAAAACACCTTGGGGCCGTCATAGATTCTCGTAGCCGGAGTATATTTTCTAGATGAAATAGCCGCAGAATAGTAAAGGGGTTTAAAGGAGGAACCGGGCATCAGTTCTCCGTCTACGGCTCTATTGAACTGGTTGGAGCGGTTGAATTCACTCCCTCCGACCATGGCCATAATATAGCCTGTCTCGTTATCCAGGGTGATCATGGCCGTCTGTACGGTAGACTGCTGATTCTTCATCCTGCTGTCATCATAGCTGAATTGACTCAGATAATTTAATTCACCCATGCCGAACATCATGGAAAGCATATCCATGGTAGGATTTATATTGTTTTGAAAGTCTTCCTTGGCTCTTCTTTTTTCCTGAGAACCGGCAATGCGAATCCCTTCAATGTTCATAGTCAGGGACAACAGATCGATGATAGGGACGTAAACGTCATCTACAATGTCCATCCGGTTCCCGATATTTTCCTGATAGGCCTTATTCCATCGTGTCAGACCCTTCTGGGTGAGTTCGTCCGCTTTTTGTTGAAAGTCCAGATCCAAGGTGGTATGAACTGTATAGCCGTCTCTGTAAATATCCTGCTTACCATAGAGCATTTCATCCAGCTGGGCCCTGATGTATTCACTAAACCAGGGTGCCTTATCTTCCCGGGCAAAAAAAGCGGTGGTTTTATTGTCTCTGGACCAGTCATATTTGTTGGTCCAATAATCCACCAGGGTCAAATCTGCATTTTCCTGGGTTAAATAACCCCGGCTGACCATCTGATTGATAATTTCTGTTTGTACAACTTTAGCTTTTTCCGGAAAACGAATAGGAGAGTACAGGCCAGGCCGTACGAGCTGAATGACCAACATAACCGACTCTGCTACGGTATTGTATTCTGCAGAATGATCAAAATAGAATTTTGAAGCGGCCTCTACTCCATAAGTATTGTGACCAAAGGGCATCTTGTTGATGTAGAGTTCCATTATTTCATATTTTGTGAGCTGTCTTTCTAACTGGAAGGCCCACCAGAGCTCTTTCAACTTTCGGGTAATAGAAATATCGCTTCTGTCTGCATACAGATGCCCGGCCAGCTGCTGGGTGAGGGTACTACCACCGGAAAAATATTGACCAGTAACAATTTTGACAACCGCTCTAATCGTCCCATAGAGGGAAAAGCCGTTATGTTCAAAAAAATTACCATCTTCTCTGGTAATCAGGGCGTAGATTAAACTTTCGGGTAAATCTTTTATAGATACAATTTCACGTTTTTCTTCAGAAAAGAACTCGGTGATAAGATTTCCGTTAATATCCAGAATACGGGAGGGCAGTGAAGGATTGTCTTCTCCGAAATTCTCCATATTCATGATGTTGAAATTTGTAGCCACAACGAGTCCGGCACTAACACCGACTCCAGCGGTTATGACAACCAACAGAGATAAAAGTACAATTAAAATAAGCTTTCTTTTTCCGGAAAAAATCATAGCCTTAAAAGTACGTGGCACTCAGTACTTTGTCAAGATCACCGCTACTTTTGGGCTGTATCTTATCAACGGGTCTCCAACAGGATCTCGGGGACCATGGTGATGGTGATCCTCTGACGCATTTCCGCACTGAAATCTCTGCTTATTTTAAAATCGCCCAGTTCAAAGCGGATACTGTGTCCCCCCGGTTTAATTTCCAGGGATTTTTTAAGCTCTGAAGCGGATAGTTTGCGTTCATCCAGATAGACAGTTAAACCCTCCATCGTTTCAATGGACAAGAGGGGAAACTGATATTGAAGGACATGATCGATAATGGTGGTCTGTCCCGGATTCAGGCTGAATGTGAGGGAGTCTTCATTGCCCTCTTCTGTTCTAATATCAAGATTATGAAGGCCCGTTCCCAGGATGTAGGGGCCTCCCGGCCAATCGTAGATCTTGTTATCTATGCTGATGGTAATTTCCTCTTCTATTTCTTCTCCCTGATCATTGAGGATGTTCAGATCCAGGGATCCCTTATTAAAAAAAACAGGACTGATTTCCACAACAATATCTTTGTTGTAAATAGAATCGGGAATCCCTTTGGTTATGGGTAAAATGGTCAGAATCATTGGAAAATCCCCTGAATTATCCGTATCTGATAGGAGATAAGAGGATCTATCGGGGGACATCGTATGATTATTGCTCAAGGGGATAAGAATATTTAATGAATCGGAAAAGGGAAGAAAATGCATAAAAGCCTGGGTTCCTTTGTAATTCGTCTTATCTTCGGAAAACTCACTATCCAGATTTTTATAGAGATACAGGGCAAAGCTGTTCTTATACAATTCCATATCTTTATCCATGGGAACCGTCAGTTTCACTCCCTGGATGAGGGGAGATATGTTCTGTAAATCAATGGCACAGAGGTTTTCTACCCTTGTGATAATTTTTCGCTCTCCATTGAGGGAAAGAGTTCCGGATACAGGACCGCGAATATTCTCTGCAAACAAGGAGAATGAAAGTGCTGTGAACACAAGTAAAAGAAGTACATTTTTCATAGTGTCTCTTATTCCTGACCCTTTAGAAGTAAATTTTCCGGATCAACTGTCTTATTGTATTGACGGATTTCAAAATGCAGATGGGGACCAGTTGATAATCCAGTGTTACCAGTTTCCGCAATTTTAACCCCTTCCAGGATTCTCTGATTTCTTTCTACCAGAATTTTACTCAGATGGCTATACATACTAGTATAACCGTTCTTATGTTGTAGTATAATAAATTTTCCATAATCTTCCAATTCTCCAGTAGATAATACGAAACCATCCGCACATGAAAAAACGGGACTCCCCACCGAGGCTCTGTAATCTGTTCCTTTATGCAGACCCCAAACTCCGGTGACGGGGTGGTTTCGATAGCCGTAGGCAGAGGTAATGATCCGTTCTTTTAGGGGAGATAGAAAGAGGGGGAGTACAAAACGTGTTCTTTGCTGAGATGACAGGGTCATGCCCTGATAGTAGTCCACCTCATGTTTTTCATTATTTAGGTTAAGAATAATGGTCAGAGCTGTTTGATCTTTCAAGGACCCACGAAGATTCTCCATCCATGAGGACCTGGAATCCTTATATATATACAGCCCCGGAGCGGAGGGGACAAGGATCTCTTTGTCTTCTGAGAAATCGCCTATATTTTCGAATCCATTAATTGTGGCCAGAGTATCCAGGGGAAGATTAAAGGCGGCAGAAAGCATAATCAACGTATCCCCTTTCTTGGGTTTATACCTATAGATAGACAGGGGTGGGAGAGCCATTCCCTGGGCTTCATTGTAATACCATGATTCTGTTTCTATCTGCTGTTGTTTGAATAATCTGTCACGAAAATTTGATGTCTCACTGATTAGAGGATATTGTCCGAATACAACATAAGAATTCATGACCAGGAGCACAAGGAACAGCTGTTTCATTTGAAGGCTTCCAGGAATTCATCGGGAATCGGCTTATTCCCTCCGCCTTTTCCCAGTGTTCTATCCTTTCTATTGGCACCATGATAATCGCTTCCACCTGTGACAAAAAGATCATTTTCTAAAGCTAATTTTTCAAAGCGTTGAGCCTGATGCTCCTTTGCTCCAGAATGCCAGGCCTCCAGTCCGTCCAATCCCATCTCTTTCCACTGTGTTAATCTAAGAGGAAGCTTTCCCCAGGAAAGGTATAAGGAGAGAGGGTGGGCTATGACGGCGTATCCTCCCGCTTCATGAATCAGCTGGAGACCCTGTTCCAGGGTCATGACTTTTTTGGGCAGATAAAACTTCTTTTCGACCCCCAGGTAACGGTCAAAGGCCTGTTTTACGTTTTTGGCGATTTTGCGCTCCACCAGGATCTTTGCAAAATGGGGGCGGGCTATGATTCTGCCTCCCGCCGCACTTTTGAGTTCTTCTTCGCTTATATGAATTCCGTCTTCTTCGAAAAGTTCCAGCATTTTGCTGTTTCTGTCATTTCTATGATCTCTAACTTCTTTTAAAAATAAAGAAAGTGAAGAATCCTTCCAATTTGTCAGAGAAAGTCCCAATAGATGAAATTCTCCAGGATAATGTTCTATTTCGAGTTCTATACCCGGAATAAACTGTATTCCAAGAAGATCTGCTGCACCCTGCGCCTCTTCTAGCCCGTCTAGAGTGTCATGGTCTGTCAGAGCCAGAGCCTTCAAGCCGACTTCAGAAGCCTGTTTGAGAAGTTCTATGGGGGAGCATGTGCCGTCTGAAGCGGTTGAATGTGTATGGAGATCAATCATAAAAAACAGAATAAAAAGTTTAATCCCTAAATGCAAGTGATGAGAATACGGCTTTTCACTGTTATTTATTATTGTGAGTCCTTTTAATATTGCCTATAATAATGATTGACACTAGGGAGTCCAAAGAATTAACATCTAAACAAGTTTGATCCAGGAGCCGGAATGCCCCCAAAAGCCATATCTTTTAAAGCTAACTCTATTGTTTACTTCAAGGGTGATAAGGGAGAAAATGTCTATATTCTTCAAAAAGGACAGGTTTCTCTAAATTATCTGGATATTCAAACAGGTCAGGAGATGCATGACTTTGTTCAAACCGGGGAGTTTTTTGGCGTAAAAGCCGCATTCGGTAGGTATCCCCACGATGAAACGGCCGTTGTTATGGTCGACTCAACGGTCATTCAGTTTTCTGTTGATGATTTTGAACAGCTTCTATCCAGCAATAGCCGTATCATTCTAAAGATGCTGAAAGTTTTTTCAAATCAGTTGAGACGCATTCATAAACAGGTTCGTAGTCTTATGTCAGTGGATGAACAGGTGGATGCTGAAAAGGGTTTGTTTTCGGTGGGTGAATACTATTTTAATAATAAAAAACATCTGCAGGCTGCCGATGCTTTTAATAGATATTTGATTTATTACCCTGCGGGCAGATTTGTCGACGAAGTCAGGCGGAAAATTGAGTACGCCGAAAGCAGGAAAGATTCGGATGATTCCCTGCCTCCTGCCTCCGATCCCCCACCAAAGGCGGAATATACAATTGAGAAAGCTGTTGCCCTGCGGGACAGCGGCAATTATCTCGGTGCCTTGAAAATTTTCATTAAAGTGAGTCAGATAAATCCTGAACATAAGCTTTTTGCTGAATTCGAGGCCGGAATCTGCATTTTCAAACTGAAGAAGGGAAACGAAGCGATCAAGCACTTCACAACTATTCTGAAGCAGAATCCCGCTCATTCACGCATGGGTGAGGCTCTCTACTATATCGGAAAGTCTTATATCATTGAAAATGATCATGAAAAAGCCAGAAGCTTTTTGAATAAATGCTCCTCTCTTTTAGAGGATGGATGTCCTGAGCAGAGGGACGCCGCATTGATTCTAGAACAATTAGGGGGTTCATGATGGCTTTGGATCTATCAGTATTCAACCGTTTTGCAGTCACATTCAAGGCCGGTGCCGTTATTTTTTGTGAGTATGAACCGGGAGATTCATTTTACCTGATCCAGTCTGGAAAGGTGAAAATTGTTAAGATTTTCGGTGCAATAGAGAAGACCATCGATATCCTCCAACCAGGTGAGTTCTTCGGTGAGATGGCTCTCTTGGAAGAAGCTCCCAGAAGTGCCACCATCATTGCCACAGAAGAAACCAAACTCCTTGAGTTTAATAGAGAGAACTTTCAGATTCTCATGCAGGGGAATCCCCAGATTGCCTTAAAACTGCTCAAACTCTTTTCTAAAAGAATTTATGATCAGAAACGGAGATTTCAGATTCTCACTTTAGAAGATGTACATGCCCGTGTGGCAGATGTCTTTCTGATGCTTTCCGAAGGCGAGGATATCCCGCCGGATGAAGAAGATCAGGGCATGAGGACCTTTCATACTTCTATCGACGACATCGCTCACTGGGCAGGTATGTCTCCCGAGGATTGCAGGCGAATTCTAGACCACTTTGGTTCACAAAGAAGAGTAGAGGTTTACGACAACAGAATCATTGTCAAAAATATTAATGATTTTAAAAGGTTCGTTTCATCTCGCAGGAGTAATCAGGATAAAAAAGAATCCTGATTCTCCCCTTTACCTGATTCTCCCCTTTAAGAATAGTCTTTGAGAAAAGATAGTTCTTTTTCTATTTCTCCGCCGTTGGGGATATTCAATTCCAAAAGTCTTCGTAAGTGAATCATGCTATCAAGGTCGATCTCTCTGAAATAGAATCCCTTATGCTCTCCTTCTTCATGAACGAGGACGGAGATAGTCGAGATTTCGATATCTGATGACATCAGTTTTATACGTAAATCATAGGCTTCGCCTTTCTGAAGGGTCTTATCATTCACTGTAATAAGAATACCCTTGAGGGAAATGTTGACTAATTCAAAGGGTATCTGTCTGTTATCACTTAAATGGATGTACCCCTGTGTCTGGAAATCTGCACGTAAAAACTTTCTATTATTGCTGGAACTCATCTTATCTCCCCTATACATTCATTATCGAATTAAAAGCAGAAACTGTCAATTTTTGGCTGTTCTTTTTCATCTTTAAAAAATTGTGAAATAAACTTGATATTCTTATGTCCCTATGTATAATAACTACTTGCCAGCCAAAATAGCTCAGGGGTAGAGCAACGCTCTCGTAAAGCGTAGGTCGTGGGTTCAATTCCCACTTTTGGCTCAAAATAAGTACTTTTAGAACAAAACTTTATGTTTTGATTTTTATTTAAGAACCGGTGCAGTCATTGCTGCTGTCAAAACAAGGTGTAACGCGGGATGCTGCTTTACATCTTTAGGATGGCACGGATGATCGGCCGGTTTTTTATTTATAAGGGTAAAGTAATTGTTTGGGAACTGAACCAATCTTTTATGAATATTCACCCTTTAATGGCCCAATATAGAAAACTTAGTGCTCATTTTTGTTGATCCTCATTTTATGCTATTGATAAGTGGAGGATTAACTTGATTGATAAATCCATACTAATTTTAGATGAGGTTCTGTATGGATAAAAAGATGCCCTTTGGCGGACTTTGTGTATTCCAGTGATACTTTATATCATAATTGATATCACTAATGGTGGACAGGGTCATATCCTTAGATCCATTAGAGTGACCATCTATGCGATTGGCTGGTTTGATGTCAGTTCGATTGAGGCTTCATATAATATTCCCTACGCACATGATTGTACCGAGTACACCATCCCCAGGATGTTTTTGTTTATCCTTTTAAACTACGTTCTCCTGAGGCATGTCATATTTGCTCCAAGTCGTACCGGTAGTCCTTTATATAATGAATTTATGACCCAGGCAGGGTTTAAAGAACGTTCAGTACAACCTCTCTCAGGGGATGAAAAAAGAGTAGGGGAATATCAAAACTTTGGGAAATGAGTTCCTATATCAGGCCGGGATTAAGAAAAAACCCTATAAATACTATTACTGTCTATGGTAGAACAGAGAGTGCTCTGGTTGTTCATTATTATAAAAAAGTAAATGCGGTTGAAGATATTTGCTGATATAGTGTGGGGAGCTGCACCAAACAGGAAATACTTGAAAAAATAAAAAAAATTATTATATAGAAATTTGTGAGGATGGAAATGCTTAGTTATCTTACATCATTTAAAAATGATCGATTTTTAGTCAATATTGATACTGAAGTAATTAAAGCTAGAATTGAGAATTTTTCATTACTTGAAGATGAAGTAATCCATTTACTAATTGATGACTCATTTTTTAAGAATAGAAAAGAAATAATTGTGCTAACAAATAAAAGAATAGTATGGACCACGAATAATTCTTCGTTAACCATAGATAACAATTCATCAATAATAATTAAATCTGGGCCCAATGAACTATATTTATCAGACTTAGAAAACTGTTCCGTATATATCAATAAATTTAGTAATTATCACATGTTAAACATTATTAATGACAATATTGTAATTACTCTTAGAATTAAATATGTAGATAATAAAGAATCTTTGAAAATCCTATTTGTTAATTATCTTACTTCATATGTAAGTTCATTTTGCATAGAAAATCAGAAAAATAATAAAATATACAAAAAAGTATGCAAATCAATTAAAAAATCTAATAGAAATATAGTTCCTTACATTCTTAATATATTTTCAATTCTTCTTGTCACAATAGTCATACTACAACGATTATATTCAATAAATATAACAATCGAAAATAATATTGAAAATATGCTTCTTTTAGCTTTAGTTTTTAAATTATTTAGTATTTTCATTAATAGGAACAGATCGATAATATCTAATATGATTGTTTATTTTGTGTTTTATATTATGTTTTTTAAGGAATTGAATTTTGATACAATGGAAAAAGTGTTAAGTGAGATATCATTTATTATATTTTCCATTGTTTTCTATAATATAAATCTAGATAAAATTATTAAGTTTGCATTGATTTCTGTAGCACTATTTGTTACTTTTTCCAAAATATTTGAGAGGTATGTAATAAATTTTGTCTGACAATGAAAAGGAGTAGATAAACCTACAGTTAAGTCTGAGACAATTATAGTGGTCTGATTTCTTAAACAAGAATTCTTAAAATTAAGTTCACTTTATTCGGTTATGAAGCCATCTTTGATTGAATTCTACCATAATATACATCCTCTGGATATTCATCATCCAACGATTGATGCCTGCGTTTTGTATTATAATATTCAAAGTACTTTTTCAAAGATTTTCTTGCATCCTTTATCCCTCGGTAATCTCTTAAATAGACCTCCTCTTGTTTAACAGTACGCCATAATCTTTCGACAAAAATATTATCAAGAGCTCGGCCTTTCCCGTCCATGCTGATTTTTATGTTATTATTTTTTAGTAGATCTGTAAATTCTTCACTTGTATACTGGCTACCCTGATCCGTATTAAATATTTCAGGAGCCCCGTATTTTTCAATAGCCTCTTTTACTACAGACTTGCAAAATTCGACCTCCATTGTATTTGACAATTTCCAAGATAAAACCTTGCGGCTATACCAGTCGATAACAGCGGTCAGATATACAAAACCATCTTCAAGCCTCAAGTAAGTGATATCTGTTGACCAGACATGATTCACTCTATCAATAGAAAGGTTCCGCAGTAAATAGGGGTATATTTTGTGTTCAGGGTTTTTCTTTGAGAGATTTTTCTTTGGATAAATGGCACTTATGCACATTTCTCTCATCAATCTTCGTATTTTCAGACGACCAACTTTGATTTTATGAGTCTTTGTTATTTCTTTACTCATTCGTCTGCTGCCCATTGTGGGGTTCTCAAGATATATTTCATCTATGAGTCTCATAATGACCAAATCGAGTTCTGATCGGCCTCTGGGAGTATAATAGAAGCAGGATCGTGGAATAGATAATAGTTCGCATTGTTTGACCAAGGAGAGTTTTTCATTTTTTGATACCAAGGGTATTTTCATTCTTTGTTCAAACGCTTCAAGTTTTTTTTAAGAAATTGATCTCAATGGTTTGTTGTCCAATTAGATTTTCCAGATCATTTTTTTCTGTCTCTAAATCTGTAAGATGTTTCTTTTCATCCTTATCATTCTTGAAGGCCGATTCAGCATTATCCAGAAACTCTTTTTTCCACTGTCTCACTTGACCTGGATGCAATTTGTATTTGCTGGCAATTTCATTTATTGACAAATCCTCTTTAATCGCCTCAAGAGCAATTTTAACTTTTTCAGCACTATCGTGTTTTCTTCTTTTTTGACTGGTCATGTTCTCTCCTATTCTAAAATATCGGTTTTGGAGTGAACTTAATATAGTGGTCTGATTTCTTAAACAAGAATTCTTAAAATTAAGTTCACTTTATTCGGTTATGAAGCCATCTTTGATTGAATTCTACCATAATATACATCCTCTGGATATTCATCATCCAACGATTGATGCCTGCGTTTTGTATTATAATATTCAAAGTACTTTTTCAAAGATTTTCTTGCATCCTTTATCCCTCGGTAATCTCTTAAATAGACCTCCTCTTGTTTAACAGTACGCCATAATCTTTCGACAAAAATATTATCAAGAGCTCGGCCTTTCCCGTCCATGCTGATTTTTATGTTATTATTTTTTAGTAGATCTGTAAATTCTTCACTTGTATACTGGCTACCCTGATCCGTATTAAATATTTCAGGAGCCCCGTATTTTTCAATAGCCTCTTTTACTACAGACTTGCAAAATTCGACCTCCATTGTATTTGACAATTTCCAAGATAAAACCTTGCGGCTATACCAGTCGATAACAGCGGTCAGATATACAAAACCATCTTCAAGCCTCAAGTAAGTGATATCTGTTGACCAGACATGATTCACTCTATCAATAGAAAGGTTCCGCAGTAAATAGGGGTATATTTTGTGTTCAGGGTTTTTCTTTGAGAGATTTTTCTTTGGATAAATGGCACTTATGCACATTTCTCTCATCAATCTTCGTATTTTCAGACGACCAACTTTGATTTTATGAGTCTTTGTTATTTCTTTACTCATTCGTCTGCTGCCCATTGTGGGGTTCTCAAGATATATTTCATCTATGAGTCTCATAATGACCAAATCGAGTTCTGATCGGCCTCTGGGAGTATAATAGAAGCAGGATCGTGGAATAGATAATAGTTCGCATTGTTTGACCAAGGAGAGTTTTTCATTTTTTGATACCAAGGGTATTTTCATTCTTTGTTCAAACGCTTCAAGTTTTTTTTTAAGAAATTGATCTCAATGGTTTGTTGTCCAATTAGATTTTCCAGATCATTTTTTTCTGTCTCTAAATCTATAAGATGTTTCTTTTCATCCTTATCATTCTTGAAGGCCGATTCAGCATTATCCAGAAACTCTTTTTTCCACTGTCTCACTTGACCTGGATGCAATTTGTATTTGCTGGCAATTTCATTTATTGACAAATCCTCTTTAATCGCCTCAAGAGCAATTTTAACTTTTTCAGCACTATCGTGTTTTCTTCTTTTTTGACTGGTCATGTTCTCTCCTATTCTAAAATATCGGTTTTGGAGTGAACTTAATGTTGCTGCTTTTCTGTATTAATTTTTTAGACCGTTATATAATGTTGCTGCTTTTCTGTATTAATTTTTTAGACCGTTATAAATAATGGTATGAATAAAATATCATTATCTACACAAATACATATGAACTAGAAGGAGAAATAAATTGAATAAATCAGATATATTAAAAATTGAGAACAATTTAAAAATGAAATTACCTAAGTTTTATAAAGATACTATTTTAAATTATCCTTTTGAAAGAGGGTCTTTTGCTGAAGAATTTATGTTACTAAATAAACTCGAAACATTGCTTGAACTAAATGTAGATCAAAAGCATTTGGAAGAAAAATTTTATATTGGTTCAGATGGTGGGGAAGAACTATATTCTATTAAGTACTGCGACGATTCTGTCTATCTATATGATCTCGATCTTAATGAGGAACGCCTCTATACAAAGGATTGGAAATCTTTTCTCGATAAAATTGACATGACTATTAAAGAAATTAAAGAAGATGAAAGGTTAATGAAAGAGCGTAAAGAAAATAAGAAATGGTGGCAATTTTGGCTATAATCAGTTTGTAGTTCACATATTTGTATTCAAAGTCTGGTCACGCACAAGCTGTTTTGAATATTATAATCGGCAAATAATTGTTGTTTAACTATGGTTGTATAAAAATATATTTTAAGGTTAGTCAATGAAAAAGAAACTTTTTCTCTCAACAATTCTACTTTATATCTGTTTTTTAGTTTATGGCGAGAATAGTGATGTATTTGGTAAAACATTTGAACTTATAGAACAAGAAAAATATTACTCTGCAATACAGTATCTATACACTGAAGACCCTGATAATGAAGATTTAGATTTGGTAATCTTG
Organism: Oceanispirochaeta crateris; assembly: GCF_008329965.1. Taxonomy (GTDB): domain Bacteria; phylum Spirochaetota; class Spirochaetia; order DSM-2461; family DSM-2461; genus Oceanispirochaeta; species Oceanispirochaeta crateris. Next base: position 1,023,778 of record NZ_CP036150.1, read on the forward strand.
AAATCAAAGATTTTTCGAAATTATTTCGGTCAAAGTTTGAACCATGTTATGTGGGGATTAAAAGACTTGGAGAACGATGAAAATCTGGATGAAGTGCGTACGGGCTCTGGAGAGTTAAATATGTATATGTTCGATACTGTAGAGATTCTTACGCCTTTTCTAGATGACAACAGGTTTAAAGTTCTACATGAGCTTGGTTTATACTACCACTCCGTAATCATGGGCTATGGAAATTCCCTAAACGAGAGCTTTGGTGATGTTTCGGAGCTTAGTAGGAAGAATCTTTCAGAATGCTTTGATAACAATTTCTATGACGATGAATCACTGACAGTATTGGGGACCTATTATTTTCAGGATCAGAATATGAAAATGGCAGAAGAGCTGTTTCGTAAAGCACTGGATTTGAATGGCAATAATCCTGCTGCTAACTTTAACTATGGATTCATTCTATATCGGAATGGCCTATTAGAAGAGGCTGTAAAGTACGTAAGAGTCGCTGCAGAAGGCTATCTTTATAGGAATCTAAGTATTGATGCTTATAGCTTTGCAGGGTTTCTTTATCATGCTATAGAGAACTACAAAGATGCTTTGTTGATGTTCGATATTGCGTTAGAGGCCAATCCTATGGATTATCGTGCATATCCTTCTTACATTGACTCACTGATCAAGACAGGTGATCTTGATAAAGCCAAAGAACGAACTCTACACTTTATGATGATTGAGCCGGCCAACTCCTATGTGGGTAATCAGTTGATTCCTATATATAAGGATAACGGTCAAATAGATTTAATAGTCTCGATATTAGAAGACTGTATTGTTCAAAATAGCAACAACGATGAGACTTTGGCCAATTTCTACTTTCAGAAAGGGAATGTCGGGCTTCTTTACAATAAAGATAAAGGTCTTGAAGACTTATTGAAGGCAAAAGAGTATTTTCTTAAGTTTTCCGACAGGAACCATCCGGCCGTTAAGGCTATCAATGGTTATTTTGAGAACTAAAATTTAATATCTGTATTCTAGTAAACATTTAATCTAATTAGGCTCATCATAATATATTCATCTTATATTATTAAATAATACGGTAGCTAGATAATGACTTTCGAAATAGTGTTTCATGGTATCTTATGTATTTTAAAAAATCTGACAAAAATTATAATATATTGATTTAACAAATCCTTTAGTAAAAATCTATATATTATACAGAACTCTCTATGAGATTCCATTGCATCGATTTAGATTTTTATATTAGCATAACTAAATATTGGTGATATTTAAATTGTCAGTTCTGGTGAACACAGTCTGCAATTTAAGTCGGTGTCCCATGGACGCTACGCACAAGTCATAACAATATCAGGAGTTCTAGTGTGGGTAGTAAAAGAAAAAGTATTGTTAAGAATAATTTATTTATTACTATTTCTTTTGGTATTATAATCGGTATTGTATTTCCTTTTTATACGATGCTTTTTGTAACATTTAAGAATCAAATGTGTTTTTATCTCTTCAGTATAGGAGCAATAATAGCTGGTATAATTGTTGGATTAATATCATTTTTAATCACTAAAGTTACTATTCTTAGAGTTTTATCTGTGCTTAGTGAACGACTAAAAGATATTTCAGAAGGAGAAGGTGATTTAACAAAATCTATTGAATTAATTAGTCTAGATGAAATTGGAGAAATGATAAAATATTTCAATAGTACGATACAAAATATTCGAAGTTTAATTCTAACAATTCGTAGAAAGTCCGATGCTCTAACAGAAACAGGCAATAATCTCTTCTCTACCATAAATCAGACAGTTTCTGCAATAAATCAAATTAGCGCGAATCAAACAAGTATTAAAAATCAAATAGTGAATCAATCTGACAGTATAACAGAGACGAATGCAACTATAAGACAGATATCACACAATATTGAAAATCTAAATTCACAAATAGACAAACAAGCCTCAAATGTAGTTCAATCCTCTTCTGCAATTGAAGAAATGATGGCGAATATTTCTTCTGTAACAAATAATTTATTAAGCAATGCAGACAATATGAATGAATTGATTCTAGCTTCAGAAAATGGAAAATCTGATCTTGAAGTTGTTTCAAAAAGTATTCAAGAGGTAACAATCAAATCAGAAGAACTCCTTAATATCAGTTCTATAATTCAAGCTATAGCCAGTCAAACCAATCTTCTATCTATGAACGCAGCTATTGAGGCGGCTCATGCAGGAGATGCTGGTCGAGGATTTGCTGTTGTTGCTGAAGAAATACGGAAATTATCTGAATCTTCAGGGGCTCAAGCAAAAACAGTTACTAGCGCCGTTAAACAAATCAATGAATCAATGAATAAATTAACACGGGCAACAGTAATCATTCAAAAACAATTTACAGCAATAGATAATAAGATAAGATTAGTATCAGAAATAGAAAATCAGATCCAAATTTCTATGAAAAAACAAGATTCTGATAGTAATGAGATATTAAAAGCCGTAAGAAAACTTAACGTGATTACAACGCAGGTCAAGTCTGGATCAAATGAGATGTTAACAGGAAGTCAGGAAATATTTCAAGAAAGTAATAATCTTGGTCTGATTTCAGATGAAGTATCTACTAGTATGAATGAAATTACTTCAAATGTTGACCAAATTAAGATAGCTGCAGATAAAGTAAATGACCTCGGCAAAGAGAATAATGAAAATATTGAAGCAATTATGAATGTCATTAATATCTTTAAAGTCTAATACATAGACTCAAGAAGCATAGAGCAAATATTTGTATAGAGGGGTTATCTTATTTTCATAGGATGTGATTCCCTTTACTGATTAAACCTCAGGATGCTGGTGGAGAACTAAGACCTGATTTTTTTAAATCTTTTTCAAAGCGATACTCCTCCTAATTGTGACCATTGATCCTGATATATTTTACCCAAGTTGAAATTTTAGGCGTTGTTGACAGTACCCTTAGTGAATAATGCGGTCTCTGACTGCATGATCCTCTGTCTGCTTTCATTTATGATTTGCTACTTTTCAGCTCCCCAATTTTTTTCAATACATATTCCTGGTCTATAGGTATCCGGTCTACCCGGACTCCTGTGGCATTGTAGAGGGCATTAGCGATGGCCGGGGAGGTCGGTATGGTGACAATCTCGCCGACACCTTTTCCGCCGTAGGGACCTGAATCTATGCCATGTTCCACAACAATGGGTATAATTTCTGGAGTCATGGTGATGGGAGCTATGCGGTACCGGGCTAGTCTGTCTGTAACAACATGTCCCTTGTCCACAATAAATTCCTCTAAGAGGGCATGACTGATGCCCATCATGGCACCTCCTTCTATCTGACCGCGTAAACCGAGAGGATTGATAGCTGCACCAACATCTGTGGCTGTTATCAAACGCAGAACCTCTATTTCGCCAGTCTTTTTGTTGACCATTATCTCCGTGGCCTGGGCGGCAAAGGAAAAGCCGAAATGCATATCTCCGCCTTCTCCCAGAGGGCTTGTTTCAGGTGCCATATATTCAGTTTGAACCCGATTTGGCCTGCCGGCTTTTCTCAGCTCTTCTGCCACTTCTTTCATTGTCAGTTTCTTGTTTTTCACCACTGCCTGTCCGTTTGCAAACGTCACTGATTCGGAAGGTACACCATATTGTTCAGATAATACTTCTATGATCAAATTCCGGAATGCAATGGCTGTTTGCCGTGTCGAGTTTCCCGCCACATAGGTCTGTCTTGAGGCTGTTGTGGGGCCGCCGTCAGGTGTGAGGTCTGTGTCTGAAAGTAAAACCTTGATGGTTTCAGGTGAAACTGAGAGTTCTTCCGCCGCAATGAGCTGAAGTACCGTAGGCAGGCCCTGTCCTAATTCGGCCGATGAGGTTCTGACTTCAAAAATGCCGTTGTTGTAGAGTTCTATTTCTGCACTTCCTTTATCCGGAGCTCCACCACCGAGTCCTGTGTTTTTGTAGGCGACGGCGATTCCCCATGCTGTGACCAGATGGGGCGCATGAGGGTCTGCTTTGGGAACAAAGGGGTCATCCCCTGAAAGGGCTTTTATCTTTTCTTCCACTTTTTCAATGCACTCCAGAAGTCCAACGCTGGAACCGAGAATCTGGCCTGTGTTCGTGGCACTGCCTTCTCTTAAGGCATTTATCTTCCGCAATTCCAGAGGATCTATGTGCAGTTTTTCCGCCAGCATATCCATGGCACTTTCTACGGCAAAAGCCGATTGAAGTACTCCAAATCCACGGAAGGCTCCTGCAGGAGGATTATTGGTATACATGGCAAAACAATCAGCCTTCACATGAGGGACATCATAGGGACCGGAAGAGTGGGTCGTGGCTCTTGTCATGACTTTGTCGCCCAGAGAGGCATAGGCTCCGGTATCTCCGTATAACTGTGTATCCACGGCGGTCAATTTTCCATCTTTGGAGGCTCCCATCCGGATCTTAATGATGGTCGCGTGTCTTTTGGGGTGTACTATGAGGCTTTCATGACGGTCAAAAAGTAGTTTCACAGGCTTTTTTGTCACCTGAGCAAGAAGGGCTGCATGAATTTGACCGGCAATGTCCTCTTTCCCTCCAAATCCGCCGCCAATGAGCTGACCTCTGACTCTCACCTGACTTTCCTGAATTCCCAGGGCTTCGGCTACCTGCTGACGGTCTTCGTAGGGAATTTGAGACCCCACATAGATTTCCATCCGGCCATCTGAAGTGAGACGGGCAATACTGCACTCAGGTTCTATAAAAGCATGATCATGACTGGGCGTCCTAAAAGTATGTTCAAGAAGTACATCGGCCTGGTTGAAACCTTTGTCCATCTGTCCTTTGCGGACCTCTATATGTTTCAGTAAATTCCCCTGGTCATGTACTTTCGGAGCCCCCGGCTCTGCAGCTTGAACCGGGTTATCAATCACCGGTAGTTCTTCAAATTCCATTGTGATGAGATCGAGGGCCTCTGTTGCCGTTTCACGGCTTACGGCCGCGACAATGGCTATGGCATCACCGACAGTCCGGACTTTTCCCCCCTCGGCCACAAGGATGGGCCAATCCTTATAAATCACTCCATGGTTGGGTTTTCCAGGAATATCAGAGGCTGTCAGCACGGCTTCTACTCCGGGTAGTGCAAGGGCCCGGCTGATGTCCAGAGATTTAAGAATAGCAGAGGGCACCATGGCTCTTTTCACCCGGGCATGAAGCATTCCATCAAAAGACAGATCATCCGTATAGTGGGCCTGTCCGGTGACTTTATCAGCACCGTCCATACGCGGTTTGAGAGTTCCCACCGCTTTATGCGGTATTAGTGAAGTCGGAATGTCCGCAGGAGGTTCTACCTGAGTCCCTGTCCGCATGGCTTTACCCGCTGCTTTTACAGCCTTGATTATGGAAGGATAACCTGCACAGCGGCAAAGGGTATCTTTCAGGGCCTCCTTGATTTCGTCGGTAGAAGGATCAGGATTGCGAGTGAGAAGGGCAAAGCTGGTCATGAGTTGTCCGGGAATACAGAATCCACACTGTACAGCTCCGTATTGAACAAAAGCGTCCTGCAGAGGATGAAGATGTCCGGATGCAGAATCAGAGGGTGTGTATCTTTCACTATTTTCCGTCTCGTCCTGCTTTTTACCAGGTTCACCTGAATTCTTGCAGGACCCACCGCAGCTGCACCCCGAGTCCGGTTTCTTCATGGCAAGACCTTCAATGGTCAGAACCTCATGTCCCGACACTTTTGCCGCGGGATAACTGCAGGAAAGAACGGGTTCTCCGTCGATAAGAACTGTACAGGAACCGCATTCTGACTCATTACAGCCAACTTTGGTCCCCGTGAGACCCAGGCGGTATCTTAATAGCTCTGAAAGCATCTCACCCGGTTTTTCATTCAGGCTTACCTTGCTGCCATTCACAGTGAAGTTGATAGTATTGCTACTCATAATTTTTCCTTCTCTTCAGCTCTTTGCCAGACTGTTTTTAAAAGATCTTCAAGCAGGACTTCGCAAAGATCATAACGGTACGCTGCACCGGAGCGCTGGGCACTGCTACGAAAACTGAAACTTTCGGGTACCATTTTTCCCAATTCAGATAGAAGTTCCGAGTTCAGTATTTGTCCCCTGGCCCGCTGTTCAAGAGCTGAGGCCCTTTGAGGTACCGGACCAGCAGGCCCTACGGCAATGCGGATATTTTTGATGATGTCCTTTTCACGATCCAGCCAGATGGCCATATTCAAAATAGGCAGGGCGACTCCCCGGGGTTTCATGATCCGCTTAAAGGCTGAAGACTGACCATTTTTATGTAAAGAGATTGAGAATCCTTTCAAAATGTCTTTCTGGGGGCGCAATGCCGATTTCCCCGGGCCCAGAAACAGGTCCAGAATCGGCTCTTGGCGGACTCCATCCATGCTGGCAATCTCTGCTACCGCATTCATAGCCACCATACTGATCATGCCGTCAGCAGCGGGAAGGGCATGAGCTACATTCCCTCCGAGGGTAGCATTGTTTCGGACCTGGGGACCGCCTATCAGTCTGCATGCCTCTGTTACCCCCTGGGCATGTTCTTTCACAAGATCAGATTGAGCCAGCACATTCACCGGCACCCCGGCCCCTATAAACAGGGTTTCTCCCCTAATTTCCACTACTGAAAGTTCGGCGATCTGAGATACATCCACCAATGTATCCACCGGTTTATGAGGCCCTTGCTGAAGATCAAGCAGTAGATCTGTTCCTCCCGCTACCAGGCAGCTTTCCTCTGGCTTTTCCGAAAGTGCTGCAATAGCTTCTTCTATCGTTTTTGCAACGAAATAATTTGACCACAGACTCATAATGGATCATCTCCTGATTTATTGAGTATAGCGAAACAGGACAGTTATCTTTGACGGGAATTTCCCGCCCCCGGCATTAGTCTTTGTTATCAGCCGGTGGAATCTATAAAATTTTGCACATATGAAACTTAGAGAAATTGTACAAAGTCAAAATGGAGAAATCAAATAAAAAGCCATAAAACAGAATAGAACATCAGAAACAGGTCTCTGAGGTATTGGATTTTCACTTATATTGGAAATGTAATATTCATCAGTCTATGAAGGGGGAGACAATGTGCTTCAGTCCCGAAATTAGAAAAATATTTGTGGGAGAACCGCCAGGACAAGCAATGTGGGTCATCTGGAAAAAGGCTGGAACTGTACGAGTTCGATCCAGTCTAAATCTAATAAACCCTGCCGAAAATAAAATTCCGGCAGGGATGGTAACTATTTTATCTCATTGACTGTCTTTTTATTTCCGGCAATAGCCGTAATTCCAAAGAAGACAACAGCGCTGATCAAAACTCCCGGTACAACAGGATCCATTCCGAAGAAAGAGATCTTTGTTTGGAAGAGGAGAACAGCGACGCTACCACTTACAAGGCTGGCCATAGATGCAATTGCACCGGCTTTGTTTGAATAATGACCAACAATGTAGGGGATAAAGGCTCCACCTGCTCTTAAGCTAAAGCTGAACATAAGGATTCCAATAATGCTCTTGGTATTGGTCAAGGCAATCCCCATTGAAAGAAGACCACAGATGATCATCACGATTCTGTTGACAAGTAATAATCTATTATCATCTGCTTTCTTATCTATATATTTCTTATAAATATCATTGGAGATAATTGTTCCCGCTGCCAGCATATCCGAGTCGGCACTGGACATTGTAGCCGATATCAGAGCGGCAAAGAGGACTCCTACCAATATGGGAGGCATCGTTTGAACTGCGAGAACCGGGAGAATGTAGCGGGTACCCTGGGACGTTATTAGAGCAGTATCTATAATTCCCTGTTGAACCATGGCAAAAGCTGCTAAACCCAGAACAGCTGGGAGAATCGCATAGGCGATGCAGATGAGTCCACCAAGAATTGACCCATTTCTAACGGCTTTTTCATCCCGTCCTCCATAATATCTTTGTATAACTTCGGGACCAACAGCAAAGGATGCAATGTACATTAAGGTCAGGGATATGATTGTTTTAATGCCGATTCCATCCGTAAAGGACATCTGTTGTTCTGGGATATGGGACACTATTGTAGACCATCCTCCTGCAGCATGCATGGCATAAGGAACTGCAAGAGCAGTTCCTACGAGGATTAAGGTACTTTGAATCGCGTCTGTAATAGCCACACCCCAGAGTCCCCCCATAACTGAATAGATGGTGACAACAACGGTTACAATCAGAACGGAAATAACATAACTCCAGCCGGTCATAACAGAGAGAATGACCGAAGAGGCTATAATTTGAACAGCTGTCAAACCAATCATGGGAAGTGACATTACCAGGGCTGTTACAAGAGCATTGGCAGGTCCATATCTCTTTTCAAAGAAGTCAGAAATGGTAACAGACATTGTAGATCTTAATTTAGGGGCAATAAAGGCAAGAACGATAAAAGCTATAGCCGCTGTAATCACATACCAGACAGAGGAGAGTCCCCACTGACCAAATGCTTTTTCGGCGATTCCAAGAGACGTACCACCACCGATGTTCGTGGCAGCCAAAGTTCCAGCCAGAAGAAAAGGGCCTAATTTCCTTCCCGCAAGAGCGAAATCGGTTGATGTTTTAACCCTCTTGCTGGCAAAGACACCAACCCCCATCATAATTAATAAATAAACGACAACAATGATTGAAATTAACATAGAACCCATAACAACTCCTTTAAATCAAAAATAATAATGAATACTTGAAGGTTATCATGATTATCATAAAAATTAAAATGTTTATTATTATAGGGTTGAAAAAATTGACCAGAGGCTCATCACAGTTGGTATACATATCTTTTTTTATGATGAATGAGAATAACTAATTAAATAATTGAAAAGAAGCGATCCAAAGAGGATACTTTCTTAATATCAGTCTAAAATTAATTATATGTGAAATTTATTACAGAATATTATAGGATATAGCTTTTTAAGAACAGTATGAGGAGTGGTTATCTGAGCAGGAAGTACAAATCAAGGGTAATCCTTTTTATTTTCATTCAACTCTTAAATATCTCAATGGCATTTGCTGAGAATGACATACTAACAGCAGATGAGAGACAATTTCTGCAGGATCTTGGAGAAATCCAAATGATTGTTGACGATGAGTACCCTCCTATTTCATATTTTGATATTCAAACAAATGAATTTGCTGGTATTGCTGTTGAAGCAATGAAACAGGTCTCCCAGGTATTAGATTTTCACTTTACAATAATCAGAGAAGCTTCTTTATCCTGGCATGACCGGCTTGATTTGATAAAAAATAATAAAGTTCATGTGCTTGGTGGTGCTAGTGTAAATGATGATCGATTAGAATATGGTTACTTTACCAATGAAACCTATTTTCAGGTTAACTACGCCATTATTGGTTCCATAGATAATCATATAGTCATTAGAGAACTTTCGGATATTGCCAAATATCGTATTGGATTAATTAATAAGACTGATCCTGCCTTGATTTCCCGGAGTAGTAGTTAAGACCGATTTTTAATAAAATGAGGTAATAACTATGAATGAGAAAAAAAGACGTCGCTATGATGCAGAATTCAAAAGAAACGCGATAGCACTTTCAGAAGAACCAGGTCGGACAGCTCACAGCGTAGAGCAATCCTTGGGAATTGCTAATGGTTTGATTGGGAACTGGAAGCGTCAACTTTCAACAAATGGTAACTTGGCATTTCCTGGTAATGGAATCGAGGCTTTGACTCCTGATCAAAGAAAGATTCGAGATCTTGAAAAGCAGCTTTATGATGCAGAGATGGACCGCGATATATTAAAAAAAGCATTGGCCATTTTCAGCAAAACACCGAAATGAAATACTTCTTTATACAAGAGTGTCGCTCTGAATTTCCGGTGGTGAGAATGTGCCATAATCTTAATGTCTCTGAGAGCGGATTTTATGACTGGCAAGGACGATCAAAATCTTCCAGAAGGATAGCCAAAGAAAAACTGATGACCAAGATCAGTGAGCTTTTTTATATTAAGCACAAACAAATGGCAGGAAGTCCTTTGATCACAGAGGATTTGCATGATGATCCTCAGTATAAAACTGTCTATAGAAGCCGTGTAGCAGCTCTTATGAAGGAAATGGGGCTTAGATGCAAGATACAGAAGCAGTTTGTCGTTACAACAGATTCAGATCATAAAGAATGGATTCCTGACAACATTTTGAATCGTCATTTTAATCCAGAAATGCCCAATGTAGCCGTAGTTGGGGATATCACATATATCAAGGTTGCATCCAAGTGGATGTATTTATCTGTATTTATAGACCTTTATTCTCGTAAAGTTGTTGGCTGGGATCTTAACAAAAGTCTCTCTGCGGACTCTACCTGTAATGCCTTTAAAAAATATCTATATCGGAATAATAATCCAAAGGGAATGCTTGTTCATAGCGATCGAGGTATCCAGTATGCATCAGAACAATTCAGATCCCTTTTAGAGTCAGTGGATGCTGTCCAAAGTATGAGCCGAAAAGGAAATTGTTGGGACAATGCCGTTGCAGAATCATTCTTTCATACACTGAAAACACGATTGATTTATCACCGGAAATACCGAACGATGGAAGAATTGAATAAGGATCTTTATTGGTATATTGAAATTTACTACAACAGGATCAGGAAGCACTCAGCAAATAATTGGTTGACTCCTGATGAGAAAGAAAGTAAGTATTATGAAACGGGAAATGTGGCTTAACTGATACTCCGTTTTTTCGGGGCAGGATCAGACTGGTATCAATGATTTTATTTTAGAAAATATTTCGAAAGATACATTTGTACAATATTTTGACACCATGGAAGATGCTCTAAGGGCCCTCAAAAACCATGACATCGATGTCATCACAGATAACGAGGCCGTCTTCATTGAAGAGTATTTTAATAATCAAAGGTTTGACTTTGAAATATTATACTCAGTGCATGATAAAATAAAGAATTATGCATTTTTCACAGCTAAAACAGAAGAGGGTCTGAAATTATCACATATCCTTGATAAGGGTATGAAAGAGATTAATTTAGACTTAATCGTGAGTGATCGATATAAAAACAAAAGCATTTTTGCCTATTATAAGGAATATTCAGAAAATCTTGGTAAAGAGAATGAGCTCAGAAACTATATTTTGATAGGCTTGATTTTTACCGTAATCATCATTCTATCCATTGTTTTACTCATTAAAATAAAAAATAATGAATTAGAATTGCAGGTTAAAACAGACCATTTAACAAAACTAAAGAATAGGAATTCACTCTTTGAAGACTATCATAAAAGAGAAAAACTAAATGGCAAGATCGTTTATTTCATCGATCTAGATGATTTTAAGTTTATAAATGATAACTATGGCCATGATGCAGGGGATGTCGTTTTAAGAAGTATTTCAGAAAGATTAAGCAAAATTGCCCCCAATTCAAATATTTACAGAATGGGAGGAGATGAGTTCTTATTGATTACTGATAATAATGAAAGAAATTTTGGAGAAGAAATACTCAATATAATTCAATTACCCATTTTGTATAAGAAAAAAGAATGCAGAGTGGGGGGGAGTATCGGGTATGTAAACACAGATGATTTTGTAGAATCGGAGCTCCATGAGATCATAAACTTGGCGGATTATGCCATGTTAGAGGCCAAAGCAAACGGTAAGAATCATATCCTCAAAGTAAGCTCAGAGATGATTTCACGATTTAAGATCTTTTTAAGTAAGAAAATATAAAATATCCAGAACTCCATACATTCTATATCAAATCCGGCTGCCCCGTATTATCCAAAATGCTGGTCCAAAGGGAACTGGAAGGATCTATCTTTTTCCGCTGGCGTACGGCTTCAATAGAAGGAATATCTACGAAATGTCCGTTCCAGAGTCCTACGACCATCCCTGTCTTTCCTGCCATGGCAGCATGCACTGCGTTTTCGGCCAGACGAAAGCAAAACACGGAATCATCCGCATTGGCACGGGCCGAGCGGATTGTGTAGGAAGGATCAATATACTTAACCGAAACCGGCCTCCCGTTCTGCCTAAAATGAGCCTGAATGGCATGCTTGAGGAACACACCAATATCACCCAATATTTCGTTCCCTGAGGCATCCTGTCCATCCGGGGGCAAAAGCTCCTTTCCAGAACCCTCTGCAACCACAATCACAGCATGAGACTTCTGTTTCAACCGTTCTTCTAGAAAATGCATCACCTTTGGAAGGGAAAAAGAGACTTCCGGAACGAGGAGTAGATTCACATCGCTGGAAGCCAAACTGGCATAGGCGGCGACAAAACCTGAATCACGGCCCATCAGCTTGACGAGGCCAACCCCATTGCGCACAGCCTTTGCCTCCATATGGGCGCTGTCTATAGACGGCTGGCTCAGAGCCACTGCTGTTTGAAAACCAAAGGTGCGCTCAGTGCAGGAAATATCATTATCAATTGTCTTGGGTATCCCAATTACGGCTATTTTGGCACCACGGCGACTTATTTCTTCTACAAGATCCAGGGCTCCTCTCTGGGTGCCGTCTCCCCCCACGGTAAAGAGAATATCAATCTGCATCTCCTGGAGATAATCGACCATCACTCCCACATCCTGAGGGCCCCTGGAGGAGCCAAGAATCGTCCCCCCCTTCTGATGGATGTCCTCAACCACATCCGGGTTCAGTTGAATCGGATTGTGGTGAAAATCAGGATTAAGTCCCTCATATCCATAGCGGAGTCCCAAAATATTCCGTACACCGTAGCGGTACCAAAGGACCATGGTGATGCTTCTAATCACATCGTTTAGCCCCGGGCACAGTCCACCGCAGGTAATAATGGCTGCACGAGTTTTTTCAGGAGTAAAAAATATTTTTCGCCGGGGGCCGGAGAGCTCCAGGGAAGAGGGTTCCTGGTGATTAACCTGTCCTTTTTTCAAGATAGGATCGAGCATAATCCGGGCCTCTTCATCTGCACCTGCCACTAAAGAGGTGAGGGGGGAGGGAATACGGCATTCTCCAAGGTTGTCAATTCTGTAGTTTGTTTGATTCATGATGATCTCCTTGGGTTAAATCATTCTTCTTCAGGAGGCTGCTATTTGAAGGATTAAAGCGGGAATTCCAGTCCTTAGGCAACGTTTCACAATATACATCTGCCGTGTTTTGTTGTCTAGCACCGGCTGTTTTTCTACACATGGAATAGAAGAGATTCTGGGCGTCTCCCCGGCGTTGCCAGGGCCAGGCTCTGCGTGGGTTCCGTCCCTTCGGGACCGCTCTGGCGAGCGCCACTTCGATCCTTGACGCTGGGCAGATCGGGGAAGGCCCTTTCGGGCCCGGTCTCGATTCTGGATGAAATTCGCAATATTGATTCCAATGAAAAGAAGGTTAAACTCAGCCAGGAGATACAGGATCATTACTTAAACTTCATGTAGAGCCCTTCTTCAAAAAAGAAGAAATCAATCCGGCATCGTGGCAATGGCTCTCATTCTCCCGGAGGATCTCCGGGCTGTCTGGACCAGTCTCCGGCAACACAAAAATACCAGGACATATGCCCAGTGTCTTTGTGCGAATGCAGAAACCATGACAGTAGGTAGTTCTACTACAATTGTTTGTTATGAATCCCATTTATCTTAATTGTCTTTTCATCAATATATCTTCTATATTTCGTCTTCCATCAATAATGGCTAGAATATACATTATGTCATTCTCAATTTTATACATAAGACGCCATGGTGAGATTATTAATTCACGGTACTTATATATGTTTTCATTTGATAATTCAGGAATAATTCTTCCTTGTTCTGGAACGGATTTTAACTTTTCAGCACTCTCTTTTATTCTAAAATACTGTTGTTTTGCAATTTGGATTTCATCGTTAGCGATATAGTCAATTATGTCATTCAAATCTCTTTTAGCCGTTTCTGTCCATTGTATTTTGCTATACATATTTCATACCTGGAATTATTTAATTTTGAATAATCTATTTTCGATTTCGTTGAAAACATCATCTTGTTCATGAAGGTTCTTATTCTGAACATCTCTTTCACCTTCTGACAATAATTTCATTATTCCAAGACTATTTCTCATATCTTGATATGATCTTGTATCAAGTAATACCGCTTTTGCTTCTCCATTTTGCGTTATCACTATTGGATTATGGGTTTCATTTACCCTATTAAGCATTTCTGCAGCATTTGTCTTTACATAGGAGATTGATCTAATATCTTCCTTTAAGTTCATAAAAGCCTCCGTAAGTCTTTATATCATACTATATTTAGACTTCTTGATCAATTTTTGTTCATATATATTTGATTTTCAAAGATATATATTTTAATTATTTTTTAAAGTGCCACAGGCTTCATAACATTTGGTTTTGTCGGCTCATATCACGTAGAGTTAATAAAAGGAGACCTCATGCCCACAATCGAAATCATCCATAATCCCCGGTGTTCCAAGAGCCGTGCCGCCCTGGAACTCCTCAACAAAAAGGGCCTGAGCCCTGAGGTGACTGAATACATGAAAAACCCCTTGTCAGCAGCACAACTGGAGCAGATTTCTCATAAACTGGGGCTCAAGCCATCCCAGTTCGTCCGCCAGGGGGAATACTCAAAACTCGGTATAGAGATAGCAGGGTCAGAAGAAGGGATTTTGAAACAAATGGTTGAATATCCCATACTGATTGAGCGTCCCATTGTCATCAAGGGAGACAAGGCCAGGCTGGGCCGTCCCACAGAGTCCATCCTTGAAATCATTTGAAACTTTTAAGTGTGTTCTGTGCGTTTCCCCTGACGGGGGCGGGCCTTGCAGGGGTTCCGTCTCTCCGAGACCGCCTTTGGCGCCCTTCCAGTCCCTAACGAGCGCCGGGTGAGGCGGGGGGTAGGGGGCATAGTCATGGTGAATCAAAGATAAAATCTGTACAGATTGTATTTCATATTGACAATATGTACGGTTATGCTGAGATTCAACGCGTACCCCCCTTAATGTCCTATTTGCAAACCCATGTTGATCACCTTAAAGAGAAGGGAACGATTGTTATTACAGGTTCACATAACTTCTTCCTGATGGAGCAGATAAGCCAGTCTTTAGCAGGAAGGCAAAACAGAAATTACCAGGATTGAGACATTATAAACTCAGTGATGTTTGTCAATATTACAATATTCCACTTAATCATCATGAAGCATTAAGTGATGCCCGGGGAGCGGCTTTAATTGCCCTGGAATTCTCAAAATAACAGTATGGGGAATTTCAACCAGGGGATGAGGGGTCATACCTGGCTGTTATATTGGAAAAGAACCTTCTCATTTATTGACACCCGTAACGTTGCGGGTTACAATTTAATGTATGATAAAATCCTTCAAGCACAAAGGGCTTGAACAGTTTTTCATCTCAGGCAGCAAGAAGGGTATTCAACCTGATCATTCCAGGAAACTGGCACGTATCCTTGACCGCCTGGACGCTTCAATTACAGTACAGGACATGGCCTTACCAGGATACAAGCTCCATCAATTATCTGGTAACGAGAAGGAGATCTGGTCGGTTTGGGTTAATGGGAATTGGAGAGTTACTTTCTTCTTCGAAGAAGGTGATGCTTATGTTGTTGATTATAGGGACTATCATTAGGAGATCTATTATGACCGAAAGACGTAAACCTGTTCACCCGGGTAATGTTATAAAAGAAGATATATTAGTACCACTTGGGCTGACTGTTACTAAGGCTGCTGTAGATTTAGGTGTTTCAAGAAAGTCTCTCTCTGAACTTATTAACGAGAAAGCATCATTGAGTCCAGATATGGCAACCCGTATTGCAAAGGCAACTAAAACCTCTCCTGAAAGTTGGCTGAATATGCAGTCCAAATTGGATTTATGGACATCAGAGCAAAAGGATATAACTGTTATCCCCTTTCCTGTATATTCTGAATCGGTGCATGATATAAAAGAAGGGTAATCTCACCCACTCCAAATAACTTCTAACGCCGGCTCAGATGCTTCAGTCCATTCGGTTAATGCCGGTTGCTAACGTTTCTGCACCTGTCACCCCTGTCTTAAATCCCCACAACCGTTAAGTAATCTCCCCATATAAAGCATAAAAACCTCCTCCAAACCAATTCCCTCCTCATCTGATGTCCCTGAAGAAGTCTAACTTCGCAGTCAGAAGCCCTGCCTGATCAGGAAAAATAATCCCTCTTATCACGCTTCAGAGCTTCTGTAACTAAAAAGGACAACTATTTGTTCATTATTATTATGAAAAATAAATGCGTACATAGGCATTTACTGATATAGTAGAGGGACTGGGAGAGTGACAACTCACATGGGTAAGAACCAACTGGAACGGATACTTGAAATAGACCGCATCTTGCGTGATAGAGGCAGCTGCACCAAACAGGAAATGGTGGAGCGCTTTGAAGTCTCGGGCAAGTCAGTGGAACGGGACTTTTCCTATATGAGAGACCGTCTCCATACCCCTCTGGAATATAACCGCCTGGACGATCAGTACTACTACTCCGACAAGAATTACTTTCTCCCCGCTGTCAGCCTATCAGAGGGGGAAGCCCTGGCTCTGACTCTCTCCAGCGAGATTCTAAACCACTTTAATGCGGTAGGGGAGTTCGAGCAGCTGAGGGAATCCTTCAGCCGTCTCTCTGCCTACCTTCCCGATAAGGTGAAGGTGGACCTGTCTAAGATCAACAACCGGGTCAGTGTGATCACCGAGCAGCAGACCCTCCTTCAGTCGGGTGTGTGGAAGGTCCTGATGGACTGCGTCAGGGAGAACAGATCTGTCCGTGTCCTCTACCGTAAACCTAATAACAGAGATTATGAAGAGAAGCTTCTGGAGCCCTACTACCTGGTCGCTTTTAGAGGCAGCTGGTATATCATTGTCCATATTAAAGAGACGGATCAGATCAGAACCTATGCCCTGAGCCGTATGAAGGACCCCTTTAAAACACAGGAGTCTTTCATCCTCCCCCCGGGTTTCAAACTGGATGATTACATAGACCCCGAGTGGGGCATATACAGCCGGAAGGATAAGTATGACTTTGTCCTGCAGTTCTCCCCCCATGCGGCAGGTTTTATCAGAGAAAAGACCTTGCATAAAGAGCAGAAGACGGAAGAGCTGGAGGATGGTTCCCTGACCTTAAGCTTCACCTCCAGCCAGATAGAGACCATAGAGCAGTGGGTCATGGGATGGGGGAGAGAGGTAAGAGTTGTGCAGCCGGCTGAGTTGATTGAGAGGATAAAGAGGACTGCCCGGGTGTTGGGGGAGATGTATTAGGGGTAGAAAGGATTGTTTTTGAGTGGGGATGGGTTATTTCCTTTTAGAAAGATGTTTTAGGGCGTCTCCCTGGCGTTGCCAGGGGCAGGCTCTTCGTGGGTTTCGTCCTGCGGACCGCTCTTCGAGCGCCACTACGATCCTTGACGCGGTTTGGCTGTGGAATTGTTTATTGAGTATAGAAATGAGTTTTTTGAGTGAATAGTTATACGGTTAGAGAAAAGGAAATAAAATGCAATTTGAACAAAGTACAATATTAGGATTTTTTGACAGCTCTCAAAAAACATATGAAATTCCAGTTTATCAAAGAGCCTATTCGTGGGACGAAGAGAACTGGGAAACATTCATTGAAGATTTGGAAGAACAAATAGAAGGAGATAACAACTATTTCTATGGAAATGTTTTATTAGAAGAAATCCAGAAGAATATAAAATATGAGATAATTGATGGGCAACAACGGATTACTACACTAACAATTTTTTTCAGGGCCTTAATAAATATTTTTTCTGAAAGAATAAATAGTGGTGAAATAATTGAGATAGATTTAAATGAAAAAGAATCATTATATATAAAGAATAACGGGAGAATTAAACTTCGGCCAGTTGCTTATGATCAAGCTTGCTTTGATTCAATTATTATTGAAAATAATTCTGCGTTCAATACATCAACACCTTCGCAAGTAAGATTACAAGAAGCAAAAAAATATTTTGAAATACAATTAAGAAAATATCCCACAGACACTTTAACAAAGATATTAACTAAAATTGAAGAAACGGAACTAACAATTATAAGGCTTGAGGGCAAAAAAGATGCAGCATTAATGTTTGAATTAGAAAATAATCGGGGAAAAGATCTTACAAACATGGAAAAGATCAAATCTTATTTCATGTATCAAATGTATGTTTTCAGTGCAACTGAGGATGTAGAAGCAAATATTGAATATATTGCAAATATCTTTAAATCTATCTACTTGATAATAAATGATTTAGATCAATTAACGGAAGATAGTATTCTATTTTATCATAATAATGCTTATATAAATGGATTCACGTACAGAAATCTTGAAGATGTTAAGAATAAATTTAAGAAATCAAATGATAAGGTTCAATGGATAAAGCAATATGTTGAAGAATTGCATCGATCTTTTTCAAATATTAAGAAGTTTGAGATTTCTAATGAAGTATTCGCAAACAAAATCGAAAGATTAAATATTCCAGCTTATGTTTATCCCTTTATAATAAAAGCATATAAATACAATGACGTGTCAAACGAATTGAATGATTTATTTCAAATTATGGAAATTGTTACCTTCAGAGCAAAGCTAATAAATAGTCGTGCAAATATTCAAGAAAGATTGAATACTATTTTATTGGAATATAGTGGTGATAATAAAAAACTAAGAAGTGAAATAAAAATTCAACTAAATCAAACATGGTATTGGGGAGATGAGAATACTAAAAATTACTTGAATGGTAGTATGTATGGAAATAATGTTATACGATATTTATTATGGGAATATGAAGAATCAATTCAAATTAAAGGCTATTCAATAAACTCATATAATATTGAAAACGAACAGATAGAACATATATCCCCTCAAACTCCACCAGATGGTGAGGAAATCGAGTCAGGATACGACACCGTAAATAATGAATACAGTGAGGAATTTATTGAAAAACGTTTAAACTCATTAGGAAATCTAATGTTAATTTCAGGCTCACATAATGCTTCTATTGGAAATATACCTTTCAAGAATAAATTAAACACATATAAAAATAATCCACTGTTAAAACAACAATATTTAATTGAAAAATATGCAGTGCAAGATGGAAGTCATTGTGTTTGGAAAGAAAATTCAATAATTCGAAGACATAAAGATATTATTGATTTCTCACTAAAAAGATGGAGCTTGTAAACAACGGTATAACAAACGAACGCAACTGACAATTTATTTTGTCATAGTTTTTGAATACTTAAAAACTATGACAAACCTACGGGACAGAATTGCAACTGGGGCGGGCGTTAAACGGCAGACTGCCCCACTAAGTATGAGGGATAGAAATGGTGAAATTCCAGTTCAAAGTTAAAAGGGGATTTTAAGTGAAAATCAGTGAATTTGAAAGTGATTTATTTTCTGAAATCGGGAAAATAAAAGAAAAGCATCCTCAATACTATAATGAGTTGAGTGAATATTATCATAACAGGATAGATTCATCACATTCTGAATTAAGTCGTAAAGAATTGTTTTCTTCTCTTTTCAATAGTGATGGTGGAAATAGACATTATTTTACTATACGTGCTTCAGATAGTTTTACTAATTTAACATCTCCTGATAAATCTGTAAAATCTCTTATATTCACACCATTAAACGACCACTCTCGAAGCAAAATGGCTAAGGGTGATATTGTCTTTTGTTATCGACAAGGTCAATTTGCAAGCTTAAATGACGCTCTAAATATTCGTGGAATATATGGAGTCGGTTTAGTTGCATCAGATCCAAAACTATTGTTTCCCCAGGAAGAGGATCATAAAAAATATGGTGTTTTAGTTTTGTTTCCTGTTCTTCTGAATCACCATCTTGAATTACGTCAAATTCAAATGCATCCTACAACAATTGACTTAACACCTTATAATGGTAACAGGAATGACGCATTACAATATATTGAAAAAAAAGAGCAATATTTTGTATTATTAGACCTGATATATTCGAGGAACGCAGAACAGAGAACGGCAATAGCTGATTTGTTGCCTGAAGTGAAGTTCAAAGAAGTAGAGTTACCCAATGATTTATTAGTTAGAATATACTCCAGAGAAAGTAAGTATGAAAATAATAGAAGTAATTTTTTAGCTTCAAAATTTATTGAGTGGTTTTATAAACCGGTGAACTATAAACAATCATATGGTGAGTTGCTATCATTAGATGTTGTACTGTTTTGGGATAATGCTTTTTTTAATAATAATCTCTTTAAAGTTGATGCAGACAACATACATGATTCGATTGAAAGAATTGAGAGAATGTTGCAGAAACCGAATGATAAATGGAAAAAGTATAGCGATGGTACTAGCCGTGGTGTTCCTAATGCGTTAATTGGGAAGGAAAATTATCTAAAATTTCTTCATGATTTTTTTGTAGATGAGACCAGCATTTCTATTTATAAAAACATCCAAGATAAATATTCTACTGTAATGTCAAAAGCTATAAATGTTAATGATTCATTTACCTATCTCTATAAACCTTTTCTTCTCCTAGCAGGCATCTCGGGTGTCGGTAAAACTCGCTTTGTTCGAGCGCAAGCGGCATGTTCAAATGGCTGGACTGCAGATGACCCTCGTAAGCCTGATAACTACGAACTTGTCGCAGTCCGTCCCGACTGGCACGAGCCATCAGATTTGCTGGGGTATGTAAGCCGTATCGATGGCACAAAATATGTTCCGACGGGCTTTCTCAAATTCCTTGTAAAAGCATGGCAGGAAGTGTTCGACAATAGTGGTTCGCTTACAGATATTGGTGTAGGAATACGTCCATTCTGGCTCTGTCTGGATGAGATGAATCTTGCTCCTGTAGAGCAGTACTTTGCAGACTATCTTTCAATACTTGAGTCACGTAAATGGACCGATACTGAGTATAGCTCTCTGCCGATAATCAGCGATGATCTTGAGCTTGTTATGAAAGCTCTTAAAGGGGGGGCTGATGAAGACCTTTGGAGTGCCTTTATTAGCAATGGAGGTATCCCCCTTCCTCCGAACCTCATTGTTGCGGGTACGGTGAACATGGATGAGACTACTCATGGTTTCTCCCGTAAAGTAATTGACCGTGCTTTAACTCTGGATTTTCAAGAGTTCTTTCCAAACAGGTTCAATGAGTTTTTTGTCCCTCAAACAGAACCAAAGATCCTTAGCTTCTATACTGCTTCACATGTGAGCTCACCTGGTGATCTTAGTGATGTTCTTGCCGACCCTAATGGTGATAAGTCGATCACCTTCCTTTCTGAAATTAACATCAAATTGAAATCAACACCATTCGAGCTAGCCTATCGAGCTTTGAACGAACTTCTGCTGTCTGTGAAGTGTTTCATGCCGGAAGACAATCAATCACTGGTTGCTGTTTGGGACGATTATCTAATGCAGAAGGTCTTACCTCGTATTGAAGGTGATGCAGAAAAACTTCGCTTTACAGGGGATGATGAGAGTAGCCTGCTCAATGAGTTAAGCAAGCTTATCAAAACAAAATTTAAGAGGCTTTTAGAAACTGATAATGATATTATTACCCGCCCTGATCTTTTTAATCAGAAAGTCGATGGCGATGAAGCGGAGCCGTGTCGTTGTAAATCGCTTGATAAAATATCATGGATGCAGGAACGCTTAGTTCAGAACCATTATACTTCTTTCTGGGCTTAGAGTAGTTATGCCTGATATTCTCACTTTTGAATGTGAACACTGGGAACTGATAATATGGACACGGAACAACACTGCTCCTCGCGAGTTGCTTTCTGAAGTTCTGAATGAGCGTGGTAAAGAATTGCCTTCAGAAAAGGTCTGCCTTTCCTTTCAACTTACCGGTGAAGAGAACGTTGTATTTGAAGAGCAGACACTCTATGTTGCAAATAACTCTACAGAGATTAATATACCAGCTCCTCTATGTTATGAGAATCGTGACTATGAATTTGAATTCAATTTTTATAACGGTTATAAACCAGATTATATGAACCCTATAGTTCATCGACTGAATGAGATTGAGAATGGATTTAGAACAGTAGGCCAAAGTGTTGTTCGTGGTGTTGTAAACTTTAAGAACAACATTGGCTGGTTTAAACTAGGTCTGAGATATTATAAAGACAGCAAGGCTTTTCGTGATTCACTATCTTTTAAAGTATTTCCTACTAAGATGGATATGGTGAGTGATCTCGATACAATAGGTGAAGTTATCGACTCAACTTATCCTCTCTGGCGATTCTCACTGGCTCAGAAAACAGACTTCATGTTGTCACGATCCAATAAAAGTCATGAGTCATTTGAACTACTTTGGATCGCTCAATTTAAGTCACTTGCTAATGAACTAACAAATGCGGTTAATCTCATATGCCGCTCTCCACATAGTCGATTACTTCCGGATGTAAAAATGGTAAAGGCAGAAAGGATAACAGGTCGAGTAACCGGTAGGCTCGAAGAACGTATTAAAGAGAATATGATTGAGAAGCAGTATGACAAACGGTACCGTATTGAGAAAAGAAAGCTCTCGTACGACACAGCAGAGAACCGCTTTGTGAAGATGGTGTTGTCCTACTCCGTGAAGAGATTAAAACAGTTTACTACCCGTGTAAAGGTACTTGAACAGATACCCGAGAATGTAAGGCTGTCAGCATCTTTTTTTGATGAGCTTCATGAACTGGTAACGCCGTTCGAGAAACTGTCTGCAGAGCCTCTATTTCGTGAGATTGGGAATTATGATGGCCGTATACGTGAGTCTTTGGTACTACAACAACGTACAGGGTATGCAAAGGTGTATCGCATATGGCAGGAGATGAAGCTCTATCTTGACTACTTTGGTTCTGACGCATCTGTTTCAGTACGATCTGTAGAACAACTTTATGAGATATGGTGTCTGCTTGAAGTTCGTAGGCTTTTAATGACATTAGGTTTTGAAGAAGGTAAAAGCTCTATTCAGAGGTTGAAGATTGAAGGGTTTGAGAAGAACTTAAAGAAAACAGATGAGACTTTCTATCTGCAGCGCCCTGATGGTATGAAGGCTCTTCTTGTTCATGAACCCAGTTATAGCGGTATTAAACATAGACACTTCGAAAGGATTTACTCTTGGACTACCACTCAACGACCGGATATATTCCTTGAAGTGACAATGCCGTCTGGAGATAAGGTCCGGTGGGTGTTTGATGCTAAATACCGTATCGATGCTAATAAGAAGAAAGTTTGGCCTCGAAATGGAATTGACACTGTACCTGATGATGCAATTAATCAGATGCATCGATACCGTGATTCTCTTATCTATATCTCAGAGGCAGATGAAGATAGTGAGACTGATAAGAGTCGCCCTATAATCGGTGCATTTGCTCTTTATCCTGGATGGTTTGAAAATCAGACCGAGTCTGAGAATCCGTATCGAGACTCTATCGACACTGTAGGTATCGGTGCTTTCCCACTGCTTCCAGGACAGGAAAATCTCTGGCTTGCAGAATTCCTGAAAAGCCAACTTGGCAAGTATCTTCACACTCAATATGAACACAAAGAGGCTGATGAACTCTATCTACAGGAGTCTGTGAGAATTGCACCATATGGTATGAAACAGTATCGTCACAGCGAGCTGATACTTGCTGCAGACGTATTTGAATCCAAAGGAAGAGCTTATGTTAAACCTTTCAAAGATGGTAATGCTCAGTGGTACCATATCCCAGAAAGCACAGTACAGAATCACAAGATACCCCGGCATATCATGAGAGAAATAAAGTATTGTGCTTTCACTACCATTCATGATGACGTAAGACAATGTAGGAATGTTTATCTTGTAGAAAAAGTAATATTAAAGCTTCGTAGCGAGATAGATGAATTTGCCGGAGGTGCCGGCAATAGTGGTGACAGCATGTACTGGTTAATTAAGCTTGGACAGTCATTCCAATTACCAGTTACTCTGATCTCAAAAGAGCATCATAGACGTTTCAGATTCAGGCTGGTCGTATTTAAAGATTTTCTTACTGCTGAGTCATGGGATGATATTACAATGAAGTATAGGAAACTAACAAAATAATAAAAAATTGTAGCTGAATTGGATGTTGTATCTCAAAAGATTTAATATCTAATTATTATTGGAAAATAGAAAATACATAAACTGATGCTTCTCTTATATTTAAGCTCCTTTATTATAAAATAAAACTGAACTTAATATATGAATTATGAAAAGATTCTAGAATGAGCCTATTGTTATAGTAGCTAGCTGCTATTTAATCATAAATATTCTATAATTTTTGAGGAGCCTATAAATGGATCATCTTTCTCAACTGGAAAGAAGTCAAAATATGAGTAGAATCCGTTCATCTGATACTAAACCTGAAATTATAGTTCGCTCTGTTCTTCATAGGTTGGGATATAGATTTAGGCTTTTTGGAAAAGTAAATAAATGTTATATCAAAAATGGAGTTCTTCCAGGTAAGCCTGATATTGTTTTAACAAGACATAAGACAGTAGTTTTTGTTCATGGATGCTTTTGGCATATGCATACTGATTGCTCTAGAGCCAACATTCCGAAAAGTAATACTGAATATTGGATAAAGAAGCTGCAAAGGAATACAGAACGTGATAAAATAAACGTTAAAACACTACATGATATGGGATGGAAAACAGTTCTTATTTGGGAATGTGAAACTAAAGATACTCAAAAATTAGCTGAAATACTAAGGAAACAATTGAATGAGTAAAGAATTTACTGTTGGTAGTTTATTTGCAGGTATCGGTGGTATCTGCTCAGCATTTAAAGGGGCTGGAGCCAAAGTCATTTGGGCTAATGAATTTGATAAGAAAGCATGTGAGACTTATCGTCATAATTTCAAAGACACAACTCTCTATGAGGAAGATATACATAATCTTAAGACCGAAGATGTAAGTAATGTTGATATTATCACTTCAGGATTTCCCTGTCAGGCATTTTCTATTGCAGGCTATAGACAGGGATTTAATGACAAAAAGGGTCGGGGTAATCTTTTTTTTGAAACAGCCCGCTTCATTGATAAAATTCGGCCTGAAGCTTATCTTCTCGAAAATGTTAAAAACTTAGCCAATCATGATAATGGCAATACTTTATCGGTAATAAAGAAAACCATTATCAATGATTTAGAATATTCGTTTATTCCGTTTATTTTAAATTCAAAAGACTATGGTAATATCCCACAGACGAGGGAAAGAATCTATATTGTTGGATTTAAAAATGAGGCCAATTTCAATACAGAATCAGATGTCGATAATGAATTGAGATCATCAAAATTCCAGATTCCTACCCCAATCAAACTTACAAATATTATTGCAGATCTCTTAGATCATGATAAAAAAGATGATAGATTCTACTACAATAAAGATCACCAATATTACCCAGTTTTAAATGCAGAGATGAAGCGTAGAGACACAATCTATCAGTGGCGAAGAGTTTATGTACGGGAAAATAAAAGTAATGTTTGTCCGACTTTGACTGCTAATATGGGAACAGGTGGACATAATGTTCCCTTGATCATTGATAATTATGGTTATCGTAAATTAACTCCTCAGGAATGTATCCGGTTTCAGGGATTTTCTGATGGTTTTAAGTTTCCTGAGAATATGGCTTTGTCCCATTGTTATAAGCAAGCTGGAAACTCTGTTGTAGTCCCTGTTGTTCAGAGAATCGCTGAAGAAATAATAAGAGTTCTCCGAGAAACCGAATTGCAATATTAATGAAGGATTACTCCCATGTTTTTTCTTGACCAAAATAGTACTAAAAAAGATAATTATATGATGTATTTGATTTTAGCTGGAAGTCTTTCTAATCTATTTTCGGATTCTGATGTTCCATATTTGAATTACAGACTTGCAGAGAAAGTGTTTTGCAAAGCATTTTCTGCTGATGATTTATCCAGGAATGATATTGCGGTTGATTCTATAAAAAACGGTATAGGTTTTGGGCTAAAAACTTTTTTAAGAGGAAATGATAAAACACTTCAAAAAGTTGCTGAATTTAATCAAGACAGACCTGAATATATTACTCGACCTCTTCATGATCAGATTATAAAAATTGCTGAATTAAGAAATCGTCGTCTCAAGTTTGCACAAGATACCTTTAATATCGACTCTCTCTTATATCATTGTGTGCTGCGTTCGAACAAAGAATTCCATATTTTCGAAGAAAATATGGATTATATTGATATTGAGAATATCTCCTCGATCAAAAAAATAAAAAATACTATTAGATTCAAAGACTCATTACATGAATATAGTTTTTCGTTATCCAAAAGTACTTTGTTAAAGAGATTTCAAACCAGTACGTGCACGACATCATTTCCTATTGATATTATTGATAATCCATTAGAAATGTTGCTTGACTTACTGCCTTCAAAAAACACTGAGTTAATGTTTGCAGCTGAACATATACATGAAGAATACATGATCGAAAGAAGTGTTGTAATAGGTTCTGTTTATCTACCTCTGTATGGTATCGAAAAAGGAATAAAAAAAGTGTTTGAACGGAGCGGACTGAATCAATGGAATGCTCGGGGTAGAGATCGTCATGAAAATGAACTGTATATTCCTGTTCCAAGACTGATTCATCAGACTTTTCCTGGTTTTTTTCCTCCAAGAGATACTACTTTCAATTTGAAATGGCCTACAGGTGAAACAATTATTGCTAAAATATGTCAGCAGGGTGGAAAGGCTTTAATGTCTCAAAGCAACCGAGATTTAGGAGAGTGGATCTTAAGGCGAGGTCTGAATCTCAATCCCGGTGAATTGGCAACATATGAGCTTTTGAAAGATGTTGGAATTGATTCAGTTAGGATTGATAAATATTCTGATAATGATTTTGGGATTTATTTTACAGGAATTGATTCATATGAAAAATTTAAAAAGCAATTTGTGTAATTCTTATTTTCAAACTATATAATTTCGACAGAAATCTTTCTGTTCTTGTCCTTCTGAACCTGAGCCTGTGTCTGATGTAATTCTTTTAGCTTCTTCTAAAGAATAACCAATCATCCTAAGTAATATAATGGAAAAAGTTCCAGTACGTCCTATTCCTCCAGCACAATGAATCAAGATATTCTCTGTTTTAAGTTGTTCATAAGCCTGCTTAAGCGCTGATTCATATTCTAAAAGAGCTTTTTCACCTGTTGGTATCCCAAAATCCGGAACTGGATTGTATATTATTGGAATGTTACTTAGTTGGCCATTATTTACAGCCTCTAAGTAATCTTTTGATTTGTACTGAATCTCAGATTTATCTACAAGGCAAATTATTTTTGATATATCGTGATTTTTTAATTCAACTATTACTTCATCAAGATTTTCATTTCTTCCAGGCATAGAATGCAAGAAAATTTCCCCTTTAATTTTGTTTTGTTCTATCTGTCTGAATAATTTCATTTCCATTCTCCATTTTTAACATAATAAAATTTAATATATCTAACGATCCATTTGGGCAACATACAGATTTATTACTGCTTGATCTAATACTACTAGTACAGCGCTGATTGAATTGAAATTCATAATGATTGTTTGTCCATAATCATTACAAACATGTTCAGTTATCCATTTAATATCATTTTCTGAAAAAGAATCTAAATCATCGCCATATGATGTTATCTTACTCTTTTGATTTATTAGTGTTGAAATAAATTTCTGGTCTATTTTTATAGTTTTTTCATCAAGATCCCATGGAAGGTTGTTAATCAGACTGATAAGATCCTGCATATATTCAGGATGACTATTAATCATCTTCCAATGAGTTTGACTGATTTTTTCAAGCTCTATGAAATGTAGAAATATTTCATCATTATTATCCATAAGCATTTTCAGTATAGAGCGGTATTTTGAATCCAAAATAAAATTTAATATATCCTCAGCTGAGTAAATGCCCTCACCTTTTGATATTAGCTCATTAAGAGAATGATTTGGTAGTAATGACCAGCTCAAATCAATGTACGCACTCATAAATAGTTTTAATTTAACTCCTTACAATATGGTTAATTCATTTCAAGAAATTGTATTTTGATTATATGGTTTATCTGTAATATTTACAGATGTATTGACCTACCCCCGGAAGGCTTCCAATACGGTCTTCAACAGCTCATCCTCAGGCTTCTCTTTCATAAACACATTGAGGATATCCATGGTTCGGGTCAGGCTGACATAGAGCAGGTTCTTTTTGATCTTATCCTCTGTTCCCTCATCCAGCCCTTTGATCCCCTGTTCCAAACGGGGAAGGAAGAGCAGCACCACAGGCATATCCAGACCCTTACTGGAATGAAGTGTGGAGATGCGGACCTTACCGGATTCCAGGAAGTCAAATTGACGATCCATGATTGTTGTGCTGTTAAATCCAGCCTCTCTGACAGCCTGGCTGATCTTATTCTCAAATTGATAGGATGGAACCAGAATGAATATATTCTCAGGATCGTACTCTAATGTGTTGATGAGGAAGGTCAGCCTCTTTTGCAGCATCGAATAAAGATCCTGTATGTGTTCCGCCGTAAAGAGCTCCGGAGCTGGTCCTTCCCGGAAGGCGGAGAGATCTTTTTCATCATCCCGGAAGTTTTGACAGAGCTCCATGATGGCCCGGGTACTGCGGAAGTTCATTTTGAGAACACTACTGTGCCCCTGGATTTTAATTCCTGAATGTTTATAGGGTGACTGGAAGGAGTAGATGCTCTGCCCTGTGTCTCCGGCCATAACAATACCCTTGTGGGTCTGGCTTTTTAAAATTTTAAGCTCCAGGGTGCTGATATCCTGCACCTCGTCTATAAAAATTCTATCGATTTCAGCTCCTGGAAGGGAGGCTGCAATAAGGGTTCGGCTATACCCTTTACTGACCAGGCCGGAGGCGAACATCTTTGCTTCCAGACTTTCTTTGATCCTCCAGACTTCCTCTCTTTGCACCCTTGAAAGGGGAATCTTCATGCCCCGACGACCGACCATATCATCAATATACTGCTCCCTGCTGTATCCTGATGAGTATATAAAGTTCTCAAGCTCTGCTTCCAGCTGGAGGGGAGTGAGAAAAGCGGGACAATCAGTTTCTTTGCAGAGTTTTTTCAGGGTCTTATAGTCCACAGTCAATCCGGGATGGATTTTCTGCAGCATATGAAGGAACCAGGAGTCCACCGTACTGATCAGATCATCTGGACGGGAGTCCAGATGCATAATGGTGGATATATAACTGTTGTATTTTACCAGGGTTCTTGTGTAGGAGAGCAGGATAAGGGAGCCGTCATCCAGGAGTGATTCCTTCCGGCTTTTTATATCCCGCCGGAGGGCTTCCAGGAGGATAAAGGTTTTACCCGTACCTGCAGCTCCGGTGATCAAAAAATCACCCTGTTCTGGAATCCTTCCCAGGATCTCTTTCTGTTCTGCCGAGAGCCTCAGCAGGGTCTGTTCGTAGTCTCTCCGGGTCCTCGTGTAAAAGACCATTCGTTTTAATTCTTCCGTATAGTTCTGAATAGGTTTGAAGTCCTTCAGTTTTGTCTCTGCTTCCCTGAGACGGAGTTTAAGATTCTGCCGTTCATCCCTGAGCTCTTTGTTCTTTTCTTCTGATTTCAGACCTTTCTGTGCTAATTGAGCCATATTGGCAGATGTGAGTTTGAGGTCTTCCTCCAACTGTTCTTTTTCACCCTGGAGCATCTGATAGGCTTCCAGTTGTGCCAGTAACTCTCTATTTTCTCTCTGAGCCTGAAAGGCCTCCCATTTAAGATTTGCATAGTCTTTCAGTTCAGCTGTGAGGTCGATCCGGTCATGCCAGGATTTCAGAGTGTCTGAGAGACTATTCAGAGCCTCTTCCTCAGCTGTGTGCATAAGCCGGCAAAACTGAATAAACCTGTGGGTGGCGGCCAATGCCTCCTCTTTGCTGATGCTGTCAAAATTGTGACGGATTCCATTGGTCAGTATCCTGTCATGATTTATACCGTTGAAAGATTGGAGTTCGGGGATATATTCTTTTGAGGTATCAGCCATCTTTCGTTTAAGAGAGAAGAGTTTATCCCCAAAATTGGGGTGTTCAAAAGGTTCCGCTGTTATTTGTTCATTCAGGATATGTTCGATATAGGCAGATAGGGCAACCAGGTAAAATCCAGGGTCCGAGGCGGAAAGGTTGGTCAATCGTTGAATGGCTGTCATAGGGGCCTCCAGAAATATGTATTTGTATATTATAGAGGCGCAAATGAAGAGTGGACAGTATAAAAATAAATAATGCAGACCTCCTCATTCTATGTCCCCCCGGCATGATAATTTTGATTATAAATAGGGGTAGTCTGTTTTTTTTAATTTTCATATCTTTCTTTCGTATTTTTCCTTTTATTTAGGCTTTATCTTTTTTATAGGTGAACAGTCGTTTTGATAAAGGAAGAAATAAATTTTATATTAGAAGAGACGCCAGTCAAATGGCTGTAATCGGAGGTTTCTATGAATCAAAAAGTCCGTATAAGGCGAAAAGGTGTTGCTTTGGTAGAAACGGAGAAGGGTATACTTCTTGTTCTGGATAAGGGAAAGAAATATTACTCTTTACCAGGAGGCGAGGCACATCCAAAAGAAACAAGAAAGGATGCCTGTAAAAGAGAATTGGAAGAAGAAACAGGGATGATTGCCCATTCTGCCCGCTACTTTGATGCCTACCTGGGACCTGTCTGGAACAATAAGCCTATACGTAACGATACAAAAGTCTTTGTTGTAGAGGCAACGGGTCATCCTCAGCCAAAAAGTGAAATAGCGCAGTCGCCTGGTGGACGCCGGGATGCGATTTGAAAGTAAATGATAATGCCAAGCGTCTGATTAAGAAATACTTGTTTGAGATTAAACCCCATCAATAGCCCTGATACCGCTTAGATCTTTCTTCTGAAAAAGCAGTTCACTCCAGCTGATGCCCCCTCTGTTCAGACCGTCTGATCTCTCTTCCTGTGAAACCAGCTGGAAACCGATCCGTTCAAAGAGAAAGACATACTCCTGGGCCGGCCTGATTCTAAAGAGTCTGTCTTTGGCATCTCTGTCGTTGATGATGCCGGGGTAGGTTAGGGGGACCGTGACAAGGAGCCTGCCGCCGATCTTCAGCAGACGGTGGAATGTAAAAGTGGTATCAAACAGATGATTGTCAGGGATGTGCTGCAGGACGGCGGAGCAGAGTATTCCGTCCCATTCCCGATTGGAGAAAGTATCAGGTATTTCATCGGGAAGTGACCCTGTTTTAAATCGATCAGCCAGTTCTTTGAAGCCGGATTTTGAGAGCCTGATCAGTTCTTCAGAAGCATCCATACCGTAGGCATCAAATCCCTGTTCCAGTAGGGTCTGGACATCCCGGCCGGAACCGCTTCCAATATCAAGGATTTCACTTTCTGCTTTAAAGTACGCTTTGAATCTGTCTTTGTAAGGACTTGGTTTTGAGCCGTACAGACGGAATGTTTCCGCAGCATTTGAGTTGTAATAATCCAGGGTGTGATCATAAAGGTCTGCTGATTTTTTGGACATCATCTTATTGTAGGAGATAGGGGAACAGGGGGCAAGCAGATTCTGTATCCCTTATTCTAAAAGTCATTTTAACCGACTCATCCTATGTCCTTTTAACTAGAGAAGAAAGGAATTCATGTCTAAATTGAAATTGTCTGTAGAAAAATATTGCATATCGCGATATGAGATGGTTGGTCTCAAACCCACTTAAATTCATTTCCTTGAGGATAAACATTGGAAGTGGGGTTAGCTGTATAGTTCATCTAATTTCTTCAATATTGTTTCTATAGTAATTTTTCGAATACCTAAAGTTTTAAGATCCGGTGAATCACTCTTCATCTCGTCAAGGAAGGATTGCATATCATCAGCTATGGTTTTTGGTATGGATACTGGCTTGTCCTCAACAATTAATGCCAATCTGAATACATCATTTTTATGTTTCTTTATCACTTTACTATCTACGGGTTCGCCTTGCTTTTTCCGTTCAGTAAGATCAATCCAGGCTTTTGCCTTAAATGGAATCAGGTACTCTGTTCCCAAAACAGGGATATCATTGATAAGGATTTTCCCTTGCTTAAGAAAACGATAGTAATCCTCATCAAGAAGAATTGCTGAAAGACTTGAAATATCTTCTTCCATAGGGAGAGGAGTCAGGTATCCTTCACCAGAGTAAAACAGTTGATCAGGTTTTCTTGAGAATAATTCAAGCATTTTTGGAAAAGTATCATCTTCTGGATTTGCAAAACGATAGAAGATATTCTTTTCCGATCCCTTCATCTTGTTTTGGTATCGCCCTTTTTCTATAAAGGCCCACATTTTTTCAACAAACTCAGAATTGAGAGCCTCAGCTATCAGAACAATGTCCAAATCCTTTGTAGCCCTGAAATCAGCTCCAGCTTCTTCCATCAGTATAGCGCAGGCTGTCCCTCCAATAAGAACAAAATTATTTTCATAGTCCTTAAAGTGTTTAATAAAAAGATCCAGTCCTCTTACCACTTAAAATCTTCCAATAGCTCCTCCAGAGCAGATTCAATACGTTCATCCCCATTATCTTTGAGACTCAAGTAGAGAGAGAGCTTGTCTATTTTATTCTCTGTAGAAAAGAGTACTGGATTATAACGCCACAGCTGAAGATCTATTTTGTCTGACGATCCGTCAGGTAGGATCTCCCATACCTCATTTTTCATACGAGCATTGAACAATGTTAATGACATGGCATAAACCGGATGGGGAGGAGGATTTATCATCGTACGTTTGGATAAAGCAGAATGTCCGCTGAGGGCTAATTCCTTTGAAACTTCATAATCAGACGGTATCGATATAATCCTTTTCACCGGAGATACCATAAAGGGTAATGAAGCCTTCCACAGTTCTTCCCCTTTATAGTTAAAAACAATAATCCTTTTTCTTCCCTGCTTCTTTAATGTTCCCAGATTCAATACTTCCAGTTCTTTAAAAACTCTAGAGAATGACATGGTTGAGTAACCCAGTTTTGCAGCCAGAAAAGATGGAGATAGTTCAGTCCTCTCTCTATTATGAAAATGGTAAAGAAGTACAAGTTGTGCAACCGTACTGAGAGACAGATTCCCTGTGACAAGATTGCTTTTATAATACTCCCTTAGACAAACACCGAGGCGGGGAAGGTACAATTGATTGTCTGGTACAATAAAGGAAATTTTATTTTTTATCAGCTCCTTCCTGGCATATGAATTCGTCTCATTACAGAGATAGATAGAATACAGGCCTGTCTTCTTTTCAATTTGAAAAAAATGTTTCTTAAGAATTGATGGAGATTGATTTTTCTTTTCACGGGGGATTATAAGCAAGACAATTTCATCCAACAAATTGGCTTCGAAAATTTTATAGTGGTTCTGAAGGAGGAGAGAGAGATGGTCTTTTTGTGTATAGTCTTTTACAGAAAGAAAAACACCAAGGATTGATTCGACATACTGTATCGTTCTTTCAACCAAGTCATTCATTTCGTGCACCTTCAAACTAACATTAAATTTAGATACTAACATTAAATATGTTAATAAGCAAATATTATGTTAGCATTGACCAAGTCTTTATACATTATGGCTCGGATACCCCTCAGATCCTTCTTCTGAAAAAGCAGTTCAGACACAATCAACCTTTTTTATATCATCTAATGAAATAGTATTGTTCAATAATAGTTTCATTAGAATATCAGTAGATCTACTTTGAGACTGTTCCCCCCTTTCGTATTTTGAGAAAGCCATGGGGCCCCCTCCAAAGAGAATACTGGCATCCTTCTGTGATAGTTTCATCTTGCTTCTGAATTGTTTGATTTCTTCAGTTCTCAATAAATGATCTATTTCTCTTTTTTTGTCAGTTCTTTCTTTCTTAGAGACTTTTAGGTCTTCAGGTCCAAAAAAAGATTCATCACATTCATCACACCAATCCCCTATCTGATCATAAGAATACTCTTGATCCTTGTAATTTGATGTAAACTTCCGCGTTTCTCTAATCAGATCTCCACCACAGATTGGACATTGATCTTTTAACATAATAACTCCCTGCATGGTTTCATAGTATTGCTCCTTAAAATATGACTAACCGAAACGGTTAGTTTAATTATAACCTATTCGGTTAATATATTTCAAGATGCAATGCAATAATTTGTATGTGCTGTCAAAAAGGCTGATTACAATAATCATCCTAGTGTCCAGCTATGGCTGAATAACACATCAGATCTGTCTGGTGATTCAATTCAAGTCCGAAAGCCTTAAGATTCCCCAGGTCATTTACACCATTTAAGGGTTTAAAAGCCAAATCTAAGCTTCTCTTTCAATAATATTATGGTACTCAATCCATCTGTGAGCAAATGGCATATTTTTTGCTAATAAATAATCAATATTTATTCTTGAGGGGTATATTATGCTGAAAAAGATGATCCTGATTCTGTTAGTACTGTTGAATATCTATACCTTTGTTACTGTCCGTATGGACAAACAATCAGCCGTGAACGGTTCTTCCCGAGTTCCTGAAGTTCGTTTGGTTGCCATTAGTTCTTTAGGTGGTGCTCCCGGAATGCTTCTGGGGTTCAATGTGTTCAATCATAAAACCAATGTTGTGAGAAAGGGCTATCTGCAGGATGCCATAAAACTGGTTTTATTTCAGAACCTGATCATGTATGGATTCGTATTCTTTAGTTTACGCAAAAAGAAAGAGAAGGTTTGGAGGTATTAAGGTGGATAAGGACTCTCCAGTTCTACTCCAATGATTTATATCAATTATCCAAATCTAAGTATTATTGGTGAATCTCCCAGCTACAAACAAGCGGCCTAGTTCCTGTTTCAGAGGATGAGGCTGGCTCTATTTTTCAACAACAAGGTTTCAGTTGGACCTATCAACATAAGGAGAATCTATGTTTCAAATAAGCAAATCACTTAAAAACATCAACTATAAAATGTTACTGGCCCTTATATTGTCAGGTCTGTTTCCTGCCATCTATATGGCCGTGAGAGTTCGATTCCTGGGAGATATGCCCAGTGACTGGGGTGTAAATATAGCATCCCAGCTCTCCTGGGTGAATCTTTTATATGAGATAATGAATGAGGCCATACTGCTGCCTGTCTTCTTTCTTTTTGGGAAAGTCATCAAAGATAAAGAAGACCTGGAAAACCGATTACGGACGGGGCTTATCATCACTTTTGTTCTCTATTGTGTACTTTCAATTCTTATCGCTGTAATGGCTGAACCACTGGTTCTCATGATGGCTCAGCAATCTGATCTTGTCCCTGCCACAGTCATATATATCCGCTGGGAATCATTGGCTGTCGTCTTTTCTATATTGTTCCGTTTTCTTCTGCCGGTTTTTATACTGATCAATAAGGAACGGGTCATCTACATCTTTTTAGCCCTTCAAATGTCCCTCTCCCTGATCTTTGATACGCTGCTGATCAGCTCATTGCCTTTTTCCCTGAATATAGGAGTCAATGGCATTGCCTTCTCAAACCTACTTACAAGTGTAATTCTGGTTGGAATAAGTTTGTTTTCCCTTACTCGATCCGGCTATAGTATTATTCGAAATAATCGACCCTTGTCTTTTCGTTGGACCCGGGAGTGGCTGCGAATCGGAGGATATTCCGGTATTGAGTCATTAGTCCGGAACCTCGCCTTTATGATCGTGATACTCCGGATGATCAATGTTGTGAATGAGCAGGGAACATTCTGGGTCACCAACAACTTTATATGGGGGTGGTTGTTACTCCCGGTACTGGCTTTAGGGGAATTGATAAAACGGGACTGCGCGGAAGACTCATCAAATATTCAAAGGTTCTTCCAGGGATATATGTCCCTCACGACAATATTCGTACTGCTCTGGATTCTCACTATTCCATTTTGGAAAGGCTTTCTCTTCAATGTCATGGGAGTTCAGAATCCAATCGAAATCTTCAATATTGCCCTGGTTTCTCTCATATTTTATATCGTTTTTGCCTACAACAATGTTGTTGACAGTATTTTTTATGGAATAGGGAGAACAGATCTAATGCTGTTACAGTCTCTGGCAACAAATCTTATCTTTTATATAGGAGCATATGCGTTGTACCTGAAAGGGCTCTTTATTCCCAGTTTGACTGGCATAGCCATCCTCTTTGGCCTGGGAATTGTCTTTGATTCACTGATTACGTTCTACCTCTATTACAAACTGATGAAAAGAGAGCTTGTATTAGCATGAGAATCCATCGCCTTTATTGAAGAAACCCCAATATTACCCGATACATACTTTTCTATCCTGATTTTCTGTGGCATAATTTTCTGTAGTTGTAAATCATTTGGGACGGGCGGGATCACAGGTTCTTGTTTCACTCCCCATATGGTTCAGCGTATATCTGATAAAGCCTAAGATTCAAATCTGGTTCAAAAGAAGCTGAAACCGCTTGAATAACCACAGAATCTGATTTATTGGTTACCCGCACCTCATATTTTAACAGGCCGGGGCTGGTATTTCTTATTGATGTGGAGATTGTTCATGAAACATAAAATGGCCAGGAATATCAACCTGGATTATTCTTTCACTTTCTTATCCAACTTAAACCTGTTGCATGCCCTATGGATGATATATCTCAGCCTGAAAGGCTTCACCCTCCTGGAACTGGGACTCCTGGAAGGAATCTTTCATATGACATCTTTTTTGATGGAAGTACCCACAGGAGCCGTGGCAGACCTGTGGGGTAGGAAGCACAGCCGCATCCTGGGACGGCTCTTTTTTATTTTCAGCCTCATCTTCTTATGGACTTCCGACTCCTTTTTATTTCAGTCTATAGGATTCATTCTAACAGCCATGAGTTATAACCTTGAATCCGGAGCCGGAGAAGCCCTGGTTTACGATACTCTGGTTTATCTCGAGAAAGAATCGGCCTATATGGGAACCAGGGGGAAAAAAGAACTGATATACCAGTTGGCCTCTATTATGGCTTTCTTATGCGGAGGATATTTCGCAACAAAAAATTACAATATTGTCTTTACCATCACCATGATCTTTGCTTTTCTATCCCTCATCAATGCCTTTTTAATGGTAGAACCCCTAGGCATAAAGGCAGTGAAAACGGAGGACAAAAGACTCATTTTCAGCATCTTTCAATCCTTGGCACACCACAGCCGCAGCAGTATTCTTGTGATCAAAAAAGAGCCAAAAATTGCCTTCTTAATCATTTTTTCAGAAGGAATCTTCGTATTTGCAACCTGTTTATTCTTCTATCTTCAAACCTGGTGGAAATCTGTCGGCATCACTGAATTGACCATGGGGTATACCTTTGCAATTCAGGGCCTTGTCGCAGGGCTGACCGCCATGGCCGCCCCAAAACTGGACAAGAAAATAGGGGAGCAGCGTCTGTTGTTGTTTTTGCCCCTTCTTTTACTCTTTAGCCTTTGGGGTGTGGCACTGACCTCCTTTAAATCGCTGTTTTTTATATTCACAGGAGGGTTTGAAGGCATACTCATCGTCACCGTCAGCGATTATATCAATAAACTGATCCCCGGTGAGTTCCGTGCGACAATTCTATCCTATCAGTCCATGGTGTTCAGCCTGCTCATGATCCTGCTGTTTCCCCTTTTGGGATGGATAGGGGATGCCTATTCTCTGCTGCTATCCTTCTATATCATTGCCATAACAGCCTCCATACTCTACATCATTTATCTCTTGACGACTCTGTATAAAGGTATGAAAATAAAACAGGCATAATTTATTGGATACGGATATATAGATTGTGGTATATAAATGAATTTTTATTGTATAATTCAGGAAGTGAGGATTTTATTGTGCATGCATTAATAGTCGATGACGACTTTATCGGTCGAAAGCTTATGTTGAAATATTTGAGAGATTATTGCCTCTGTGATGTGGCAATTTCCGGGGATGAAGCCATCACCGCTTTTCAACTGGCCTGGATTGAAAAAGATCCCTATGACGTCATTTATCTGGACATTGTGATTCCAAGGAGTAATGGATTCGAAGTCCTGGACTATATAAGAAACTATGAAAAAGAAAATGACTGTCCTTTCAAAGCAAAAATCATCATGGTTTCCGCACTGGATGACCAGAATCAAATCGTCAATGCCTATAGAAATGAGTGTGACAGTTACATGGTAAAACCCATCAGCATGAAAAAGCTCAAAGAAGTGAGCAAACAGGCCGGGGTGCCTCTTAAGAAAATACTACGCTAATATCTCATCTAGTACTGATCGTGTGAATCTTCACTCTGTAATAGACCCAGAGAATATGAAAAAGAACAAAGATGACAAGAAATGCCCAGAGTGCCGGAGGGTTGCCATGGGTACGTGCAGCAAGGTCTATAATAAAGCCAACAACGGCGGTGAATGACCAGATGATTTTTAAATTCAGCATGGCTTTAAAGGTCTGAACATCCGAGTTTCTTCCCAATAGTGATTCTATACCAATACCAAAAAGGGCGGCAGCGCAAATTCTGCTGGCCACAGGATCCACAGCGGTCCATCCCAAACCGGTTAAAAAGACCGTTGGAAGGATCATAAGGGGGAGTGCCGTTAAAATATCTGCGGCAAAATGAATGATAAACCATACCTTAAGCTGTTTACGTAATTGTTCTCTATCCACTGGAATCTCCTTATACTTTTTCTATTTTAATCATGTTGGTAGCCTTGCTCTCCAAGAGGGGGATTCCCGTTGCATAAATAAGGGTGTCGCCTTTTTGAACATACCCCCGGTCTTTAGCCAGTTGGAGAGCCAGCTTCAGAGTATGGTCAGTATCATTGACATCTGATATTTTTTCGGCTCTCACACCCCAAACTATATTCAGATATCGCATGGTCTTTTCATTCTCTGTAAAGGCCAGGATGGGAACAGAACTACGGTACTGGCTGAGAAGGAGTGCCGTCAGACCCGACCGTGTGATGGCAATGATAAACTTAGCTCCCGCCTGTTCGGCCATGATGCATGCGGCATTGCAGATAGACGCCTCGTGACTCTTGATTTTTTCCCGCCTTCTCAGGCTGATCAGCCGCTCAGCCGATAAATTCTGTTCCGCCATCTTGACGATTTTTTTCATAATTTTAACAGTTTCCAGAGGATACTGACCCACAGAGGTTTCACCACTGAGCATCACCGCATCTGTTCCGTCAAATACTGCATTGGCCACATCGCTGGCCTCGGCACGGGTAGGACGGGGATTGCTTATCATGGAATCCAGCATCTGAGTTGCTGTGATAACAGGCTTATTTTCACTGTTACACAATGAGATGATCTTCTTTTGTATGACAGGGACTTCTTCTGTGGGAATTTCAACACCCAGGTCTCCCCGGGCCACCATGATGATATCCGCTTCGTCAACAATGCCCTGAAGATCCTCCAGAGCCTCTGGTTTCTCTACCTTGGCTATGATGGGCAGATGACAGCCCTTTTCCTTGAGTAGACTTCGCAGTTCCTGAATATCCTCTTTCCGGCGGACAAAGGAAAGGGCAATATAGTCTATTTTTGCGGAGACCAGAAAGTCGATGTCTCCTCTGTCTTTCTCAGTTAAGGCGGAAAGGCTGATGGGAACACCAGGTAGATTTATTCCCTTTCTGGATTTTAGTACCCCAGTATTCATGACTCTGCATTTGATGTCTGGTGGGGACACTTCAATCACTTCCAACTGAATCAGTCCGTCGTCTATGAGGATCTTGTGGCCCCTACTGATATCCTCGGCAAGTCCTGGGTAGCCGGCGCTCAGCTTGTTGGGAGATGACTTGGTATCATCGCTGCAGAGAATAATTTCATCACCTGTATTCACCGGTATATCATGAGCGAGCTTGCCCAATCTAATTTTAGGACCGCTCAAATCGGCTAAAATGGGAATGTGAAAACCCATGTCTGCCGAGGTCTTATTGACAAAATCAATGAGGGCCAGGAGTTCTTCTGGTTCACCATGGGAACAGTTGATACGAGCGACATTTAAACCAGCCTTGATCATGCTTTTTAAAATTTGAGGATCAGAACAGGCCGGGCCAATAGTTCCTATAATCTTTGTACTAGAAAATTCATGAGTCATCATTCCTATAATTATGATTTACTGATGAACAATTACAAGAGAAAAGAGGAGCTTTGTTTTTCAGGCAATGACACTGGCCTGGTTGGCGGAGATAATCAGCTCGTTTGGGGACCGGTCGAGCTCAGATTGAAAATCGGCAAGGCCGTAGTGAAGAATCTTTCCCATTGTATTTTGAGACAGGACCTCTTTGATATGGTTCATCACAGAGGCGGCATTATGTTTTTCACAATCAGGAAGAATCAGAAGCATTTCTGATTTACCCAGGCGGAAGAGGGTGTCTGTCTCTCGGATCCTCTTAAAAATATCTCTGGTGATTGAATGAATATGCTCATCCCGGCTCCCATTGAGTTCCATATAGCAAACAGTGAGGGGAATCTCATAGCGCTGAGACCATTTCATGGTTTGCCTGAGAACTTTCATTCCTCCCGCCTTGTTGTAAATGCCTAAAAGAGAATCTCCATCATCGCTTCTCTCCGTTGTGTTTTTAAGAAGGCCAAGGCTTCTGCGACAATTGATCAACTCTTCTGTTTCACAGCGAATCTTCCTGAAAGCCAGGCCCAGGGACAGAATGAGAATGTGGAGCAGAATGGCACCGGAGTTGATGATGTCCATAAAACTGAAAACACTATGAAAAATGGAGGCAAGGAGGTATCCACTACTAAAAAGAATATAAAAGAGGATATTTGTTTTTTCCTTTAGGGAAAATGAATACAAAAAATAAATTGAAAATACGGCCAGAACTACGTTAAAGATGATGAGGTATTGGAAGGAACTCATCAAATAGAGGAGAAGAGGGGGGCTCAATATGAGGGGAAAACAGGCTTTCAAAACCTCCCTTTCACCAAGAATAATTTTCTTATCATAGCGTAGGAATATGGTCCCCAACCAGAGAGTGCTGAGGGCATGAACAAGTTTAAATGAATCTTTGAATTGTGCCGATAGCAGGGTAAAAATTAAGAATAATGAGGACAAAATAAAGAATGTGACAAGAGAAAAATAAATTTGTCTGCTCTCGTCTATTTGATATTCTTTTCCGGGTTCCATGGCATCATCGATCATTAATATCTGTCCAGATTTATTATTGTATATTTATTCATATTTTCGGTTGCCACAGCCATTGAATTGACATAAAAAAAGGGATAGATCAAAGAAATGACCTATCCCTTTTTTCGGTTAATGCTTTAGCTTTTGAGGGCTTTTGTAATTCTGTCCATGGCCTTTTCAACATTTTCAAGGCTGTTAAAGGCGCTGATGCGGATATAACCTTCACCGCACTGTCCAAAACCGCTTCCCGGTGTCAAAACAACGGCTGCTTTGTTCAAAATCATATCAAAGGTTTCCCAGCTGTCCCGACCTGTGTTGACCCAAATGTAAGGAGAATTCACTCCTCCAGTACAAGAAAATCCCGCTTCTTTCATCTTTTTGAGGATGATGGAGGCGTTATTCATGTAGTAGTCAATCAGTTCTTTGACCTGAGCCTTTCCTTCTTCGGTATAGATGGCCGCAGCAGCTTTTTGAACGGGGTAGGAAACACCATTGAACTTTGTGGAGTGTCTCCTGTTCCAAAGGTTCTGCAGAGAATATTCGTTCCCTTCAGCATCCCAGACAACGCAGCTGGCGGGAATGACTGTATAGGCACAACGTGTTCCTGTAAAACCGGCCGTTTTAGAATAACTTCTAAACTCGACGGCTACTTTTTCTGCTCCGGGTATCTCAAAGATACTGTGAGGAATTTCAGGGTCGGTGATAAAGGCTTCATAGGCCGCATCAAAGAGGATCAGTGCCTTGTTCTTTAGGGCATAGTCCACCCATTTTTGAAGCTGTTCCTTGGTCGCAACGGCTCCTGTGGGATTATTGGGGTAGCAGAGGTAGATCAAGTCAGCCTCAACGCCTTCGGGGCCTGGTACAAATCCGTTTGCTTCGGAGCCTTCCATATACTGAAAACCCTCATAACGGGAACCCTTGGCAACTCCTGATCGTCCGGCCATGACATTTGTATCCACATAAACGGGATACACAGGGTCGGGTATGGCAACCCGGGAGCTATTAGAAAACAACTCCTGAAAGTTTCCCGTATCACATTTGGCTCCGTCACTGACAAAAATATCATTGGCTGTGATGGAGACTCCGCGGCTGTGAAAATCATTTTCGGCGATGGCCTGTCTTAAGAACTCGTAACCTTTCTCCGGTCCATAGCCCTTGAAAGAGGCCTCTCCAGCCATCTCATCGACTCCGTCATGAAAGGCCTTGAGACAAGCTTCGGGCAGAGGCTTGGTTACATCGCCGATTCCCATCTTAATGATGCTTTTATCAGGATTTTTCTTCTGAAATTCAGCAACTCTTTTGGCAATCTCAACAAACAAGTAAGATGCCTGTAATTTCTTATAATTTTCATTAATTT
Organism: Oceanispirochaeta crateris; assembly: GCF_008329965.1. Lineage (GTDB taxonomy): Bacteria > Spirochaetota > Spirochaetia > DSM-2461 > DSM-2461 > Oceanispirochaeta > Oceanispirochaeta crateris. The sequence continues at coordinate 1,066,075 of NZ_CP036150.1, forward strand.
GTATCATAGTGAGATCAGTATAATAAATATTATAAAAAGATTCTATTCCTGAAGAACCGGTAACAGACCACTGATTTTTTCATATTCCCTGGCCATTCTTCTATTGATCTTCCGGTGAATGGAGTCCACTTTTTTATTCACTAAATAGCTGGCAGGCTTTAGTTTTTTTCTTATCAACTGTCTTGGAAAGGACTCGAGGGCTTGGGTCACATTACCCTCCCCAATGAATCCTTCCAATTTTGTTAAACCCTCGTAGGAGTGTGGAAAATCGAGGAGAATTAGAGCATCGGTCTTCTGTCCCGCCGTGTTTTCCATCTTCTTGTCATAACTGGTCAAATACTGATCTTCCAAAAAGGTATCTTTCAGTTCTATGACGCTATAACGATTCAAGGGCCAGTCATGGATCATCATAAAGTACAGACGCCCTGCAAAGGGGAGTTCTACACGTTTATTTGGCATCACTAATGGTGTATGAAGCAGTAAGTCTGTCCAATCCTCAAGATTCCGTCCCTGGGCATACAAATCAAAATAGACCGTTGCCGTGTCAAAGGAGCTGATAATCATGTCCTCCTTTGTATCCAGACTCTCATAGAATTCTTTCATATAAGCCAGAAAATCGGCATATTCTTGAAACCCGCACAACACGGGATCCGTATTAAACAGGAGTTCAGAGGCACTAAGAGCGTCTTGGTCGCCTCTCAAATAACTGATAATCTCTTCATCGCTATTCCCCCTTAGAAACCAAAAGCCAATATTTAAACTATCTTTGTCATGCAAAACGGGTATGAGGTATTTTAGGAGTGCAAATTGTTCGACCGAGCTGCTGTTTCCATTGATCAGAATTTTATGGCCCGCTTCCAGTTCTTTGTCGATGTAAGCCGAAATCCCATTATGGACAAGACTATTAAACATCTGCCTTTCATCCGCATCGGGTATTGCCAAATCTTTAGCCTTGCATGAGAACAGGAGAAGAAGGGTCATGGAGAAGAGGGCAGTATATTTCATAGTGTTTTAATCTTTATATTCCTTTGTGAGAGTGTTGCCATAAATTTTTTAAGATCTTTTGGATTCAAAGAAATCCTGACAGGATTGAAATCCCGGGAATGAATGCGGCAGGAGTGGCTTCCAATGGGTTCTATCAAGGTGATCCTTTCTAGAATATGAACCTCAGGATTCTGATAATAGTGAAGATTCAGAATGAGTCTGGTCTCATCCAGGATTACATAAGGACGTCTGTTACTCATATAGATGATAATCAGAATAATGGAGACTCCAATTGTGTACCAGAGCAGATCTGCACCGTTATATCTGATCAAAAGCGGTCTGTAGGCCAGTATAAAGGGGATGAGAAAGAGATAATTGACCAGTCGCGCCGCACTATGTTTCCTGAAGGTTGTTGTCATAGGCTATTTCAGTTGCTCCGGATTGAGGTCTTTGAGTTCATCCACAACAAAAATGCCCTCATCCCTGATTAGTATATCATCAAAATAGATTTGTCCTCCTCCAAACTCGGAAGTCTGAATGCAAACTAAATCCCAATGTATGGACGATTTATTTCCGTTATCCGCCGTATCATAGGCATTTCCCGGAGTAAAATGAAAACTGCCCATGATCTTCTCATCAAAGAGAGTGTTCTTCATGGGAAGCAGGATATAGGGATTCACACCCAGGGCAAACTCACCGATGTAGCGGGCCCCATCGTCTGTATCCAATACTTCATTGATCCTGACGTTGTCATTAGATTTTGCCTCTATAATCTTTCCATCCTTGAATGTGAAGCTGATATTTTCATAGCTGAAACCCATGTACTCAGCCGGACAATTATAACTCAGGGTTCCTTGGACGCTCTCCCTCAAAGGGGCAGTGAAGACCTCTCCATCGGGAATATTGATCTTACCGTCGCATTTAATGGCCTTCATGCCCTTAATTGAGAAACGAAGATCCGTACCGGGGCCGGTGATTCTCACACGATCGGTCTGTTCCATGAGCTCTACCAACTTATCCATGGCACGGGACATTTTTTTATAATCAAGATTACAAACCTGAAAGTAAAAATCTTCAAACCCTTCCTGACTCATCCCGGCCGCCTGTGCCATGGACGCCGTAGGGTAGCGGAGAACAACCCAACGAGTATTCTTAATCCTCTCTTTCATATGAACCGGAGTGACATATTTTTCCATATACATCTTCATCAGTTTTTGAGGTATATCACTTGTTTCAGAAGGGTTATCAACACTTCCTATTCCAATATAGGCATCCATCCGGCTCATCCGCAGTCTGTCTGCTTCTGCCATGATCTCCAGCTGTTCTTCGCTTATATTCTTGAGTAAACCTCGGAGAATCCGTTCGTTCGTCTGAGAGAAAAATGGAATGGCTCCCGCTTCATAGACTTTCTCAATGAGAACCTTCACAAGAGGTTCTGCCAGACTGCCATTCATGTGTATGAGAACCTTCTCTCCCTTTTGCAGCTCCGTGGCATAATGGACGAGAGAATGAGCTAGTTCTTCAAGACGTGGATCTTTCATGGTTTACCTCTATAATTTTTTTTATTTCTCCGGCAAGGAAAAAGGAGCCGAGAATCAATGTGGCTCCCTGGGACTCCAGCACAAATTGCCATGCTTTTTGGGGATCTTCTATCATCAGGCACTGATTCATCAAAGATGAAAATGTTTCATAAACAGAAAGAGGATGACTCTCTTTGAAGAAGCCGGGAGTTGTTATGACAATGGAGTCAAAACTCTCGTGTAGAATTTGAGCAATATCAGCAACTTCCTTATCATCCTGACAGGCAAAAAGGAGGTTTTTCTTTTTATACTCCCCGCTGAGATCCATAAAGGTCTTTAAAGCCATCTCAACCGACTTGGGCGTGTGAGAACCATCGCACAGGATCAGAGGGTCCTGTGATAAAACTTCCATGCGGGCGGGGAGTGTGGCTTTTTCAAACCCCTTCAGCCAGACTTGAGTATCTACCTCAGGGAAAAGATGCACTAACACTTCCAGAGCCAAAGCGGCATTCCAGGATTGGATGTGGCCAATCATGGAGAGCTTCCCCTTAACAGGTGGCTGCTGATGTCTTGAAATTGTAAAGGCGGTTCCATCTAGATATACCGTACTCTCAATGTCCTTCACCATATCGGGCAGGTAGTGGAACAAGGCATTTTTTTCCGTAGATCTTTGACTAAAAAGATTGCGGACTTCCTCTTTTTGAGGAGAGGAAAATACAGGCCGATTCTCTTTGATGATTCCCGCTTTCTCTCCGGCTATGGTAAGAAGATCTTCCCCCAGCCATTGGGTATGCTCTTTTTCGATGGGGGTCAGTACAACTGCTTCGGGATAGACCGTATTGGTCGCATCCAAACGTCCTCCAAGGCCCGTTTCCAATACACACCAGCTGCAGTCTTGCTGTTGAAAGATGAGGTAGGCTAAGAGGGTCAATAACTCAAAGGTCGTTGGCTTTGTATGACCGGGCAAATCAAGATGAAGTCCCTCTCTCATGGTGTTGATGCCCTGGATATACTGTTGATCCGGGAGAACAGACCCATTGACCTGAATCCTCTCTTTGTAGTGCAAAACGTGAGGAGAAGTATATAAACCCGTTTTAAAACCCGTCTGGATGAGTGCGGAGGCAAGGAGGACCGATGTGGACCCCTTTCCTTTTGAGCCGGCTATATGAATGATCTTAAAGCTCTTATGGGGATTCCCAAAATGTTCCAAAAGCGTAACCATTCGGTCCGGCCTGTATTTTCTCTTTAAATCCTTGGTATTCTTCTCAAGGTTTGTGAAAGACTCAACCCATTGGAAGGCATCATCAATATCAGAAAATTTTTGCATTATTTTCTTCTTTTTTTCAGGGCATCCCCATGAGTTGTAAAGCCTTCATAATCGGCAAGGCATTCTACGTGGGGCGAAATCTCGTTGAGGGCTGCTTCTGTACTGAAAATAACAGAAGAATACTTTATAAAATCCCGAACTGAGACAGCCGACCAGGTTTTTGCATTTCCTCCGGTAGGCAGGACAGCATTGGGGCCGGCCGCATAATTTGCAATGGAGAAAGGCGTATTCTCTCCCAGGAGAATTTCTCCGGCATTTTTGATCAATGACAGTGTATGAAATGGTTCTTTTGTTTGTATTTGAAGGTGTTCTGTGGCAAAGAGATTTGCAACTTCCGCCGATTCTTCCAGTGAATCGGTCACGATGATTCCGCCATAGCCCTTCATGACATCCTCAACAAAGGTTTTCCTCGGTTCTGGGAGCTCTGCACATAATTCTTTAATGATCCTTTCACAGTTGTCTGCTAAATTGCTGTCATGGGTGATTAACAAGGCAGCAGAGTCGGAACCGTGTTCTGCTTCGATCATCAAATCCAGCGCGACCTTCTGAGGGTTGGCTGAACCGTCTGCCAAAACAATGGACTCAGATGGACCAGCAGGCAGACCCACATCAACCTGATCATAGAGCAGTCTTTTTGCGGCAGTTACATACATGCTTCCCGGTCCGCTGAGTTTTTCTACCTTTTCAATAGATTCGGTTCCATAGGCCAAAGCGGCAATAGCCTGGGCGCCACCGACTTTATAAATCTCATGAACTCCACAGAGTTTGGCGGCATAGAGGCAGGCCGGGTCTACGGTTCCATTTTCATCGGGAGGGGTCACAACACAGACTCTCCTGACTCCGGCCGTAACCGCGGGGATGGACAGCATGTAGAGCATGGAGGGGAAAAATCCCCGTCCCCTGGGAACGTATAATCCTACAGAATCGATAGGAATGGCTTTTTCTCCCACCAGAAGTCCCGGTTGGATCTCGACCATTTTCATGGCTTCAGGTAACTGACTGCTATGAAAGCGTCTGACATTGTCGATGGAGTATTGCAGTGCCTTTTTCACTTCTTCAGAGAGAAGGCTTTCAGCCTGGTCAAACTCCTGTTCACTGACCCTCAATTTCATGTCTAAAGGGGTCTTATCAAATTTATGGTTTAAGGATAAAAGAGCGGTATCTCCCTTCTCTCTAACCTGTTTTATAATGTCCTTAACACTTTCCTGTACATCTTTTATATCTATTTCAGAACGGGAAAAAAGAGTTTCTTTCTCCTTAGAATTCATCGTTTTCCAATTGTATCTGTTGATTTTCATCATTATTCCTTATTTGCAGAACCTTATTTTTTCGGATTCATGAGATAAAAATATACTTTTGGGCTGAGGATGTAAAGAATCAGATCATAGTCATTTCGATTCTACTGCCTACACGCAAGGTATCTCCAGGTTTCAGCTTTATATATTTACCACCGGAGATTCTTTTACCATTGATCCATGTACCATTACTGCTGTTTCTGTCTTTGACAAAGTAACTGTGTCGAATCTGCTGAATTTCTAGATGAAAACGAGAAACCATGCCGTCATCAATGACAAAATCATTCTGTTTGTCCCGTCCAATCGTCATTTTACTGGTAACTTTGATCTCTTTTCCATTAAATAAAAGACAGCGAATATTTTTTTGACCTATTTTACGAAGACGCCTGCCTACAGGACTATCCTGAATAATTGTTTCATCTTTCATTGGAGTTTCTCCTGTATTTGATACTATAATAATTAAACAGTGAGGTATAGTTTTTTTAAAGAAAGTGATAGACTATGATCATATCAGATTGTATTAACTCAATATTTGGGTCTATACAACCGATGACATTATAAAAAATATATTGTAAAAATACTTTTTAGCAGGAGGCTCAGAATGAAAGCTAATGCTGATTTCCCTACTATCAATGATAAACGTCCCGATGGTCTCAGTCCGGATGGAACCCCCTATAAGGCTTTAATTATTGATGATTCTATATTCGTAAGAAAACAGATCAGTCAGATCTTGACATCAGAAGGCTTTGAAGTTGTTGGTCAGGCTGGTGATGGTGTGGAAGGCATCGAAAAGTACAAGGAATTATTTCCAGGTGTTGATATTGTGACTCTGGATATTACCATGCCTAAGATGGATGGTGTCACCGCTCTTGAAAAAATCATAACCTTTGATCCCAAGGCCAATATTGTTATGATCAGTGCCCTGGGAAAGCAGGATCTGGTCAAAAAAGCACTCATAGCGGGTGCAAAAAACTATATTGTAAAACCCCTTGACCGTAAAAAAGTTCTGGAAAGAATTACAGCGGTTCTCAATTGATATTGATTGTACAGGGAATGTCCTGATCCAGCATTCCCTTCTGCAAGTCCTTCAAAAACTGACTTGATGTCTCCTGGTGGCTGTTAAAGCTGGGTTCCAGACAGTTCCCCGGTCTGAATCCATTTAGAACATAGGACGTGCAACCTCTAATCATATGGGCAATTTCATCAATCATAGAAACATCGATAAAATCAGGATGGACTGTGGTTCTAAACTGGGATGGAATTTTCGAGTCTAGTATCAAATCAATTGATTTCTGAATATTTTTAATTTCATTTTGATCAATAAAAAACCTGTCATATGAAGACAGGGCAGATTTGATGTCCATGGCTATAAAATCTGGTGGATTTTTAGATTCCAGGAGTTCTTTTAAGCTGTCAAAGCGAAGTCCGTTGGTATCCAACTTGATTGAAAAATCACCATTTTCCCTGATTTCACTTATAAAATATTTCAAATCTCTGTATAAAAGCGGCTCCCCTCCGGATAATACTACCCCTCCCAGGAGAGGAGCCCTGTTGTTCAAAAATTGAATTACTTCATCCCTGTTGATCAATCCTTCGGTTCGACCAAGAACCAGGTCGGGATTGTGACAATAGGAACATCTCATATTACAACCCGGGAAAAAGAGAACAGAGGCAACTTTTCCCGGATAATCGATGAGTGTCGTTTTTTGCAGTCCGACAGAATGTGGCAAATGCATTTTATCAGGCTGTGACAGATTCCAGATTAAAAAGGGACAACACTTCCGATGGATTCCCGGTTCTAAAGACCTCACTGCCTTCGGCAGATCTAAAAATTACCGTGGGAGCCGAAAATACAAGATTTTTTGAGGCTTCTTCCAAACCTTTTTCTATATCAACATTAAAAGTCTCTCCGGATATGGAAATCTTATCAAGAACATCTTTCATGGCTGGACAATTGGGGCAGCTGCTTCTATAAAAGTAATTGTATTTGGCAATCCTGAGAGGGCTTCCTACAACTGGCTCTGTTGCTGGAGAAACCTCTTTGAGGATGGGTTCTGTCGTTTTTGAGTCTATTTTGGTAAAGGGTACTCTGATTTTATACTCTTCTTTCTTACCCAAATTCCAGTTCTTTACAGATCTGTAATATCCAACGATCCTTGAGTAGACCTCAGTTGTGGATCCTTCCACTTTATTCATTTTTTTCTTCAAATCCGAGATTTCACTCTCAATCTCTTTAATTCTATTTTCCATCAGAGTCCTCCCTGAGCCAAAATTTTGGCTTTTTCATTTTCTAGTTGCTCTATCTTCATTTTGATCTTATTTTGTTCTTCTTCACGGCACAGTGGACACTGATAGTGTTCTCCTCTGATGTAGCCATGAGTTTTACAAATTGAAAAGGTTGGTGAAATTGTAAAATAGGGGAGGCGGTAGTTACTGGCTATGGCCTTAACCAATTCACGGCAGGCCTTCCAATCATGAATGGCTTCACCCAGGAAACCATGAAACACAGTCCCTCCCGTATATCTGGTCTGGAGGTCATCCTGTAAATCAAGGGCCTCAAATATGTCCTGAGAGTAATCCACAGGCAGTTGTGTTGAGTTCGTATAGTAGGGACTTTCATCGGATCCGGAAGTCAGAATCTCCGGATAATGTTTTTTATCATGTTTTGCCAGCCTGTAACTCGTGCTTTCTGCAGGGGTTGCTTCCAGGTTAAAGAGGTCTCCTGTTTTTTCCTGATAATCGGATAAGCGCTGGCGCATATGATCTAATATCTCTGCGGCAAAATCATGGGCATCTGAGTCTGTGATGGTCTGCCCCATGAAATTGAGTAGACACTCATTCATTCCCACAAGGCCAATGGTTGAAAAATGATTATTCAGATGAGAAAGGTAGCGTTTTGTGTAGGGAAAAAGACCGGCATCCAGGAGTCTGTTCACAACCTTACGTTTAACCACAAGAGATTCTTTAGCCAGATCCATCATGTGGTTGAGGTTTTCATAAAATGCTGATCTGCTGGAAGACAAATACCCGATACGGGCCATATTGATGGTGACCACACCAATAGATCCTGTAAACTCATCAGACCCAAACAATCCGCCTCCCCGTTTCCTCAGTTCCCGTTTATCCAGCTGAAGTCTGCAGCACATGGAGCGCACATCTTCCGGATTCAGGTCGGAATTGATGAAATTTTGAAAGTAGGGTGTTCCGTATCGGGAGGTCATTTCAAAGAGGAGCTTTGCATTTTCACTCTCCCAGTCAAAATCACGAGTTACGTTGTAAGTGGGTATAGGGTAGGCAAAGCCTCTGCCATTGGCATCTCCCTGGATCATCAGTTCGATAAAGGCCTTATTGATCATGCCCATCTCTTCAACGCAATCACCGTAGGTAAAATCCTGTTCTGACCCACCGACAATGGCTTTTCTGTCTTTCAAGTCTCCTGGGACCGTCCAGTCCAGGGTGATATTGGTGAAAGGGGCCTGAGACCCCCATCTTGAGGGTGTATTCACTCCAAAGATAAAACTTTGAATGCACTGTTTCACATCTTTGTAGGCTAAGTTGTCGGTTTTCACAAAAGGGGCAAGATAAGTATCAAAGCTGGAGAGTGCCTGAGCTCCGGCCCACTCGTTTTGCATGATCCCCAAAAAATTGACAATTTGAAAAATCAGAGTAGAAAGATGCCCTGCAGGGCGGGATGTAATCTTTTCACTGACTCCTCCCAGTCCTTCAGTAATCAGCTGTCGGATAGACCAACCGGCGCAATAACCGCTAAACATGGACAAATCGTGGATGTGCATCGCTCCGCTGCGATGAGCCTCGGCAACTTCCCGGGAGTAAATATTTTTGAGCCAGTAGTTGGCTGTGATTGTTCCGGAGTTATGAAGGATGAGACCGCCTAGAGAAAAATTGACATTGGCATTCTCGTTGACTCTCCAGTCTGATTGAGAAAGGTAACCATCCATGGTTTCGTTGATATTCAGCATCAGCTTTTTTGTATCACGAATGGCTTCATGTCTGGCCCTATAAAGGATATAGGCTCTGGCAATATCCACCTCATTGTATTCAATCAGGACTTTCTCAACCGTATCCTGTATTTCTTCAACAGCCGGTGCAGAATTAGGATGCCTATCAGACATGAAAACGATCAGGTTAGCTTCTACATGCTTTGTCAGCTTATTACTGAGTTCTTCGTCCTTGCCGTGTACGGCTTCAACGGCCTTGGATATAGCCTCTTTAATCCTTGATCTGTTATAGGGAACGACCCTGCCATCTCTCTTAACGACACGCTGTATAACCGTTTCTGCCGGAGACTGACTCTTAGCCTCGTCTCCCAGAAACACTCTCCAGTCATTCTTTAATTCCATTATCCCCTCCACAAGGATTCATTTTGCATTAACCCTTCAGGGTATCTATTATCTTCACAAATTCTTCTACATTTTCAAAATGTCTATACACAGATGCAAAGCGCACATAGGCTACTTTGTCCATTTCAAATAACTGTGTCATGACCATTTCACCCAGTTCAATAGAATTGATTTCATGACTGGATTTTCCCTTCAGATTGGCTTCATCCTCAATACCATGGAGCATGCTGTCTACCATCATCTGTGAAATGGGTCTCTTCTCAACGGCCCTTTGAATTCCTCTTTCCAGCTTCTTAAGATCAAAGGGCTGCCTTGTGTTGTCTTTTTTGACAACCATGAGGGGAATCTCCTCAACTTTTTCATAAGAGGTGAAACGATAGCCGCAGGATGAACACTCTCTCCGGCGTCTTATAGATGTTCCACTGATATTTTGGCGAGACTCAATTACCTTATCATCCAGATTTTCACAAAGGGGACATTTCATACATATTCTCCGCCACCCCTATATGTGGGGCGCCATATGATGTGCTTAATTTAACTGAAAATGAATTTATCACACTAAATATGGATTATCAAGTTAGGAAACCAGAATTTACTAAAAATAAGCCGAATAATTAACGTTGATGAATCAAAGAAATAATTATACAATAACTCTGATTATGCTGAGGAGAAACTATGCCTTTCAATCTTAAAAAAAATACAATCAATGAATTTCATAAAGAAGTCATTAGAAAATACGAAAAACGTCCTTTTTTATACTTTGTGGATGATGAACCAATCAGCTATGCAGAGTATGGACAAAAAGTCACGGAGCTGAGGAAAAAATTAGTTTCCCTGGGGCTTAAAAAAGCCGATTCGGTTGTTTTGCTGGGGCCAGCGTCACCCAACTGGGCTATCTCTTTTATGTCGGTTATGTCTGCCGGTTTTGTCGTTGTTCCCATTATGGAGGATTTTCCAGACAATGATATCAATCATATCATCGAGGATTCTAACTGCGTTGCGGCCATACTGGCTCCATCCTATGTGGAAAAAAACCGGCTTTCTTCATTGAGTGATAAAATTCTCCTCTCCATGGATGACTTTGCAGTCTTAAATGAATTGACACTTCACCACGATGAGTCATCCCTCACTCCTTTTACCGATCACTGCGCTTATCTGACATTGGAAGCAGATGATCAAGGCTGTTATGCAACAGAACCGGAGGATGTGGCAGAACTCCTTTATACTTCAGGGACAACCGGATTTTCAAAAGCTGTCATGCTAACACACAACAATCTCGTTACAAATCTCTATGAAGGAACGGATCTCATTGATGAGTGCTTCGATGAAAATGCCATCTTGATGTCTCTGCTGCCTCTCGCTCATTCCTTTGGCTCTACCTCGGCCTTCCTCTCTACCATGTATAAAGGGCCTAGAATTTGTTTTTTAAAGCGAAAACCAACTCCTGAATACTTACAGACCGTCTTTAAAAAAGTGAAACCCACCATATTGGGAGGTGTTCCTCTCATTTTTGAAAAGATTTTCCAAAAGAAAATTGTGCCCGTCATTGAATCCAAGAAATTCCTCAAGAAGGCTATCCAATTTTCACCTCTTCTTAGAAAAGGATTTTATAAAGTAGCTGGAAAGTCGGTGATGAATTATTTCGGGGGGCATATCAAATGCATCATCATTGGAGGGGCTAATTTCAGCGAGCAAGTAGAAACCTTTATGAGGGATGCAAAAATTCCCTATCTTCTTGGCTATGGTTTGAGTGAGACTTCTCCTCTATTAACCTTCTCAACCCTCAAAGAATCGAGGTTTGGTTCTGTCGGTAAGGCCGTGAGGAATACGAAGATAAGAATCACCCATCGTGATGCCTCGGGAATAGGGGACATTGAAGTCACCGGCCCTCAGGTCATGAAGGGCTATTATGGTAAAGAAGATGAGACCGCAGAGGTCTTTTCTTCCGATGGATGGTTTAAAACAGGCGATCGCGGCATTTTGGATGACGACGGATTTTTGTACATCAAGGGGCGCAGCAAAAATGTCATCATCGGTAGCTCCGGTGAAAATATATACCCTGAAGTCATTGAGATTTTACTCTCATCGACCCTCCTCATAGAAGAGTCCATTGTTTTTCTTGAAGATCAGCAGTTGAAGGCTTTGGTGTATCCCGATCAAGATCTCTTTTTTAGCCAATATGCAGGAGACAGCCAGAACAGTCAGTTTCAGAAGGATATGGACGATTTAATCAAAGATATTAACCGTAAGCTTCCCCTGTCATCCAGGCTTACAAAATTTGAAATTCAAAAAACCCCCTTTGAAAAGACACCCACAAGAAAAATTAAAAGAGGCCTATATATTTCCGATTATTGAATCTCCCGTACTGTTTGTGAAGGGAATTGTCTTTTCAATGATTGTAACACTCTTAACTTCAATCTGCTCCTGATCCAGGTCAAGCTTATAAGATGATTCTCCTTTTAGTGCTGTGATGTGGATATCCGGGCTTGAGTCTTTGGAAAAGATAAGAGGAATATTCAAGGGCACAGGCGGATTCAGGCCAATATGGATCTGAATGGACTTCAAATCCGGCTGTATGTCGTAGGGGAAGGGACAATCATAGAGGACAAGGGCCGTATCAGAATGGATTTCCAACTGAATCTGCTCTGGATCCATTTCGGTTGTTATTGTTAAATCGATGATCCTTCTATCCAGGAACACATCAGTTTCCACGGTAACTTGGAGAGGAAGACCATCAATATCTCCCTGTATTCTCATCTCATTCTCTACGTTATCAAAGGGGATGGTTCTTTCATTAAATCGTAACAACCCCGAACCTATTGAGTCAGTACTGCTCAAGAGCACCTCTCTTATTTGAGTATCCATATTCATTTTGTCAGTTAAGATCACCTGTTGTCTAAACCTCGTACTGTAGGGTTCCAGTTGAAATGAAAAATAAACCATTATTGCGGTGGTCAGTGCCAGAAAGAATGTCAGCAGGGCTGTTTTCAATTCCTGCCGGCTTCTGTCGTAATGATGATGATAAAAACCCAAACTGGAAATCATGCAAATCAAAGGTATGGTCATAAAGGTGAGGACCCAATTCCCCTTGATCCTCGATAGTATTGAAAAGTCGTATACGGTTGTATAATCACGGCTGAATAAAAAAACTAGGACGAGAAATTGCGGGAGTATAGAGAGAATCATAAAGGTTTTTTTATTTGTCTTCCCCCTGGAAATAACAAAAAGAAAAACAAATATTAGGCTGATCAACATTATGGGTGTGAAGGTGATGTTGAATAGAGAGACAGCCATCAGGTTTATAAATGAAATGACAAAAGCAAAATAGGAATAGAAATGAGGGTTTTTGGGAAAGGGGAGTCCCCGTAACATATTTAAAAAGAGGGATGATAAAAAAAGAACCGTAATGGCCTTGAGTAAAAAGAAATAGAAAGGGTACTGCAGGTATATTCCGGTTTGAGAACGGAGTGACATCATTTCTTCAATGAGAAGGGTCGAAATCATAAAAAATATAAAACTCAGATATATCATCACAGGGACGGTCCAGAGCTGATGTCTGAATCGTTTGTAATTGAGATAGATGCTCCTTTGTTGAAAAAGGGGAAGGATTAACGCCAGGCTGATAAGGAGAAGATAGAGATAAATCAAATTAATCTCTGAAAAATAGAATGTATGGCTCTGATTGAAGCCAATGTAGAGGTAATTGGATTCCCAGTTGTCTGGATATCCCTGGCTATACCTGTTTATGAAATTATGTAAAAAATCCATATATTGGGCGGATACATTTTCAATGTCGGGACCGCTTTTATTGCTGCTGATCAGTGCTGCTGCTGGAATATCTTCTTCAAGGAATTTTGAAATGGGGAGCTCTTTTGTGGTTAAACCCGCTCTGTTAATCAAGAGAGCCGTACTGTCTATGCAATATTCAAGTCCGGCTTGGACCAATGAATTTTTAATATCTTCCATCAGCCAACCCGGTGCATTCTTCCCGGGAGTACTTCCGTAGATTTCAGGCATGCTCTGATTCTCATCCAATGACAGGTAAAGCAGGGCCGATTCTGCTTTGAAGGAATGGTTAATTAAGAAAGAAGAGGATCCTAGATATCCTCTTTCAAGATGGTCCGCACTTGTAAACAGGAAGATGAGAGTTAACTCTGGTATTTCTTCTGACCATTCATCTATAAAAGTAAGAGCCAGGGCCGGGTTGAGAGCGAGGCTACTCATCTCTCCCGATGATTCTAGGGGACCATCCACGGCTGCTGCGATTATGAGCTGTTCCTTTCTAACACCGGGAATGGTAACAACAAGATTTTTAGAGAATGAATGAGAATCTTCAAAGCCTGATAATTCCTGATATTCGTAGTCCAAATTCCTCGAAACAACAAAATCTTCTATGAAAGAAAAAACTGCTTTTTCATCTTTGGAGCCTTCTACTCTCATATTATTAGCCACAATAAAAGAGTAGTTTTCTCTGAAGACTTTCTCTTGTTCACTGGTGATATCCTCCTGAGAAAAGAGGGTGAATGGATAAACTGCCAGTAAAGTCAGGAAGAAGATGGTACGAAACATGATCCAAGAATAGGAAAAACTATAGCATGCCGTCAATAAAGTTTATTTTTTTTTAACAAATATGTTATTATTGTGAACATGGAAATTCTTCCCGAAATTAAAAACAGAATGACAAGCCGTTCATTCCAGAACATTCCTATCCCCGATGAGACTCTTGAGAGGATTCTCAATGCGGGCCGTCTGGCTCCCTCGGCCAAAAACAGGCAACCCTGGCGTTTTATTGTTTTAACTGATCCAGAAATCAAGGAGCAGTTAAAACAGAGTGCCTATGGGGACGAACGTTTTTCCGAGGCTCCCGTGGTCATTGCCGTCTGCACTACGAATATTGGGTATCGGATGCCTAATGGGGAACTTTCATATCCCATGGATTTGAGCTTTGCTGTTTCATTTATGATGATTCAGGCAGAACATGAGAAACTCAACTCTGCCGTGATCACGACATATCAAGAGGATGAAGTTAAAAATTTACTAACAATTCCCTATTCCATGAAAGTCGTGATGATGTTATTAATCGGAAAGGCAGTAGAAAATTCCGACAAGGAAATCAGGTTGCCTATGAATCGGGTTGTTTCCTTTGACCATTGGTAATACATCAATTTTGACCGGTTTCCGGTTTTAAGTAATAATAGAAAAGGAGTTTAAACATGAGTCATGCAAAAAATTTTTATGCTGGTCCCTCAGTACTTCCCGTGTCAGTTCTGGAAGAGATTCAGAAAGATATGGTCGATTACAAGGGATCAGGTCTTTCACTGATTGAAACCAGTCACAGATCTGCAGAATACGGTCAGGTGCACAAAAATGCTATGAATTTAGTCCGGGAGATTTTTGGTGTTCCAGACAACTTCAAAATACTCTTTATCGGAGGCGGAGCCACTCTTCAATTTTCAATGATCCCTCTGAACTTTCTCAGTGGCGGCAAAACCTGTGATTTCACATTGACCGGAACATGGTCAAAGAAAGCCTATGCCGATGCTAAAAAAGTGGGCAACGTCAATGTTGTCTATGATGGAAAAGACAATTCTTATACTCGTCTTCCCGATCCTTCTACTTTAAAAGCCAGCCCAGGCTCAAGCTATTTCCATATCACATCCAACGAAACCATCGGTGGAATCCAATGGAAAGACTGGCCCGACACAGGAGATGTTCCCATCATCTGTGATATGTCCAGTGACATCATGAGTCGTCCCATCCCCTTTGAGAAGTTTGGAATGATCTATGCCGGTGCTCAGAAAAATCTTGGTCCCAGTGGTTTTGCCGTTGTGATTATACGGGATGATATGCTTGAAAAATGCAATCCCAATATGACGGCCTTCCTGGATTATAAGGTTCATGCCGAAAAAGAATCTCTTTACAATACACCTCCAGTCTTTTCAATCTATGCCATGAGTCTCGTTCTCGAAAAAGTTAAGGCAGAAGGCGGTCTTAAGGAAGTAGAGAAGAGAAACAAGGAAAAATCTAAATTGATTTATGATGTCATGGATAAGAGTAATGGTTTTTATAAATCACCCGTGGATGTTTCTGTAAGATCAGACATGAATGTGGTTTTTACCATGGCAAACGAAGAACTTGAAAAAGAATTTGTTGCCCAGGCAAAAGCTAAGCAGATGGTTGGTTTGAAGGGACATGTCTCAGTCGGTGGATGTCGAGCCTCTATTTACAACTCATTGCCTCTCTCGGATGTTGTCGCTCTTGTAGAATTTATGCAAGAGTTTCAGAAAGCAAAATCCTAATTCAAAGGGAGCCTCCGGGCTCCCTGATCAGTGGAGTTCTAAATGGATGATCTTAACAAAGGAATACTGAGAGAACTGCGGGATGGACGTAAATCTTATAAACTGATTGCCGAAACCCTGGATGTGACAGAAAATACAATCCGTTCCAGAGTCCGTAGAATGGAAGAACAGGGCATTTTGGAAATCAGTGGGTTTGTTAATCCGGATGAGATCGAAAATCTTCAGATCATAATGATTGGAATCCGTACGAGTTCTATGGATTATATAGCCAAGGGAGAAGAAATCAGCCGTCTCAAGGATGTTATTTCTGTTTCTGTTGTGACCGGTCGCTTTGATCTGATTGTGACAGTAGAACTCGCAGGAGATCACCAAATGCTTAAATTCCTTAAAAATGAGTTATCAAGGATTGAGAGCATTGAAGCCATAGAGACCTTTGTTGTCTATAAGGGGTTCAACCTCAAAGTTCCCTACCTTCAATAAATTATCAAGGAAAATTAATGAATTACAAAGAAACACTTGAAAAATGCGGGATTGCCATCCCCGAGGTATTACTGCCAAATAAATCTGTCTCATTGGAGGATTGGTCGGTTGTTGCCTGTGATCAGTTTTCCTCTGATATTTCATACTGGGATAAAATTACAAGTCAAACAGCAGGGAAAGCCAGTACATTTAATTTGATTCTGCCTGAATGCTATCTGAATGAGTCAGAAACAAGGGTTCCTCAAATCAATCAGAAGATGTTGGACTATCTTTCCGATGGAACTCTCGAAAGTGCCGGGTACGGCTTTATCTATCTTGAGAGATCTACCCCCTGTGCTTCTAGCAGGAAAGGACTGGTCGTGGCCCTCGACCTGGAAGCCTACAGCTATGAAGAAGGGGCAAACGCTCAGATAAGACCCACAGAGGGAACCGTTCTTGAAAGATTACCGGTGAGAGCGGAAATAAGAAAGAATGCAGCCCTGGATATTCCCCATATCCTCGTTCTTATGGATGATTCTGAATTTAAACTATTCAATTATCTCGAACAAAAGAGAGATTCTTTTCAAAC
Organism: Oceanispirochaeta crateris; assembly: GCF_008329965.1. Taxonomy (GTDB): domain Bacteria; phylum Spirochaetota; class Spirochaetia; order DSM-2461; family DSM-2461; genus Oceanispirochaeta; species Oceanispirochaeta crateris. Next base: position 1,082,909 of record NZ_CP036150.1, read on the forward strand.
TGTATATGACTTTGATCTGGCCGATAATGCGGGTCATCTCAAGGGATCAATGGTTTCAAACCCCGATGATCTTGAATCCCTTTCTCAAATTTTCAATGACCTCAATTCTCAATCTGAATTCCTTTTTGCCGTAGGTGACGGCAATCACTCTCTGGCGGCAGCCAAACAGCTTTGGAACAAGATCAAGAGTGAAGGTGGAGACTTACATCATCCCGCACGATACGCCTTAGTTGAACTGGAAAATATTCATGATCCCGGAGTCCGTTTTGAACCGATACACAGGGTCCTTTTTGATTGTTCAACCACTGATTTTAAAGCTGATTTTCTCGCATACCCAGGCACAAAGATTCAAAAAATAGATACATTTGATAAGCTCGTGACCAAGGTAAATCAATTTGATATTTCCGGAAAGTTTGCTCTGGGGATGATCTCTGCCGAGGGATATGCCATTTTGGAGATTGAAGATCAAAAGGCTGCGCTGGCATCAGAGGCCTTTCATTCCTTCCTCGATCCCTGGTTAAAGCTCGAAAAATGTTCGGAGATTGATTATATCCATGGGGATTCTGTTCTTCAAAATCTTGGCGAACAGCAGGGGAATATTGGTTTTTATCTGGCTGGAGTCAATAAAAAAACATTTTTCCAGTTTATCAACACCATCGGCCCCATGCCTCGCAAGACATTTTCAATTGGAGACGCGGAAGAAAAAAGATACTATCTTGAATGCCGGAAGCTCATTCCCTGATGTTCTTCCTATCCAAACTATTGGGGACTATGATTCTGCCACCGGGTAGTCTCATAGTCCTTGGTTTCCTCTTGCTTATCTTGAACCACAAAAGAATAAAAATCACCGGATCCATTCTCTCAATACAATTTGCCCTTCTATTCATCATATTTTATCTGCTGTCTATACGGCCTGTCTCCGATTCTCTTATAAGCCCTCTTGAAAGCCATACAGACCAATTCCAAAAGGAAGTGATGAACAGGATGGAGTCTAAGGCACCCGAGCTCATTGTCGTTCTGGGGGGAGGAAATACTTTACACTCTGATGGACTGGGGCAGTTACAAAGCAGGCTGTCATCTATCAGCAGTGCCCGCTTACTAGAAGGGCTTTTAGTTCATGAAGCAACAGGCCTTCCTCTCTTGTTTACGGGAGGGAGTGTACTAAAAGGGGAAGAGTCAGCCACAGAAGCCGATGCTGCCGGAGTTTTGCTTCAACGTGCAGGCCTGAAGGCCGATCAATTTCAACTGGAAGAAAAGAGTCGTAATACCTATGAAAATGCCCTGTTTACTGCAGAAATGACGGATAAAAGGGCCATAATACTGATCACATCCTCTTTTCATATGAAACGGAGCATCCTCTGCTTTGAAGAAGCCGGTTTTACCATTGTGGATATTTATCCAGTGGACTACCGCCGGGAAGACACCTCCCTAAATTGGTATGATTTTCTCCCCAAGATGGTATCCATGCGGAACAGTGCAACTGCTCTGCATGAATACTGGGGACTTCTGTACTATAAGTTATTTTTCAAGCTTTAAATCTCTGCTTTTCCAATGGCTTCTAGCCTCTCTGACAAAACTGGATGGCCATAGTGAAAGGTGCTGTACAGCTTATGGGGAGTCAAATTAGACAGGTTTTCACTGCTGAGCATGAGCAGGGCCTGGGCTAGACTCTCATTGTTTTGAACGGCTTTGCAGGCATAGGCGTCGGCCTCATATTCATGTTTCCTGGACCAGAAATGGCTCAAGGGAGATAAAAAGAATGAAAAGGGAGTAGAGCAGAACATCAGAATCACAAGAATTGAATGATATCCCTGTCCTGAGAATGCAAAAGCCTGAAATAAAGCTTCCCAGTTTAAGCAGAGGCTGGTGATGAACAAAATACCAGTGAGGCTTAATACACTAACTAAGAGTCGTTTGGGGATATGTTTCAATCTGTTATGCCCAATTTCATGAGCCAGAACAGCCTCTAGCTGATCTTCGCTAAGAGATTCTATGAGAGTGTCGAACAAAACAATCCTTCGAAATTTTCCAAGACCCGTAAAATAGGCATTGCTGTGGCCCGATCGGCGGCTGCCATCCATGACATAAATTCCCCTCGTATCAAATCCTGTTCTTTCGGCTAAGCCAAGGAGTCTGGTTTTCAGGGGGCCATCCTCAAGGGGCTTGAATTTATTAAAAAGCGGAGCGATTAGCACAGGATACAGTAGCAGAATAAACAATTGAAAAACGATGATGAATGCTGAGGCATAGATCCACCAGAAGGCTCCTGATTTGTCCATAAAAAAGAATAGTCCCCATAAAAGGGGTATGACCAGAAAGGGAGTGAGAATCAGCTGTTTGAGAGTATCACTCAGATAAAGGGACAGGCTTGTTTTATTGAAACCAAACTCCTCCTCAATGACAAATTGGGAGTATAAATTTAAAGGAATAGAGGGAAGTGAAAAAATGATGGAGAAGACCATTATGTATAGGATGCTGAAGAGTGTTCCCTCGGGCAGGAAGTTCAGCATGAAATTTTCAAGTCTTCCCGGGAATCCGCTCATGACAATGAGCAAGAGGAACACAAAGGATACTGAAGACGACAGGAGGGAGAATCGTCCCTTCACGAGGGTATAGCTCACAGATTTCTCATAGGTTTCTGGAGTGATTGTCCCGCTGAAAGCCTCTGGTATTTTTGTACGATTCTGGATAGTACAGTTTAGATTCATGATGCTGAGAAACCATGAAACAATGAACTCGGCAATAAAGAGGGCTAAAATGATCATTAGAAGGATTGAAGATGACATGATTGTTATTCTCCCATAAAAAAAACCCTGCAATGGCAGGGTTTTATACTTTACATTTGGATTAAAGAGCGGCGATTGCTTCTTTCATCTTGCCTTTGGCAACAGCAGATTTACACTGCTTGCAAATAGTAACTTGTTTTCCATCAAATTCCTGCTCAAATACAACCTTGATGGCTGTTCTCTTGCAAAGAGGACATGTTCCTCTTCCACTTTTGATGAGTTCTCTGATTCCCTGACCTCTATGAGCTTTAGACATAAATTCTCCTTAACTGATAGTATGATTAACCCATACCTGTTTCTGTTCTTTAATAAATCATCGTTAATGTTGTCACAGTTTTCATCTATGATTCATAGATAGAAATAACATATTTTAACCTTGAAAACTATATATACAGTCCCTTAAAAAGTCAATCCTGATAAACCCTTAAGGAGTCAGAAATAGAGTGTTGAACTAATGGATATTTCTGTTTCGCTTGTATCCTGCAGATTTATACCGGTATCTATGTTGAGGGAGATGCTGGGTAAGAGGGCAGGAAACACAATAATTGATAGCCCCGTTGTGTATTGTATATCCTTTTTGGTGAAATCCTGGGCCAATTCACCTACATATCCTATATCTATAAAGGGAGAAAGTTGTAAATCGCCAATTTTATCCATGGAAACAACATTAAAAGGAAAATTCTGATTGAGAAAGAATCCATATTCTCCACTTAATTTATAATCCAGCACCCCTCTGAGCCGGTCGGCGGCATTAATCTTAAAATCATTATAATAGTAGAAAGAAGAGACTCTTAAATTGTAACTGATAATTGGAGTGTAAATGTATGTCTTAAAATTGCCGTCCAACCATAAAATCACTTGATTATTCTGGGTGGAATATTCAAGTTCGTTTTCAATACTGGCATTGATTCCCTGTCTAAGAGAGCCAATCCAGTTAACCCTGTCCCATTCAATAATGTGGTTATAAGCAGGATTCAATCCGGACCTGCTAAAGGAGCTGTTGCTTTCTCCGGTAGTATTGGTCATAAAACTATAACTATAGGGCCATCTTAGAATGGGCCTTGCCGAATAATTAAGCCAGGGAATGATTGGAATCTCGATACTCATTCGGATTTCCGATTGAATGTAGCTGTATTCTAGGTCTATGTTTCCGTTGGAATCAGTAGATTTGACAGTCTCCCACAGCTGATTAAAACGAAAATCATAAAGATGCGACCCAATACGGAAGTCCGTCCAATTTCCTGTAATTTCGGATTTGGTATCTGAATAATAACTTGAAAAATCAAAATCACTGAGGGTGCCGCCTACATTTTTATAGTCCATGCCCAATCCCATGATCAGTCCCAGATTATTATCGTAGGTATAAATAGGTAATGGAATCATCGTCCATGAGTCTTCAAGATCGACAATGACCTCGATATCCAAGATTAGGCCTTCAGAGTTCACCACATGGTAGTTTGTGAGAACCGATTTAAATACTTTTTTATTGATCAGTTGTTGCCGCTGTTTCTGGAGGTAGGCGTCTAGTTGATACACCGAAGAAAATATACGGTCAAGATCCCAAGACAGATCTTTTTCTAAGGCGGAAATTTTGGTTTTCCCTTCAATGCTGTACTTAACCTGCGCAATTCGAAATAATCTGTTGGAAGATTCCTCAGCAAAACAATACATATTCTGGATCAGGAGGTAGAGTAATATTATGAATGCAGAACGGACATTTCCGGAATGAGCTGAGTGAGCCATAAGTCATAATAGATGGATTATATTTTTTTAGCGAGCTAAAAAATTATGATTTTATCCTTGTTGCAGGTCCGCATAATTATTATTAAGATATATCCATGATCGAATCAATGGGACGATGGCTGCGGGAAAAAGTGAAAGGCAGTGCTTATGCTTTTAATTTTTTTCTTTTCTTACTCAAAGAAACTGTTCATTTCCCATGGACTAAAAGAGTGGGCTTCAATGTATTGATCATGCAAATCTATTTTACGGGCGTTGAGGCCCTGTCAGTGATTGCCCTCATCTCCCTCGGTATAGGGGCGGTTATCATTGTCCAGGGAGTCGCACTGCTGCCTAAATTCGGCCAGAGCGATCTTATGTATACCATTCTGATATTGGTCATAACACGGGAATTAGGTCCCATGCTGACTGCCTTTATAATCACAGCACGATCGGGAAGTGCTATTACCACAGAACTGGGGAATATGGTCATCTCCCACGAGATGGAAGCCTATATGTCCGTGGGCATTCATCCCGTATCCTATTTGGGCGTTCCCAGGCTGTATGGCGTCATTTTAGCCATGTTATTTTTAAATATTTATTTCAATCTTTTTGGTTTGATGGGCTCATACCTGGTGGCATCCTTTATCCATGATATTCCATTTCAGGATTATTTGATCCATCTGATCAACGCTTTGACTCCGGCTGATATTCTTTCAGCAATTATAAAAAGCTTTGTTTTTGGTTTTATTATTGCATCCGTTTCCATTTATTATGGTTTTAGTGTTAATAGAGCGGTAACAGAAGTCCCTCAAAAGACGATAAAATCCATCGGTACGAGTATTATTCTTTGTATCCTTGCCGATGCGATTCTTGTCATAGTTACACGTTTATAGGAGTCCCTATTGAATTGGAATACAGTGCCCATAATTCTGGATAATATATGCCTCAATGACGGACAGGAATGCATCCTCGAATCTGTCTCTTTGGAGTTTGCCCCTTCATCTGTCACCGTTATTTTAGGTGGTTCGGGCAGTGGTAAATCTACTGTATTAAAAATTGCCGCAGGTTTGACCCCTATCAGCAGCGGGCAGGTCCTGTACGGAGATAAATCTCTATATAAATTGAATCATAAAGAGTATGCCAAATTGCAGCAGTACACGGGCTTTATGTTCCAGGATGGCGCCCTGTGGGCCAATATGAATATTCAACAGAATTTGAGCCTTCCCCTGGTTGTTTCCAATCCTGAATACACATCGTCTGAGGTCAATAGAATTGTTGATAAAAGTTTGCTGGAATTCGATATGCTTTCGGATAAGAATACCAGACCTGCAGGACTATCAGCGGGAGAGAGAAAGATTATCTCCTATTTACGAGCGGTCATTTCAAAACCTGATATACTCTTTTTTGATGAGCCCACATCTTTTATTGATAGGAGAGGAGCCCTACAGCTTATTAAAGCTCTGTTCAAATTTAAAAATGAGGGGAAAACAATCTTAATGGTGACTCATGACATTACTTTGGCAAATTCTCTGGGAGATCATTTCGTGTTTATGAGAGACGGCAAGGTTGAATTAAGTGGTTCAAAAGAAGCCTGCATGAACTCCCAAAACGAGCATTGGCTCAATTTTATGGAAGATCGGTCAACTGAACAAAAAGATACGGTTGATCCTATTTTAGAAACCAACCCTAGTTAATATAGGAAGAATAATATGAAATTCGGATTCAGGCATGCTGATAAATTTGTTGGACTCTTTATCCTCGTTGCCGTTGTTTTTATCAGCTCTTCTTTGATTGTAACGAGTATAAACCGCCGTTGGTTTGCCCGGGACTATGAGTATTACTCCCGTTTTTTCAGTGCTACCGGACTCAGTGTCGGAATGCCCCTAAAGCTCCGTGGATTTGAAATTGGAAAAATTAAACGAATCACCTTGAATGATCAGAATAAAGTTGATGTGACTCTCATCATCTACGATACCTACATTGACAAAGTTACAAAGGATTCTGTTTTAGAGCTAGCGTCGAATCCCTTAGGACTGGGAGGGGGACTCAATTTTTATCCCGGTTTGGCATATGAAGAACTTCTGGAGGAGTTCAGCTATATTCCATCGAATCAATCCAGGGAAGGGAAGGAGCTCTTAACCAGCGGTAAGGCGGATATCCCCGGAGGCGAAGATGCCATCTCGGCGATCATGGAAAATATAAATCCCATCCTCAGCGGTGTGGATAATATGATTTTGTCCATGACAGGGATTCTGGAACAGATCGAAAGTGCCCTTGCGGGAAATCAGAGTGGACCCTTAGGGGGAATGCTCGTCAATTTAGAGGGTACCACCGAAGAAATCAATACGATCCTACCGGCTGTTGAATCCATACTCATAGAGGTTCAGAAGATGACCTCCTCTTTGAGTATTCTCATGTCATCCCTGGAAGACCCAACAGGAATGGTTCCCAAATTGCTGGATCCCAGCGGATCCTTCGACACAATCCTTAACGACAATAATCAACTCTATGATCATATTGATGGAATTCTTGGTGAAATCCATACAAACCTGGCAAATCTGTCTTCAATGACAAATGATCTCAAGGGAATTACACCGGAATTAAATTCAGTTCTGGATGAGACCACAGGGGCCATCAGGGAAGGCAAAAAGGTACTCGAGGGATTGAGTAACAACCCACTCCTGAGGAAGGGCATCACAGAAGAGACAGAGGCCAGCTATGAACATGGCACCTTACGGGATGAGGAGTTTTAGGAATGAAAATAAAATATCAATGGCTCTGTATTCTGTTTCTACTCTTAAATTCCTGTTCTTCCATGCCAAAGGAAGAGCGGGCTCAGAATGTAAACACCCAGAAAGAACAAGCTGCATTGTACCTTAAAAGAGGACACAATGATTATACCTGGGCAAATTTTGAATCGGCTCTCCACTTATATGGGAAGGCTTTTACCCTCTCTTCATCGGTGGATTGGATAGAGGGAATGGTCCGTTCTCTGATTCATATGAGCAGATCCAGTGACAGACTCAATGATTCAGAACAGGCCAGAGTCTATCTGGACCAGGCTTTTTACCTCCTGGACGATTCCGTACCTCCCGAGCTTGCATTGCTTGTTCAGAATAGAAAGACAGAATGGCTGCTCTTTAATGACAGTCCAGAATCTGCACTTCAATGGAATGATATGGTTTTAAAGGATATGAAGACTATTAAAAGCGAAGAAGCCGGTGAGGTTTGGAGAGTGCGCGGGGCCATTCTCAAGGCATTAAAAGAATATGATCTGGCCCTTGAAGCCATGAATAAGGCGTTGAAACTGGATCAAAAAGGAAATTATATTTCAGAACTAGCCAGTGATTACTATATCCTTGCCTCCATTCTTTCTCTCAGTAATCGGGAAGACGAGGCAATCCTCTCTATGTATTCTGCATTGGAAAAAGACAAATTTATTGAGAATACACCAGGTATTGCCCAGGATTTATATGGACTAGGCCTGATATATGAAAAACTTGGCGATCATGAGAAAGCCTATCACTATTTTCAGCGATCCTACCTTGTTCAGCAAGGCTCTGACCAGGAATCTATTCCGGAAAGATTGCTTTCAAGGCTACAAAACCCTCCAGATGAAAGTCCCTGGAACATCGATTCTGATTGAATGAATCGTATTGTGTGATACAATCTCAACATTATTTTATGATCTGTTATTTTGTGTCAATTTTAATGAAAATCACTATAATATCTGCCTAAGGGGTAAAAACTATGGATCTCCATAAGGAGCTGTTCTTTATTAGAAACTTGCTTTTGATGCTTGTCCTCGTTGCCGGATTGTTCTTAATGAAGAGTTTGGCTGGAATCATGCTTCCTCTGGTGATGGCTTTGCTGTTGAGTATTTTATACCTTCCTATCGTTTTGTTTCTGGAAAAGAAAAAAATCCCTACAGGTCTCATTGTCACCTTCATTGCCATATTTACTGTCGCCGTGATTCTGGTCGTCGCAAATATTTTTATATCTACCATCAATGAAATCCTCGGTCAGCAGGACTTTCTCATCAATCAGCTTAAAAATAAATTCCTTTCCATTGCCGGCATTCTGACATCTCTTCCATATCTCAACCTGGATTTGGAAACACTGCAGGAAGGGATGAACACTCTCTTAAACAGGAATGTAATAACCACCGCCGCCAGCGGCTTTTTTAGAGGGGCCAGTAGCTTCGGATCATCATTCTTGATGTTTACCCTCTATTTTTTGTTTCTTTTGCCGGGAATGAGCCGCTATCAAACGTTTTTAAAATATGTGGGAGGAGAGAATGAATCTTTATTGGAAGATTATGAAAAGATACAAAAAAATGTTTCCACTTACATGTTGATAAAAACGATCCTAAGCCTAGTGACCGGTACGATTACATGGTTTGTTTGCACCATCCTGGGATTAAAATTTGCATTTTTCTGGGGATTCCTAACTTTTGTTCTCAATTTCATACCAAGCATCGGTTCCATAATTGCCACCTTACTACCCACAATCATGGGACTTATCTTATTTGACAGTTACAAACAAGTCCTTATTTTGTTGTTATTTCTTGGGGCTAACCAGATGATTATCGGAAATTTTCTAGACCCCCGCATTATGGGAAACAGACTGCGTTTGAACACTGTGACAGTCCTATTTGGTCTTGTTTTCTGGGGTGTTATTTGGGGGATTCCGGGAATGCTCCTCTCTGTCCCTCTCTCTGTTATCATGAAGTTGATGCTGGAGAAATCTCATACATGGAGTATTATTGCCAGAATCATGGGATCTCCTTCCAAGGATGAGAAATCTCCAAAAGAAAAAAAATCATTCTTTAGAAAACGGGAATAGACTTCCTTTCCAGTCTCAGACATTGAACACCCTGACGCTTTCCCTTATAATATCTTCTACTATATACAGGAGTAAATATGATGACTGTAGATTCTTTATATGAAAAGTTAAAAATGATCCAGTTTGGAGAGATGCCCGAAGATAACCTTAGATCTATTTGTGAGCATTATCTTCCTAAGGTCAACGAAATAGAAGAGTTAAAAAAACAGACAAATACAATAATTCTTGCTCATTCCTACGTAAAATCCAATATAATATACTCTGTTTCAGATTATGTAGGAGATTCCTACGAACTGAGTAAGAATGCCCGTGACGCCAAGGAAAAAAGAATTGTTTTTGCCGCAGTAAGGTTTATGGGTGAAACAGCAAAGATTCTAAGCCCGGACAAAGACGTTCTTATTCCCGGTACTGATCCTGCCTGTTCTCTGGCCGATAGCATCACTGGTGAAGATGTGCGTCAGTTAAAGCAGAAATTTCCAGATTACGCATTTCTGTGCTATATCAACACGAATGCCGATGTGAAAGCCGAATGTGATGCCTGCGTTACCTCATCCAATGTCTATAATATTGTCGAAAAATATCCCTCTGATAAAATTTATTTTGTTCCAGACCGTTTGATGGGACAGAATGTCATTGATGAAATGCAGAAGAGGGGAGTCAAAAAGGATATAAAAGTTTGGGATGGGACCTGTTATGTTCATGAAGAGTACGATCCTTCCCTAGTGGACGCCTTAAGAGAACAATACGATGATCTGACAGTGATGGTTCATCCTGAGTGTGGACCATCTGTCCTTGAAAAAGCCGACTTTGTTGGAAGTACTTCCCAGTTATATGATTTTGTAAAACAACGGAAAGACGGACATTTTTTGATGCTGACAGAGTGTGGTCTTATATCGAGGATTGAAGCTGAATTACCTGGAAGAAAGTTTGTGGGTTCCTGCTCTCTGTGTAAATACATGAAGTCCAATACTCTCGATGGGATTCTGAGAGTATTAAAATCACCTGTTCCTGCAGATTATGTTCATATTGATGCAGAAGTTCAGGATAGAGCCCTGAACTGTATAAATAGAATGTTTGAAATTGCTGAATCCTGAGTCATTTATTTCTCAGGAGCTAACTGACCTTTGATTCTATTCAACAGAGTCGAACTGTATAAGTCTCTGTTGAATGGTTTGAGGTGCTTAATTTTATAATGATGATCTGAGTGCTTCATCCACTCGTGAATGCTGTCTGCAAGGGCTAACTGATCGTGGCCCAGGCAGATGACATCCGGTCTGATCCTGTTAAGAATAGAAAATCGGCCAATCTCTTCGTCGGCCAGACAAGCCTCGCTGACCAGAGGGTGATTTTGTATAAAATGAAGGCGGCTTATTTCATCATGAAGAGGCCTTTTATGTTTGAAGGATTGAACAAAACTATCCCTTGCCACCACAACAATGAGACGTTCACCGTATTCTTTTGCTTTTTTAAGAAAATATTCATGTCCTGGATGAAGTGCATCAAAAGTTCCGAACACCAGTACTGTTTTCATTTGTTTACTACCTTGAAAAAATACTAACATTTTTCATTCCAGTGTGAGTAGCCTTTTTTTTTAACAAGATAAATTTTTATGCTTGAAATAAAATATAGAAATCATCTATATTATGTTAAAATCTGTTAATTTCAGAGGATACAATAAATAAATTGTGGTTTTTGTATAAAGATGAATGATGTTTATTCATAAAATATAGGTATCATGTGATTATCTTTACTATAAAAAAAACAACAATGAACTGTTTACTGTCTTAAGATTGGTGATTTTTCATATTTGAGAGTTTATATATGACTATTTTGGCAGTATTTGTAAGTTCTATGATCATTTTGTGAATAGTATGTGAAGAACCTCAATTGTTCACTATTTGCCATTATGAAACAAAAATATTAGTATTATTTTATGATTACAGATGATATTGGGGAGGTCCTATATGCAAGTATTAAAAGAATCAGTTAGGCAGAGGATTGTTACTTCTGCCAGAAAAGAATTTCAGAAGAAAAGTTTTGAAAAGGCATCAATGAGAGCCATCGCATCATCAGCTGGTATGACCGTAGGAAATCTCTACCGCTACTATAAAAACAAAGAAGATTTGTTTGGATCTATCATCGATCCGCTCTTTAAAGCTCTTATGAATTTAAAGAAAGAGATCCTTCTGGTAGAAGATGATAAAATTTCCTGGTTATTGAATAGTCTTCAGGAGTTACAGAAAGAGTACCGTATTGAATGGCTCATTCTTTCAGCAGGTTCTGCTGGATCTAAGTATGAAAAAGCCTTAGACAATGTATACGCATTGCTGCAGTCTACAATAAAAGAAGTACTCGAAGAAAATAACAAGCAGGGAAATCTGGCGGCTCCGGTCGCTTCGGCTATCCTTCATGGTTTGAGAACAATTCTTCAAACCGAAAAGAAAAACTCTCCCGAAGTTATTGAAAGTTTCTTACAATTTATGATGTCTGATATGATTGAAAGAGCCGTTTCCTAATCGTCAATAATAAAGATAATAAAGGCTGAATCCCTTGAATGATGGATTCAGCCTTTTTGTTTTATAAGAGTTTAGGAAAGAAGCGAGATCATTTGCTGAAATAGGATTTACTAATTTCAGAAGCCAGGCGTACATTGTTATACACCAATTCTACATTGCTATGGAGGCTGTTCCCTTGGGAGAGTTCTGCAATTCTCGCAAGAAGATAGGGGGTCGATTCTTTGCCCTTAATTCCAAGGCTCTTCATATCATCCAGGGCATTTTCTATGATTGAATTGATCATTTGAGGATCCATTGAATATTCCTCTGGGATCGGATTGGCGATGACCACTCCACCTTTTAAACCCATTTCCCATTTAGCCTTTAATAAAGAGGCAATTGCCTCTGGGGAATCCATGGCATAATCCACTTTGTATCCGCTCTTTTGAGTATAAAATGCGGGTAATTCTTCGGTTCTATAGCCGAGTACGGGAACCCCTTGGGTTTCCAAATATTCTAAAGTGAGTCCAATGTCCAAAATGGATTTCGCTCCTGCACAAATGACAGCCACTTTAGTCTGAGCTAGCTCCTGTAGGTCTGCAGAAATATCAAAGCTTGTTTCGGCACCTCGATGCACACCTCCGATTCCTCCAGTTGCAAAAATTGGTATTTGGGCCATTTCGGCAATGATCATTGTTGAAGCGACAGTGGTTGCACCATCGAAACCCTTAGAAATAAGATAGGGGAGGTCTCGTCTGCTTGCTTTAGCAATATCAGTCCCCTTTTTGCCAAAATATTCGATTTCAGAATGGGATAGACCTGCCTTCAAGCGACCGCCTATGATGGCAATGGTTGCGGGTACGACACCGGCCTTCCTGGCAATTTCTTCTACTTTTAAGGCGGTTTCAACATTTTCAGGATAGGGCATTCCATGAGAAATAATTGTTGATTCCAGAGCCAATACAGCTTGTCCGTCCTGAATGGCCTGAGCGACTTCTTCTTTTACATCAAGATAATTCTGATTCATATTGATACTCCCTACAGAGGTTTGATAAGAAAGGTATTGATAATTCTTTATTAATGGACTGGGAACAGAGCAGAGACGATGCCGCAGCAAGATTCGCCAGAAAAGCAGATTCTATCATATTCAGATTTAAAATAACAGAGAGGACTAAAGCCGATGAAGCGGCGTCTCCAGCCCCTGTTACCGATTTGATTTTCACAGGTACAGGGGGCATCCTCCCCCGAATTTTTCCATCAGAATAGTAGATGCCCTGAGAACCGGCTGATAGAAAGACCGAAAGGATTCCCTCATCAATAAAGGATTGCATCACTTTGTAATAATCGTTCTCGTCGTCGATCCTTAGGCCAGAGAACTCTTTTGCCTCAATAATATTCGGTTTTATGGTTTTTATTGAGTTGATAGAATTCTTGAGCCTCACAATTTTTACTGCCGATACCGGATCAACAAGTAGAATCTTATGAGAATAGGTTTTCTGTAAGAACCTTATTGTCTGTGAGGGAAGATTGGCATCTATCACCATATGGTCAAATTGTTCTAATGTCTCCTTATGAGAGATCATCAACTCTGGAGTCATTCTATCCATGAGACTCATTTCATTGACTCCGTAGAGCATTTCTCCCGTCTCGTCTATAAAGGCTGAATAACTGCAGCTTTTCTCCCCCTCAAAGCAGAGGCAGTTGTTCGTATTTACTCCGGATAAGCTTGTTTCTTTTAAGAGGACAGCACCGGGGTTATCGTCTCCATAGGGGCTGAAAAGAGAACAGTTTAATCCGAGTCGACTGCAATTTTCAGAAATGTTTCGGGCCACACCTCCAGGACTCATGCTTATGGTACCTGGAACAGAGTCGCCCGAAACCGCTTTGAAGGAAGGAATTGTCTGAATATCCATATTGAACCCTCCCACAAATAGGATTCTGTCTTTCAGAAGGCTAACTCGCTGTTGAAGATCGTTAAAAAATGATTCACATCCTTTCAATGGACTGCTCCGTAAGATCAAGACTGATGAAAGTTCAGGGCACAGAGGCAATGCAGGCTTGCTCCCAGGGGCAAAACATCTTCATCCAGGTTAAACTTGGAGTGATGAAGCGGAAAGATACACTCCTTCTCATCATTCCTGCATCCTAGCCAGTAGAAGGCACCGGGAATTTCTTGAAGATAATAGCTAAAATCTTCACCGGCCATTCTAGGCTGTTTCATTTCATTTACAACAAGAGCATCACCCATTATCCGGGATGTTTCAAGGATGAAATCGCACATTCTAGGAGTATTTATGACGGGAGGATAACCTGGGACAATTTCAAGGTCATAGGTCGCTCCATATCGAGTACAGTACATGTCCAGTGTTCGTCTTATCTCCTGTTGAATCTGAAGGCGTAAATCTTCAGAAAAAGTGCGTATGGTTCCCGATAGGGTTACGAAATCTGGAATGACATTTGGACGGTCCCCGCCGTTAATGCTTCCCAGAGTCAAAACGGCAGGCTCCACAGGATCAATCAGCCGGCTCACTATAAATTGAAGGGAATTGATCACCTGAGCGGCCATGGCAATAGGATCTACAGATTGATGGGGGAGTGCGGCATGACCACCTCGTCCAATTAGCTTTATATAAAAACAGTCGGTGGAAGCCATGGCCTTTTCTCTATTGACTCCACCTATTCCACAAGATTGATGAGGATCCATATGAAGAGCAAAGATGCCTTTTAGTGGCTTAAGAATACCCGATTCCATAATGGGAAGGGCTCCTCCAGGATCTTCCTCACCGGGTTGGAAAATAAAATAGGTATCCTGGGGTAGAGTTTTCTGTTTCTGCCTTAGAAGGACAGCAGCACCCAGCAGCATGGCCATATGGGCGTCATGACCGCAGGCATGCATGGTGTTCTCTCTGTGGGAAGCATAGGGCAGTCCCGTTTTCTCCTCAATTGGAAGAGCGTCCATATCGGCTCTTAATCCTAGTGAATGCAGGGAATCGACTCCCTTTAAGAAACCAATCACCGTATGTCCAGGAGCCCCTTCTAAAATCTCAATTTGATTCTCATTGAGGACTTGTCTTATATAATCTGCCGTATCTGGTACATCCAGTCCAATTTCAGGATTCTGATGAAAATGTCTGCGCCACTTTTTTAGATCCTTCAGGATTTCTTGAGCTTCCGGCAATAGTGATATTTTATGTTTAGTCATGGTGAGGTAATTATAAGTTTTGATAGCGGTCATGACAAGCTGAATCGCTTAGAATCGCTAGACAGGTCTATTTTGGTATGGTAGTTTCATTACAGAAAACAAAGGAGAAACTGATGCTCCAGGATGTACTAAAAAATAGTAAAAAAGTCGTAGTAAAGATAGGCAGTAATACTCTGTCTCGCCCCGATGGAACTTTAAACCGTGATTTTTTTAAAGACCTAGCTGGACAGATTCATCTGCTCAGAGAAGAAGGTCGTCAAGTTATAATTGTTTCTTCAGGTGCCCGTATTGCAGGTGTTTCTACACTGGGTAAATGGAATAGAAAAGAAGACCTTCATTACAAGCAGGCCCTATGTTCCATTGGACAGGTAGAACTGATGGATTCATATAGAAAAGAGTTGAAAGAATATGCTGTGGTTATCGGTCAGATACTTCTGACAAAAGAAGACTTTACCGATCCAAACAGGACCTTGAATATAAGAAATACAATTTTTACACTCCTGGATGAAGGAGTCATACCCATCATCAATGAGAACGATACAGTGAGTGTGGATGAAATAAAAATTGGTGATAATGATAATCTTGCTGCCTTGACGGCAAATCTGTGGAATGCTGATTTGCTTCTCATTATGAGTGATATAGACGGTGTTTATGATAAGGATCCGTCTAAGTCTCCCGATGCAAAGCTTCTCGAGGTGATTCAAGATTCTTCAAAACTTATCAGCCGTATTGAAGTCGGTAATAAAGGAAGCTTTGGTACAGGGGGCATAACAACCAAGATTGAAGCCGCTATAAAAGTCAATGAATATGGGATTCCCATGATACTGGCCAATGGTAAAAAAGAGCATATTGTAAGCAATCTTTTAAAAGGAACGGCTAAAGGAACAGTCTTTTTACCCTAGAGTATCCTCCGCATCGGACGATGCATACTGATAATTGTAGAGCTTGTAATAAAGGCCTTCTTTGGCCAGCAACTCCTCGTGAGTTCCCGATTCGGCCAGTTGTCCTTCGGTTAATACCAAAATTCTGTCGGCCCGCATGATGGTGCTGATTCTATGGGCAATGACTAAGGACGTTCGTCCTATGAGCAAATTATCCATTGCCTTTTGGATCAATTTTTCTGTTTCTGTATCAATGTTGGCTGTGGCTTCATCTAGGATGAGTACCGCTGGATTATGCGCAACGGCTCTGGCAAAAGAGAGAAGCTGTTTTTGCCCTCCCGATAAGTTTTTTCCTCTTTCCTGTAGTTCTGTATCATAGGCATTCTCCAGTTTCTTTATAAACTGATCAGCCTGGACCATTTCGGCTGCCTTTTGCAGCTGTGCATCTTCTATTGGGCTGCCCAGGAGTATATTGTCTCTGATCGTTCCTGAAAAAAGAAATACATCCTGTTGTACCGATTGAATGGAGCGTCTGAGCCAGGGAAGGCTGTAGTCTGTCAATGGAATATCGTCCATAAGGATCTGGCCTGAATCGACATCCCAAAGGCGGGTAGCCAGGGAGGCTATCGTCGTTTTCCCAGAGCCCGTATATCCCACTATGGCAATTGTTTCTCCCGGTTCTGCTGTAAAACTTAGATTTTTAATAACCGGTTCTCCCTTCCTATATGAAAAACAGACGTCTTTAAACTCAATTTTTCCCTTGAGTCTCCCTTCGGGAATAATGGAACCATCATCGGGTATCACATTTTTATTTTCCAACATGGCAAAGATGCGCTCTCCACCGGCCATAGCGGACTGCATAATTGAAAATTTTTCACTCATATCCATAACGGGTCTGTAGAATTTTTGAATCAGATCAATGAATGCAATGAGTATCCCCAGGGAAAGGATATGATGGTTTAGCATATTGGCACCCGTGTAAATCACAATACCTAATGAGAGGGAAGTAAAAAGATCTATAAGAGGTCTAAAGACGGCAAAAACATACATTTCCGACATGGATGCCTTCAAGAGTTCCTCATTGTCATTTCCAAACTGATGACGCGTTTCCTTTTCTCTTCCAAAGATTTGAATGACTTCCATTCCTGAGACATGTTCAGACAAGAAGCCGTTCACCCTGGAAATCCAATGCCTTTGCCGTCTGAAGGCTCCTCGGGCCATTTTTCTGAAAATAAAGGTTGCTACGAGTACAGGCGGCACGGTGCATAGGGTTATGACCGCTAAAATGGGGTTCAGAAAAAAGAGTGTGATAAGTACCCCTGCCATGATGGCCAGGTCCTTGAGTATGGATATGGTCACAGAGGTAAAAAATTCATTGATGGTTTCCACATCACTGGTGATTCTTGAGACAAGTGATCCTATGGGAGTCTCTCCCAAGTAGCTCAAGGATTGCTTCATGACATGAGAAAGCATGGTCGTTCGAATGTCCTTCATAACTCCCTGGCTAGTCCAGGACATGGAGAAAATTTGAAGGAAGGTAAAGAGTAAAATCATACTCAAGAGGAAGAAATACTGCCAGGCTCTCTTTTTGAGAATATGAATATCAAAAGCCCTGATGGACCTGTAGTCACCCTGATCAAGTGTCTTTAGCTGACTATGGGGAATTGCGGTCATCTCACTGTCCAGTGGGACAAAAGCTATGGTTGATTCAAATTGCTGCTTAGGTATATTTTCCTTTGGGAAAACATACCAACTTTCCAGGGCCAGCATTCCTTCTTCTTGAAACTGAGTTCTCTGACTGCTGCTGAGTGATTTGAGTTCACTTTCTAAAATAAAGTATCTTCCATCTTCACTCTTGAAAACATCATGATTTCGAATGAGTTCTTCCGAATTTTCTATGGATGAATCTAACCAGGTCCAGCGTGCAATGATGTTTTTATCAATGCTTTGCTGAAGAATAATGGGAAGCATGAGTTCTGCAACAGTGGAAAGGATCAGGGCTGCCATGGCCATGATGAACCAATGTCTGTACTTTTTGGTGAATCTCATGAGTTTTTTTATAATGCGGGAATCAATTTCTTTTCCGTTCATCTCGGGTGTTTTCATGATTTATCCAATGATTGCAGTTTGTAAATACTTTGATACAGGCCTTTTTCTTGTATCAAATCCTGATGAGTTCCCTTTTGGGAAATACGGCCTTTTTCAAGGACGATGATGTTGCCAGCATTCATAAGTGTAGAGACCCTGTGTGAAATAAGGATACTTGTGAGTCCCTCTCTTCTTGCAAAAAATCTGGATAATATAAATTCCTCCGTTTTCGTGTCTACTGCAGAGAGGGCATCATCCAGAATGAGGACCTGTGGATTGGCTATGAGAGCTCTAGCCAGGGCAATCCTCTGTTTTTGTCCTCCAGAAAGAGAAATGCCCTTTTCCCCAACCTGGGTGTCCACCCCATTGGGAAAGTTTTTAAGATCTCTGTCTAAGGTCGTCATTTCAATGACTTCCTGAACCTCTTTCTCTGTGGCATCTTTTTTGCCAAGGAGGATGTTTTCTAGGATGCTGGCCGAAAACAAAAACGCTTCCTGGGGTATCAGTAGAATAGATTTTCTTAAGGATGATAATTCAAGGTTGTGAATCTCCATCCCATTATAGAGGATGCTTCCTCTTGGGCTCTCGAGAATACGGGGCAAAAGATTGATGAGTGTCGATTTACCACTCCCTGTGCGGCCAAGAACTCCCAGGGTCTCACCAGCTGTGATTTTAAGAGAAAGATCATTGATAATAGGATCCTCTCCATAATGGAAATTCAGATTTTGAATTTCAAGCTCTTTGAATGGGTCAACGTCCAATGGATTAGGGACATTGCGTATTTCAGCCTTCTCATCGAGGATCTGATTGATTCTTTGAAGTGATGCGGCACCGCGCTGTATGAGGTTGACCGTAAATCCGGCTCCTACCATGGGCCAAGCCAACATCCCTAAATAAGCCATGACGGCAACAAAGTCACCCGGGTTCAATTCTCCCCATATGACCATCCGACCTCCGAAAAATAAGAGGAGACAGGCTGTTAATCCCGTTAAAAAACCTGTTAACGGAGTCATGAGACCCCATATTTTAACCAGTGATATATTGGCTTTGATATAGCTATCGTTGACAATATTGAATTCTTTGAGGGCATGATCTTCCCTGTTAAAGGATTTTAAAACACGAATACCGCTCATCGTTTCCTGAACACTGGATGTCAAATCAGAAAACTTCGCCTGTACCTGTCTGAATCTCTCTCCTAAAAAAGAACCCATAAAAAGAACCACTATGGTGATGAGAGGCAGGGGGAGTATGGTGATTGCCGCCAGACGGGGATACCGTGAAAACAGTATCCACAATATGGCTAGGGCCATGAATAATCCGTCCACAAAGGCAACGAGGGCCATGCCACTGGCCATCCTTATGGCTTTCATGTCATTTGTCATCCTTGCCATAATGTCGCCGGTTTTATTTTTTCCGAAGAAGGAAGAACTCATTTCCAGCAGATGATAAAAGATTTGGCCCCTCAACTCTTTCTCTATCCTGCGGGATGCCCCATGAATAAAGTATCTCCAAAAGAATCGTCCCAGGGCTATAATAAAGGCTACTACGACCATCGTCGCCACAAGCTTCAACACAGAGCGGGTATCTATCTGATCTTCAGTCATGAGGTTCAAACTTCGACGGATGTATTGGGGAATCATCAATTGACCAGCATTTGTCACAGTTAAACAAAGGAGGCCAAAAAGATATTTGAATTTATATTCTTTGTAATAGGGCAGGAGAGTTCTATATTCTTTCAGCATATTGTCATTCTAAAAGATTTACTCCCGATGAGCCACCAGTTTATTAGGATTCATAGCTAAAAAAAGGGACGCCGTAAAGACAGCGTCCCGTGGATCATTAAAGGATATGTTTTAAAAACTTTTTTGTACGCTCTTCTTTAGGATTATCAAAGAGTTCAGAAGGACTACCTTCTTCGATAATCTGTCCTTCATCCATAAAAATAACCCTGTCAGCGGCGGCTCTTGCAAAACCCATTTCATGGGATACAACCATCATGGTCATTCCGTTCTTTGCAAGATCCAACATTACATCTAGTACTTCCTTGACCATCTCAGGGTCCAGGGCGGATGTGGGCTCGTCAAAAAGCATCACCTTGGGGTTCATCGCCAGGGCTCTGGCAATGGCGACACGCTGCTTTTGTCCTCCCGAGAGTTCTCCCGGGTATGAACCGGCTTTTTCCTGGAGACCAACCTGTTTTAATAGGCGCATGGCATTCTCAACGGCCTCTGCTTTAGGCTCATTTTTCACCTTTCTAGGTGAAATAGTAATATTATCCAAAACAGATAAATGAGGAAAAAGGTTGAAGTCTTGAAATACCATTCCAACCTCTTCCCTTATGAGCCTGATATCGCTATCGGGATTGGTAACACTGGCTCCATCAATAAAGATTTCACCCGATGTCAAAACTTCAAGTCTGTTCACACTTCGCAGTAAAGTACTTTTTCCACTCCCGGAAGGACCGATGATCAGGACAACTTCACCACGTTTTATATCCAGACTGGCATCATTCAATGCCATAACGATACCAAAATCTTTGACAGCGTTCTTAATACTGATTCTATTTTCCACGTAGTTCCATCCTTTCTTCCATCATGGCTACAAGTCTGGACAGGAATAGTGTAAACACCAGATAGACCAGAGCAACCATTGTATAGCTCTCGAAGTAGAGAAAAGAGGTGGAAGCAAATTCCCGTCCCCTGCGCAGAAGATCTGATATTGCCAACACAGAAACCAGTGATGAATCTTTTAAAAGAGCAATAAACTCATTTCCTATTGCAGGAAGGATGACCCTCATCGTCTGGGGAAGGATAATCAGTCTTATAGCCTGCCCCCTAGACATCCCCAAGGCTATGGCGGCTTCCATCTGTCCTCTGGGAATAGATTGGATTCCTGCTCTGAAAATTTCACCCATATAGGCACCGTAACAGACGGCCATGGCAATGACCGCAGCTACCATACCTTGGATATTCAAAAACTTACCCAAGGCAAAGTAGATATAGAATAATTGCACCAGAAGAGGGATACCTCTGATCAACTCTACATAAATGGTAGCTATACGATTAAAGAGAACACTCCTGGATATCTGACCAAGACCTGTGAGCAAACCAATAAAGGTTGCACACACAATGGCCATGAAAGTGACCTGAAACGTAATGAATATTCCATCAGGAAGAAATTTCAATATCCTCCAGTATGGATCCGGTTTCAATACAGGAAGCAGGATCAGGATCAGGATCGCTCCAAAAAAAGTAATCTGCCAGGAAGAGAAGAGGCCCTTATTGCCTTTTGCAGGGATAAGGGCTCCGTCTGTTACTTCGATACGGGTATGATTATTATCAATTAGCGAAGCCATTTATTGACCAGCTCGTCTCTTTCGCCGGATTCGATGACGGCTTTCAGACCGGCATTCAATTTGTCAAGAACTTCACTATTTCCTTTTTTCACAGCCACACCGTAAAATTCATCAGTGAAGGGCTCACCAACAATTTTCAGTTTGGATTTGTAGGTATCATTACCAAGAACATAGTCTGCTGCAATGGGGCTGTCTGCAACAACACCGTCAATATTGCCATTGGCCAGGTCTTCAATAGCCAGACCCAGTTCATCATAGGTTTTCAGTTCAATATTTCCAGCATCAGAGATCGCAATGGCACCGGTTGTTCCAATTTGAGCACCAAGAGACATTCCTGCCATATCAGCAAGAGTTGACTTTCCGCTTAAATCCTGAGAAACAATGAGAACCTGTCCTGCATTGATATAGGGAACAGAAAAATCCATAGAGGCTTTTCTTTCTTCTGTAATTGTTACAGAAGAACATACGGCATCATAATTACCATTGGCCAGGCCGGCAAAGATTCCGTCCCAGGCTGTATTGACTATTTTGATTTCAAATCCACCAGCTTTAGCAGCTGCTTCCAGCATATCAACATCAAAACCGATGATTTCTTTATCTTCGTTCAGGAATTCCATAGGGGGCCAGGTTGCATCAGAAGCGATAACAATAACATTGCTGTCCTCTTTTTGTCCTCCGGCAAACACTGCCGTTATACTCAGGATCAGAGTCAATGAGAGTAATAAAAATTTTTTCATAGTGATCTCCATTCGGATAAATTGATTTTTTTATTTATAGCAGAAACCGGAGTAGATTTGTAGCGGTTTTGAATAAATAATCTACTATTCCGCTCTTTTTCTCATGAATCCTACGGATATGTATTCATATGTATGTATATTTATGGCATTACCCCAAGATAGAGTCCTGAAATAAGGGGATGAACCCGGAAGAAAAAGAGGGAGATAAACCTTATAAACCACTTGTCAGACATGTTGAACTTAAACATTTTTAGTGCTAGTGTTGAGACCTGAAAAGATAAAGCTTATATATTCCGGATAATATGGATTCGAGAGTTTCTACTGATCCCCGTAAAGGATCAACTATAAGTCAATGAGATCCTCTTTTTATTAATTCTGATGTTTGTCAGAACCGGTTTTTCTACTGTTTTTTAAGCTTTATTCATGACAGAAATCTATTCATTGAGACCGGAGAGTCCCTCTTCAGGTTTTAAAAAAGGTATGCATTAAGGCATGAATGATTTTTCCCGAGTTTTAGTAGAAAAAAGAAAGAGTCGAGACAGTGAAGCAGCTGCCATGAAGTCGGAGATCATCCAGACTCTCGGTATCAAGAGCATCAACAGAATCAGACTGATCAATATCTATGAATTGACAGATCTTGATGAGAAACAGCTTTCAAGGATTACATCGTCCGTATTCTCCGAGATTCCATCGGATATAATCCTTGAAAAAATGCCCCAGGAAGAACATCAATTTGGAATAGAGTTTTTACCCGGTCAGTTTGACCAGAGAGCCGATTCCGCCGCCCAATGCATACATCTGATTTTTCCAGAATGGTCAGGTGTTGTCAGAAGTAGCCGCCTCATCATAGTCGAGGGTCCAATCAGTTCAGATGAGCTGAGTAGAATCAAGAGATATTGCATTAATCCCGTGGAGTCCAGGGAAAAGGATTTGAGTGATCATTCTCTCTTTGATCTAGGTTCATTACCATCCGAGGTTCCTGTCCTTGAGAATTTTAATGCACAGGATGCCGAAGAAATTAGATCTTCCATGGGCCTGGCCATGTCGGCCGATGATATCATTCACTGTCAGAAGTATTTTTCTGAGACAGAGAAACGATTCCCCAGCGAAACAGAAATCCGTGTCCTTGACACCTATTGGTCCGACCATTGCCGGCATACCACTTTTGAGACGGAAATCAAACAAATAACCCTTCCTGCCGACGGTTTTCATGAAGTCCTTCAAAATACTCTGGATCATTACAAAAGCATTAGAACCCTATGCGACCGTGAAGCAAAACCCATGACCCTTATGGATCTGGCAACAATCTCTGCAAAAAGACAGAGAAAGGAAGGACTTCTGGATGATCTGGAAGTTTCTGAGGAAATCAATGCCTGCAGTGTCAGAATCAATGTGGATGTAGATGGGAGAGATGAGCCCTGGCTGTTGATGTTTAAAAATGAGACACATAACCATCCCACAGAAATAGAACCCTTTGGTGGTGCCTCGACCTGTATCGGTGGTGCGATAAGGGATCCTCTTTCCGGCAGGTCTTATGTCTATCAGGCCATGAGAATCACCGGAGCCTCTGATCCCTGCGAAAATATGGAAGAGACACTCCCGGGTAAACTGCCCCAGAAATACATCTGTAGAACCGCCGCCCACGGGTATAGTTCTTATGGAAATCAAATTGGCCTTGCCACCAGCTTTGTCAGAGAGATCTATGATCCGGGATACAAGGCCAAAAGGATGGAAGTAGGAGCCGTGGTAGGAGCCGTCCCTGAATACATGGTCCGCAGAGAATCCCCTGTGGCCGGAGATGTGGTCATCCTCATCGGTGGTAAAACAGGCCGGGATGGCTGTGGTGGTGCAACGGGATCATCCAAAGAACACAACCTGGAATCACTTCAGAGCTGCAGTGCGGAAGTACAGAAGGGAAATGCCCCTGAAGAGCGAAAAATACAACGGCTTTTTCGTAATCCAGAAGTCACAAAGCTTATAAAAAAATGTAATGATTTCGGTGCCGGCGGTGTTTCCGTAGCCATTGGAGAACTAAGCCCCGGCCTGATCATAGATTTAGACAAGATACCGACTAAATACAAGGGGCTCAACGGGACAGAGCTGGCTATTTCCGAGTCTCAGGAACGCATGGCCGTCGTCGTCAGCCCAGAAGATAAAGAACGCATCATTCAATTTGCCGAATCGGAAAACCTGGATGCGACCCCTGTTGCGGATGTCACAGACACTCATCGTCTCATCCTCAAATGGAAAGGTCAGAATATTGTGGATTTGGATCGGACATTCCTGGATACAAACGGCGTCAGACAGACGACCGAGGTTGTTCTACCATCGGTAAACTGGTCTCGGAATCCATTTTTAAAGGATCCTCATCCCGATAAAGAAGGGTATAAAAAAATACTTTCCAGTTTGAATGTCTGTTCCCAGAAGGGTCTTGTTGAGATGTTTGATGCATCCATAGGAGGGTCGACTCTCCAGATGCCCTATGGTGGTAAACACCAATTGAGTGAATCCGAGGCGTCCATACACAAGTTACCCGTCCAAAAGGGAACAACAAAAACCTGTAGTCTGCTGGCCTATGGGTTTGATCCTGAGATTTCCAACTGGAGTCCCTATCACGGCAGCGTATATGCAGTGGTGTCTTCCCTGGCTCGGCTTGTGGTTTCTGGGGGTCAATGGAAAAATACTCGCTTGAGCTTTCAAGAATACTTTAAGCGTCTCGGTGATGATCCTCAAAACTGGGGTCTTCCATTTACGGCTCTTTTAGGGGCTCTCAAGGCTCAGGAAGAGTTGGATATACCTGCCATTGGTGGCAAAGACAGCATGTCTGGAACCTTTCACGATATTCATGTCCCACCAACACTGATATCCTTTGCTGTAACAACAACAAAAGTAGAAACTGTGGTTTCCTCTGAATTTAAGAGTTTCGGACATACCATATACTATCTTCCTGTAAAGACAGACAAATTCCATCTTCCTCAATGGGATAGTTTGAAAGCCGGTTTCGATCTTGTAGAATCTTTAAACCATTTGGGCAAAATACAGGCTGCATCCACCGTAAAAGAAGGGGGGATTGCTACGCAGCTTTTTAGAATGGCTGTTGGAAACGGAATTGGTTTTGAATTGTCAAATCAGAATATCCCTCTCTACAGCAAGGGCAATGGTGACATCCTATTTGAATCGGATGACCAAACGTTGATGGACTCTCATCCCGAGTTAATCGTTCTGGGACAGACCATTAAAGAGGAGGAACTTCGATTCTCTGAATACACGATTGCCCTGAATGAAGCCTTAAACTCCTGGAAGGGAACATTGGAGCCTGTTTTCCCCGATGATCCCGATACCAAAGATGCCGAAGACTGTACCGTTCCACTGAATAAGAAGATGTTCTCAGGAAAGAAACCTATTTTAAGCGCAGCTCCCCGTGTCTTTATACCGATTTTCCCGGGAACGAACTGTGAATATGACACACAGAGATCCTTTCAGAACGCTGGAGCCATGGTACAAAGTGCAGTATTCTGCAATAGAAGCCGCAGGGATGTTTTAGAGAGTATCGAAAAAATGGTTCAGGGGATTAAATCTTCTCAAATCTTTATGTTGTCCGGTGGGTTTTCCGCGGGAGATGAACCGGAAGGCTCAGGGAAATTCATTGCCAATGTACTCTTGAATCCCGCTGTTTCTGAGGCCATAGAGGATCTGCTCCACAGAGATGGTTTGATTCTGGGAATCTGCAACGGATTTCAGGCATTGGTTAAATCGGGACTACTTCCCTATGGAACGGTGAGGGAACTCGACAAAGATTCTCCCACGCTGATTAGAAATATCAACAATAGGCATATTTCTAAGATGGTGCATACTCGAGTCATCAGCAGTAATTCTCCCTGGCTTGCAAATATGAATCCCGGAGATGTGCATACAATTGCCATCTCTCATGGTGAGGGGCGTTTTACTGGGAATCCTCATATTTTAGAGGATCTACAGAAAAATGGACAAATCGCCTTTCAATACTGTGATGATCAGGGAGCAGCCACCATGAACCCACTGTTTAATCCCAATGGCTCCGACCTTGCCATTGAAGGGATCAGCTCTGCCTGCGGAAAAATTCTTGGAAAAATGGGGCATTCTGAGCGGTTCACAAATGATAATTTTATGAATATTCCTGGCGATAAACATCAGAGTCTATTTGAATCAGGTGTGCAGTATTTTAAATAATGGAATGAGGAGAAACGATGAAATGTGCAATATTTTTCGGTAGCAGATCTGATCAGGATAAAATGAAAGGGGCGGCAGTTTGTCTGCAGGAGTTTGGCATTGAATATGAAGCACACATTCTTTCTGCCCACAGGGTTCCGGAAAAATTGACAGAAGTCATTCAAAGGCTGGAACTTGAAGGTTGTGAATTTATCATTGCCGGGGCAGGATTATCGGCTCATCTTCCTGGTGTCGTGGCATCTAAGACCATTCTACCAGTCATAGGAGTGCCCCTGGATGCGGCTTTTCAGGGGATGGATTCTCTCTTCTCAATAGTACAAATGCCGAAAGCCATCCCAGTGGCGACCGTCGGGGTCAATAATTCTTATAATGCCGCCATGCTGGGAGTTCAGATCCTGGCTTTGAAGTACCCCGATATAAAGAACAAATTAATTGAGTACAGAAAAAATATGAAAGAAAAATTTATAGCCGATAACAGCGGAGGAGTCGAATTATGAAGGGTATCAGTAAAGAGAATATGATGTATGAAGGCAAGGCGAAACAGGTCTATGCAACAAATGATCCAGCCTACGTTATTGTCAGCTATAAAGACGACGCCACTGCGTTTAACGGAGAAAAAAAAGGTCAGATTGCGGATAAGGGGATTTTCAATAATTCTATCACAACTGTCCTTTTTGAAATTCTTGAAGAAAAAGGGATTCCAACTCATTTTATCGAAAAACTGAATGAGAGAGACCAATTGTGCAAAGCCGTAACAATCGTTCCCTTGGAAGTCATTGTCCGCAATGTCATTGCCGGAAGTATGGCCAAGCGACTCGGGATTGAAGAGGGGACTGAAATTCCCAACACAATTTTTGAAATTTGTTATAAGAATGATGAATACGGTGATCCCCTCATCAATGATGATCATGCGGTGGCCATGAGGCTTACAACATATGATGAACTCAAGAAAATTTATGCCATCACCAGGGATATCAATAAGATCATGATGGATTTCTTTGACAAACAGGGCATTCGTCTCATCGATTTCAAACTTGAATTTGGAAAAACAGCCGATGGAACTCTTTTACTGGCCGATGAAATCAGCCCTGATACTTGCCGATTCTGGGATAAAAACACGAACCAGAAGCTGGATAAAGATAGATTTCGAAGAGATCTTGGTGATGTTCAGGAAGCGTATAAAGAAATTCTTTCCCGTGTAGAAAAAGGATAATATACATGATTCCATCCGATGATGTTTCAGTTGATGACAAGCTTCATGAAGAGTGTGGTGTATTCGGTGTTTATTCATCCACAGAGTGTCCTGCTGGAGAAATGACATATCTGGGGCTTCTAGGATTGCAGCACCGAGGCCAAGAGAGCGCAGGAATAACGGTAAACAGAGAGGGGACCCTGACAACCATAAAAGGCATGGGCCTCGTCTCTGAGGTATTCCGGGATGAGTCTGTGAAAGAATTAAATGGTGGGAATGCCGCCATAGGACATGTACGTTACTCAACAACAGGTAATAGTAATCTCGAAAATGCTCAACCACTGGAAGGACATTGTAAACTGGGTTCCCTTGCGGTCGCTCATAATGGAAATCTGGTGAACTCAGAAATTATCAGGTCTCTTATGGAAGACGGCGGAGCCATTTTTCAAACTACAAGCGACACAGAGGTGATCCTGAATATGATCGCCCGAGGGGCCGTTAAAGGTATAGAGAAGGCTGTGCGTGAGGCCGCAGGAGCCATCAAAGGGTCTTATGCCATCGTTCTTTTCATCGACAATAAACTGATTGGAGTAAGAGATCCTTACGGAATTCGTCCTCTTTGCCTTGGAAAATTGGATAACACATGGATCCTCTCATCAGAGTCTTGTGCCTTGAATACTGTGGGTGCGGAATTCATCCGGGACCTTGAGCCGGGAGAAATTGTCGTAATCGATGAAAATGGAGTGACCTCACTGGGGCATGACAGTTCATCAAAACTTTCCACTTGTATATTTGAATACATCTATTTTGCCAGACCAGACAGTCAAATAGACAATATCAATGTCATGCAGGCCAGAAAACGATGTGGAGCCGAGTACTTTAAAGAACATCCCATAGATGCCGACATGGTTGTTGCCGTCCCCGATTCGGGGATCTCTGCGGCTATTGGCTATTCTGAAGCCTCTGGAATCCCCTTTGAAATGGGATTCATTAAAAATAGGTATATTGGAAGAACCTTCATTTCACCTTCCCAGGAATTAAGGGAAAAAGCCGTGTCGGTGAAATTGAATGTTGTTAAATCTGTCGTAGAAGGTAAAAGGGTAATCCTCATTGATGATTCAATTGTCAGGGGGACTACAAGCCGTCATCTTGTGGCTCTCATGAGAAAAGCCGGTGCTTCAGAAGTTCATCTGGGGATTGTTTCACCGCCCATTAAATATCCATGTTATTTTGGGATCGATACCCCCGATACGGAACAGCTCATCGCCACAGGACGTGATGTTGAGGAAATTTGCAAAGAAATTGGTGCCGACAGCCTGGGTTATATCAGCCTGGACGGTCTGACAAGGGCCTTGAGTACGAAGGAAAAGCATTTTTGTAATGGATGTCTTACAGGGACCTACCCCCTAACACCCAATAATTAAGTAAAATCAACAATTCAAATAGGACAGGTATGAATGCACACATATAAAGACTCTGGAGTGGATAAAGAAGAAGGTTATAAGGCCGTCGATAAGATCAAATCAATGGTATCGGATACACATAATGAGAATGTTCTCAACGGATTGGGAAGCTTTGCATCCCTTTATGCCTTAAAAGATTATAAAAATCCGGTACTGGTTTCGGGCACTGATGGCGTCGGTACAAAACTTGTCCTTGCCTTTACCAAAGGAATTTATAATACAGTTGGCCAGGACTGTTTTGCCATGTGTGCCAATGACATCCTATGCCAGGGAGCCAAACCTCTCTTCTTTCTGGATTATCTGGCCTGTGGAAAACTGGATTCCAATGTATCAAGCCAGATTGTCAGCGGTATGGCAAAAGCCTGTAAAGAGGCTGATTGTGCTCTCGTTGGAGGAGAAACAGCAGAAATGCCCGGTTTCTATAAAGATGGAGACTACGATATGGCCGGTTTTTGTGTCGGAGCTGTTGAAGGAGATAAAATCATAAATGGCAATGCGGTCAAAGAAGGGGATATTATCCTTGGATTGACCTCAAGCGGAGTCCACAGTAATGGTTTTAGCCTGATTCGATCTCTTGTCACTGACCTGGATGAAGATTTTCAAGGAGAACCCGTATATAAAGAACTTTTGAAACCCACGAGAGTCTATGTCAGAAACGTTCTTAAGATCCTTGAATCTTACCCCGGTGCGATCACTGGACTGGCTCATATTACAGGCGGAGGACTTCCCGAGAATCTTCCCCGGACCATTCCAGAGGGTCTGTGTGCCGAAGTCAATAAAGCATCCGTACCTGTTTCACCCATATTCAATTGGCTTCAAGAAAAGGGTGTACCGGAAGATGAAATGTGGGGTACCTTTAACATGGGTGTCGGGTTTGTCTTGATCGTTCATCCTGAACAAAAGGATGAGATTGTGTCCTCACTGGAAACTCTGGGTGAATCAGTCTCGGTCCTTGGGGAAATCACATCAGCAGATGAGAAAATATGTTTAAGATAGTCGTTTTAGTCTCTGGTGGCGGATCCAATTTACAATCCCTGCTGGATGCTGTTAAATTAAAGAAACTCCAGGCCGAAATTATCGCAGTCATAGCAGACAGGCCGGCTTATGCCCTGGTGAGAGCAGGAAATTCAAATATTGACAGCTTTCTCATAGAAAGGAAGACCTGGGGAACAAATCTATCGGAAAAGATCCTGGAAAAGATCCCAAAGGATACAGACTTGATTGTCCTGGCAGGGTTTCTCTCCATACTCAGTCCTTCCTTCATCAATCGCTGGTCGGGCAGGATCATTAATATACATCCCTCCTTACTTCCAGACTTTGGTGGAAAGGGTATGCATGGAATGAAGGTTCACCAGGCGGTCATTTTAAGTGGTTGTGAGAAGAGTGGATGCTCGGTCCACTCTGTGGATGCGGGGATTGATACGGGAGAAGTCATTTTGCAGCGGGAAGTTCCTGTTCTTAAATCTGACAGCCCGGAATCACTTCAAAAAAGGATTTTGGAAGAAGAACACATCCTTATCGTCGATGCCGTAGACCGTATTATCAAAAAATCAGAAAAAAACCTAAAACAGGGAAGGGAATAATGAAAAGAGCTCTTATTAGTGTTTATAAAAAAGATGGAATTTTGGAATTGGCTACATTCCTCAAGTCAAAGGGTTGGGAAATTATCTCTACGGGAGGCACATTCCGGTATTTAAGCGAACACGGTTTGTCTCCTCTGGAAGTCTCTGCCATAACTGGTGCCAAGGAAATGCTCGATGGCAGGGTAAAAACTCTGAACCCGGTGATCCATGGGGGAATCCTGGCAATTCGTGATAATGAAGAACATATGACGACTCTCCAGAATGAAGGAATAGGAACCATCGATATGGTTGTGGTAAACCTTTATCCCTTCTTTGATGAAGTTGATACAGATAAGAGTTTTGAAGAGAAAGTGGAATTCATAGACATTGGTGGACCTACAATGCTGCGTTCTGCCTCTAAAAACTTTCAGGATGTGACCGTCCTTTGTCATACTGAAGATTATGAAACAGTCATGAAGGAAATGGAGAGCGAGGGCGATGTCAGCTATGAAACAAGAAAGGAATTAGCTGGTAAAGTCTTTAACCTGACATCTGCCTATGACGGTGCAATTAGTCAATTTTTGCTGGGAAGAGAGGAAATGCCGGCATTTTTAAATGGATCCTATGCTAAAAATATGGACCTTCGCTATGGGGAAAATCCTCATCAGAAAGCGGCATTTTATACAAACACCTGGGGTGGAGGTGCCTTTGCCGACTTTAAGCAGCTGGGTGGTAAAGAGCTTTCCTTTAATAACATCCGGGACATGGATGTTGCCTGGAAAATCGTCAATGAGTTTGATCAGATGGTCTGTTGTGGTTTGAAACATTCGACTCCCTGTGGGGTCGCTCTTGGCCGGGATGCGGCAGAAGCATATAAAAGAGCCTATGATTGTGATCCTGTTTCTATTTTTGGGGGAATTGTGGCTATTAATGGTGAAGTCACAGAAGAAGCGGCACAGGAGATGATAAAAACATTTCTGGAGATTGTGGTTGCTCCTTCATTTACCCAGGGCGCACTTGAAACACTTCGTAAAAAGAAGAATTTACGTATCATTCAAACAACGGCCAAACCCTCTGATCCCCTGGATGTTGTGAAAGTGGATGGCGGTATTCTGATTCAGGACGCAGACCTCAGTTTTTCCAATGATTATAAAGTTGTAACCGATACAACACCTGATGATTCACTTAAAGAGGATTTAGTCTTCGGCCAGAAAGTTGTAAAGCATGTAAAATCCAACGCCATCGTTGTCGTAAAAGAGGGGAAAGCCACCGGAATCGGAACGGGGCAGACAAATAGAATCTGGGCAGCACAGCAGGCCATCGAACGTGCAGGAGATGGTACAGTTCTGGCTTCTGATGCATTCTTTCCCTTTGATGATGTTGTCACTCTTTGTGCAGAAAAAGGAATCAGAGCCATCATTCAACCCGGCGGTTCTATCAGAGACGAAGATTCAATCAAAGCCTGTAATGCTAAGGGTATTCCCATGATATTTACAGGAATGCGTCATTTCAAACACTAAAGGGACAATCAGTTGAAAATTTTAATAACAGGAAGCGGGGGTAGAGAACATGCCCTCATTAGTAAACTCCTTCAAAACAGCAGAGTCAGTAAAATCTATTGTGCACCAGGGAACGGTGGAACAGCAAAGATCGATAAATGTGAAAATGTTCCCTTTCACAGTATTCATGAATTAGCCGATTTTGCCGTGAAAGAAGGTGTTTCACTTGTTGTTCCCGGATCAGAAGATCTGCTGGTTGCGGGAATTGCCGATGTTTTCATTGAAAAAAAGATTCCCGTATTGGGACCTCATAAAGACGCCGCTCTTTTAGAGGGTAGCAAATGTTTAGCTAAAGATTTCATGAAGAAATATGGCATAAAAACAGCGGACTATAGGAATTTCAATTCCCTTGATCTGGCGGCCCAGTATCTGGAAGAGTGTGAGTATCCCATTGTATTAAAAGCCGATGGCCTGGCAGCGGGTAAAGGCGTCCTTATATGCAAGGAGAAACCCGATGCCTTAGAGGCTCTGAACCAGCTCATGGCCGTCCGGCAATTTGGAGATGCAGGAAATAGCATTGTCATTGAGGAGTACCTGGAAGGATTAGAAGCTTCAATACTCTCCTTTTATGATGGAAAAACTATATTACCCCTTTTAAGTGCCAAGGACCATAAAAAAATTGGAGAAGGGGAGAGTGGTCCCAATACAGGAGGAATGGGAGTTATCGCACCCAATCCTCATGTCAATGAGTGTGTCATGGATATTTTCAAAACTGAAATCATGATACCGACTCTCAAGGGTCTAGAAATGGAGGGACTACAATTCTCCGGTATCATATTTTTTGGACTGATGATTACAGATAAGGGTGTTTACCTCTTGGAATACAATTTGAGAATGGGAGATCCGGAAACACAAGCCGTTTTATCTCTCATGGACTCGGATCTTCTTGATTTAATTGAAAGTACTGTGAATTCATCCTTGGATAGGGTGACTTTGAAATGGAAGAAGGGATATTGCTGTTGTGCCGTAATGGCCTCTGGCGGATATCCTGAGAGCTATAAAAAAGGTTTTCCCATTGAGGGAATTGAAAATTGTGAAAGTGATGTCTACATAGCCGGAGCAGCCCTACAAGGAGACACTCTTATTACATCAGGGGGAAGAGTCTTAAATGTGGTTGCCACCGCTCAGGACCTGGCTTCGGCTAGAGAGCAATGTTACAAGGACCTCTCTCTTATCAAGTTCAAAAACTCTGTCTATCGTCGCGATATTGGAGGCACCCCTCTTTGATATCAAAGGAACAGGTCCGGTTCCTATTTGTTGAGCCGGGCTTCGTTAAAATCATATAATTCGATTCTGTAAAATCAATAAAAATGAAAAGAATCATTCTTTCTATAGCTTGGTTCCCTACTTTTAGCGTTGCGAAAACAACAATTATGTATCTTTTGTCGTTTTTTGTTTAATTAATACTCAAATTCAAGACAATTTCAGACATAAAACAGTGGATTAAAATCAATATATAAAACACTATTTGCTAATATTAACTGAAAAACACTAGGTTTCCATATAATGCATGTTAAAAATTTGTAAAAAAACTAAATATTTCAATCAAAAATGAAAATTACTGACAGATATTTTATGTAAAACTATGAATTAATATACATAAAATGTTTTTTATCGAATATAGATAACACAAAATCCTCAACATTGACAATTCAGTCTTTTAATCTTATAAAAATAACCATACCTTAAAAGAAAATCAGGTTAAAAACCGGATAAGGAGAAAAAATGAAAAAACTATTAGTCTTACTGCTGATTTCTTTCGTAACTTTTGGTGCTTTTGCCAATGGTCAGGGAGAAACAGGTACAATCAAAATTGGTGTTGCAGGTGCTCATTCAGGTGACCTTGCATCCTATGGTCTTCCTTCTGTTAAAGCTGCAGAGCTTGTTGTTGAAATGTATAATGCCAACGGTGGAGTTCTGGGAAGACAGATCGAACTTGTCATTGAAGATGATGTTTGTAAACCTGAAGTAGCCACAAACACAGCTGCCAAGCTGATTGGTGAAAATGTTGTAGCTGTTATTGGACACATTTGCAGTGGTGCAACAAAATCAGCTCTGGGTATCTATAAAGATGAGAATATTATTACAGTTTCTCCTTCTGCAACAAATCCCCCTTTAACAAAAAGCGGAGATTACCCCAATTTTTTCAGAACTATAGCTCCTGATGACGCTCAGGCTGACGTAGAAGTCGACTTTGCAGTCAATACACTGGGACTGAAGAAAATTGCTGTTCTTCATGACAAAGGTGACTATGGAAAAGGTTTTGCAGAGTTCTGTAACGCTCTTCTGGAAAACGAATCCGGTGTTGAAGTTGTTATGTTTGAAGGAATCCAGGTTGGTGCTGTAGATTATTCTGCCATCATCAACAAAGTTGCCAACTCAGGAGCTGAGGCTCTGATTTTTGGTGGATACCATCCTGAAGCGTCCAAGCTGATTAGCCAGATGAAAAAGAAGAATCTTGATATTCCTTTCTTGTCTGATGATGGAGTAAAAGACGACACTTTCATTAAAGTCGCCGGTGAATATTCAGAAGGTGCCTATGCCACAGGACCTGTTGATACAACATCCAATCCACTGGCTATCAAAGCTACTGAAGATCACATTGCAAAATATGGTGAAGAGCCCGGTGCATTCTTTCTGAATGCCTATGCTGCGACACTTGCAGTAATAAATGCTATTGAAAAAGCTGGGTCAACAGACTATGCAGCTATCGATGCTGCTCTTAAAAGTGAGTATGTAGACACTCCTCTTGGAAAGATCAGTTTTGACCAGAATGGTGATGCGATTGGTGTAGGTTTTGCTATATACCAGGTTCAGAACGGTTCTTACGTAGAATTGAAGTAAGATTTTCTGATATAGCCTCATCATAAACCAGAGCAGATACCATTGGTATCTGCTTTCGGTTTGTGATGAGGTACTTCAAATATAGGAGCTGTAAAAATTCATGAACCTCGAGTATTTTTTTTCCCTTCTGTTAGGTGGACTGACCAGAGGTAGTATCTATGCATTAATTGCTCTGGGATACACTATGGTCTATGGTATCATCAAACTCATAAATTTCGCCCATGGTGAGATTTATATGATAGGTGCCTTTACCGCTCTCATCATCGGTGGAGCCCTTGCATTAACCGGTTTGAATCCTGTCTTAATTTTTGTGATCGCCTCATTGGCCGCAATCATTTATTCTGCTGCCTATGGTATCACAATTGAAAAAATAGCGTACCGGCCTTTGAGAAATGCACCTCGGCTCTCTGCTCTTATCAGTGCCATTGGTGTGTCTATCTTTTTGCAGAATTATGTTCTGCTAGCGCAAACTTCTGATTTTCTACCATTTCCGAACTTGCTACCTAGTTTAAAATTTCTTGCACCAGTCGAGCACCTTATCAGCACTTCTCAGTTTTTAATTCTCGTATCGACAACCGTGGTTATGGTGTTGCTGACGATTCTCATTAAATTTACAAAAATGGGGAAAGCCATGAGAGCCACATCACAAGACAAAGATATGGCTCAACTTGTTGGAATCAATGTAGACAAAGTAATTATGGTCACTTTTTTAATCGGTTCTGCAACTGCGGCTTTGGGGGGTGTCCTTATCAGTTCACATACTGGACAGATAAACTTCTACATCGGATTTATTGCCGGTATTAAAGCGTTTGTTGCCGCAGTTCTGGGTGGAATAGGAAGTATTCCCGGTGCCGTTTTGGGTAGTTTTGTTCTTGGTCTGACCGAGAGTTTCGGTACTGGCTACATATCCAGTGATTATGAAGATGCTTTTGCCTTTATCATCCTGGTACTTATTCTGATTTTCAAACCTTCCGGACTGCTTGGACGGAAAGAAAATGAAAAAGTCTGATTCCCTAAAAGAGAGACACAATAATGTTTAGTATAAAAGAATTAAAAAGAGCCTTTTTGACTTCTTTATGGTT
Source organism: Oceanispirochaeta crateris (assembly GCF_008329965.1). Classification (GTDB taxonomy): domain Bacteria; phylum Spirochaetota; class Spirochaetia; order DSM-2461; family DSM-2461; genus Oceanispirochaeta; species Oceanispirochaeta crateris. The sequence continues at coordinate 1,118,931 of NZ_CP036150.1, forward strand.
TATGTTTCTGACCTTCCCTCTGTTGGTCATGAAGGTGAACACCATAACTGATACTGTCATCTGGCGCTGGATGAACCTCCTGTATGTAGGAGTAGGTACTTTTTTCCTGTCCATTTTATGGAAATACCTTTTGGAAAGAAGAGATGCAAAAGGATCTGATTCAACAAAGAATCCCTTTAATGAAAAGATCAGCAAATATATGAAAAACAAAAGGGTAAAAACTTCAGCAATAGTAGCTTTGCTTTTAATTGTTATTATTTATCCCTTTATAATGTCTATGTACCAAACCAGTATTATGACAACAGCTCTTATGTATGTTGTTCTGGGACTTGGTCTGAATATAGTTGTAGGTTTTGGTGGTTTGCTTCACCTTGGTTATGCTGCATTTTATGCGGTTGGTGCCTATACTTATGGATTGTTATTTTATCATTTTGGCATAAGTTTTTGGATCTGCCTTCCCTTAGGAGCCTTTCTCAGTGCCGTCTTTGGTATTCTTCTGGGATTTCCTATCCTTCGTCTCAGAGGAGACTATTTGGCCATTGTTACTCTGGCTTTCGGTGAAATCGTACGATTGATACTTGAAAACTGGAATGACTTTTCTTTTGGACCCAGTGGTATAGCCAACATTCCGAGACCGGATTTTTTCGGTCAAAAGCTAAGATTAGCTCAGGTTACCAATTTTACATATTTTATTGCCATTGGATTGACAATATTAACCATAGTTCTTATCAGAAGAATGGAAAGTTCTAAAATGGGCCGGGCTTGGGAAGCCATGAGGGAAGATGAAATTGCCTGTCAATCCATGGGTATTGATATTACAAAAGCCAAATTAACTGCATTTTCTATGGGAGCAGTATGGGCTGGTATTATGGGTGTTCTTTTTGCTGCTAAAACAACCTTTATTAATCCTGCAAGTTTTACCACATGGGAATCAATTGTCATTCTATGTGTTGTTGTTATTGGAGGAATGGGTTCCATACCGGGAGTTATTGTTGGGGCTCTTATTTTCATACTTACACCGGAATATCTGAGAGCGTTCTCTCAGTATCGAATGCTTATCTTTGGTATAGCTCTGGTTATGATGATGATATTCAGACCCGGTGGTATTATTCCCAAAATCAGAAGATCCTATAAATTTTCCACTGATTCGAAAGAAACACAGGAGGGTGAGGCATGAGTGAAGCCCCCATATTAGAAGTCAATGACCTGTCTATGGTATTTGGAGGACTCCATGCCGTTGATAATGTCACTCTCAAAATCAATAAAGGTGAGATTGTTGCTCTTATCGGACCAAATGGTGCAGGTAAAACCACATTTTTCAACTGCGTGACCGGTGTTTATGTCCCCACGCATGGAGAAATCAAGATTACCACTCCCGATGGAAATCAGTCTGTTCTCAATGGATTGAAACCGAATATTATTAATGAAAAAGGTCTGGCCAGAACATTTCAGAATATAAGACTGTTCAGTAATATGACAGTCCTTGAGAATGTCATGATTGGAAGACATCAATCTCTTAAATCCGGCATTCTAAGTTCGGTTCTAAGAACGAAAAAGAATCGAATAGAAGAACAAAAAGTCATTGAAGACAGCTATGAGATTTTAAAAAAAATCGGCTTGGAAATGTTTGTCAACGAAGTTGCCAGCAATCTTCCCTATGGTGCCCAAAGAAGACTTGAAATAGCACGAGCGATGGCAACAAATCCTTTTCTGTTACTCCTGGATGAGCCAGCAGCTGGTATGAATCCACAGGAAACGAATGAGCTTGTCTTCCTGATTCAGAAACTCAGAAAAGAAGAAGATATATCCATTCTTCTGATTGAACATGACATGAGTCTCGTCATGACCCTTTCTGAAAGGATCTATGTTGTGGATTATGGAAAAATGATTGCCGAAGGCTCACCTTTAGAGATTAAAAATAATAAGGATGTTATAAAAGCCTATCTGGGAGAGGATATCGATGCTTAAAATAAAGAATATCAGCACTTTCTATGGTAATATTCAGGCTTTAAAGGATATTTCTATAGATGTTGCAGAAGGTGAAATCATAACTCTCATTGGTGCCAATGGAGCAGGAAAGTCTACAACACTCATGTCTCTCTGTGGTATTGTACCCATCAAGTCCGGTTCTATTGAATTTGAAGGAGAAGATATTTCTTCACTCACCCCAGATAAGATTGTATCCTTGGGAATTTCACAGGTTCCTGAAGGACGTCGAATCTTCCCCCTTTTATCGGTAAAAGAAAACCTTGATATGGGTGCTTTTCTCAGAAATGACACTGAAGAAATTAAAAAAGACATCGATTATATCTATGAACTCTTTCCCCGTCTGGAAGAAAGAAAGAATCAGCAGGGTGGTACATTAAGTGGTGGAGAACAGCAGATGCTTGCCATATCCAGAGCACTTATGGCAAGACCTCGCTTACTCTTACTGGATGAACCATCCTTAGGACTAGCACCGCTGATCGTACAGCAGATTTTTGATATCATAAAAAAGATCAACAAAGAAAATAATACAACAATTTTTCTGGTTGAACAGAATGCTAATATGGCATTGAAGATAGCTCATAGAGGGTATGTCCTAGAAACTGGACGAATCAGCTTAAGCGATGATGCGGATAAACTCCTCTCCAATGAGGGTGTTAAAAAAGCATACTTAGGAATCTAATAGAACTGGAATCTCAGATTTTGAGATTCCAGTTTAAAAAATACAGCCTGGATTATCTAACCAAAAATCGTATTCAGGCTTACTTAAGTCCGCTAATTTATTCTTTAGAAAAGTATTCATCTCCATCAAATACAGTATTTTATTCCAGGGAAATCCCGTTCGATTTATTTCACTTTCCATTGAACAGAGACTCTGGGGACTCTTTATCCATAAATAGGTTACGGCTGTAATTCTATCTTCAGGAATAAGTTCCAGCATGAATGGCAATATTTGAGGATCCATCCATTGTGGATCATACATGGCAGCCGTGTAAATCAGATACCAGTAGTTAAACTCCGTTTGCTCATCATAGAAGTCTCTTACCATCCAGGGAGTATCCTGTAAGAGCACACTATGTTCCAGTAAATAGCTGAGTTCTTTCCATACTTTCTTTCTAGAATCTATGAGCAGACCCTGATCATGACCATTTTCATCAATAGAAATAAAGTGGCTTATATAAGCAGATTGTTCTTCGGGACTCCAGTTTCTGTACTTTAAATTTTCATAGATCATCTGTACTAAGAACTGATCTCGGTCTGCACTGAAATTGATAAAGGCCATAAGCCATTCCCGATCATCAATGTTTCTGCTTTGATTGGCAAATAAATCATCCAGCCGATTCAATATCATCTCGGTTTCACCAATAGAACGTTCAATGGAAATTTCTGAGGATTGTGCTTCTTGATGATACAAAGAGGAATCAGAACTCTCTTGATTTTCTTTAAATGAATCAAAATTTAAGCTCGTGCAAGAAAATTGAATAGCTATTATTAGAATAGAGAATACAATCTTATACATAATTAACTATTAATAAGTCATGAGAAGAATAAAATCCATTATATTCCAAAAAAGAATTGACTTAATTGGCCCTTTATTGATAAGTTCTATATATAATATATTGAATATTGACGGAATCTTTAGAAGTCCCTATAATGAACATTGAGTAAGGAATTATCTTATGAAAAATATAGATGCCATTAATATTAGATACACAGAATTAGCAGACAGTGATTGCTGTTTATCCTGCGGAAAAGCCATTCAATTTGCTGGTGCACAGGAAGGTGAGGTATGTCTGGACCTGGGTAGTGGAAGAGGAAATGATGTTCTGAGGATGGCGGATCAAGTTGGTCCCACAGGGTTTGTTTATGGAATAGACCTTTCTGATGGCATGATTAAAAAAGCAAGAAAAACAGCTGAAAAACTGAATATTTCAAATGTCGAATTTATACATTCTGATCTTGAAACATTGCCTCTTAAATGTGGAACAGTTGATTTAGTTATATCGAATTGTGTGCTCAACCATTTGGATAACAAGGCTCGTGCATGGTCTGAAATCTATCGAGTCATCAAAACCGGAGGAAGGTTCACAATCAGTGATATTTATTCGTCTGAAACGGTACCTGAAGAATATGCCAAGGATCCTGTGGCTGTTTCTGAATGCTGGGCTGGAGCCGTTACAAAAGATGTTTATCTTCAGCTACTTGAAGATGCAGGATTTACACAGGTGAATATCCTGGAAGAAAGCAAGCCCTATGAAAAAGGGAAGATTAGTGTGGTCAGTTTCACATTGACTGGTTTTAAAGCCGGGAAATGTTGCTGTTAAATAAGTAATAGGAGGCAGAGTTTATGAAATCTCTTATCCGCAAAAAAACGGGAAATTCAATAAAAACAGCCCAGTGTTGTGCAAAAATTTCCCCTGTTGTGGCAGGATGCCACGACTGATGTCGTTCCGGGCCGTATGGCCCGGTTTTAAAAGGAATCATAATGAAATTAAGAAAATCTAAGCATACAATTACAGCAAAACTACAAGACTCTGATTCTTGGTATATTCTAAATACACTCAGTGGCGAAGCAGATCTACTTGAATCCGAAATGGCAGTTCAATTTCAAAATAACACCCTTGAAGACCCAACACCCTTCATAGAAAAAGGGTACTTCATGGATGAAGAAACTGAAAATTCATTGTTCAAAAATGCCTATTTGGAGTTCTCTGACAATCAGGAAAAAGCAGAAATCCAAGTTTTTTATGTTCCTGACTATTCATGCAATTTCAAGTGTACTTATTGCTACCAAGAAGAGTATGTTCAAGACTCCAGACCTCAGAATCAGAAGGATATTATTGATGCATTTTTTACATATTTGGACCAAAAGTTTTTAGGAAAATCATTTTACCTGACTCTTTTTGGAGGAGAACCTCTTCTTCCATCTGATTCCCATAGAAAAACTATAGAATATTTTCTGGATAAGGCCGATGAGAGAAATTTGTCTCTTGCCATTGTGACAAATGGTTTTTCACTAGAGTCTTATCTTCCCAGATTAAAAAAATCCAAGTTACGTGAAATTCAATTGACAATTGATGGCCCCAAGGATATGCATGATATAAGAAGACCACTAAAAAGTGGTGGAGAAACCTTTGATAAAGTATCTAATGCGGTCTCTCTTTGTCTTGAAAATGATATCCCCGTAAACCTAAGAGTTGTCCTGGATAAACAAAATATAGATAGTCTTCCTCAATTGGCAGATCATGCCATCCGAAAAGGCTGGACCGCATCGAGTCTATTTAAGACTCAATTAGGAAGAAATTATGAACTCCATTCCTGCCAGAAAGAGCATGAATTTTTATTCAGCAGGATCAGTATGTATGAGCACATATATAAAATGCTGCAGGAACATCCTGAAGTTTTAGAATTCCACAGACCAGCATTTTCACTCTCCAGATTTCTATATGAACAAGGAGAATTGCCGGATACTTTGTTTGATTCCTGTCCTGGTGCCAAAACGGAATGGGCTTTCGATTACACCGGCAGAATATATTCCTGTACGGCTACTGTCGGCAAAGATGGAGAAGAACTGGGTGAGTTTTATCCGGAAATTAAATTAAATGATCAAGTAATTGAACAGTGGCAGGATCGAGATATCTGCTCAATTGAAGAATGTAAAGACTGCTCTGTACAATTAGCCTGTGGTGGCGGTTGTGCGGCGGTAGCGAAAAACAGGACAGGCAGTGTTTTATCACCAGATTGCCGTCCAGTGAAAGAACTCATGTCCTTGGGTTTTTCATCATATTTTGATAAATAGGAGTTGCTTAAAATGGCAGGAAAAATTGTTGAACTGAATGCAGACGCATGGAAATCGGACGTACTTGAAGGTGGAAAAGTTGTTGTCGATTTTTACTCTACCGAATGTCCCCCCTGTGAAGCCTTAGCTTCAAAATTTACAGCATTGAGTGAATTGTATGGGGATGATCTGAAATTTGTAAAGATATTTAGGCAGGGAAATCGAGAGTTGAGCGAAAAGCTGGGAGTCTCAAGTTCACCAACATTATTATATTTTGAAGATGGCAAGGAAATTGCCGATCGTCAATCCGGAGGAATTAAGAGATCTTCCATAGTGAAAACACTTGATAAAATGGTGGGATCATCTAGAGCAGACGCCATACATAAGAGCATAAAATCTTTTACATCTGAATATGATGTTGCTGTTTTAGGTGGTGGTCCTGCCGGTCTTACAGCGTCTACATATCTGGGACAGGCCCATTTAAAAACGGTCATTATAGATATAGCCTTAACAGGTGGATATATGTCAACAACTCATCAGGTCTCTAATTATCCCGGTTTTATAGACCCTCAGCAGGGCTTTATGCTGGCTCATTTTATGAGTGAGCAGACCAAAGGCGCTGGTGTCGATTTTAGATCTGCCGTTGATGTAACATCCATTGACTTGACTAAGAAAGAAATACTGATAGATGGTGTTGAAACTATCAAGGCTAAAAAAATTATCATTGCCACAGGTTCTTCTCCAAGACCCCTTGGTGTACCTGGGGAAAAAGAATACGGTGGGAACGGCATTTCCTATTGTGCAACCTGTGATGCTAAATACTTCGATGGGAAAGATGTCATCGTCATCGGCGGTGGTAATAGTGCCATTGAAGAATCACTTTTTATTGCTAAGTTTGCAAAATCTATCACTATTATTCATCAGTTCGCAGAACTCCAGGCGAATAAACAGGCTCAGGAAGAAGTTTTTAAGAACAAAAGTATTAACATTCTCTTTGAACATGAACCACGAGAGTTTATAAAGAATGGTTCTATGGATATGTCGGTTGTGGTTGAAGACTTAAAAACAAAAGAACGAAAAACACTCAATACAAATGGTATTTTTGTATTTGTTGGTTTTATTCCCAATTTAACTGGATTCCCTGAATCCCTTGAAAAAGATCAGTTTGGATACCTGGTCACCGATGAAGATATGCTGACAAACATTCCCGATGTGTACGCTGCAGGAGACATTCGAACCAAAAAATTCAGACAGATCACAACGGCAGTTTCTGATGGAACAATTGCTGCCATAGCTATTTCCAAGGAACTTAGTTGATTTTACATGAGTGGGGAAAACAGTCTACACACTGAGTTCCTCAACTTCCGGGAGATTTTCATGGTCTGCATTTCGTCCAATGTTATCTCCCGGCATTTTTTTTCATCTTCCATAAAGTGATCCTTTAATTCCATATTGATTTTTTGATCGTAAAATACGGCATTGACTTCATAATTCAATCGAAAACTTCTTATATCCATATTACAAGTCCCGATAGTGCTGACAATATTATCCATAATGACAACTTTGGAATGTAGGAATCCACCCTTGTAGTGAAGAATCCGGACTCCTGCTCTTAGCAAGGGTTCAAAGTACGTATAGGCAGTCCACCAGGCAATCTTCTTGTCTGGAATACCGGCCATCATCAATTTAATTTTAATGCCACTCAATGCAGCAGATTCCAAAGCGCGCATAATTGCAAGATCTGGAATAAAGTAGGGACTTTGAATGTATACTTCATGATTAGCATTCGTAATTATATTAAAGATTAAAAGTTCTATTGAATTCCATTGGGAATCGGGTCCGCTGACTGCTATTTGAAGGGGTATCCCTTTTTTCTTTTCCTGCTGTTCTGGAAAGAAATCATCATGAACCAGCATTTCATGACCGCAGTTAAACCAGTCTGTTAAAAAAATGGTCTGTAATATTCTAACACTGTTCCCCTGAAGCCTAATATGAGTATCTCTCCAGGAATCAAATCTTTTCCCTCCATCTATATACTCGCTCCCAATGTTCATACCGCCTGTATAAGCGATCCGACTGTCTATAATGACTATCTTCTTGTGATTGCTGTAGTTGATCTTCAGACGGGCTATAAAACGGTTTAAATCCTTAAAATAGCTGAACTCCACACCGGCATTTCTAAGATCTTTCTTATATTGAAAAGAAATCCTGCCAAAAGAGCCCAAACCATCAAAAATGAGTTTAACTGAGACACCTTCCTGTGCTTTCCTGACTAAAATATCCTTAATTTTTTTGCCTAATTCGTCGGACTTCCAAATAAAGTACTCCATATGAATGGATTCTTTGGCATGTTCTAACTCGTTTATCAAATTCTTAAATAACTCTTCTCCTGTATAGAAAAGATTAACACTGTTATCGATGGTTAATGCGGCCTGATTGGCATTCAAAAGGAGATTCATACTTTTTAAAACATCAGAAAGGGATTCACTATCTCCAATTTCACTGTCTCGGATTAATTCTTTTTGTGACTGAAGTAGGGGACGCAGCTTTTCGGCGAACAACTCTTCAGGCCTCTGTTGTATGACTTTATACTTTTTAACATCTATCCCGAAGAGTATGTAGAAAAGGAGACCCCATACAGGCAGAACCATGATGATAAGCAACCAGGCAATGGTCGATTCACTCTCTTTATTAGAAAGCAGTATGATAATGACTGCTCCTAGAGTAACAAGAAAATTTGCATAGTATAAATAATCAAGCATGTGAACTTCCTCATTTTAATATTACTTTATTGATCCAGTTATAGGCAAGATTTTAAGTTCTTTCTTTTTAAGAACTTCCCTTAATGTGATATTTTTGGTATTTTCTGTTCATTATGGAAGTATTTGTTTTAGGGACAGGAGGCATGATGCCCCTTCCAGGTAGAAATTTAACATCAGTTCTTTTAAGAAGAGAAGGGGATTTGTTCCTTTTTGATTGCGGTGAAGGAACTCAGGTTTCACTTCGGAAATTAAACCTCAGATGGAAAAAAATAACAACTATTTTTATCTCTCACACTCATGCTGATCATATCACTGGACTGCCTGGAATCCTTATGTTGTCTTCCCAGGTCGAAAGAACAGAACCGTTGACAATCATTGGACCTCCAAAAATCAGAGAATACGTTGAGACAAGTCGTCAAGTACTCGACATGTATGTTAATTATGAAATTATCATCAAAGAAATTGAAGAACCAGAAAAGCCTGGGATAGTGTATGAAACTGATGACCTGATCATCAGATCAGTTCCTTTGAATCATTCCAAGGTTTGTGTTGGATATGTTCTAGAAGAAAAAGACCGTCCTGGTGTATTTTTTCCTGATAAGGCAAAAGAGGCGGGCGTTCCCTGCGGTCCCCTTTGGTCACAACTACAAAATGGCCAGTCTGTACAACTCGAAGACGGAAGAACCGTTGATTCCACTCAGGTCATGGGACAAATGAGGAAGGGACGAAAATTTAGTTTTGTAACCGATACAGCCTTTGTCCCTTCCTTGCCTAAAGAAGTAGAAGGTTCAGATCTTTTCATATGTGAAGGAATGTTTGATCTTTCACTCTCGGCTTCTGCCCGAGAAAAAAAGCATCTCACATCCCATCAGGCTGCAACAATAGCAGAAAAAGCTGGGAATATAAAAAAAATGGGGCTCATCCATTACAGTCCAAGATATACAGAACGTGAGCTTAGAAATCTTTTAAAAGAAGCGCGGGAAGTTTTTCCAGACACATTTTTATGCCGTGATAGAATGAAACTAGAAATTCCCTATGAGGAATAAAAAAGGCTGTGTGACCCTTAAGGAAACACAGCCTTTATATTTTTATGAGCTATGACTCAAGAAGTCTCTAAACTTTTCCGGATCGGACCTAAAACCCACAATAGGATTTTCATCATCAGCCTTGTTCAGAGAGGAATCGGCTTCCTTAATCAGGCGTTTTCCTGTGATCAATCTTCCATTTCGGGATGATAATCCACACTTGATACCGCTGATGTCCATTTCTGTTTCAAAACGCTTAAAGAGAGATTGTATACCAAGAATTGCCTCATCCAGATCTTTATTTGGTTCAATCAATGCCAGGCTGTCATGCCCTGCTTCAAAGATAAGGTCCTGATAGCTGTAAACATCCTTGATAATGGAGCTGATTTTATCCATATCTTCCTTATCAGCAGACTGACTCCTAATCATAAGAAGTACTAGATCCTGATCAAATGATGCAGATCTTTCTAGCTCTAGCCCAAGCCTCTCTTCCATGAAAGATTCCCAACCTAAACCAGTTTCTGGATTGTATAGGGAGGGAGTAGAACTTGTAGATACAGGGGGAATCTCCTCCTGGTTGAGATCAAAATCATCGGAGGACATATCATCAAAAAGATCTTCCTCTTCAGGGAGATCAAAATCATTATCCAAGTCATCCATAGAATCACTGGATGGTAACTCCTCATGATCCATTCCCACGAGGTCTTCAGAATCAGGAATATCAGGAATAGTATCTTCAAGGTTCAGATCATCAGAATCAAATTCATCAACATCACCAAAATCCAGATCATCAAAACTATCTGCAGAATCAATACTCAAGTCATTGAGATTTTTATCATCTTCCATAGAGTCTAAACCTAAATCATCATCCAATGAAAAATCAGAAGAACTGGCGAAATCATCAGATCCTTCAGATTGAGTTTGGCTTTCGGAATCGTAATCATCAAATCCATCATTGGAATGCATAGAATCTAAGGAAGAGGGATCACTCTGTGAATCATTTTTTTCCCATTCTGGAATATCCTCATCCTCATCCTCATCCTCATCCTCATTCTTACTCTTGGAAAGACTGAAGGCCACAATAAGAATGAGAGTAATGACAAAAAGAATAATTACAGCCAATAGAGAAATTTTTAGGACGTAAAAAATGGATGTCCTTGGAAGGACTGTAAAAATAAAATCCGCATTCGTTCCAGGTTTGTCTTTGATAGACAATGGTATAGAACCAATACTGTTAGAGAAAGAAAGACCCTTGTACTCAGGGTTTTGACTTATACCATTGGCACTATTGATGATACTGACCTGACCATTCCTGCTATAGAAATATTCGATCCCGGTATCATAGGAATAAATAGTTAAAGCTGTGATATCTTCATTCTCAGAAAATATTCTTTTAATTTCATCACCAAAATCTTTATTATAAAGAGTTTCACTGGAACTTAAGGAATTCGTAACCTCCTTAACCAATGAAGGAATACGCTGGTTGTTCTTTTCTGAATTAAACTGGCGCTGATTATATAGATAGGTCGCAGACCATGCTGCTGTTGCTAATAATCCCAGAATTACTATAATTGTATGTACAGTTGTAATTGCCTTTTTCATAGTAAACATTATACGCAGAAATAATGTTTTGTGCATTATTTTTAAAGGATTTTTTATGGACATTAGGAAAATGATGCTTCCTGAGGGCTGGTATCCACATAATCCGCATCATGCTGAATTACAGATAGACAATTGGAAAAGAAATATACAGCCTTTAAATAAAAAGATTGTCTCTGGTATTGGTCCTCATGCCGGCTGGTTTTTTTCAGGGAAACAGGCCTTTCAGCTTGTCAGTTCCATTCCGAAAGAGACGCAATTACTTATCATTGCTGGTGGCCATTTAAATCGAGGATTGAAGAATAGAATTTTAAATTTTGCTAATTTTGAGACACCCTTTGGGTCTCTAAAACTTGATAAAGAGGCCTCGAATGCTTTATGTTCCGATTTTACCTCAGATTATGATTCTGATAATACAGTAGAAATCTATCTACCTCTCATAAAATATATCTTTCCCCATATTAAAATCTTACCCGTAAGGCTAACTCCCGAGACAAGTGCCGTTCAATGGGGAGTCGCCTGTCAAAACTACTGTAGAAATCACAACATATCTGCTTTTTTCTTAGGTTCTACAGACCTTTCACACTATGGAAATCGCTTTGGATACACAGAGTTTGGCGATGATCTGCAGTCTCGAAGAATTGTCAAATCCTACGATCAACAATTCCTTGATTCTCTTTGTGTGATGAATACAGATTTATCCCTGGAAATAGTTGAAAGTCATCATACAGCCTGTTCTGCTGGAGCTGCCCTGGGGGCATGCGGTTTTGCCCAGTCTGCCGGTATAGAGGGAGGAGAGATTATTGAACAGCGTTATAGCTATGACCTAATTCCAGATGATTCAAATGAATTTGTTGGCTATGGAACTGTTGCCTATTCATAAAATACCTTTCTTTTCAGAAGTTCCAAAGTCCATTTTCTGGCAAGGTTTAAGGCTTCTTCTCCTGTAGAGCAATTCTTTCTGAAATGAGCCGCTGCAGGTAAAATAGACATTAAAGTACCTTTTTGATTATGGGTGAGGGAACTTAGGAATTCTATCAATGAAGTATCAATCACAGGAAAATCATGAATTTCTCTGGCAAAGGAGTGTAAAAAATCTGAACGACTCTGAAATGGTATTCCCGCGCTCATCATGCGAAAGTCTCCGGATGTTCCCTTCTGATTCTGAATGAAATCAAGATGCACTCCGTCACCCCTGATATTTTCGATGAAAGCGTTCATGGAGTTCGCTTTATTTTCAAGACAAGTTTTGTAATGAATCATAGGTTTGGATATGTATCGAAAGCCTCCGGGAAATTTTTCCCGGTCCAAGGATTGATTATGGAGAACAAAACTTAGAAATTGACTTTCTATTCCATCCATTCTTGAACTCTGTTTTTGAAAATAAGGGAAAATATAGCTTCCCCTGGAATAGGGCTTCCCATAAGGATATGAAAAATCAGTCCCAAACAGACTAATTTGTTTTGCTCCCAGTGACTCGGCAAGACTCAAAGCTGCATGAGTAACATTTCCACCGGATGTATCGATTCTGGGAAAGCTCCTGAAATTTCTGCTCACATAATTTGAAAAGGGATGATCACTCGTAAAAAAAAAGTATTTTTTCGCTATTCGAGTTAAAAAAGGGGGAGATGCCAAATCAAGGATCAGTGGGATATCTTCGGGGTAACCCTGCATAAAATGATGATAGCTGATATGTTGGCAATCAATAGAAATGACCATATCCGGTTTTATACCATGGCTTAGTAAAACAGGAAGAGAGGTGTCTGTGGCTATGAGTGTGGATTCATTTCTATACTGTAAAAGATGGTCAATCTGTTTTTCAAGGCTTGGACCAGCGGCTGTAATTTGAACTTTTTTAACGGGATTCAGAGTCAAGGTCGTCTCTTCGGAGGCTTTCAGATTCGTTAGAGTATTGACAAACCATTTTTTACCAAAATGGGTTTGGACCGTATAATCATCTGTTATGGTAGAAATAGATTCTTTGACAACATCTGCCACTCTATGGAAAAAATCTGATGTATTGTCCACTCTAGGACGCAAACTGATACTTTGAAGATCACCTGAAAGAACTGGAATATACCTGGACAAAAGAAAAGGCTTAAAGTCCTCCGCATTCCGGGATATCCATATGGAGACTCTTTTATCAAGAAAAAGAGAGCTTAAATCCATTTCTCTTAGTATTGCTCTTATGATTTCAGGTTCTGTATCAATGATTAAAAGACTCACTAAATTCTGATTTTCAAGGAGTGGTAATAAGTGATATGCTCCTCCTAATCCATAGGCCAAAATTGTTCCTGCAGTATTTTGAGAAGATGAAAATCTCCTTCCTTCCTTAATAGGATTAAACCGGGAATGCAAGGGTTTATCACTCCCGGAATTGCTTAATACTGGAACAAGACTGCCATCCCTTGCCGTTATAAAATGGACATGTGGGGAATCATTGCTTCGGCTAATCAGATGAGCCGCTTCTGGAGAAGTCTGAGAGAGACACAGTAGATTTTTATCAAGGAAATCGTTCTTCATATGAGCTGACCGATCTTGTGAAGAAATAATTTCATCCTAGAAATGATCTCTTCAGGATTATCTGATATTGAGAACTCTGGAAACAGCTCACTACTAGTCTGATTCAAGAATTGTGTAGGGACTGAAGACTTTTCAAATTGATGAAGTTCATGATTTAAAGAACTTCTTAATTCACTGATTTTTCGAATTCTCTCTCGTAAATTGGGATAATGGATAGATCTCTTAAGAACAATTTGTTTTGTGCCTTTCATTGAAATTGAAGGTATCGTATTTTTAGTTTTAAAAGGTAAATTGACCTGTATTGGTGATAACCTTAAAAAGTTATCCGGAAATTTCTGATTTCTGAACCAGGCTGAATATGTATCCATACTCTTTGAATATCGAAAATGGTTTTCAATTTTATAAGCCATGTCATTGGCTCTATTAAAATAGGATGAGACTCCAGGGAAAAATCTATTTTCATTTTTTAGGATAATAGATTTAAAAGAATGGGGTTCTGCATGCATTTTAATATCCTTTATACAAAAATCTAATCCCGCAATATAAATAGGATGAGTACAGATTTCTTTCAAAAATGTCAAAGCAGTGGCTGCCACAGTTCCCATCTCTGCGAGGAAGGGTAACTCGTTGTTTTTAAAAAGGAGAGACTCAATATAACTTCCTTGGTTTATCCCAGCCAAATGATTTTGATTATCCCTAAAGGAAGCTGTTACAGGAGCGATACACAAAGTAGAAGGATCCAGATATTTTAAGTGTTCACGCGCATAAAACCCAGGGTCAGTCGTAAACAGTATATCTGGAATGATATCATATTCCTTCAAAATTGATAATGATGAGGGAAGAGCGACAATGAAATAGTCTTTTTGCAATTCCTGAATACGGTCGATATGATTTTCCAATGAAGGCCCCGATGCTGCCAGGATCACAGCTCTGTCAAGAGGTGATGCAATACAGGTCGAATAGTCATGTCTAAGATAATTTCGGATGCCATTACAAATCCAGAGTTTGGAAAATTGCCTTTTAGTTATTTCATTTCCTTGAAGTATTCTCAGGTGCTCTAATATTTTATAGCGAATATGCTTGCATTCATCTGGGAATAAATACTTTGATGCTGGCCATTCCAAGAAAATTATATCTCTCATATTTAGTCTGGTCAGAGTTTTATCCAGTACTGTTGTGAGGGAATCATTCATGTTGGGAGCATAGGAAAATATGTTATCCAGAACTCCTTTTTCGCTGCAGTATTGATATGTGTTTGAATGAAAGAAAACAGAAAAAATTAAGTTTTGGGGATGAATCAGACTCAATTCATTCAAAAGATAACCTAATCCCGGTTCCAGCACGATGATCAATTTGTTTTTACTATAGCTTTTATCTTGAATAAAATTATTAACAAAAAGACGCGCTTCTTTTAAAGGATCATATTTAGAATGAAGATATTTATTATTGATTCTGGCCGTAGGAGTTCCTGATTGACTCATCTCCAGATGCATTTTACAAAATTTCTCTCAACAATTCAGATCGTCCCTCGGCGTTGGAAGGATTTTTATATTCAACGAAATCAAGTTTGGGAGTTGATTTTAAATCCTGAAATATGAGGGGTAGTGAAGCAGCCAACTGATGAAGAAATAATTCTTTGTCGGAAATGCGAAGCTTATCGAGGAATAACAGTATTTGATTATTATCCAGCTCTAATATTTTCTGTTGAGATCCTGCCATTGTTCTAAAAACCGACAGAATTTCCTTTTTTATATGGATATGGGATAAACCATCATCAGTTTGAGATAAAAGATTCATGAGAGGCTGGAGATTGATCTTAATAATCGCTATATCTCGTCCTTCATAAGCAGCAAGAATCATTGCAATATCATCTTTTAATGGTTTTCTCTGGCTATGAACCGGATTTTCCAAGAGAACTTTACGACTATTAAATATTTTTGAAGAATATCTTGAACTGATTATTTGAAAGGAGTCCTCCCAATCATCGGGTACAAAACTAGCCCATTGAGTAATCATAATAACAGAATACAAATGATCATTGACAACAAAGGGTAACCAGTATATGTCTTCCAATAAACCGAATTCTCTAGAAGACATATAGTTTTTCAAAAAAAGAGGCACCTCTGTTGTACACAAGGGTGACTTATTTTGTAACAAAAGAGAGAACTCTTTGCTATCCATGACATGATTATCCAGTCTTAAACGATTTGTAGTAGTTATGTCATACCCTTTTGATAATAAACAATCATAGGAAGAGTGATCATCGTTGATTAAAAAAAGAGAAGCCTTATCTATATTGAATGACTCAGTTAAATATCGAAAAAGAATAGCCGCAAAATCAACACTAGAACCAATAGATTCAACTTTGTTAAAAAATTGTGACCATACACTTTCTTCTTCTATTTGAGAGTTTGCTGCTCTATTCAGTAGTCCCATTAGCTAGTGATTCCAAGTTCCTCAAAAATCTTTTTATAGACTTCAAAATGTTCACTACGAGCAAATTCCTGAATTTTCTCCTCCGGGAGAGACTCGAGTAGCTGATCCATATAAGTTAATATTTCCCTTATTTCTTCCCGTAATTCAGGAGGAAGTTTTTTCAAGCTAGCACTATTTCTGGCATCATCTAAAAAACTTCGTTCTTTCGTATCAGAGGGCAGCGAATCAGCACCGTCCATAGATTTTTCATTTTGTGGAGAGGTGGGAGTTTCTTCCGTTGATTTATCATCAGGGATTTCACTGCTGAATTCAAACTCTTCAGGGACTTCTTCTATCTCAAGATCCAGAATCTCCTCAGGTTCGATGATTTGATCATCAGAGTCTTCTTCAGAATCCAAATCATGAGGTAAATCAATAGAAATGACATCATCTTCAATATCATCAATTTCTAAATCCTCAGGTTCTGTTAAAACCCCTTCAAAATCATCAGGTATTTCATCTAAATCAATTTCAATACTCTCTGTTTCATCAGCACTTTCCTCTGAAGATTCATCTTCTGGTATTGCCAATGCTTCAAGAGAATTGAGATCGATCTCTTCTGTTCCAGGAAGAACATCGTCATCTTCAAAAAATGAGTCTGATTGATCAAGAATAGAATCAATTGAATCTAGTTCTTCTTGCATTTCTGTGTTCAAATCGAGAGAATCATCAAGTTTCAATTCGTCCAAATCCATATTGTCTTCATCATTTGAAGACGTCTCATTTTCAGAAAAATCAGATATATCAAGTGTAATTTCATCCTCAGATTCTGTAATATTTGGTACATTATCACCTATTTCAAGATCATCAAAATCATGTACATCAGGTAAAGATGAAGAATCGAGACTTATATTGATATCAGAGTCATCGGAATCAACATCTGTCAGATCGATAGTAGGTGAGTCTTTCAGATCCTCCACAGAAAATTCATCCAAGTCATCCGAAATTGTAATTTCATCCAGTTCTGATAGATCTGTAGAAGACTCATCCATTGATTCAGAAGGATCGTCCATCTCTAGATCAACAATCTCTCCTTCATCATATTCATCACCATTTTCATCTGAAAGCTTCAAGTCAAAATCAAAATCTTCTGGTTCATCTTCTTCTATTGGATCACTAACTGCATCCTCTTCAAGATCAAACGCATCTAGAGAAATTTCTTCAATATCATCAAAAGAGATATCTTCTTTAGTTGATGTTTTATCCTCTGAATCATCTAAACCGAATTCTTCTAGAGAAACATCTTCTGGTTCAAGAATATCTAAGTCATTTACAGTTGTCGGTTCTTTTTCTGCTGTATCAGCAGTTAAATCAAGAACCAGTTCTTCATCGTCGAAGGGTTGCTCTTCGACGTCGAGAGAGATCTCATCATCCATTGAAAAATCATCTATGGAGAGCTCCTCATCGTCATCTAGTGATATTTCTTCGATCTCCAGTGATAACTCTTCATCTTCCAGGGAGAGTTCTTCAACATCCAGTGATAATTCATCGTCGTCCAGTGATAATTCATCGTCATCCAGTGATAATTCATCGTCATCCAGTGATAATTCATCGTCATCCAGTGATAATTCATCGTCATCCAGTGATAATTCATCGTCATCCAGTGATAATTCATCGTCATCCAGTGATAATTCATCGTCATCCAGTGATAATTCATCGTCATCCAGTGATAATTCATCGTCATCCAGTGATAATTCATCGTCGTCCAGGGAAAGCTCTTCAACATCCAATGATAATTCATCGTCGTCTAGTGAAAGATCTTCATCATCGAAGTTTATATCACTCACAGCAATGTCATCATCTGCTGAATCGCTATCATCAAAAGTTAAATCATCCAGAGAGAGATCCTCTGTTTCTAGAAAAGACTCGTCAAGAAGATCTTCATTTTCGGGTTCAGAAAGAATTGATAAACCGGGATCTTCCTGGTTTAAATCATTATTCGCTACATCTTCAACGGTCATTTCAGCGGTGTTGAAGATATTATCCAGCTCATCTCCAGTGAGAACGATAGACTCGTCATCATCTTCATCAAAGAAACCACTTCCACTTCCATCAACAGATTCATCGCTATTAGAATCGTTAGAGTAGGGTTGTTTGATCAATTGATTTCGTATATCAAGTATTTCACTTTTAATCGTTGATAATTCCTGTTCTATTTTCCCTAATAATTCAGTTTGTTTTTCAACCAAACTGAGGGCTACTTCAGATTCCTGTGTTGAATTATCAGAATGAATTTTGTCATCCTTTGTTGATGATTCCTCTTGTGAGATCTCAAGATTATGATCGATCATAAAATCATCTGCGGCCTGAATATCACCGTCATCTAAATCTATGGAAGAGTCATCCTTATCCCATGGAACTTCATCCAGCGCATCGTCCGAGGGACTCCAGCTGTCTTCGGCCATAGAAATGAGTTCATCCTCTTCTTCTGGTGAAATCAGATCATCTCCAAAATCGTCAAGATCAGGAAGATCATAATCTTCTTCAGTATCCATCATATCATCTTCGAAATCTAAAAAGTCATCACTTCTATCTAGATCATTTAGATTAAAATCATCCATTTCTGAGTCCATTTCAGATTCGTTGATGTCTAAATCAAGATCATCAAAGTTTAAATCATCCAGACTTTCTTCTTCTAAAGAAACAGATCCAGATACAACACCTGGGATGTCTTTGAGATCTTTTTTAACCCATGTGCCGTAGTTTTCAAGTTCACCATTATTGTTATCTATTTCCCTGGCCATTCACTGCTCCTGTATCCAGAATAATAAACCTTTAATGAATTATCGGAAACCCAACCTGAAAAGTTGAATATAACAATCATTTTATATCATTTTACCAGATTATGCCTGTCTGGTGTTAAGGTTTTTGCAGAATATCCGTAAATGATAAATATGATTACCATGAAGTATTATTGGCCTTTAATGGCTGCCCTTATCATTTATACGGTTCTCAGTTTTTTTTGGGGTAAAACAGGCATTCAATCTATCATTGAAATGGAAAGGGTGAGAAGTCAACTAGAGTTGAATCTAAACGAATTAAATCAAATTAACAATCAATTAAATGAAGACCTGGGGTCATTGAGCAGTGATCCTGAACGCATTGCCATACAATCTAGAAATTTAGGCTACATTCAGGACAATGAAAGAATCCTGTTTATGAATTTAAACGGATTAAGCGCTTCTAAAATGAATGTGGGTAAAATCCTTCATCTGGAACAAAAGATGGAGAAACCAGAACAATCATTCAAATGGATAGCATTCATTACTTTTCTAAGTGGCTCTCTTCTTGCCTTTATTTCTGATCGAAAAAAAGAAATCATTAATCAATGACTTTAACTCTCTGACCACTTAACTCCTGTGGCAAAGGCGGTTTAGCTAATTGTTCACGAAATAGATTTTCTCGTCTATAGAGCAGCTCCATGGGAATTTGGTAAGCATCTTCTAGGTAATCTCTTGTGAGAACCTCAGAAGAAGGGCCAGTAATGATTGAATGATCTTTACTAAAAAGTAATGCATTATCAGAGTATTTTAGAGATAAATCTAATTCATGTATGGAAAAGTACAACGTTTTATTTCTGTTATGTGCGAAATCTTCCAGATATTCAAGAATCTTCTCTTTCCACTTGTCTTCCAGTGCAAAAATGGGTTCATCCATCATTATGTAAGGAGAACCATAAAGAAGACTAAAGGCAATGGATATTTTCTGCATATCCCCTTTGCTGTTTTCCTGAAATCTTTTACCAAGACATGAATCTAATTCAAAGTTCATTATGATATCTTCAACTAAATTTCCATCATCATTCTGCCCCTGCTCATATACAAAATCTAAGAGGGCACCAATTTTTTCTTCCGTTTCAAATTCCATATTCTGGTAAATAAATGAAATCAATCTGTTTCGACTTTCTTCATCATTCATAAGACTTGTATCGATACCATTTACCTGTACAGATCCCGCGGTGGGGCGTATGCGCCCCCCAGCCAGTAGCAAGAGAGTACTTTTTCCCGTTCCATTTTGACCGACAAGAGTTGTCATACCAGCTGGCAATTGGAGTGTTATATCTTTGAATACTGCTAATTCTTCACTTTCATAGGAAAATGAAACGTTATTCAATTCAATCATCTTTATTTCTTTCCTCGATTCAGTTTCTGATATTCGGCTATGGTATTCATGGGAGGACGTTCGGCTTCTGGGATGTTGTATTCTACCGCTTCGAAAATTTCATCTTTCACTTGAAACTGTCTGAAAATGGTTGGTAAATCAACAACATCCTGAATCATACCATACTGAAGCAATCTATTGAGAAATGTTTGAAGTATCCCAAAAGACATTTTCCCAAGAGCTCTGGTCGTCTGATTCCGATGCACACGCTGATCCAGATCTGTTTGAGCAAAAGCACTCATTCCAAACTGGTGATAGACATCAAGAATGTGAGACGTTTCAACACCATACCCAATAGGGAATGGTATGCTTTCAAGGACTTCCCGCCTAACTGCATACTCTCCAGACAGAGGTTGAATAATCGCTGTTAATTCCGGAAAAAATAGCGAAAAGAGGGGCCGCGTCAATATTTCGGTTACACGACCGCCCCCTGATGGCCTGATACTGTCTGAAAACGCCAGAGGACGGTCATAAAATGCCTTTACATATTGAACTTCGGGACGTTTGATCAGCGGCCCAACCATGCCATACACAAAACGGGGATGAATATTTTTTATATCTGCATCGATGTAAACGATGATATCCCCTTTGAGCTGATAAATCGCTTTCCAAAGATTTTCACCTTTGCCTTTCATAGGCTCAAGATCAGGAAGAATATCTGACGCCAGATATGTATCCGCACCAAAAGATGAGGCAATCTCAAGGGTCTTATCATCAGAACCTGAGTCAATGACCGCTATTTCATCGAGCAGAGGATATCTGTTCATGAGTTCTGATTTGAACATGACTACTTCTTTACCAATGGTCTTTTCTTCGTTCAGCGTTGGTATACAAAGAGAAATTGTCAGTCCTTGTTTTTCCTTCTCTTCAATGAGTTCTTTAAGATCTTCAAAATTGGAATGATGGTATGTGTTGTCTTTTAGCCATGAGTTAATTTTCACTGCAATACCCCTTATCAACTGCCTGAAGCAGAGCTATTAGTTGAGCAATCCCTTTCTTCATGGGTTCTATTTGTATCATTTCGTCCATCTCGCCAAAACGTTCACCATTGGTGAGACCTATCGTCACTGCCGGAATTTTTTTATCAATGAAGGCAGAAAGTTCTGAGGTACTGGGAGAGAGACGGGGAGTGACTCCCAAATGTTCCAGGATAGCTCGACTAGTCTTGTTTAAAGAATGTGAAAATTGAGTACCACCAGGCTTCCTTCGAGCCATCTCAATAAACTTGACCATGGCTCCAGTCATGGAAGTCATTTCATCTGCAAGGGAGCGTATGCGAATGGCAATATCTTCTACCATTTCATCCGATTCACTTCGAATCTCAAACTTTAAAGAGGCTTTTGTCGGAATGGTGTTATATGAAGTTCCTCCTCTGATAGATCCAAGCATGATGCTTGTTTTGGGTTTTCTAGGCAGAGGTATTTCTAGTATTTTATTAATCAGTTCGTTCATATTGACGATGGCTCCAACGGAAC
Source organism: Oceanispirochaeta crateris (assembly GCF_008329965.1). Taxonomy (GTDB): domain Bacteria; phylum Spirochaetota; class Spirochaetia; order DSM-2461; family DSM-2461; genus Oceanispirochaeta; species Oceanispirochaeta crateris. The sequence continues at coordinate 1,140,715 of NZ_CP036150.1, forward strand.
TGAATCTGGTCCAGTCGTACTCTTCGGGAACCTGATATTTCAATTCGCCCCGAAGCATCCCAATAGAGGAGTAGCTTAAACGGCCCAATTTGACACCCTCGATACAGATACCAGCCGTGATGGGTTTTTTAAAATTATCAAGAAAGAAACGGATACCTTCAATATCTCCCGGTCCCAGACTGCGGGCGGTTCCCATGAGGATTAGGTTTGATTCAAACTCAATGTTTAATTTTTCCAGAATCATAGGCAGAGTAGCCAGTGTGGCTAGTCCAAGACCGTTATCACCTACACCCGGCCCAATGACCTGATCAGGTTGTACAGTAATTGTATGGTCCACATTGGATGGAAATAAGGTGTCCAAATGAGCTACAACAAGAATATTACTATCTCTTGATTTTCCAGGAATGATGCCTAAAGCATTTCCTTTCTCATCTTCTGAACAATTTAAAAGATTGTATTCTGTAAAACGATTCAATAAAAACCTAGTTCTTTCTTGTTCCTCAAAAGTGGGAGCCGGAATCTCACTCAGCATGATCAAGTTAGTCAGAAGGCTTTCTTTGAACTTATCAACCTGTGTTTCATATTCGGGAAGGTATTCCAGAATCTCTTCGCAGCTTTTGTTCATATTGTATTCCTGATTTTTTGATGGATATATTTCATTATAGAGTAATCTAGGAAAACTGCAAAGAAAGAGTCATAAATAAATGGATTCTTTAATGCATAGCAATTAAAAAGAATAAAATGATTGTACACTAATTTTATTTTCTTTAAAATGTTAATATCTATTATAGAAAATTTTAATATATTTAGGACCTTTCATATGGAGGATTCTGTGAGTAATGAATTTGATTTTAGAATTAAAAAAATTGGTGATTGTAAAATTCCCTCTCCCATGCCTTTTTCAAATATACAAGGCGACCGTATAGCCAACTTCGTCAGAGATGATCAATACGTACTTCACTCTGTTATAAAAGGTGATAATCAGGACAAAAAAAACGTCTATGAGTATGCATTGGAGATGGCCGGTCCAAGAGAGAAAGTGTTTTTTAATCCAGGTCATATTCATGCAGGTATTGTAACTTGCGGCGGCTTGTGCCCTGGTCTGAACGGGGTAATAAGAGCCATAGTAAGAACGCTGTGGCAGAGATACAACGTAAGAAGGATTTCAGGCGTCCAGTATGGATATGTTGGTTTTATGCCCGAGAGTAACCTACCCGTAAAAACATTAGACCCGGATATCGTAGATGATATTCATAACATGGGAGGAAGTATCCTGGGATCCGCTAGGGGAGGCTCGGATGTCATCAAAATTGTAGATGCTCTTGAACAGCTGAATATGAATATGCTTTTTACAATTGGCGGCGATGGAACTCAACGATGTGCCTTGGAAGTAACAGAGGAAATCGAAAGACGGAACCTAAAAATCACCGTTGTGGGAGTTCCCAAAACAATTGATAATGACATTAGTTTTATTGATAAGTCTTTTGGTTTTGATACTGCCGTATCCAAGGCCGAGGCAGCGGTTCATGCCGCTCATGTCGAAGCAAAATCAGCTATTGATGGAATGGGTCTTGTAAAGGTAATGGGCCGTGAAGCCGGATTCATTGCAGCCCATACAACTCTTGCTACGAGTGATGTCAATTTTTGCTTGATTCCCGAAGTTCCCTTTAGGCTAGATGGTGAAAGGGGTCTTTTAAAACAGTTGGAAAGAAGGCTGGACCGAAGAAAACACGCTGTAATACTTGTGGCAGAAGGAGCTGGCCAGGAACTTCTAAAAGAGACAGGAGAAAAGGATCCCAGCGGGAACAAAAAACTGGCTGATATTGGTCTGTTCCTCAAGGATTCAATCATCTCTCACTTTAAATCCATCGGACGCGAAGCCAATCTCAAATACATTGACCCAAGCTATATGATACGGGCTTCCAAGGCGAATCCCAACGACTCACTTTACTGTGCCAGGCTGGGCGCCAATGCCGTTCATGCAGCCATGACGGGCAGAACTGCAATGCTTATCTCTGAATGGAATAATTGTTTTGTTCATGTTCCGATTCAGATGGCAGTCAGTAAAAAGAACCGGGTTGATCCGGAAAGCCCCTTGTGGAGGGATGTTCTTGAGGCTACTCAACAGCCTATAACAATGATGGATACAGCTGATAAGAAAAATAAGTAATAGTAAAGATAGCCAGTGAAAAACACTGGCTATCTTTTTCTAATGGTTTATATTTCAAGAAGATCTGCAAATCCTTTCAAAATAACATCCATATCATCCCCTCCGGATAATACCTGTTTTGCTAAAACTTTCCCTAGTTGAACTCCTTCCTGATCAAAGGAATTCAGATTCCAAACAAAACCCTGAAACATGACCTTATTTTCAAAATGGGCCAAAAGAGCACCCAGTGATTTTGCTGTTAGTTGTTCACCAAGAATAAGGGAAGATGGTCTACCGCCTTCAAAATTCTTGTTTGTATTTGAACTGAAACTTCCTCTGGCAAAGGCAACAACTTGAGCGACAAGATTGGCTTTTAGTTTTTGCTGACTAGTGGATCCTTCATAATCCAAATCAGAATTGATTTGTGATTTTTTAAAACCAATGAATTGGAGAGGAATGATATCGGTTCCCTGATGAAGGAGCTGGTAAAAGGAGTGCTGACCATTCGTACCCGGCTCTCCAAAGATGACAGGACCTGTTGAGTAGTTCAAACGAATATTATCCCTGGATACCGATTTGCCATTGCTTTCCATATCCATCTGTTGTAGATGAGCCGGAAATCGTGATAGGGCCTGACTATAGGGAAGTACAGCAGTGCTGGGATATCCAAGGACATTCCTTTCAAAAATACCAAGCATAGCATCCATTAAGGACGCATTTTTTTTGATATTGCTATTTAACGCAAGGGCATCGGCCTCGGAAGCTCCTTCAAGAATCTGTTCAAATACATCATATCCAAATGCCAATGATAATACGGCTCCACCAACAGCAGACGTACTGGAATATCTTCCACCTATAAAATCATCCATATAAAAGGAGTCTAAAACATCCGATGATCCTGCTAAGGGGCTGGTTTCACTGGTAACAGCAATCATATGCGCCGCTGGATTGAAACCGGAAATATTTGCCTGCCTAGATTTCTCAATGACAAAATTTCTGTTGGCAAGTGTTTCCTGTGTTGTCCCGGATTTTGAAACCAAAATAAATAGAGTTGTCTCTAGATTTAAATTTTTGAGTACAGCATTGGCATCATCTGGGTCTACATTGGAAATAAAATGAGCTTTTAGCAGGGGAGTGCTCATGTTCTCCAAAGCAAGATATAGAGCCCGAGGACCTAAGTCAGAGCCACCGATTCCAATCTGAACGACCGTATCAAATGGTTTCCCTGTTGATCCCTTTATCTCAGCTTTTTGAACCTTATGAGCAAAAGATTGTATGCGTTTTAATTGAGAAATATAGAATTGTCTTTGATCTTTACCATCATAGACGACCTTGCCGTTGAGCTCTCCTCTTGTCAGCTGATGAAGGACCATTCTATTTTCACCTGTATTAATAATTGTTCCACTTAAAAGAGCTTTATACTTTTCTATGACCTGCTGTTCATCCGCTAAATCCTGCAGTTGAGAAATCAACTGTTCATCCACAGCCTTGGCAGCATAATTGTAGCTGAGTCCTCCTCCTGCATCGATATTAGAGTTTTGAATTCCCTCAGCGGTAAGAAAAGACCCGACCTTGATGTCTCCGGCTCTCTTCAATAAGGTTTTATAGCTTTTTACTGTATCTAGGTTGTGAAATTGAATTGACATCATACTCCCCCTGGTTTTATTCATTTCATAATAAGGTGGCGGGCTTAAGCGTTCAATAGCTTTGTACTAGAAATCATGAAGGCATAATAAAAAAAGGCCTGCATACTGGATGAACAGGCCTTTTTTAATTAAAATTTTAATTTTTATTTATCATGGAAGGAAGCGGCAGTACCCTTGATCTTAAGAGCTTGTCCTGAATCATCCTGTAATTGCTTCTGTACCATTGCAGTAACCCCTGTGGACAAGCCGTAAAGGTTGATAAAACCTTCTGCATCATGATGATCGTAGCTGGACTCACCAAAGGAGGCCAGATCTTCAAGGTACAGAGCATAGGGAGATTTTCTTCCCGCGACAAAAGCATTCCCCTTATACATCACCATTCTAACTGACCCGGTGGTGAACTCTGTTGTTTTTTTCATAAATTCTTCCAGAGCATAACGACTAGTTGTGTACCATTTACCGGCATAAACAAGATCGGCATAATCCAGGGCCAGTTTATGCTTAAGATGAAGTGCATCATTGTTAATTGTAAACATTTCCAGATCCCTTAGAGCTTGATGCAGCAGGGTACCGCCAGGAGTTTCATAAACACCACGGCTCTTCATGCCAACCAGTCTGGTTTCTACTATGTCCACTCTACCAATACCATGGGCAGATGCCTTTGCATTGAGCTCTTGAAGAAGGTCATAGGGACCCATCTTCTTACCATTCACGGCAACAGGAATTCCTTTTTCAAAATCAATAGTGATTTCCTCTTCTTGTTCAGGGGCATCCTTGGGTGCTTTTGTCAGCTTAAACATGGATTCCTGAGGTCTGTTCCAGGGATCTTCCAAATCGCCACCTTCATGGCTCATATGCCAGATATTCCAGTCTCTAGAATAAATATTCTTTTTGGAAATGTCTCCAAGATCAATCCCGTGATTTTCAGCATACTCAATGGCATCTTCTCTGGAATGAATGTCCCAGATTCTCCAGGGAGCAATCACTTTAAGATGAGGAGCCAGGGCCTTGTAGGTTAATTCAAAACGAACCTGATCGTTCCCTTTTCCCGTACATCCGTGACATAAAGCATCACAGCCTTCCTGAAGAGCAATATCCACTTGATATTTAGCCTGAATCGGTCTAGCAATGGAGGTACCAAGAAGGTATTGACCTTCATAAATTGCACCGGCTCTTACCATGGGATAGATATAGTCTTTGGTAAGTTCTTCTCTGAGGTCGGCTAGAAAATATTTTGAAGCTCCCGCATTCAAAGCCTTTTGTTCCATTCCATCCCAATTTTCATCCTGACCTACATTGGTACAGATGGCGATGACTTCTGCATTATCATAGTTTTCTTTTAGCCATTGAATGATAATGGATGTGTCCAGTCCTCCAGAATAGGCGAGGGCTATCTTTTTGATCGGTTGTCCGCTCATAAAATCTCCTTGATAACTTTAAATAATATAGAGACTCCCTTCTGGAGTTCTTTTTCACTAATTGTCAAAGGCGGGGCCATTCTTATTACATTTTGTCCCGACCTTAATACCAGTAGTCCCTGATCCTGACAGGAATTCAACAACTGACCTATTTTTTCCGGTTCTATTGAAGGAATTTTCAAACCTTTTAGAAGACCTTTCCCCAAAATTTCACCCCGAAGTCCCAGTTCTTTCAAAGACTTATTCAGTTCATTATCCAAATACAGACCCTTATCCTGAACATCTTGTAAGAAACCAGGAGCCTGAATGATATCTAGAACAGACATAGCCACCACAGAAGTAACAGGACCACCACCAAAGGTAGTTCCATGGTCTCCAGGATGTAAGAGATCATTCACTTTTGCAGGAATAAGTGTCGCGGAAAGAGGAAGTCCACCAGCCAATGGTTTTGCCAAGGTGATAATATCTGCATGCAATCCCGCCTCTAGGGAAGCAAAAAATGAACCCGTCCTTCCTACACCGGTTTGCACTTCATCTGCTATAAGAATAATGTCATATTTTTCACAATAGCTATTTAACGCGCTAATCATCTCCTTCGATAGACTGACCAGACCGCCTTCACCTTGAATAACCTCAACAATAATGCCTGCTACATTTTGGGGATACTTGATTGTCTTTAAGGACTCCGGATCGTTATAGGGAAGAATTACGCAGTCTGAAAGGAGTGGAGAAAAGGGAGCTTTATATTTTTCAGTGGCTGTGACACTCAATGAGCCCATAGTCCGGCCGTGAAAACCATTGCTGAAAGACACAAATCCAACAGACTCCGGGCCTTTTTTATTTTTTCCATAAAGCCGTGCATATTTTAACGCAGCTTCATTCGCTTCTGATCCGCTGTTTCCAAAATGAACGGCTGTAAAGTCACCAGTTTTGACGAGTCTCTCAGCCAGTTCAACGGTGGGACCGGTTGTGTAGAGATTTGAAACATGTATCAGTTTTTTCATCTGATCATAGGCGGCTTTGGCCAGGTCTTCCCTTCCATACCCAAGAGAATTGACGGCGATACCGGAACCAAAATCCAGGTATTCTTTACCGCCTTTATCGTAAACATAAGAACCTTTTCCAGATTCAATCAAAAGAAATTTATCTGAGAAATTCTTTGTAAGATGCGGTTTTTCAATAATATAAGGTTGCATTATTTATCCTCCAGGGTAATACAGGTCCCTTTTATGCGGGCGATTATTTTTGACAAATCCCCCTGATTTTCATAGTTACTGATTTGGATGTTATGCACTCCCTGTCGGATGGCTTCCAGAGAAGATCTGACCTTTGGTATCATTCCTCCCTGAATTTCTCCATTACCGATGGAATCCTCAATAAATTGTTCATTCATTGAAGGAACCACAGTTCCTTCAATGAGGATTCCTGGTATATCAGAAATAAAAATAAGAGACTCTGCATTAAGAGCCACAGCAAGTGCTAAAGCAGCTTCATCAGCATTTATGTTCATACCTCTTCCGCAAGAATCAGTACTAACAGAACATATTACGGGAAAATACTCATGTTCTAAGAGCAAATGAATCAAAGTAGGATTAACCTTGGAGACCGATCCGGTTCTATTCTCGTTTCCATCTGCTCCAGTGGCATCTGTGGAAAGGAATAGGGATCCGTCAGCTCCTGACAGTCCCACAGGTTTCAGTCCGGCAGTTTGGAAGATCCTCACAAGATGAGTATTCATCAAGCCCGAGAGACCCATATCGACAAGATCCATTTCCCTGGCGGAGGTTAGTCTTTTACCATCTATAAAACGGGGTTCAAGTTCATACTGCTTCTGAATAGCTGAAACAGCGGCTCCTCCACCGTGAACAAAGACAATATGATGACCCTTCTGGACCAAATCACCTATTTCAACAGCGAGTGCAGCAATGGACTCGGAAGACTCAGCGGAGCGTCCACCAGCCTTGATAACGAAGATGCTCATCAAATTTCTCCATGAAGCCTTAAGCCGGCTATTTCATCCAGCCCAAACCGGATATTCATATTTTGAATTGCCTGGCCACTGGCGCCCTTAATCAGGTTGTCAATGACTGAAAAAAGAATCAAATCCTTTCCTTCACGGTGCCAGCTGATATCACAACGGTTTGATCCCCAAACTTGTTTTGTTTCTGGAATAGCCGGAAAAACGGTCTTCACAAAGGGTGAGTCCTTATAAAACGACTGATATAGATTATTCATCGATGCATTACTGATTTCTTCTTTCAGCTCACAGCTGATAGTAATTGCCATTCCTCTTTTCATTGGAACAAGATGGGGTACAAATAAAACAGATCCCTGTGAAGAAACCTTTTTGACTTCCTTGAGTATTTCCATGGAGTGTCTATGGGTCGTACCAGGGGCATATGCACAGATGTTTTCTGACCTTTCCACCAGTAAATTTGAAGTTTTGGCCTTCTTTCCCGCACCGGAGATTCCAGAAAGAGCATTAATAATAATTTTTTTACTGATCAATTTCTCTTTTAACAAAGGGATAAGAGGGAGGAGGCTGGCCGTAGGATAGCATCCGGGATTGGCAATCAGGTCAGATTGACGAATCTGATCACGGTACACCTCTGACAGTCCATAAACAGCGGAAGGAAGCCTCTCTGCACGGGGAGGATATTCGCCATAGGCTTTAAAAAAACCTTCCGGATTCTCCATCCTAAAGTCGGCTGACAAATCAATGACGACTGAATGATCGTAAAAGGGATCACAGACCTGGGCTGATGCCAGGTGGGGAAGTGCCGAGAAAACAACATCGGCTTTCAATGAAACGGCCTCTTCTACAGTTACATATAAGCCTTTGGTCAGTTCCATTTTATTTAAGATAGAAGGATGGAGTCCTGCGTCCGACTTAAGAACACTTGTACCGGCAATGGAGGAGGACACGGCAATAATCGAATCGATATCCTCATGAGTACTCAGTTGTCTGAGCAAAATTTGACCTGTATAACCTGTTGCACCCAGTATGACAGCTTTCATTATTCTAACTCCAGTTCGGGAATGATTGTTTTTAAGGTTTGCATGAATTTCTGAGGTGGCAGATTCTCCTTCAGGACGATCAAAATCGTATCATCCCCGGCAATGGTGCCTAAAATCTCATCTAATTCCATATTGTCCAGGGCTATCGCAACTGTATCGGCATGCCCAGCCAGTGTTTTCATGATGCATAGATTGGCAGAGAAGCTTACGGTGAGGAATCCCCTGGTAATGTCATTGATATACTGCTGGGTTGTCTCCAGTTCTTTCCTGTTCCTAGGAAGGGTATAGTAATATCCATTATTACCATCAGAGACTTTCCCAACTTTGAGGAGTTTCAGATCCCTGGACAGAGTCGCCTGGGTAACACTGACATTTTCTTTTTCAAGGAAGGCAAGGAGCTGTTCCTGACTCGTGATGTGATATTCGTTTATTATCCGTTTTATGGACTTCAAGCGTCCGGTTCTACTGTTCATACCTCTCCATCCGTATATATATTCGGTAAGGATGAATAAATATACAGGGATTTGACTCTTTGATCAAGATCTTAATTGGAGATTTTTTTCATTCAACGGCACCATGAGCAATGAGGAGATCTCTGAGTGTCTCATACTGTCTCCATGTCGCATACATGAGGGGAGTATAACCTCTGGAATCCATGAGATTAACCTCGGCTCCTCGTTTAACTAGAGCCTCTGCAGTTTCTCTTAATCCCTTCTGAACAGAAAGAAGCAGAGCAGACACACCTGAAGATGAAACTGTATTTGGCTCTGCTCCATGCTGAACCAATTCAAGAGAGGTTAGTTCCATATTCCTCGAAATGGCCATGATTAAAATACTGTTTCCGTATTGGTTTATGAAATTTGTATCCGCTCCCGCCCTGATCATTGCAGCGGCAGTCTGCTCCATATCTCTCAGCACGCAAAGATAAAGAAAAGAGTCACCATCTTCGTCATATTCCAGAGGATTGGCACCCGCATTTATAAGAGCCACGGCCATCTGATCATTGTTATATAAAATAGCCAGATACAGAGCCGATCTACCACGGCTGTCATACACATTTGGATCATCAAGATCGTTTAGCGCAGATTCAAAAAGAGGATAATTTTGATTAGCAATGGCATTAAAAAGATCTTTTTCTGCATCGGCAGCAACGTTAAAGGGTAGGATTAGAAAAAAAAAGAGAGTGAAATACTTTAACATAGTTAAGTTATATAAAGTATGTTTCATGAAAAATCAACCTTTTCCTGAGAACCTGAAGCAGGTATAATGCAAAAGATGAACCAATCTTCAGTTTTTTCAAATTTACAAAATCCATTTAAGGCTCCTATATATTATAAGGAAACAAGCGATTCTACAATGGTGGATGCGTCACTATTAGTGCCGACAGAACATGGAACGCTCACTGCCGCAGGATTTCAGTCAAAAGGTAAAGGAAGAGGTGAAAATCGAATCTGGAACTCTGCAAAAGACAAAAACCTGCTATTTACGATCATTTTGAACCCCAAACAAATTTCTCACCCACTGGTGAGAGCCCCTCTCATCTGTGGCTTGGCTTTGACCAAATTTTTAAACCATGAGTATAAATTGAATGCCATTCTCAAATGGCCCAATGATGTTCTAGTAGACAATAAGAAAGTATCAGGCATACTCTGTGAATATAAGAATAACAACTTGTTGGTTGGCCTAGGTATCAATTGCCTTCAAATGGATTTTCCAAGTGAAATAGAGCACAAATCAACGTCTTTAAGGCTCCAGGGAGTTAAAGAAACACCCCCTAAAATACTCGAGGCATTCTTACCTATTCTCAAGGATACCCTAGAAAGCAGTCATTGGAAAAATGAGGCCATGAAATACCTCTTTGGATGGAATAAAATCATTGAAATACAAACTGGGAGTGTCGAAGATTCTGCTACAGAATCAATTCAGATCGTCGATCTCACAGATGATGGATTTCTTGTTGCCATAAATACTAAAAACAATGAAAGATTAACAATATCCACGGGTGAGATCCGCTTTGCTGATTTTATCTGAAACTTTTTCATATATATTCCAATAATTTTCATTCAGAAATGCAAAATATTTCTTGATGAATCGAATTAGAATGAGTATCTTACATCTGAAGATTTGCATAAGTCTTTTAAAATCTAAAATCAAATTACCTGAAATTAGGGAGAGTATTGTTTATGGCTAAACAGTTAAAGTTTAACGAAGAAGCTCGTAGAAAACTTCTGTCTGGTGTTGAAAAACTATCAGACGCGGTTAAAGTTACCTTGGGTCCAAAAGGAAGAAACGTTCTTCTGGACAAAAAGTTTGGAGCTCCTACTGTTACAAAAGACGGTGTATCTGTAGCTCGTGAAATTGAACTGGAAAATCCCTTTGAAAACATGGGAGCCCAGTTGGTCAAAGAAGTGGCCACAAAAACCAACGATGTAGCCGGTGACGGAACAACAACTGCAACAGTTCTTGCCTACTCAATTGTAAAAGAAGGACTCAAGAGTGTTGCTGCAGGAATCAATCCCATGGGCATCAAGCGTGGTATTGATAAAGCCGTAGAAGACGCCGTTGCAGAAATCAAAAAAGCTGCTAAGGAAATCAAAGACAAAGAAGAGATTTCCCAGGTTGCCGCTATTTCCGCAAACAACGACCATGAAATTGGTGAAGAAATTGCCAATGCCATGGAAAAAGTCGGAAAAGATGGTGTTATCACTGTAGAAGAATCAAAAACAATCGAAACAACTACAGACTTTGTAGAAGGTATGCAGTTTGACAGAGGTTACCTGTCTCCTTATTTTGCAGCCAATAGAGATAACATGACCACAGTCATGGAAAATCCCTACATCCTTATTTACGATAAGAAAATTTCAAATATGAAAGAACTTCTTCCTGTACTGGAAAAAGTAGCTCAGTCCAGCAAACCTCTTTTGATCATTGCTGAAGATGTTGAAGGCGAAGCTTTGGCAACCCTGGTAGTCAATACTATCAGAGGAGCTCTGAATGTATGTGCCGTTAAGGCACCTGGTTTCGGGGATAGAAGAAAAGCCATGCTGGAAGACATTGCTATTCTGACCGGTGGTGAAGTAATTTCTGAAGAAATTGGTCTGAAACTCGAAAATGCCGAACTGGAACAGCTTGGTAGAGCTAAGATGATCAAGGTTGAAAAAGAAAATACAACCATCATCAATGGAGAAGGTACCGAAAGCGGAATCAAAGAGAGAATTTCTCAGATCAAGACTCAGATTGATGATACTTCAAGTGATTATGACAGAGAAAAACTGCAGGAAAGACTGGCTAAGCTCGCTGGTGGTGTTGCCGTAATCAATGTCGGAGCTGCAACTGAAGTTGAATTAAAAGAAAAGAAACACAGAGTAGAAGATGCTCTTTCTGCAACTAGAGCCGCTATTGATGAAGGAATTGTTCCTGGTGGTGGACTGACATTGGTTCAGATCTGCAATGCCTTAGTTGCTTCTGATAGCCTGACTGCAGAAGAAGTCGTTGGTTTCAATATTGTAAAAAGAGCCTTGGAAGAGCCTATTCGTCAAATAGCTGTCAATGCTGGTGTCGATGGTGCTATCATTGCCGATAAGGCCAAAAATGAGAAAAAAGGCATCGGTTTTGATGCTTACAAGATGGAATGGATCGATATGGTTGCTGCGGGTATCATTGACCCTGCTAAAGTTACCAGAAGTGCATTACAGAATGCTGCCTCTATTGCAGGCCTGCTTCTCACAACTGAATGTGCGATCACAGATCTTCCCGAAGAAAATGCTCCCGCCATGCCTCCTGCAGGCGGAATGGGTGGCATGGGCGGAATGGGCGGCATGATGTAATCATCCCCCGTTCCTGACAGGAGAGGGAGGCGAAAGCTTCCCTCTTTTTTTGCTTACAAAAATGAATTCTTAGTCAGAAAATGGAAAAAGGAGATACTGTTTTGAAAAGAGATGATTTTGTCAGTACCATTGGATATAGCGGAAATTCTGCAATAGCAGATAAGAAACTGCAGAAGCCAGGGACTCCCATTGAGACACTTCTTGAACTTGGTCTATACAAAGCCGCGTTCAGTAAGGCCCTGTACGATGAGAATGTTCATGAACAGGAAATGGTATTGGAAGCATATAATAAAGCCAGTAAATCTTCTTATAAATCTATCGAGGAGTTAAAACGACTTTTTGGTGTATTCCGGGTTCCTGATAAAATTACAAGAGTCAAACGTATTTAATCATTCTTGACGGTTATTCATTTTATGTGATAATTTTACCCAATCTTTTTATATTCCGAGGAAATTTTTATGGATAATTTTAGACTGGCTCTCCTGATGGGGATGCCTGCAGGAGGATCTTCCGGTTCTACCGGCGGCTCCATGACTACGAGTCTTGTCACTTTCGCACTTGTAATAGGTATTTTCTATTTTCTTATCATCAGACCTCAAAATAAGAAACAGAAAGAAACCAAAAATATGATTGAAGCCGTTAAGAAAAACGATAAAATCATCACTATTGGTGGAATTCGGGGTACTGTCCATGCTGTCAAAGAAGAAACTGTCATAATCAAAGTTGATGATGAGTGTAAGCTTGAAATTAACAAGTCTGCCATCTCTACAGTTTTGAATGCAGTAGCTGAGCCCAAAAATGAAAAAGGCAAGAAAGACAGCAAAAAAGCAATCGAAGAAGAAAAAAAATAATTATAGCTACCGGAGATTTTAATGAACAAACGATTGAGATTCGTCGTCGTTCTTTTCTTTTTGGGAATGGGGGCATATTTTTTGTTTCCCACTGTACAATGGTACTTCAACACCCCTGAAGAAAAGAAAATCCTTGCTAACGGCTCCAAGGAACAGATTAGAAATTATGCCAAAGTTGAAGCGTCGAAAGACCTTGAAACACTGGTCGAGCTCGTTAAGGACAGCCCCGATGAGGAGCTTCCAGAGAATATCAGTTTTCTCATCAAAGCGGCAAAAGCAAATTACAAACTTGAAAAACTTGATATGCCAAAAAATTGGACTGTTCAGACCGTTCTGACAGGATTTCAATCGGGAAACGAAGTCTTTAAAACTCTGGAAGAATACTATAGAGATGACATTCTAAACCTGAAAGCGCTTAAGAATAAAACTCTTATGCTCGGTTTAGACCTTTCTGGTGGAATGAGTGTAGTTGTTGAAGCGGATACTGATAGTTTATCTGCCAGACTAGACAGAACTCCCACTGAAGATGATATGAAAGAAGCCTTAAGCCTTGCCATGGAGATTCTTAATAACAGAATCGACAAATTTGGTGTAACAGAACCACAAATCAGAAAACAGTCTAACAACCAGATTTTGATTGAAGTGCCCGGTGAAGTAGACCCAGAAAGAGTCAACTCCTTCCTAATGGGTAAGGGTCAGTTAAACTTTCATATTGTTGACGATGCCGCCACTAGCCGCATGATTGAATATGCAGCACAAAATCCCGGCGAAACCTTTGAAAACGGAAGACCTGCAGATGATAGCGTCCTAGAAGCAGGATTATTAGTCTATGGTTTTTACAAGAAAGACAATTATGGGATCGATCAGTTTCAGCGCTATGTTGTAATTCAGGAAGAAGTTGGCCTCGATGGTCAGCACATTCAGGAAGCACAGGTCATTGCAGACCAGATTACAAGCCAGCCAAATGTAATTTTCAATCTGGATGCAGAAGGCGGAGAGATTTTCTACAAATTCACTTCAGACAATACTGGAAACACCCTGGCTGTTGTCATGGATGATAAAGTTAAGGCTGCCGCACGTATTTCAGAACCTATAAGGGATTCTGTTAGAATCACTGGATTTGAAACGGCAGAAGCCAATGATCTGGCCTTGGTTTTAAGAACGGCAGCTCTTCCTGTTGATCTAAAAATTATCAATGAAAATGCAGTAGGTGCATCCCTCGGAAGCGATGCTATTGATGCCGGTTTAAAGGCCATCATGCTAGGATTCATTGCCGTTTTTATCTTTATGATCATCTACTATAAGGGTGCTGGACTCATAGCCGATATAGCTCTGATTCTGAACCTGATATTCATTGTTGCCATCTTGTCATCTTTTAACATGACACTCACCATGACAAGTATTGCCGGTATTATTCTAAACGTCGGTATGGCTGTTGATGCCAATGTAATTATCTTTGAACGTATCAAAGAAGAATTGCGTTTGGGCAAATCCAGATCGGCTGCTGTAGAAGCAGGGTTCAAAAAGGCGTTCTGGACTGTTATGGATGCCAATATTACAACTTTTATAGCTGCAATTTTTCTTTCACAACTTGGAAAGGGACCCATCCAGGGATTCGCAGTAACCCTGGCCGTCGGTATAGTTTGTTCACTCTTTACGGCTATATTTGTGTCCCGTCTGATCTTTGACTTCGGTACCGATGTCCTAGGGAAAGACAAAATCAGCATTTCCTGGGGGCTCAAATAATGGAAAAAGTAATTAACTTTACTAAGAACAGATTCATATTCTTATCAATCTCTGTTTTTCTTATTATCGCTTTTTGGGCAGGAACATTTGCCCAGGGTGGTTTTAACTTTGGTATTGATTTTAGAGCCGGTTTAAATCAGCAGATCAACATCGAAGGTGCTGAATCTATCAACGATGTAAAAGATGCCCTGTCTGAGATTCATTCCCTGCAGGTACAGACTGTTGGTTCCGGTGAATCAATGGACTATATGATAAAAACCGGTGTAGATGAAAGTAATGATAACTTTCAAGTAGAAATGGAACAGCTGATTATGGATTCACTGGAAAGCGCCTTTGGTGCCGGAGCGGTGACCGTAAAGTCTACTGAGTTTGTAGATGCCCGTTTTGCCGGGAATCTGGCGAGTCAGACTATTTTACTAACCATAGTGGCTATGGCTTTAATTCTGATATATATCTGGTTTCGCTTTAAGTTAAACTATGCCGTATCGGCAATTATCGCCATTATTCATGACGTCCTCTTCCTCACAGGATTTATAGGGGTCATGCAGCTGGAATTTTCCACTGCCACGATCGCTGCGGTACTTACAATCATTGGTTATTCCTTGAACGATACCATCGTTATCTTTGATAGAATCAGGGAGAATACAAGGATGGTCAAAGAAAAGAGTTTCAAAGATGTGATTAATATCTCAATTTCTCAATCTCTATCCAGAACTCTGATTACGTCTATAACAACATTCATTGCCGTTTTATTTATCTATGTCATTGGTATTGGAACGATCAAGACTTTTGCCTTGAGTTTGATTGTAGGTATCATCGTAGGTACTTATTCATCACTCTACATCGCTTCAACCATCCTTCTTGGATGGCATGACAAGGCAGCCAAAAATGTCAAAAATAAAGTTTCAGCCACCAAGGCTGTAGCTGAGAAAAAGGCTGATCCTGTTAAGGTCATTGAGAAAACAGCTGCAGAAGCAGTCAAGCAAAGTGCTGATGAAATTGCAGAAGCAACAGAAAAGAAACGTCAAAGCAAACTAAAAAAGAAGAAAAAGAAATAATTTTTCAAAAAGCCCCCTTTTTAAAGGGGGCTTTTTTTAGGCATAATAGGCGTAATTCATACAGATAAGGAGCTCCAATGAAATTTAATCAACTGGTAGAAATGACAAGAAGCTGCCGAAGATTCGATCAAAAAGACTTGCCTCAGGATTTTCTGGATTCCCTGATTGAGATTGCGAGGATTTGTCCTTCAGCCCGAAACAGTCAACCCTTAAAATACATAACAATTGATGATCAGGATTTCATGAGTCGGCTATTTCCGAACCTCCTTTGGGCTGGTGCCTTGAAGAATTGGGATGGACCAGAAACAAATGAGAGGCCTAAGGCCTATATTGCCATGATTCTAGATAAAAGCATTAGTGGGAATGCAGCCTGGGACTCGGGGATTGTGGCCCAGACTCTGCAGTTATATGCCATGGAACAGGGCATAGGATCCTGCATCCTCGGATCCTTTGATAAGAAAAAAATCACAGAACTCCTAGAGCTCGATGACAAGCATGAAATTCAGTTTTTAATTGCCTTTGGATACCCTTTGGAAAAGAGAGTCATCGTCGATGTGAAAGAGGAATCGGATGTCAAATACTACAGAGATGACAATGAAGTGCATTATGTACCCAAACGATCAGTACAATCTCTTTTGTTAAGAAAAATCTGATAAGGCAGTCCTATTTCTTCGACCTGTCATTTCATCAATTATTAATTTCATGATTAAGACTTTGTCCAGATTATCCGTGATCTTCTGGGCAAAACTCTTCTTATCCGAGGGTGCATCATAGAGTTTATCTGCAATGCAGTTCAAAGCTTTCATTCTTTCTTCAGCATTATGCAAGACTTCAACGAGTCCTCTATATACGAGGGATTCATACACTAGTCCACTCTGACTATCCAGGTCTTCCTTTTCAAGGATGACTGTGCCGCAAACATAAGAATTGCTCTTAAGGAAGTCAATTTTAGTGCCCGTCTTTAAACCGTATAAATAAAGAGTCTCCTCCTGAGGATCAAGACCAAAACTGAGAGTAATGATATAGGGGTCATTTCCGTCAGACAAGGCCAAAGAGGTATACTTTCCCCGGGAGAGGATACCTCTCATTTCAGATATATCATCAAAAAAACACTCAGAATTGTGCATCATCATAGACCTCATTGATCATCTACTGTTTAATAACTAAATAGGTTATAAATGTAACATATTTGGATAATTGAATAAACAGAATTATCTGCAGGATTCCTTTGTGATTCTTTTCTAAGATAGATTGAAAAGAGTCTATTATATTTGGTAATATGCACAAAAGATTCTAAGGAAGGGCTAATGAAGGCTATTGAACTTGAAAAGACATACAACCCCGGTGATTTCGAAGACAGAATTTACCAATACTGGGAAACAGGTGGGTATTTCAAACCTGGTGGTGATGACAGTAAAGAGCCCTTCGTCATAGTCATTCCACCTCCCAATGTGACTGGCGTACTCCATATGGGTCATGGATTGAATAATTCTCTCCAGGATATTCTCATCCGTTATCAGAGAATGCAAGGCCGTCCCACTCTTTGGGTTCCCGGGACTGATCATGCCGGGATAGCCACTCAGAATGTTGTAGAACGCAGGCTCAAGGAAAAGGGGCTCACAAGACATTCTCTAGGTAGAGAAAAATTCATAGAAGAAACCTGGAAAGTCAAAGAAGAGCATCACAGCATTATTACTAGACAGCTTAAAAAAATCGGAGCATCCTGTGACTGGTCAAGAGAACGGTTTACCATGGATGAAGGTCTTTCCGGTGCTGTTCGTGAAGTATTTGTGACCCTTCATGAAAGAGGACTCATTTACAAGGGTGAATACCTTGTAAACTGGTGTCCCTCCTGTGGCACCGCATTGGCCGATGATGAGGTGGACCATGAAGAAGAGCAGGGCGCCCTTCATCATGTCAAATACCCGCTCAGTGATGGATCTGGTTTTATCGAAGTTGCCACAACAAGACCGGAAACCATGTTTGGTGACACAGCAGTGGCCGTACATCCCGAAGACGACAGGTACAGCTCAGTAGTTGGGAAAATGATAGATCTACCACTGACAGATCGTAAAATAAAAATTATAACAGACAGCTTTTGTAATCGGGAATTCGGTTCAGGCGCTGTAAAAATAACGCCCGCCCATGACCCCAACGACTGGGATATCGGTAATCGCCATAACTTGGAGCGTATTAATATCCTCAATGACAATGGGACACTCAACAATAATGTTCCCGAGCCCTATAGAGGAATGGATGTAATCACAGCCCGAAAAGCAACCATAAAGGCTCTGGAAGAGGGCGGATTTCTCACAAAAATTGAAGATCAGCCCCATAAGGTAGGTCATTGTTATCGATGTAAATCGGTTATTGAACCTTATATGTCGGATCAATGGTTTGTAAAAATGGATACAATGGCCGATAAAGCCATGAAAGCCTGGGAGGAGGATCGAATCAGATTCTACCCCAAACGATGGGAAAATACCTACTCACATTGGCTCAAAGGCATCAGAGACTGGTGTATATCAAGACAGCTTTGGTGGGGTCATAGAATCCCGGCATGGACCTGTTCAGACTGCGGTGAAATACTGGTTAAACGACAAGACCCAGTAGAATGCTCTAAATGTGGTAGCAAGAATCTAGTTCAGGATCCCGACGTTCTAGATACCTGGTTCAGTTCCTGGTTGTGGCCTTTTTCTACTCTGGGATGGCCTGAGAAAACCTCTGACCTTGAAAAGTTTTTCCCCACAACGGCCCTTGTCACCGGTTATGATATTATCTTCTTCTGGGTCGCCAGGATGATTATGGCTTCTGAAGAATTCATGGGTCAAGCTCCTTTCAAAGATATCTACATCACTCCTTTGGTGAGAGACAAAAGCGGACGAAAAATGTCCAAATCTCTCGGAAATGGCATTGACCCTCTAGATATTGTCGATCAGTACGGTGCAGATGCCATGAAATTTACTTTGGCCTATCTGTCAGCCCAGGGACAGGATATTCCTCTGGATATGGATGACATCAAGCTGGGAAGCCGATTCTGCAATAAAGTATGGAATGCATCGCGGTACATTCTTATGAACCTCGAAGGGCGTTCTCTCATTGATATTGATGATAAAATTCTGAATACCGTTGATAGATGGATTTATCATAGATTGAATAAAGCTGTTGAAAACGTCAACAAAGCTGTGGATGCCTACCGCTTTGACGATATGGCCCACAGTGTATACGAGTTTTTCTGGAATGATTTTTGCGACTGGTATGTCGAGGCAACAAAACTATATCTTTATAGCAACAGCAATGACGAAAAAGATAGAGCCGTATCCATCCTTTTGGATGTCCTGAATAAATCTTTAAGACTCCTTCACCCCTTCATGTCTTTTCTCACAGAAGAGATTTACCAGAAGCTACCCGGCGTTAACAGCCCATTGATCATTGCTGATTTTCCCCAGGTTGATGAAAAAATGAATAACCCCGAACTTGAAAATCAATTTTCACAACTTCAGGATCTTGTTCAATCTGTCAGATCCTTCCGCAGTGAGTTCAATATTCCACCAGCAAAGAGTATAAAGGTACGTGTAAAGACTGATGATGCATCTCTGGTCGACTTTTTGACATCAGAAGGGGAGTTAGTTTCTTCCCTTATCCATTGTGATGATTTTGGGTTATTGGGTGATGAAAATAGGAGTGGATCCGTTACTGCTGTTGGAAAAACATTTGAAGCTTATCTGTATATCAGAGAGATGATTGATGTTGATAAGGAAAAAGCCAGACTTTTAAAGAATATTGCCAAAAATGAAAAATTATTTGATTCTACCAAGAAGAAACTTGGAAACGAAAGATTTACATCCAATGCTCCTGATGAGGTGATACAGAAGGAGAAGGAAAAACTGGACGAATTCAAGAACGCCATTGAAAAAATGAAGAGTTACTTGAATGAGCTGGAATCCTAAAGATTTGTTGTAAATTGCATAAGTGGACTGAACCGGTAAAGATACCAGTTCAGTCTTTTTTTATTAGGACTCAAGAATTAATGCTCAGTCCGTTTCCCAGTCAATTTTTGAATGACCCTGTAGTGAGCATCTTCGGAGGATCCCCAGGGTTTGCTGTTATTTTCAGCCTTGAATTTCTGTGTAAACCAGGCCAACTCTTCTTCAAGTCTTTGAAAACTTTTTTTCTGAATATCTTTTATCTCGTTGAAAAAATCATTTTTTTCAGATTTTTTAAAAACTTCTTCAGCCATGAGGAGTAAATCCCCTTCATGGGGGATGCAAAATCCTTTACTTTCAGATAAAAAACGTCGAAATTCTTCTTCATCCTTCTTCCAGAGGATGCATGTTGTAAAGGTATAGCGTTTGATTGTTTTGTCTATTCTGTCACAGATCAGACAATCTTTGATTCTGGAATCATTCTGAGTCTTGAATTCAATGGCATCAGTATTTTTTGTGGAAAAAAATGAACTCCGTCCCGACTTTTCCGCCGGAAATCTTTTATCCAGATCTTTAGACCAATCCTGCAGATGGGTATGAGTGATGAGTCCCAGGTGTTGTGGGTTCCTTTCCTTGAGGAGTTGGCTAAAATGATCAGGACAAAAACCCGTCTTATTCAATTCCACCCGCGTTTCCGGATTCATGGCAGAATTACCAAGATAATATTTTAAGTAACGCTTCTCAGCTATTTCTTTGAGAGAACAAAAGGGACACTCAGTGTCCTCTTTCAAGGCATCCCAGACGGGAATGGTTTCCAGTTTATATTTCATGAACTTATAATACAATCATTGAATAGCCAGCTCAAGTGGAAACTCTCCTACAGGCCGATCTTCATACAATCAGGTTTCTCTTTTCTCCCCTGAGATGAGCCATTACATTTTGATGCACTTCCTTAATCAGGGTCTGTCTTGATTCAATGCTTCCCCAGGCATTGTGTGGCGTAATTAAAAGATTTTTACCCAGTTGTTTAAGAAGGGGATTTGTGTCAGAAGGTGGTTCATTCGCCAGAACATCCAGGGCTGCCCCGGCAATCCAACCTTCCCTTAGAGCATGGTACAAGGCCTTTTCGTCTACAATTCCACCCCGTCCTAGGTTTAAAAAGAAGGCCCTTTTTTTCATGGAGCGAAATTGTAATTCACCCATGAGATTTTGAGTTTTGTCATTTAAGGGAGCATGAACAGAAACGATATCTGACTCTGATAAGAGGTTTGCCAAAGAACGCTCTGGAAAGTTTTCCTCTCTCATAGCCCCGCTAGTGCTGTAGTACACAGGTTTTGCCCCAAAGGCTGCGGCGACCTGTGCGACCCGCCTTCCAATGCTGCCCATGCCAATGATTCCCCAGACTTTTCCATTGATTTCAAACCAAGGTCTGGAGACATCGGCAAATATCCCGCCTGTGTTGTATAGGCCTTGACGGACATAATCATCATAATAACGGGTTTGTTCCAACAGATACAAAAGCATTGAGAAACAGTGCTGAGTCACACTTTCTGTTGAATAGGATGAGACATTCGCCACGGAGATCTCTCTCTGCCTACAGTAATCGATATCGACATTGTTAAATCCTGTGGACGTTAAGGCAATTAATTCTAATTTTTCAGCCTGACAAAGGGCTTCTTTTGTCAGTAATACTCGGTTAGAAACCAGTATCCGGCTATTTCTAATCCTGGTGACCAGATCCTCTTTCATTGTATTAGGCCAAATATGACAGTCTTTCATACTGCTAAAAAGAGATAAATCCAGATCGACGCCTAGAGAGCTTGCGTCTAGTAAAACAATACTCATGCTCCATTCCTTGCGGAAAACTGATTTTTTATTAGAATTAGTATATTACATTTTATTTAAAAATGTCCTGAATCGGAGGTTCATTCATGTTTATTGAAATTGATGACGGTACCTATGTCAACTTGACCCAGGTGTTTTCTATTCACTACAAAAGTTATCAAAATAAAGGAGTCTGGGTTTTTACATCTCCCAATATAGAGGAGAGTGATCGCTCTTTAGCCGATAAATCAAATAGGAAAATTCATTCCCGATATTTTGTGTCCCGAGAAGAAGCCGATACATGGCTCGAAGAGATGGTGAAGTCTGAAGGGATTATTCGTGAAAAAAGACGCATAAGAAAGAGGCAATATGAATAGGGGATCTACCAGTAAAAATATCTTTATGTTAGGATGAACACTGATAAATTTTAAAGAGGTAGACTATGGCTGCTGCAAGTATGAATCACACAGAAGAAAAAGCAAAAGGACCGGATTTCATCCGGCAGATAATAAATGAAGATCTTGAAAAAGGTTTGAATGAAGGAAAAGTCCACACTCGCTTCCCACCGGAGCCAAATGGCTATCTTCATATTGGTCATGGTAAATCCATATGCCTCAATTTCGGGATTGCCCAGGATTACAATGGAGTGTGTAATCTTAGATTTGACGATACAAATCCAACAAAAGAAGAACAGGAATATGTAGATTCTATCATCGAAGATGTTCGATGGCTTGGCTTTAATCCTGAGATCTTTTTTGCATCCGATTATTTTGATAATTTTTATGACTGGGCTCTCGAGCTCATTGACTCAGGAAAAGCCTATGTAGACTCCCAGAGCGCCGAAGAAATGAGGCTAAACAGGGGAACTCCCACAAAACCAGGGACCGACTCTCCATATCGGAACAGAACGGTTCAGGAAAACAGGGATCTTTTTGAAAAAATGAGAAAAGGCGAATTCGAAGAAGGTGCCTGTATCCTCAGGGCTAAAATTGATATGGCCCACCAGAATATGAACATGAGAGATCCTGCCATTTACCGTATTCGGAAGGAATCTCATCATAGAACAGGTAATAAATGGAATATCTATCCCATGTATGACTTTGCCCATGGTTTTGAAGATGCCCTTGAGGGAATCACCCATTCCATTTGTACCCTTGAATTTGAAAACCACAGACCATTATATGACTGGTTTCTGGACAATGTTTCGGCTCCCTGTCATCCAAAACAAATAGAGTTTGCCCGCTTGAATCTGAGTTATACAGTCATGAGTAAAAGAAAGCTCCTGGAACTGGTAAGCGAAAAAATTGTTTCAGGATGGGATGATCCCAGAATGCCTACTTTGTCGGGGTTCCGTAGAAGGGGATATACTCCTGCATCCATACGCCGGTTTGCACGGGAAATAGGGGTCTCCAAGGTAAACAGCTTGGTTGATATTAACTTCTTGCAGTACATCATCAGAGAAGAACTGAACCTGAGCGCAGATAGGGCCATGGCTGTGCTGGATCCATTGAAAGTGACCATAAGCAATTATCCAGAAGGACAGATTGAAGAACTGCCAGGTGAAAATAATCCTTCGAATCCAGAAGCTGGAGAGAGGATGCTGCCCTTCGGACGTGAAATATACATAGAACACAACGACTTCATGGAAGATGCACCCAAGAAATTTTTCCGACTCTCACCGGGTAGAGAAGTCCGGCTCAAACATGCCTATTTTATTACTTGTGATGAGGTGATCAAAGATGATGATGGAAACGTGATTGAGTTGATCTGCAGTTACGATCCTGAAACAAAGGGTGGTGATTCTCCAGATGGTAGAAAAGTGAAGGGGACTCTTCACTGGGTCTCTGCTGCAAAAGGAATACGGGCAGAAGTGAGACTCTATGATCATCTTTTTACCCTTGAAAATATGGATGATATGGAAGAGGGAAAAGATTATAAAGATTATTTAAATCCTGAGTCTCTTGTGACGAAGACGGAGTGTATCATTGAACCTTCTCTGGCTCTTGCAGAACCTGGAAAAACATTTCAGTTTTTGAGACAGGGTTACTTCTGTGCGGACTCTAAGGATCACAGTGCGGATCATCCAGTGTTCAATAGGACTGTTGCATTAAAAGACTCATGGGCCAAACTACAGAATAAAAAAAACCAGGGAGCCTGATATGTCCATTAGAAAATCGGCAATCGTCATTATGGGAGCTTCGGGAGACCTTGCTCACAGAAAGCTGATACCCGCCATAGTAAAACTCTATGAAGAGGGAATCATTGAAAAAAACTGCAGTGTCCTTGGGAATGGCCGGTCTGAATTCTCAGATGAGACTTTTAGAGACAAAATAGGGCTAACAGCGCCCTATCGTAATATGTTTCATTATCATCAGGGGATGGAAGGGCTCTATGACAAAGTCCTTTCCATGGGTAAATTTGACCAGATCATCGTATTTATGGCTCTACCACCCAGAGTGTATGGCTCTACAGCCGAACAATTGCATAAACAGGGATTCAGAGACAATGTCAGGCTTATCATCGAAAAACCCTTTGGGACAGATTTAAAGACCGCTCGAGAATTAAACATAAAGTTGAAGCAGTATTACAGTGAAAAACAGATCTATAGAATTGATCACTACCTGGCAAAAGAAAGCATTCAGAATATTTTGGTATTCCGCTTTGCCAATAATATATTCTATCCTGTTTGGAATAACGGCTTCATCGAATCTATCCAGATTTCGGCCTTTGAAGAGTTGGGTGTCGAATCAAGGGGAGATTATTTTGACAGTTCCGGAATTATACGGGATATGATACAAAACCATCTCTTTCAACTCCTGGCCTTATTGACGATGGAGGCCCCGGTTTCTCTCAAACCGGAAGAGATAAGATTACAAAAGATGGCTATATTAAAGGCACTTGAAATAAAAGAATGCAAAATAAAACAGTATGAAGGCTATCAGAAAGAGCCCAAGATACCTTCTGATTCAGAAACTGAAACCTACGCAGAGATGAAGCTGGAAATCAATAATTTTCGTTGGACAGGTGTCCCTATTTATATTAGAACAGGAAAGGCCGTTGGAGAGAAAATGACAACGATTGCCATCACACTCAAGAAAGTGCCCCGGCTTCTATTTAACGAAAATGATGAGCTTGAAAAGAACAAGATACTGATTCAGATCCAGCCAGACTCTTCCATAATTATTGACCATTCTACAAAGATTCCTGGAACTGATAGGGACATCACGACAACAGATATGGATTTTTGCTACTCCTCATCCTATGAAGGAAATGTACCCGAAGCTTATCAGAAACTCCTCCATGATGCATTGAAAGGGGATCAAACTCTTTTTGTCAGTGCCGAAGAAACAGAGTTATCCTGGGAGAAAATAGAACCATTTCTGGATATGGGAAATCCCGGTTTGTATCGACGTGGCCGTATTCCCCAATCAGATCTCGATGCTGACTGGGTGGATATGTCCAAGTATTCGAGTGCATGCCATTGAAAGGTTAAGACTTTGGAGTTCTGCTGATTTCTACAAGATCGATGGTTTGGTCTTTTCTTAATAATTTCAGCAGAACGGCAGAGAGCAGAAAACCTAGGAATCCTGCGGCCATGGCCCATAGATTCCGGGTCTGTTCATCGGCTTGCCATCCAACCAGCTGAGGAAGAAATGAAACCGTAACAACTAAAAGTACGGGAAGTATTATGAGTAGGAACCAGTCAATTGAAAGAGTCTTGGGTGCTATCATCTCAACATCCATACCTACCTTAAAGTTTGAAGACTCCGGTAAGGTCAATGTCATGGTCTGCATACCAGAGGAACAACTGCACCCTTCGCAGGTACCACTTCCACAGCTACCTCCGTCATTTAGAAGACCTAAGAGTGCGCGATTATTTTTTATTTCAAGGATTCTTGCAAATTTTGCCATTTTTTCCCTCTCCTTATTCTATAATAAAATATTATATACTGGTTATCCACTAATATATGATAAAAAATGATTGAATCTTTTTGCATTTTAATTCAATTCCAAACTATTATATATATTGTATGTAATCGAAAGATCTAATACACATTATATATTGAAAAAAATAATAACTTATCAGGGGGTCCTTCGTGTTTCAAAAACAAATCATGATGCGGAGAGTCGTTTATTCACTCATACCGATTATGATCTTTTCAGTCTACCTTTATGGACTGCGATCCTTAATTATTCATGCCGTCGTATTATTGGCGGGAACAGCTACAGAATATCTGTATATGAAAACAAGAGGAAAGAAAGTCTCAGAAGCAGTACTGGTCACATCTGCTCTTTATGCGTTATCTATGCCGCCCATGGTTCCATTATGGGTAGCCGTCATCGGAATTATTTTCGGTGTTCTCTTTGGGAAGTGTATCTTTGGAGGCTTTGGAAGAAATATTTTCAACCCGGCAATCACAGGTCGTTTGTTCGTATACATTAGTTTTCCCTCTTTCATGACCAGCGCGTGGATGACACCCGGTCGATTTGGAACCAATGGTGTAGATGCTGTATCAACAGCCACTCCGCTGGGACTGATGCGGAGCAATGTGATCCCCGACTTGAAGGATCTCATTCTTGGTGTCAGAGCCGGTTCCTTGGGAGAGAGTGCGGTGATTCTCATCATCATAGCAGGAATCTATCTCATTTATACCAAAACAGCCAGCTGGAGAATTATCGTCTCTACACTTGTTAGTTTTATGGCTCTTTCTACGGCCTTGTTCTTTATGGGAGCCTCATCATCTTTTCCTCCAATGGAATCTCTTTTTTCCGGCAGTGTCCTTTTTGTCATTGTATTTATGGCTACCGACCCTGTGACTGGACCCAAGAAAAATCAGGCACAATACCTCTACGGAATTGTGATAGGAAGCGTAACCTGTCTTGTGAGAATATTTTCACTTTTTCCGGAAGGTACAAGTTTCGGAATTCTGATGGGGAATACCTTTGCCTCCCTCTTTGATGAATGGTTCACTCCCCGTAAAGGAGCTCAGAAATGAATAAAAACGGTTTAATCTATACAATCATATTCTCATTTCTTGTTGCCTTCTTTTTTGTTTTCTTTCTGTCTCTGGCAGATGGAGCTACAAAGGATCTTGTAGAAAAAAATAATCTCATATCCATTCAGAAGTCAGTATTAAAAGTCTTGGATATACTTCCTGAGGATGACAATAATATTGCCACGGTTTATGAAAAAAGCTTTGATATAGTCCCCCAGCCAGGAGATCTTCTTCAAACAGAAATTGAGGGAGAACCTGTTTTGATTCGATATTTCAGCGGCAGTGGTCTTTGGGGAACAATCACAGGAATCATCGCCGTAGATGAATCCCTGGATAGGATTATTGGTCTGGATATAATCAGCCATAACGAAACTCCTGGATTGGGAGGACGTATTGACGAAGAATGGTTTAAAGAACAATTTCGAGATGAAAAAATCGGAACTGAGGGAATCAAGGTTCTTAAAGGAAGCGGAAACCAGGACGAAGACAGCAGTAATTCCTCGGTAGACGGAATCACAGGGGCCTCTCTGACGAGTGCTTCTATGGAGAACATCGTGAATAGAGAAATCAAAAACTTTACAACCGAAAGGAGCAGCAAATGAATGAAATAAGCCCTTCGGAAATATTAAAAAACAATGTGTGGCACAACAACCCGGTTTTTGTACAGATCCTGGGAATTTGCTCCACTCTGGCAGTCACAAACAATTTGACCAACACATTTATCATGACCGTAGCTTTGATCTTTGTAGCGGCTTTGACAAATGTAACGGTGTCACTATTAAAATCACTCATTCCACGTAAAGTCAGGATGATTGTACAGACACTCATCATTGCATTCTACGTGATCATTGTAGATATCCTTCTGAGAGCCTACATGCCAGAGGTCAGTAAATCTCTTGGGCCCTATGTGGGTCTGATCATTACCAACTGTATTATCATGGGACGGGCAGAAGCATTCGCACAGGCCAATGGACCTCTCCTGTCTTTCTGGGACGGTGTAACCTCAGGATTGGGCTATATGTGGGTTCTGATGATCATAGCCTCCATTCGAGAGCTACTGGGTTTTGGAACCCTTTTCGGAATCCCTGTTCTTCCTGAATTTTTTACACGATGGACCATCATGGTTATGGCTCCCAGTGCATTTTTCCTACTGGGAACCTTCCTGTGGATCGTTAAATCCATAATGCTGAAGAAAGGAGCCGCGAAATGACACCGGATATAAATCCCTTCATTCTCCTGTTTGCCTCAATTTTCACCAGCAATATTTTGCTGGCTAACTTTCTGGGGATGTGCTCATTCATCTCCATTTCCAAAGATATAAAGTCTTCTAATGGACTGGGAATGGCTGTGACAGTGGTATTAACCCTTACAGCTGTTATCAACTGGGCTATTTTGAATTACCTGCTGATACCGATGAATCTGCTTTATCTGCGATATATCGTATTCATAATCGTCATTGCCGCTACAGTTCAGATACTTGAAATGGTTATAGACAGAGTGTCTCCTGGACTCTATATGTCTCTGGGAATATTCCTGCCTCTTATCACTGTAAACTGTGCCATATTGGGTGTAGCCCTTTTTATAGAAATTAGAAACTATAACTTGATACAGACTTTATTCTATAGCTTTGGCTCCGGCTTAGGCTGGTGGCTGGCAATCATGGCATTGGCAGCCATACAGAAGAAACTGCAAAAATCACCCGTCCCGGCAGGACTTGAAGGTCCGGGAATCACATTAATCACCATAGGTTTCATGGCTATGGCGTTTGTCGGATTTTCCGGCATGCTGAATGTTCAGTAAGATCAATAAATCTAGGAGTATGTAGCGTGAGTTTTTTGATTGCACCTCTAACAATAGCCTGTCTCTCAGCAGTGTTAGCGGCATTAATCGCCGTCATAGATAGAATCGTCAACAATTATGGTGAGTGCCAGATTGATATCAATAATGGTACTAAGGTATTAACGGTGAAGGGAGGGGAGCCACTCTTGTCTCTTCTCTCATCTGAAGGTATCTATCTTCCCTCAGCATGTGGAGGGAAAGGGAGTTGTGGAGCCTGTAAATGTCAGGTAGAGACCGATATTGGTCCTCATTTACCCACTGAAACACCATATCTTACGAAAGAAGAGATAAAAGATAAGATTCGTCTCTCCTGTCAGGTCAAGGTTAAATCAGATCTGTCTATCAACATTCCAGAAGAACTTTTTAATGTTAAACAATTTGATGCTACCGTCGTGAGCATTAAAGATGTCACTTATGACATTAAGGAAGTTGTATTTGATTTGGGAGATGAAACGATCACCTTCCATTCCGGCATGTATATTCAGATTGTGGTGCCCCCCTACGATAAAATCAAAGGAACCACTCAGAGGGCCTATTCCATGTCATCCAGACCACTGGATCATAATCGTGTAGAACTCCTTATTCGTTTGGTTCCTGGTGGTATTGCCACAACCTATGTTCATGAACACCTCAAAGAAGGGGATAAAATGGGCTTGGTTGGACCATTCGGTGATTTTAGACGATCTTCTACCGATTCCATCATGCTCTGTGTTGCCGGTGGTTCCGGAATGGCTCCCTTTAAATCGATTCTGCACGATATGATTGACAGTAATATTACACACAGGGATGTGTGGTACTTCTTTGGTGCCCGTTCTCTAAGAGACATGTTTTATATGGATGAGATGTATGCTATGGCCAAAGAAAATCCCTGGTTTCACTTTGTTCCGGCCCTTTCAGAGCCACAACCGGAAGATAATTGGACAGGAGAAACTGGTCTCATTACCGATGTCCTTGATCGATTTATTAAGAATACGATTGGTGCAGATAAAGATATGGAAGGCTATTTATGCGGTAGTCCCGGTATGATCAATGCCTGCAACAATGTGATGACAGGCAATGGCATACCTCTTGAAAAGATCTATTACGACAGCTTTGCCTGATTTTTTGGAGGATTTATTATGAAAATGTCGCCGAATATGAGAAAAGCACAGGAAAATATGGCTCCTGGTGTGATTACTGCAGACGGATTTCTTGGTGAGGATACAAGACCTCTTCAGGATATGATCGTAGAGACAGAAGAACTGATGAGACATCATGGAATCGATATAGACAATGTTGTGCAGACTCTTAAGGACATGATGGAAGAGGGTCGTAACGGATTAGGAGAACCCATTACGGTAGATGAAAAATGGATTGTTCAGACAAGTGAGGCCCGGGGACACCTGCCGTGTCCATTTGAAGACGGAATTGAAAGGAAGATTACGACGGTCATCCGTAACATAAAGCAGGGTGAGTCTATCATGATTTCATCACTTTCCCTGCATTTGCTTAAAAAACACCACTTCCTGGAAGGGAAAGGATCGGCCTTTCGTCTTGATCCCGAGAAATTAAAACGCGTTTTGGAATGGACTTAAGGAGACATAAAAATGGAAGGTAAAATTGAAAATGCAGACCAGGATGAAACCTATAGAAATGCATGGTTTTATACTCTGGTTTTGGGTCTTATCAGCACTGTAACCGGTTTGATCCTTTTTATTTTCCCAACCATAGGGATGGTCTTTATCTCTTTGATTTTTAGTTTCTATCTAATCTGGCTGGGAATTAGCCAGATAGTCATCGGATATAAATTATCATCGATTCAAAAGAATTGGTGGATCTTGCTCTTGCGGGGCATCATCATGCTCATTCTGGGTTTTGTAGTGATCTCTTTTCCTATCAGTTTTGCAAAAGTAGGAGCAGGTGTACCTCTTGTCTTAACCGGGTTGTTCCTGATTTTCTATGGAGTTCAGGATCTAATTTCCAAGCATTTTCCTGGCAGCGGTATAAATCATACTTTATCAAGCATCATGATTATTTTAACAGGAGCACTCTTGTGTTTTGCCCCTGTAAGCTCTGCTTTGATAATTTTCAGGCTCCTGGGACTGACGACCTTTACTGGTGGTATACTCCATGTCATCAGAGCCCTTTATAACAGAAATAAAATAAATGCGGGAAAAACAGAGATTTAATTAACTAATCTGCAGAGCCAGGAAGGTCTGATCATCGTGCTGCTTTGCATCCTTGGCAAAATCTTCAATATGAGCCTCAACAGCGGGTATCAGATCGCTGGGCGCTTTCTCTAGATTCTCGGCAAGGAAGCGGAGAAGCTGTTCCACTGACAGCTCTTTTCCGCTCAAACTCCTAGCCTCGGGTAAACCATCGGTAAACAGGAAAAGATAATCCTGATCATGGAGCCTGATTAATTTATGTCCAAACACAGCCGTTTTATCCACTCCGATAGGGAGTCCTTCCGTATCAAAGCTCCTGAACTGTCTCTCCTTGTTTCTAAAGAGATAAAGCGGATGGTGTGCCGCATTAGAATAGGAAATTTCTTTTTTCTTTTCATCTAAGACAAAGACTGCCATAGTTGCATATTGATCAACACCAATCCTTCCAGAAATATGATAATTCAATTCCTTTAACAAAGTATTGGCCTTACGGTGACGATGACAGATAGAATGAAGGATGGTTCGGATCATAATCATCAGCATGGAGGCCGGAACACCCTTACCGGCAACATCACAAACCGTATACAGGATTTTATCCTCATCCAGACGGATAGCATCAAAATAATCACCACTGATCCCTCTCGCCGGACGGGAATGGATCATGGCACTGCCGATTTTAAACTCAGGCATTTTAGAAGGCAGGAGTCTCTTCTGAATGGCTGCGGCAATATCTATCTCTTTCTGTATTTCTCTATTTTCAAGAAGGGTCTGATACTTGTAAACGTTATCAATAGACTGAGCCGTATAGTCGCTATATGCTTTGATAAAAGTAAAGTCTAGGTCGGAAAATAACTTATGACGACTTGTGTTATAGAAGACTAGCATTCCCATCAGCTGTTTTCCCACAATGAGGGGCAAAATGATCATAGAAGAGATAAAAAGCCATTCATCACTGATAGCATTATAGGGGAGTCCCTTGCTAGTTTCATTATCTTTGATAAAAAGAGCCGCACCTGTATTCATGATATTACCGAAAACTGGTGTCTCCACATTGAGGGGATGAGATTCAAAATACTCCTCCACGTTGCTTCTTACCATGGTAATGCTCTTATCCAATGCAAAGGGGGGAGGACAGAGTCCGGTCCTGCGCACCAGATTGAGTTCATTTTTCTCACTATCAACAAGAAAAAGCATGGCGGCATCGGCGTGAATGGAATCCATACCAAGCTCGACAATGGTCTCCTGAAAAGCATCAATATCAGTATCTGTTCCGATGGAATTACCAATGTCCTGAAGGAGGAATTTCAATGAATTCAGACGATCCGAAAGACCCTTTGAAAAGTAATGATATTCTTGAACAAGATCATCAAATTCATCGGTAGATTCCTTGTCTGATGTAAACTCGAGTGTCCCTTCTGTCATCATCTGGACCAGGCTGTTTGTGTTTTCGACTCTTTTGACGATTCCCCTTGAAAAAATGTACGATAGGAAAAGAGAGAGAAAAAGAACCAGGGTGACAGCAGAAGTGACTAGAGAGATGCTGTTCCTTGTATACTGAGAGACTTCTATCTCCAGCTTTCTGTTCATCTCTTCTATGCTGAACTGATAGATTTCTAAAAAATGGTCTAAAGAGACCTGGTAGGAACGGATGAGTTTCAATTGCTCCAGAACCGGAATGTCATTGACCTTGGATTTCGCAAGGTACAAATTATAAAATCCAAGTTGCGTACCCTCTTCGGAAAGCTCTGATCCGCTAAATCGATTCAATTCAAGAATGAAGGGATTGATAATGGCATTATAGGTTTCATTCCACTCATCCAACCAGATTTTCATATCCTCCTGAAACTCTAAACTCAGTCTATTGTTGAGTTTAGAATTGAATACTGAATTTAATTCTTTATGAAACAGAATTAGGTCATTTAACCAGTACTCGATCAGAAGCTTTGGATGATTATGCTCGGTATATAAGAGAAGATTTCGGTCAGAATATCGCGACAAAGAGATATTTAGCTCCTCACAGTCCTGCTGAAAATTCTTCAATTGATAGACTGTGGTAAACCTAAAAAATAGGAAAAATAAAGAGAGGAGCAATCCTATGATCAGTATAAAACTTGTTAAACCTATCCTGGTTTGAATTTTCATCTGGATGCTCCTTTATATTTGGCTATGAACAAGGTGCGGTCGTCCCGCTGACCCAGATTCCTTTCAAAAAAAGTAAGATCCTTATTGATCGCATCCTGTAGCCAATCAGCAGTATGATCGCCGTACTGTTTTAGTATTCGTTGTGGAGGATCCCATCCGTACATTTGATTTTCCTCATTCAATGTCCTATGGAATCCATCTGTCATCATCAGAAGAAAAACATCTTTTCTAAGAGTTCCTTTTACTGAAATAAATCGTCCTTCTTCTTTCTGCAGAGCCGAAACTAACTTCATTGTCTCAGACTTCCTATCAAAAAGAATCATTTTCTGATCAGAAGTACCGCAAAAATGAAAGACTTTCTTCTTTGGTTCCATCAGACAGAGGCTTATCTTAATGTTCGTATCCAAACCTGTCGTTTCATGAAAATTATCAAAGATATTGTTCAGCATTTCTGCTGGTTCCTGCTCCGGTTTTACTAGAATTCTCACGAGTGTTCTTAAAATTACAAGGAGCATGGATGAGGCGATTCCCTTTTCTTCAACTTCTGCCAGGCAAAAAAGCCAACGGTCGACTCCCAGGGGAAAGAAATCATAGATCTCGCCACTGATACCTTTTTGAGTATAAGTCTTAACGGATAAATCAAAGCCATCCACTCTCGGCAATCTTGGCGGCAAGAGACTTTTTTGAATATCCGAGGCAATTTCCATTTCCCGGTTTAATCCAGACGATTTGAGCAGCTCCTTATACTGGGCCAGATTGTTTAAGGTAACGGCACTGAATTCTACAAAAGATTGAATATTGCTATAATCCATATCTGAGAAAAATTGGTTCTCATTGTTTTTCTGCAGGCAGAGAAGGGCAATGACTGTTTTTTCAGACACGAGAGGCAAAATCAAACAGGATGAAATATACCCTTTATCAAAAAGCCCCCTCTCAGGAATAAGATTCTGACCTTTCAGAGTCCTGAGAAACAAGGGTTCTCCCGAGAGGACTGAAATACCAATGACTGTTTTTCCAAAAGGAATAGACTCTTCCATATCATCGTGATCGTAGGGTGTTGCAAAATTACTGGTTTTAATTTTGCAAAATATTGTCCGCTCTTCATGGTCGGGTATATAGAGGGCTCCAGAATCGGCGTGGGTGTTTTCTATGGCCAAATCCAAAATTGACTGTTCCAGGACCAGAGCATCAGCTTCTGATGACAAGGATTGTCCCATATTGTGAATGATGCTTCCAATATTGTTGACCTTATGCCAGATTGTTTCTGTCAGTAGATTAAAGTTCTGACCGATTGTTCCTAGTTCGTCTTCCGATTCAATATTGATTCTCGTCAGCAGGTCTCCTGAAGAAATTTTCCGGATACCATCATTCACCGACCTTAATTTTTTAATCATATTTCGATACAGAGCAATGATGAGAAACAAAGATAAAAATATCCCGACAAAAACAGTAATCCCTGTCTGCAGTATGATCGTGGCTATTTGATCCTGAACTTCTGAAATAATAGCATTGGTTACAGAAACAAAAGAGTCAGCAAGAGGTCTATGCCAAAGAATAAACGTCCTGACATCCTCTTGAATTTTTACCATGGTTTTAAAACCAGAATCAGACTGGAATCCCTGTTCTGTCATATCCTGAAGCTCAAGTTCAAGAGTTGTGTTGTAAAGTCTTTGTCTTACTTTAGACAGTTCATTCTCAATTTGTTCATAATAAGCATCAAAATCCCGTTCATAAAATAGATCCTTGATTTCATCAATACGAGAAACGGTGTTTTGATTGAGATAGATAAGGTTCTCATTTTCAGAAAAGTTCCTCAAAGCATCCGTAACCTCAATCCCGGCCCATTTCAATGTGTCCAAGGGTGCTGCGTTTGCATTTAAAACAGCGCGGTTGGCATACTCCAGTTTCAAAATACTGTTTCTAACGGAACTGGCTTCTCTCTGCAGGTCTTTTAGATTCATGAGCCTGAAAGAGGTCAGGATGAATATTAGAAAAATTCCAATAAAAAGTAAAAATACTGAGACATTTGTAATAAAAAGCTTGTTTCGGATTCTCATAAATATGCGTCTCTTTGTGGTGTGAATTGTAAAATACATTACCATAATTGCCATGGATTCTGCCAGCTCTTTTTAAGTTTTGTATTTTATACATGACCGTTTCACCCCTCTTCACACTTTACTTTGTTTGCAGGTCTTGTCATAATCTCTTTTCATGAGATCCAGAGCCATCAAAACCAGCCCCTCCATTGTACTTTTTTTCCTGTTCGTTTTTGTATTGCAATCATGTCAAAAAGAAAAAATGGAACCCATATCAGATTCACAGCTCCTGTTAGGAACATCCTGCTTCATCACTATCTATTCAATAGATAAAACGAATGATCCCGAAGAGGCTCTAAATCGGGGATTTAAAACCATTGAAGAGATGGAAAATCGCTTGAGTGTAAATATTTTTGAGAGTGAAATTTCCAGTCTCAACAGACTTAAAAATGCCAGTCTGAGTCCCGATACTCTCCAAATTATAGAAGATTCTCTTGAAATAGCGTCCCTTTCAGAAGGTCGCTTTGATCCCTCTATAGGTGCTCTCGTCTCTCTTTGGGGCATTGGTACCGATTCTCAAAGAGTTCCGTCGCCCCAGGAAATTACACAAGCCCTAGCTTCTGTCGATTATACGTCCATCGATTTGAATGAAAATAAAATTTCTCTGCCCATGGACATGATGATAGATCTAGGAGGCATAGCCAAGGGAAGTGCTGCAGATCTTGTAAAAAATGAATTGATGAGCAATGGCGTGACATCAGCCATAATCAATCTGGGAGGAAATGTCCAGCTCATAGGAGGAAAACCAGATGGTTCTTCCTGGAGAATTGGAATACAGAATCCAGAAGATTTGAGAGGGCAGTATATTGGTATTCTGGAAACAAAGGACAGTGCGGTTGTGACCTCTGGTATTTATGAGAGATACTTCGTCCAAGATGGTGTACACTACCATCATATTCTAGACACAGAAACGGGGTATCCGGTCAATAATGGTATTCAGAGTCTGACAGTTATAGCCAAAAACAGTCTCTTAGCGGATGGCCTGTCTACAGCCCTTTTTTCTCTGGGACAGGAAAAGGCAATGGACTATGCTGAAAATCATCCTGATATTGATATCATTGTCATTGATGACCAGAACAGAGTGTACCTCAGTTCCCACATAAAAGATGATTTTAGACTGACCAATACGGAAGATTTCTCTTACACGCCCTAATCTGCATCCTTATGGGCAATCAGGATAAGATTTTTAGCATTGTGGTCGTAAAGATCTTTTTCAAAACTCCCAAAAATTTCAATGGTTGAGAAACCGGCTTTCCACAACATAGCTGCCATCTCGGATGCTGAAAAGATTCTGTGGGAAAAGCTATATTCAGTCATAACATCATCTTTATAAAAGAGCCATCTGTTGCATAATTCGGTCCAATTCAAATCAACTGAATATTCAAGCATGATCTTTATGCCTTCCCGTTCAAACCAGGTTCTCTCTTCAAAATCTCTGGCCAGGATTTCCTTGCCCATCATTTCCATGAAAAGAGAGGCTCCCGGCTTGAGGGCCCGATGTAATTTTCGTAGCAATTCAAGATCTTCATCTGGATCGTCAAAATAGCCAAAAGATGTAAACATATTGATGATAGCGTCGAATTGATTCTCATAATCGATGGTTCTGGCATCCTTGTGAATAAAATCAACCTTCAGAGATCTTTTCTCTGCTTCTGCTTTGGCCAGGTCCAGATACCCCTGAGATAAATCCAAACCGCTGACACGGCAGCCTTTTTGGGCTAATTCAAGACTATGCCGCCCCAGGCCGCAACAGCAATCAAGGACATTATCGTTCTTTTTTATGCCACAAAGTTCCATAATCCGCTCAACTTCGTACACAGAGTTCTTCAATCTCTGGTCATCAAACATTATAGGTCCGTAGGTTTTCCAGAACCATTCATCTGAAAACCATGAATTTTCTTTTTTCTGCATATTTACTCCATTCGGGATTATTTTTTGTTACAATTGAGATATTGTGTTGGTATTAAAGTAAGTTTAACATGGCAGACTCTGTTTAATATAGATGTCAAAAACTGTGGGAGTATACTGTGAGAAATCCAATGAAGAAAATTCTAATCTTGACAATCTTGGCATTAACACTGTCAGAATTTCTGGCAGCAGAATCAACAGGGGAATTGGCATATCCCCTCTATTCCCCCCGGTTCCTAGGAAATGGGGCCACAATTACGGGGATGGAAACACCTCAGTCAGCCAGTCTGAATCCGGCAGCATCCGGTAATTTTCAGGGCAAGATTCTTGATATTAATTATATCAATTTGTCCGGATGGGAAGAGTCCGGGATGGGTCATTCTGTCAATACAGCCTTTGCCTATCCCTCCAGATACGGTGTCTTTACGGGAGCCTTTCACTTCTTGACAACTTCCGGTTTGAATGCACCCTCAATGAATTTTGGAACCTTTGGTTCCATCAATGCCGCATTTTCAAAAGAAATATACAAGAACTTATTCACTGGATTCAGCCTCAATACAGCCTTAGGTACCGACATGGACTGGGGAGCGGGACTCAACATTGGTTTCATCCACAAGGTGGGAACAATAGGGGCCATGAAGAACTTCAGATGGGCCGGGACCTTTAATCAAATAGGAAAAGGCTATGGAACCCAGGAAAGCGGAACCTACCTCAATGCAGTCCCCAATAACCTGACCTTACAGGTCGGAGCCGGATTTGATATCATAGACAAAACAGATATAACCTGGGCAGTCAATGGAGATGTGGCTTTACCCACATTTTCAGATATAAAAGTCGAAATTGGACAAAAAGTCACAATTCAGAATATTCTGAGTATCTCCACATCCTCCTCCATGATTTTGTCAGATACCATTGATGGAAATTACCAGACACTCATCCCGTCTATCGGGCTTAACTATAAATATACTTTTAAACCAAAAGAAGGTGAGAAAACAGAGAAGCAATCCAGTCAGATTGAATTTCAAACATCCGTGGCCCCCTTGTATGATGGAGTGATAGCCATAGGAGCAGGAGCGACAATTCCATTTGGAGTCCGCGATACGAATCCTCCCAATATTCAGATTGAACAAGACGATTCCATTTATATATCTCCCGATCTGAATGGTGTACAGGATGAACTTAATTTTCCCTATTCTGTCGAAGATGAACGCTACATCATGGCTTACACATTCTCAATCTACGATGAGGATGGTGTTCTTGTAAAAGAATTCAAAAATAAGGATGAAAGGCCAGAAAACGAAAGTTTCAAAAATATATTTGAACGAATGTTTGCAGCCAAGACAGGAACAACTCTGCCGGAAACATTCCGATGGGATGGTGTTATGGATTCCGGCGAACGAGCCCCCGATGGAACATATAGTTTTAAAATGGCCTTTCGTGATGATAACGACAACCTGTCAGAAACAGAAGCAAGAATGGTAGTTATCGATACGGTCCCACCAGCAATCAGTCTGGAAAAACCCGAAGGTCCTGACCTGATTTTTTCACCCGATGGCGATGGTAACAAGGATCAGCTGCAAATCAGGCAAAAAGGATCCGAAGAAAAGCTCTGGAATGGAACGATACGGAACCTAAGTGGTGATGCAGTCAAAAACATTGTATTTGAAAATGACTCACCCCAATCCTTTTATTGGGACGGAACAGATAATCAGGGAGCCATTGTCCCCGATGGTATTTACAGTTATGAGATTCAGTCCACCGACCTTTCCGGAAATCATAGCACTGAAAGACTGGAAAATATCCTTGTAAATACGGAGCAGCCCCCGGTAAGCCTGACAATTGATAATGCCTGGCTCAGTCCCGGAAATTCAGAAGGAATCAATCTTATAAAATTCGGACCAGTGATCCCCGTTACCTCGGGTATTACTGAATGGGAACTTCAGATACAGGATCTTCAAGGCAAGACTTACTGGAGCTATAATAACAGAAGAGAGGGGATTCTTGAGGTCCCCAAAACGATTAACTACACAGGAAATGCCGGTGTTAACGGCACATTGGCTGAAGGTAAGTACAGGGGATATTTAACCATACAATATCAAAATGGATATCGACCAGAAGCCTGGTCACCAGGGTTTACTGTGGATAAAACGGCACCTGTAGGAAAAGTATCAGGAGACAGCATTCTCTCTCCTGATGGAGATGGCTTCAAAGATACTCTCACACTCTCTCTGGATACAACAGAAGAGGACTACTGGGAAGGATTTATCCGCGACAGCAATAATTCAACGATCAAATCATGGTTTTGGAGAGGAAAGGCTGATCCAATGATTGTTTGGGACGGCAGGGATCAGGAAGGACGACCGGTTCCCGATGGTAAATATAGTTTCTATATGGAAGCCTTTGATAAAGCCGGCAATAGAGGGATCTCCTCCAGGCATGGATTCACACTGGATACCACAGAGATGTCTCTTCAGCTGACAGTCAGCGATGATGCCTTCTCTCCTGACAGCAATGGCGTAAAAGATGAGGTCTCTTTCTACAGCGTTGTGGATAACCCCGAGACAATTGAATCCTGGGAATTGAAAATTCTTTCAGAAAAAGATGGCAGGGCGGTAAAAACCTGGCAGGGAACTGGAGAGATTCTCTCTTCCTATACTTGGAAAGGGGAAGGGGAAAATGGAGCCAAGGTTCCCGATGGATTATATACAGCCGAAATGACAGCTGTATACCAAAAAGGTGACAGACCGACCGCCAGAACAACTGTCTTTGAAAAAGACACGGTTCCTCCCGTACTCAAAGCACAGACTGATAGAACCCTCTTTTCTCCTGATGGTGATGGTTTAGGAGATACAATTATGATTAGACAGTCATCGTCTCCCGAGGCCGTGATCTCTGCGGTTATGACCGATGATGCCGGAAATACCAAACGAACATGGTTTTGGAAAAATGCGCTTGAAAACTTGACCTGGGATGGTACAGATGAGAATGGCAACAAAGTGGCAGACGGCATGTATCATTATGAATTGGTGGCCACTGATGCAGCTGGAAACAGAAGTGAAACAAGTCTTCACAATATCGAGGTGGATACGGTTGTAACATCTGTTTATTTAACAGCTAAAAATTCCTTATTCTCACCCCTCTCCGAAGAATTCAATTCACAGATTTTCACCGTTCATGTAACAAACAACAAAGGGATTGAAAACTGGACACTCAGAATAAAAGATTCTGCTAACGCTGTAGTCAAATCTATTCAGGGTACAACCACGATTCCGTCACAGCTCTCATGGGATGGCCGCAGCGATAATGGAACTCTCCAGGAAGGAACATTCACAGGGGAACTGGAAGTCATATACCGGAAAGGAAACAGACCAGTAGCCCTCAGCCGTGAGTTTATAGTTGACAATAGTGCCCCCCTGATCTCCCTAAACCTCTCTCCCGTACCATTTTCTCCTGATGATGATAATGTCGAAGACGAATTAAAAATGGGGTTGAGTGTCCGGGACTTGTCTCCTATAAGAGACTGGAATATGACCATTAGAGATCCGAAGGGAAAAGAATTTATTACTTTCGGAGGAAAGGGACGTCCTTCTGAAAGGATCATCTGGGATGGCCGATCCCGCCAGGGAGAACTGGTCCAGTCTGCAGAAGATTATCCTTATGAAATAAGAGTAACCGACTTCCTTGGCCACTCCACAACAGAGAAAGGTCTGATTCCTGTAGATATCCTGGTCATAAGAGATGGCGATAGACTCAAAGTCAGAATCTCCAATATTACATTTCAACCCTATAAGGCACTCCTGGTGTCAACCGGAGAGCAGGGAGATAAAAACCAGGATATCCTGAAACGACTTTCAGAAGTTTTGAAAAAATACGGTTCCTACAGTATTGTTATTGAAGGACACGCTGTGAGTGAGTATTATGACAATCCCGCCCGGGCTGCCAGAGAAGAAAAAGAAGAGCTGCAGCCACTGTCTCTGACACGTGCAGCGACGGTGAAAGAATACCTGAGAACACTGGGCATACAGGAATCTAGAATGGATGTTATTGGTAAGGGTGGAACAGAACCTGTTGTGCCTCACAGTGACCTGGAGAACAGATGGAAAAACAGGAGAGTCGAATTCATCCTGATAAAATGACCTTATACAGCCTTTTTGCGGCCTGCCCCTTGTACCTTGAAGATCTTCTTGAGGAAGAAGTTCTCCACTGGGGCGGGAAAATTCAAAAAAGAACCACAGGAGGGCTGTCCTTTACAGCGACTCTGGAAACAATATACAGATTCTGTATTCATACGAGAGTGGCAGGACACCTTCTGCTGCAGCTCAGTGAGTTTGATTTAACAGAGGACCTTGAATCTGTCCGTAAAGAGGCTCTGCATTTTCCCTGGGATACAATCATGCTCCCAGAGGCGACTTTTTCCTGCAGAGCCTCAGCCAAGGGGCGTGGAAATATAAACCAGCAGCTTGCTTCTTTAAAACTCAAAGATGGTATTGCAGATTACTGGCGGGAAAAAACCGGAAGCCGGCCTGATGTGGATAGACAGAATCCGGATATAAAGGTTCAAGTCCATATTCAGGACTCTCAGAAGGGACAAATGTACCTGGATTTATCCGGAGAAACACTTTCCAATAGAGGATATAGAATCAAGGCTTCCTCGGCGGCCTTAAGGGAAAACACTGCCGCAGGTTTACTCCTTCGATCCGGCTGGAAAAAGATCTCTCAAGAAAAGTGTGTATTTTTGGATCCCATGTGCGGTAGCGGAACTCTTCTGGTAGAAGCCGCCATCATCGCAGGAGATCTTCCTGCCAATCTGTATAGAAGCCATTATGGATTTATGAACTGGAAATCTCACAACCAGGATCTCTGGGAGGAAATTACAGATCAGGCAGAACAAGAATGGAAGAAAGGGATTGAAACACTCCCAAGAATAACCGGTTATGACAATGATAAGAATGCGATTGCATCGGCCATAGACAATATAAAAAGAGCTGGTCTTGATAAGTATATACATGTGGAAAAAAGAGCTCTGGAAGACTTAGCCCTCACGGAAGCTCAGATGGCGGCTCCGGGCGGTTTGGTTGTAACAAATCCCCCTTATGGTGTGAGAATAGGCGAAAAGAATGCCCTGTATTCTCTGTATCGAAGCCTGGGAGACCAAACACGGAGCCCTCAGTTCAAGGGTTGGAATATGTCCGTGATTTCAAATGATATATCTCTTTTGGGGGCCATAGGATTACGCCAAAGCCGTGAAAACAAGATCATGAATGGCGCACTGTCATGCGCGATTTACCATTATGAATTGTTTGGGAGTGAACAAAAGAAAAAGGGTCCTGAAAAAGTTCAGCTAGAAAATGAGCTACACATAAGTGAAGAAGGAACACAATTCCTCAACCGACTGATTAAGCGGAAAAAGCACCTGGGAAAATGGCTTAAAAGAGAGAATGTAAGCTGCTATAGGCTTTACGATGCAGACTTGCCCAATTTCAATTTTGCCATAGATGTCTATGAAAACAAATGGATACACATACAGGAATATAAACCACCCGTTTTTATAGATATGGACAAAGCCGAAATACGAACGAAAGAAGCCATAAAGATTCTTAAGGATCTATTCTCACTACAGCATAATCAGATTTTCCTGAAGCAAAGGCGCAGACAAAGGGGCCAGGACCAATATAGACCTCTGGGATCACAGGGAGAACGCTATCTCATTCAAGAATGGGGTCAGAGGATTTGGGTGAATTTTACGGACTACCTAGATACAGGACTCTTCCTTGATCATAGAAACATTCGCAAATATCTTTTGGAGAATAGCAAGGGAAAGTCAGTATTGAATCTTTTTTCCTATACCTGTACCGCCAGCCTAATGGCAGCTTCCGGCGGTGCATCTAAAGTTGTTTCTGTAGACAGTTCTAAGACTTATTTAGCCTGGGGAAGAGATAACTTTAGTTTGAACAAGATTTCTGATACACATCACAGCTTTGAACAATCAGACAGTTTCGATTGGTTAAGAGCCTCTAAGGATTATTTTGATGTGATCTTTCTTGATCCGCCAACATTTTCTAACTCAAAATCAAGAGCGTCTGTATTTGATATTCAAAATGATCACGCGGCCCTTATTCATCTGTCCATGAAAAGGCTGAAAAAAGATGGATTGCTAATATTCTCCAATAATTTCAAACAGTTTGAACTGAAAGAAGAACTCTTAGCGGAATACAATATTTCAGAAGAAACAAAATGGACCGTTTCGGAGGATTTTTTAAAAAAGAAATCGGGACACCGCTGCTGGTTCATCCGGATTAAATAATCGAATAGAATTGAATATCTGAATGTCTGCGTATATTATGTAGTTATGTTCTGGAAAAGAATACTATCAGCAGTCATGCTGGCATTGGGCATGGCACTCATATTTCGCAGTCTCCTCAATCTAATACCCGTATTAAGAAATAGAAAAAAAGATAAAAAGGCAGAGTCCGGGGATGAATGAAGAGAGTATAAAAGACGAATCCTCCCAGCTTCCTGCTGTTTTTCAGATGGATTTACAGAAGCGAGAAGAATTTTTGTCTCAAGTGGGTAGTTTTACCCAGGAACAAAGAAGAATATTTCACAGAATATGCGATTTTTTT
Organism: Oceanispirochaeta crateris; assembly: GCF_008329965.1. Lineage (GTDB taxonomy): Bacteria > Spirochaetota > Spirochaetia > DSM-2461 > DSM-2461 > Oceanispirochaeta > Oceanispirochaeta crateris. The sequence goes on from NZ_CP036150.1 coordinate 1,183,930, forward strand.
AATCCTTCTCTAGATTATAATCGCTTTGTCCTTCACGCAGGTAAAGATATACTTTTTGCAAATAATCAGATTGAGATTCTGATGAAAAAGATTAAGAACGCCCACTATGGACTCTTAAAATTCAGAGTTGTAGAGGGTGAGCTTAAACCCGACAAAATTATTATATCCAATAGGGATTCCAAAGAGTATTACAGTAATCTCGTAGAAGATGAAATCCAGAGGTTACTCATAGATGAATCCTTGTCTTTTTTAACACTCTCAGATCTTGAAAATCAGAATCAGAGAGTTCCCTTTGATTTGTTGGAAACAATACATCCGGAATCTCTAAGCCCGCAGTTCATTAATGATGAAAAGGGGAAGTCCTCCATTTACACGATTCCATTAAAAACAAACGGCGCCCTTCTGGCGACATCGGAATCGCTTGAATACCTGATCATACTCAGCCGGAATAGAATCAGATCCTATCTGAATAATACCTCTTTTATTTCAATAATTTCCCGCTATATGGATACAAAAATCAGTGAAATTCAGAAACTTCAAAATACAACTGATAGTAAGTTCTGGTTCAATCTTTCACTCAAGATTCTGCAGAATAAAGAGGATTTGAAGTTAAGACTAAAACACCTTGAAGAAACTCTTTTCCAGTCCAGTGAATTGATTCATCACTTTTTAAAGAATGCCGGAAAAGAAGAAGAACAAAAAAGGGAAGATAATGCAGCTAAGGAAGCCGCATTAGATGAAGTTTGTATGGAAATCCTTAAAAAAGAGGACTTTCTTGTCACTGATGAGGAATTAAAAAAGTTACTAGATCCTTACACCAAAAGATGGGCTAACTTTAAAGAATATTTTTATGAATCTGCTGTAAAAGTAAATAATAAGATCGGATTACCCCTGATATTGAGTGTTCAAAACAAATATATACACAGAGATCATGTGTATCCCTATTTTCGATCTGAACTATCAATGCAGTCAAAAGAATTAAAATTCCATTACATACAGCTTATGGAACGAATGCTGAGGACAGGAAACAAAGATAGAATTACCGTGTTTTATACAAGAGATACATTTAAAGAAGATGTGTTGGAGATGATCAAGAAAGACACACCTGTTCTGGCCGAGTTCTTGAGCAAACCAAGAATAGTCTCTGAAGGGATTGTTCATTATTTTAAGAATTTAAAGCGGGTAAGGGATGTTAATAAAATCAAGGATTTTATGAATAATTTCTTTGATAAGGGTGTCATACGATTTAAAGATGCGGACTACCTTCTCAATTTATATCTCCTAGAAATCTTTGAAGAGGCCTATAAGTTTTTATCCTGGTGGAAAAAACTTGTCCTAAGGCTATCTGGAAGGAAAGATAGTTTTAAGAACCAGTTTTCGGGTCTATCTGAAAAAGAGGATAACTTTCAAATCCCCTCAGCATACAGGAAAGAAGCAAAAGAACCCTCCAGATTGGGTTCTAGATATACAAGTAACGGTAAAAATAGAAAAAAGGATAGTGCTCAAAATCATTCCTCATCAAAACGGAAAAGACAGGAATCATCACAAAAGTTATACAGCGTCAAACAACGTGAAAAGGCATGGCTTGAATTTGAAGACGCCTTCCATAGAAAAAAATAGTCGTAAACGCTTAATTCAGAGTCAATCTTTGTTCTATAATTAAATTATGAGCGACTTTGAAATTTTTAAAATGACGAATCTTTTGCATTATACCGATGATGACAGAGAATTGGCCTCTGAGATGATCAGAATGGCCCTTCAGGATATGCCCGAATTTTTAAAAAAGACAGAAGACTGCCTGGTTCACCAGAAGATGGAAGAAGCAGGGCAATTCCTCCACAAAATAAAGGGAATATCCGGGGTCATTGGAGCAGAAAAGGTTCATGTTATGAGCTGTGAGTGTGAATTATCTGTAAAAACAAACTCAAATGATCTAAATGTTTTAAACTTGGTAAGAAATCTTGGATTGGCAATAGACCAGTTCTGTGAAGAAAATGATGTCCAAATTCTAGCCGGTACGCAATGATTGAATACAGGAATCATAAATTCAATCGTCAGGAAATCATCCTGCATCCCGGAGACTATTTTTGCTCCCAGGAGAATATAGTCATATCCACCATATTGGGTTCATGCATTTCTGTAGCTCTTATAGACAAGATGAATGGAAGGGGTGGAATGAATCATTTTCTTCTACCCAATCTCTCAATAAACAATCCTGAAAACATTCTCAAAAATAAAAGCTCACGATATGGTGTTTTTGCCATGGAATTATTAATCAATGAACTGATGAAAATGGGCTCCAATAAAAAAGCATTGATCGCCAAAGTATTTGGAGGTGGGTCTGTTTTAAATTTTGAAAATCAGGAAAGAAATGTAGGATATATGAATATACAGTTTATTATTCAATTTCTTGCCAATGAAAAAATTCCTGTGGCAGCATCAGATCTAGGTGAATATTGTGGAAGAAAAATCATTTTTTTCCCAGATACAGGGAAGGTTCTTGTTAAAAAACTTCAATCTAGAAAAAAAATTGACGAAATACGTAAAGAAGAGTTGGAAACAAGCAAGAGATTAGTGAATATTCAAAAGAACCGAGAGATCGTGCTCTTTTAATATTCCAGGGCATAGACTCTGATGAAATTATTAAAAATCTGGTATTGATGAAAAGAAAATGATAAACTCTGATTTATATTTCCATCGGGAAATGGAAATGCTTTTTTTATCAGTAAAGCAATATGCCGAGAGACCTGACTCGCATCAAAAGAAGAAAAACAGAGGATATGGGAATGAAAAAAATTTTAATTGTGGATGATTCAAGAACTGTTCGGGAAAGCTTAAAATTCTTCCTGACCGAAGAAGGTTATGAGGTGATTCAAGGCGCAGACGGTCAGGATGCCTTGAATGTTATCCAGGATCAGAATTGCGATCTGGTTATCACAGATGTAAACATGCCGAATATGGATGGTTTAACACTCATCGGCGAGCTGAGAAAAATGAAAAAATTCAAATTTACTCCCATACTGGTACTCACGACAGAGTCACAGCAGAATATTATGGAGAAAGGTAAAGCACTGGGAGCCACAGGATGGATCGTTAAACCCTTTGATAATGAAAAGGTCATAGGAGTCATCAGGAAAGTATTGGGAGATTGAGAATGGCAAATCGGAAAAATGAGGTTTTGCACTTTACAGGGAATCTGAATATTTGTCAGGCTGAAGAGATGGTCGATGTATTTAAGAAATGCAGGGAAGGCAACTCGGCAGTCACAATAGATTTAAAAGATGCCGAAGATATTGATTTTGCTGTGATTCAGTTGCTTTACAGCTTTAAAAAAACATTAAATGAAGAAAAAAGAAAAGTAATAATTAAGGATGTTTGTCCTAAAATTGAGGCAAGGATACAACTTTGCGACTTTCAAGATCTTCTAAGCGGGAGCTGAATGAGTATGAGTTCTATGAGTCAATTTAAAGAAACCTTTAAAGAGGAAGCCTATGAATTATTGGGCAGCTTAGAAGATCTTTTGATGCAACTTGAAGATGACCCCAATAATCCTGAGGCCATTTCTGCTGTTTTCCGCTCCATTCATACAATTAAAGGCTCTGCCTCTATGTTTGACTTTCAAGGGATAGCTTCTTTCACTCATGTTGTCGAATCAGTCCTTGACGGAGTGCGTGAAGGGACTGTGAATGTTTCAAAGAAACTCATTGATCTCACCTTGTTAAGCCGTGATCATATTTTGTCCATGCTGAATGCTGATGAAGATTCTACACCCGAATTTGAAGAAGTATCCCAAAGTATAATAGATGAAATGAAGGTTCTAACCGGAGAGATAGCTGAGCCTCAGAATGAGAACTCCTCAAAAATTGAAAAACAGGCAGACAGCAACGAAAACGTCGAATCCATTTACAGGATTCAGTTTGCTCCCGATGAAAATATTTTCCTTTCTGGAACAAATCCATTGCTCCTTCTCAATGAGTTGAGCCAAATGGGAGAGATCAGCTGTATAAGCTATAAGGATGACTTACCTGACCTTGATATATTCAATCCCGAAATATGCTATGTCCACTGGGATATATATTTAACGACCAAACAGACCCTGGATGAAATCAAGGATGTATTCATATTTCTTGATGCAAGATCTAAAATTGACATCACGAGGATCTCAGATTGGGAAGTTATGGTGAATGAAGATCCCAACCCCAAACTGGGAGAGATTCTCATTGATAAGGGATTGATACAGCCTTCTGATTTGAGTCAGATTCTGGATTCACGAAAAAAAATTGGAGAACTGCTTGTCGAAAAAGGAATGGTTTCCTCCTCTGATGTAAAGTCTGCACTGGAAGAACAGAAAATATCCAGTTCGATTAAACAAAATATGGGAACGGGAAGTACTTCTACAATCCGAGTTCAAAGCGATAAACTAGATAGCCTCGTAGACTCTGTAGGAGAACTCGTGACCGCCCAAGCGAGATTATCCCAGCTGGCAGTTCATGAAAAATCATCGGCTCTGCAATCCTTGGCGGAGCAGATAGAACGCTTAACTTCCGATCTTCGGGATAACACAATGAGTTTGAGAATGGTTCCCATTGGGAGTACATTCCTACGCTTCAAAAGGCTTGTCAGAGACTTGTCTTCCAGTCTGGATAAGAATATTCAGCTTGTGACAAAAGGCGGTGATACAGAGCTGGATAAGAATGTAATAGAGAAATTGAATGATCCTCTCGTCCATCTCATCAGAAATTCAATCGATCATGGTATTGAATCGGCCGCAGAGAGGAAAAAGAAGGGCAAAGATCCCACAGGAACCATAACTTTGGATGCCCAATATACCGGTGCAAATGTTAAGCTCATGATTAGAGATGATGGGCAGGGACTGAACAAAGAGGCCATTTTAAAAAAGGCAATTGAGAAAAAATTAATATCACCTGATGCACAACTCAGTGATGATGAAATTTTTAATCTTATTTTTATGCCCGGATTTTCTACAGCTCAGAGTGTCACCAGTGTGAGCGGACGCGGGGTTGGAATGGATGTTGTAAGAAGGCAGATAGATGCTTTAAATGGCTCCATCCACATCAAAAGCGAACATGGGGTAGGCACAGAATTTTCACTGCATCTGCCCTTTACATTGGCCATCATAGAAGGACTCTTGGTGAGGATTCAGGATGAAAAATATGTGTTTCCCCTCTCAATGGTTCAAGCATGTATGGAATTGACGGCAGAACAGAGAGAAAATCACGGTAAAAAGAGACTGATCGAATACAGAGACTCTGTGATTCCCTATATCAGACTCAGAGAACTGTTCATATACGATGAAGAATTACCCGAAAGAGAACACTTAGTGGTCATTCAGACTGAAAACACACTAACAGGATTTGTCGTAGATGAAGTTATTGGTGATCATCAAACAGTCATAAAGAATATGGGAAAACTATATAAAGGGATCAATTACATCACAGGGGCCACAATTCTGGGGGATGGAAACGTAGCCTTGATTTTAGATGTAAACCGTCTTTCAACACTTGCTAAAAAAGGGTCTACTCTGAATGATAGCAACAAGTGAAAGACCAACACTCAATGATAAGGAATTCCGGAAATTGAGCCTGTTTATCGAAACCGAACTTGGAATTCGTATGCCCGAGATTAAACGTGTGATGCTTGAATCAAGGCTGCATAAAAGATTACGGGCACTTTCTATGGATAATTTTGAATCCTACTGTGATTTTCTTTTCAGTGAAAAGGGAATGCGCATAGAATTCCCCTTTATGGTTGATGTTGTCACAACCAATAAAACTGACTTTTTTAGAGAACCGGATCATTTCGTTTATCTTGAGAATCATATTGTAAGACCCCGTTTGAAAGCCAATGGGGGAGATTGCCAATTTGATATATGGTCATCTGCCAGTTCTAGTGGTGAAGAAATATATACATTGGCCATGGTTATGGAAGGTATTCGTGAAGATTTCCAGAGGCTCCAATACACTATTGCCGGCTCAGATATATCCCAGGAAGTCTTGGGTAAAGCCAGGAAAGGAATCTATCATATGTCCCGGATTGAAGCTCTTCCCCTTGAAATGAAAAAAAAATATTTTTTAAAAAGCAAAGACTCAGATAGTGAGCTGGTAAAGGTGAAGCCGAATATTCAAAAACATGTTAGTTTTTTTCAGCAGAATCTTATGGATGATCAATACAGTATTAGAAAAAAGTTTGATGTTATTTTTTGCAGAAATGTTCTCATTTATTTCTCTCAGGAGAAGCAGAAAAAGATATTGATGAACCTCTATAGGCATCTGAAGGATGATGGCTGCCTCTTTTTAGGACACTCTGAAACAATAACAGGCTTAAACCTTCCCTATGTTTCTTTAGCCCCTACAATATATTCAAAAACTTAAAATCCGAGGATGATTAATGGCAATAGATAAAATTAAAGTATTGATCATAGATGACTCGGCTGTTGTCAGACAGACACTGTCCATGATTATAGAAGATGCAAAAGACATTGAAGTGATCAATACTGCACCGAATCCTATCATAGGTGAAAAAAAAATAGCCATCAAGAAACCAGATGTCATTATTCTGGACATAGAAATGCCCCAGATGGATGGTCTTACTTTTTTAAAAAAACTCATGTCAGAAAATCCAATTCCAACAATCATTTGTTCCAGTAAAACCGAAAAAGGTGGTCAAAATGCGATCACAGCCATTGAACTGGGAGCCGTAGAGATCATTCAAAAACCAAAAGTTGGTACGAAAGAGTTCTTACAGGAATCGAAGATAGAGATTTGTGATGTCATCCGGGCTGCATCCCATTCAAAAACCCGCGTCAAGAATCAACAGAAGAAAATGACCGTGACTCCCAAGCTCACAGCGGATGCTATATTGGCAAAATCCAAAAGACCTCTTTCAATTGATACAACCGAAAAAATTGCTGTTGTAGGTGCATCAACAGGCGGAACAGAAGCCCTCAGAATATTTCTTGAAATGATGCCCGTCAATTCCCCCGGCATCGTTATTGTGCAGCATATGCCCGAACATTTCACTAAATCCTTTGCCCAGCGATTGAACAGTCTATGCAAAATAGAGGTTAAAGAAGCAGAGAACAATGATGTTGTCTATCCTGGAAGAGCCCTGATAGCCCCGGGAAATATGCACCTTCTACTCAAACGGCAAGGATCTCGTTATTATGTAGAAACAAAAGACGGCCCCCTGGTTTGCCGGCATAAACCTTCTGTGGATGTTTTATTCCGTTCTGCAGCCCGGTATTCCGGTCCTAATACTGTGGGCATCATCATGACAGGAATGGGTGATGATGGTGCAAGGGGCATGCGCGAAATGAAAGAAGCTGGAGCCTATAATATTGCACAGGATGAAACGAGTTGTGTTGTATTTGGTATGCCTAAAGAAGCTATTAAAAGAGAGGCGGTAGACTGCATACTTCCCCTCAATAAGATTGCAGCAGAACTGATCAGGAGAACCAATGACTAAGGGACAGAATATCAACAATGAGCTAAATTCAATAGTGGACTCTCTCGGTGATGTGTACCTTAACATGGCTGATAATTATCCTAATTTGATGAAGAAACTTGAGAAAAAGATTGAATTACTGGGAGCGAATCAGGATAGTCGAGACTCTTCAGGAGTCAATATTGATTTTCTGGTAAGGGATATAAAGGAAACTGTTTCCAAAGAAGTATCAATATTAAATGATATATCCAAACGGGATACGGCTTTTCTTGATAGCATTTCCGTAGAATTAGAAACAATCAAAGACATAGATCTTAATATTGATCAGATTGAAGATGATTCAGCCGAATTGGAACTGATATCATTGAATGCTATGGTCACGGCCTTAAAATCTGGTAAAAACGGTGGAGCCTTTCCCTATATAACCGAAGAATTGCAAAAGGTATCAAAGAGTTCTGCAAAACTGAGTAATGGCTTGAAATCACGGGGACAGGACCTCAACAATTACTTTACAGATTTTCTCAAGACCATTAACAACGAAAAGAACAATCTGAACCTTCTTATCAATTCTATAGGAGCTGATTTTTCAAACCTGGCAAAGACAACTTCGGATTATCAGCTCAAGTCCTCGGGAGTCATATCAACGGTCAAAAAACAAGTCAAAGATTTTAAAAAACCACTTTACGAAATACTGGGTGAAGTGCAAAAGCATGATATTGTCAGGCAATCCATTGATCACGTAATAATGGCCATTAACCACATAAAGAAATCACCGGAAACAGGTATTGAAGATAGTCTTGAATCTTTGACCTACAGCAGCAGAGTTTATGGTTTTTGCAATGAGATCCTGGATGAAATTGATTCCGAACTCAAAAAAACATATTTTACATTCAAAGAAAAGTCGGATGACCTGAATTCATTGATTGGCTTCCTAAAGGATTCCAGTCAGACTTTAAGGTATTCAAATGAGGACCTTTCTAACCGGGACCAAATCCTAGAACTCCAGGAAAATATTCAAATTCAACTTGAAAAACTAAAAAAAGAGAGTGTTCAAGATCAAATAAAGAGCACCCTCGAGGGAATATACAAAGAAATAGCCAATTTGGAAGCCGCCTATAATGGATTTGCCAAGATTATAAGTTGGGTAAAAACTATTAATATTTCCAGCCGTGTTGAAGCAGCAAAATTACCCCATCTTGAAAATATGGGCTACATTATTGAAAATATTACCATCCGTACCGACTCTATTGAAAATTCTGTGGATATGATTATGCATAGCATCAGCCTATTTAAAAAAAATACAGACAATCTGTTTCAGGATTACTTTACTCACTCCATGAAAGATACCAGTCATATTGAGTACATAGCTGAGAATCTTCAGATGAATCTTACTCAGGTAAATAATTACAGTAAGGATCTTGACTTTAGGATGAATGAATTATTATTAACAGTAGACGATTTTATTCAGCTGCACAGTATAACGACCCAGGATTTAAAAAAAATGGATAGTCTCATGAATAAAATTCAAGAGATCATACAGGAAGTAAAAATAGAAAAATCCATGGTCGAAAAGGATCTGAATAGGCTTCTCAAACAGGAAAACCTGGAAGAATGGGAGCTAAAAGGGGATGAAATTAAGCAACTTATAGACAAATTCACCATATATATTCACAAGAAAAAGGTAGATAGAGGAAATTCCCTTGAAATGGATAAAGAGGGCGCAGTCAGTGGTGAAGTGACTTTGTTCTAATAATCTATTGACAGCGGCCTCACAGCCACATAAAGTATATTCATGTTTGTTTCTATCGTTGTTGATCTTGGTAATGAAGACAGCGAAAAAATTGTTCAGAATCTTTTATTCCGTTACGGATTCAAACAGATTCAGAAGAATGTTTTTGAGTCTCTGTCTATCAATGAAAATAATCTGTCTCGTCTGAAATTGGATCTGGATCGGTCTACCGATTTTTATGATTCGATCAGATTATATCAGTTCCCCATAAATGGAACCTTGGCCATAACATCTCTGACTGAAAAACGTTGGAGAAGAAACGTTCTGAAAGAAAAAAATCTTGGAGGCACAAATGCTTAGCGATATCTCAGCAAAACTCAAATCCCTTGATGGGGAAATATTACAAACCTGGAGGCGACTTTGACACAGTCGAACTGAAAAACCAGGCTCTAGAACTTGAAAAAGAATCGGGTGACCCAGAATTCTGGAACGATAGAGATAATGCCGAAAAAAAACTGGCCCAACTGAAAAGGCTTAAAAATAAATTTGAACCATGGGAAACACTGATACAGGATCTGGAGGATTTAAAAGCCCTTTATGAACTGGCTAATGAAGAAGAGGATGAATCTTTCGAACCCGAAATCCTTGATCAGTTAAAACACATTGAAGAATCATACAGCCGCATGAACTCTCTGGAACTTCTCAGCGAAGAAACAGATGCCCTTTCGGCTTTTATTACAATACACTCGGGAGCGGGCGGAACAGAAGCCTGTGATTGGACCAGTATGCTTTACAGAATGTACAGCCGCTGGATTGAGAGGAAAGAGTATAAGATAACTGTCATGGATACTGTGGAAGCCGAAGGGGGCATCAAGTCCATTTCTTTTCAGGTAGAGGGTGATTATGCCTATGGATACCTCAAAGGAGAAGGCGGTATACATCGCCTGGTTAGAATCTCACCCTTTGATTCCAATGCAAGAAGACATACCTCTTTTGCATCGGTCTATGTTTCTCCTGTGATCGACGATACCATTGTTGTAGATATAAAACCCGATGATATCAGGGTGGATACCTATAGAGCATCAGGAGCTGGTGGACAGCATATTAACAAGACAAGCAGTGCTGTGCGTATGACTCACCTTGAAACAGGGATAGTCGTTCAATGTCAAACACAGCGTAGCCAGTTAAAAAACCGTGACACGGCCATGAAAATGCTGAAGTCCAGATTATTCGAGTATTACAAACAGAAACAGGACGAAGAGCAATCTCAAAATGCTGCCGAAAAGAAAGATATCGGTTGGGGTTCACAGATCCGCTCCTATGTTTTTCACCCTTATACAATGGTGAAAGACCTGAGAACCCGACATGAAACAGGGAATATTCAAAATGTAATGGATGGGGATATCGATCCATTTATAGATGCATATCTTAAATATTTGTGGTCAGGGAATCAGATCGAATGAGAATACTCGTCGTAGATGACCTACCTTTCATGAGGTCCATTATCTCGGATATCGTGACCGAAAGCGGACATCTTGTGGTAGGGGAGGCAGGGGATGGAATTGAATGTTTATCCCGATATAAGTCTCTCCTGCCCGATCTTGTTCTTATGGATATTGTCATGCCCCGGATGAACGGTGTTGAGGCTTTAAAGAGTCTTAAAAAAGCATACCCCCAAAGCCGGATCATCATGTGCTCATCCCTCAGTGATCAGGATAAAATAATCAAGGCAATCCGCCTTGGGGCTTCCGATTACATAGTCAAACCATTTCAACGAAAAAGGCTTGTATCAGCCATCAACAGGGCCTGCAGTGTAAATGATTAGAAAAATAATAAGGCTGTACCTTCTTTTTCTATTCAATTTTCCAATTTTTTCCCAGGTACTCATCGACTCCTCTCTTTTAACAATACAAAAGGACTCCTGGAATATTGGAATCAACAGATTTAGCGGAACCAATCTGGCAAAACAACAAGAATATCTTCTAACCTCCTTACCGCTTTTGCTCAAAGAAGAGATTTCGGATATTGATAATCACAAAGTAAGTACTGATGAAAGACAACATATGATAGATCAGTATGTGCAGGATCAAATCATCAGTGTTGAAAAATCAATCAGCCTCATTCATAACCAAAGAGACAAGCTTCTTTTTTCAGAAGATGATGAAAAGGAAAAAAAGAAACTCTACGATGGCTTTACTCAAGAGATAATTGAAAAAAAGGAACTCTTAGAACTCTGGAAGATGCTTGATCCAGAAAAAATTCAAATACAGGAAAGCTTAGATGTAACCATAAAAAACCAGGAAGATGAGAATAATCTATTATTGCAGCCCCGTTCAAGAATACAGCAATACATGGAAAATGAAGATCTGAATTTGTTGATTTCCGGAAGTGTTGAGAAACTGGATGATTCATTTTACTTAGGATTTTCATGCTACCAGGCAGGGAAGGAAGATCCGCTTCTGAGTATTAACCGCTTGGTTGCAGAAGAAAATTTAGACTCAATTCTCCTTGATATCTCTGTAGATTTGAGGACGATCATTCTGGGAAGGAGTTGGTCTGGACTGAATGTAACGGTGACACCGTCAGATGCGATCATTCAGATCGATGGTGAGACCCATGGAGTTGGCAGCCTGAACACAAAAGTACTTGAGCCAGGTTATGTGACACTTACCATCAAAGAATCAGGATATCAAAGCTATTCAAACCAGCTATATCTGAGTCCTGAGAATACACAGACGCTCAACATAGACCTGCTTCCCGGAGAAACGGAATCCCTCTATGTATTTTCGGATCCTCCAGACTCGGATGTTCATATAGGGGCACTGTGGATTGGGAAAACACCATTATTCACCCCAAAACCAACTCAGGAAGAACTCTTAAGGATCAGTAAAGAAAATTACATGCCCTTTTATATTTCCACCGAAGAAATTAGCTCAGACAGTATAAGCGTAGATCTTGAAACCTACCTCTATACTAAAGAAAAAAGACTCAAGGATGCTAAGAGTGCATTTTATAGATCCCTGGGATGGTTCACCCTGTCGGTAGGAGTTCCTTTGATATTATCCGGCATTTACCAAAACCTGGACAATCGTTATTATAACTATGCTCTAGATTATAATAGCACTGGTGATAGCGACAGCTATACGAAGGCCATGGAATCTAAAAATCAGGCAGATATAGTTTATTACAGTTTCTGGGGGGGAATCGCTCTCAGTGGAACACTTTTTATCAATAATATGTTCAAGCTGTATGACTACCTAAGAGCTGCAGAAGAATCAACCGAGGAATAATATGTTCTGGAAAAAAAAGAAAAAAGATAATGAAGAAACTCCCAAATCCAATCTAGGTCGTCTCATCTCAGATCTATTTAGTAAAACTGATAATCTGGAGAGTTTTTACAATGAACTGGAAGAGATGCTGATCAGTGGTGATATGGGTGGTACTGTAGCCATCGAGATAGTAGATGAACTTCGTGAGCGCGTTAAGAAAGGCAACATCAAGGAAAAAGAAAATATTCTCATTGAACTTAGATCGATTATTGCGGGTAGTCTCAAAACGGCAGAATTTTTGCCCGAACATGACACACTGAATCTATTCTTGGTTTTAGGAGTGAATGGGGTTGGTAAAACAACAACCATAGCCAAACTGTCCCAGTATTACAAGAAAAATGGTTTTCAAAAGATACTTTTTAGTGCTGGAGACACCTTTAGAGCCGCAGCCATAGATCAGTTGAAAATTCAGGGGGAAAGAACAGGAAACAGAGTCGTAGCTCAAGCTCATGGATCCGATCCCGGCGCTGTCATCTATGACAGTATTTCTTCTGCCAAGAGTCACGGTGAAGAATTGATTCTAGCCGATACGGCGGGAAGAATGCATAATAAAGCAAACCTTGTTAAAGAATTGCAGAAAATAGACAAAATTGTTAATTCTAATATGGCAGGCGGTCAATATAGAAAGGTATTAATACTGGATGCAACAACAGGTCAGAACGGTCTCCAACAGGCTGAGGCATTCAATGATGCGGTCCATGTGGATGGTGTAATTCTTACAAAATACGATGCCACTGCCAGAGGTGGTTTGATCGTTGCCATAAGTAGGAAATTAAACATACCGATAGCTTTTGTTGGGCACGGAGAAGGGCTGGACGATCTTTCTGTATTTGATCCTGAATCCTATTTGAATGATTTATTGGCATTGAAATGATTCTTTTTCTTCTGTGCATACTCCAATTGTCTCCACTTTATGGACAGGAGTTTTATGAATCGGATGGATTGGGGTTAAAAGGCCCCCAGGTTGATTCAATACATGATGCCCCCTGGGTACTTGAAGTCAATACTGACGAGTTTAAAACAAACAGAATCCTCTACAAAGAACAGTCTGAATATAAACGCTGGGAAGTCTCCCAACAGCTTGTAAATGATCAATATCTAAGCAGAGAACGGTATTATTACAAAGATTCCCTGAGAATCGATACAATTTCAAACCAGAATGACCAGATCATAGAAGAAATACTCTATGATTCAAACGGGAAATTTCTTGTCAAAAAAGTTTATAAATATGATGAGGCCGGCAAACTGAGAAGTATTGATCATTTGGATGACCAGGGATTTTCAGCAGACGAAATATCCATTGAATACAGATTGAACGGCTCTCTTAGAAGCCTTAAAAGCAATAAAGATGAGAGCATTGGGTGGCGTACTGGCGATTTTGAACAACAGTATCTGGAGACCCTATACATAGAGGATGAGGATCGGACAACTCTCTTTAAATATGAAGAGAACAGATTAGTGGAACATGTAATCTATTCAGCTCAATCAATGATCGAAAAAACGGTGTATGACTATTCAAGCTCAGGTATACTCCTACAGGAAATCAAAACCAAGCAATCCGACAAGAGTGAAAGCATCATTCGATATGATGATCTGGGTAGAGTAATTTCAAAGAATATCTATAGAAACAATGTTCTCGAGTTTTCTGAACTAAACTCCTACACCCGGGACAAACTGACAAAAACAATCCAGAGAAGCAGTGGTTTGGTTCTTCTGTCTGAGTATACCTACAAACCGGAAGAGGAAGACCCATATTTGAGTCTGTTCTATAGAAACGGAAATCTCAGCAAACGCTTAGAAATAACTGATGACGGGGTCCTAGAAACACTGTACAGAAATAATGAATCTGTTTTGGAAAGATTCATAGAGGATGATGATTTATGAAATGGACCAGCTCTCTATCCTCCCGCTATCTATTTACCCACAATGGACGTAAAGGTCATTTAGGAAATACACTAGCTGTCTTGGGACTCAGCATCGGGATCATGACTCTTATAACCGTACTGACAGTGATGAATGGTTTTCAACAAGGCTTTATTACAAGCATCAATGAAATTTATTCCTACCATATCCGCATATCTCTGGAAGAGCCTGAAGATTACGAGAAATTCCAGATCAAAGATATCCGTTCGGCCGTTCCCTTCACCGATCAGCAGGGAATCTTAACGACTCCTAGGGCGCTTAATTCTGGTGGACAAATTCGATTCCTCGATTTCAAAGCCGCCGAAAATGACACAGCCTTCCATGAGCAGATTAATATCATCGAGGGGCGATTCCCAGCCAATAGTCATGAAATCATTTTAGGTTCATATCTGGCCAGATATCTGGCGGTCTTACCAGGTGAAACTCTTCAGTTCTCATTTTTAAATCCCAGCACAACATCCTTTGAAAACAGAGAGTTAAAGATCACGGGTATTTTCAATTCTGGTTACTATGAATACGATAGAAATCTGGCTTTTTCGAATCTTTCAGGATTTAGTAATAATTCTCTCATTGTCGGTATTAAACTGAACAATCATTTCCGGGACAGAAATGTCATAAAGGAGATTAAGGCAAGCTATCCAGACTTAAATCCTGTGTCATGGAGGGAGTATAACAGCGCGTTCTTCAATGCTCTTAAAATTGAAAAAGTATTCATGTTTCTGATAGTGGCTCTCATATTCATCGTAGTAGCAGTCAATATCTATCACTCGATGAAAAGAAATGTTAAAGAACGCATCGCGGAACTGGCATTGCTCAAAGCCATTGGCGGGACTCCTAAGGACATACGGAGCATCTACACAAATCAGGGGATTATGATCTCTCTCATAAGCACTGTGGCCGGAACGACCCTTGGCATAATACTCTCATCCAATATCAATGAAATAATCACACTTTTACAGAGAATCCAGTACAAATTTTATGAATGGTCCCAATTTATACCCTGGAGTCAAAACAGTGTTCTCGGCGAATTCTATTTCACGGAAATACCCATTCAGTTTTTCTGGCAGGATATTTTAACAATCAATGTTTCAGCTTTTTTAACAGTCCTTATAGCCGCCTATGCGTCCATTAAAAGGGCTTCAAGAATCCTCCCTTCGGAGATTTTCAGGAATGAATAAAATGAATAGTGTAGAAATCAAAAATATGACAAAAACCTATCCCTCCGGTGATGATATTTTGCTCATCCTAGATCAGGTAGATTTTACTCTGCCCCTGGGTTCGCAGATGGCTCTAACTGGAGAAAGCGGTAGTGGTAAAAGCACCTTTCTGAACATCATTGGTGCTCTTGACCGGGCAGATTCGGGAGAAATCTTGAGTTGCGGATCAGCCCTACACAAGGCAAATGAGGCAGAAATGTCTCAATACAGGAATAAAAAAACTGGGTTTATATTCCAGTTTCATTATCTGCTCAAAGACTTTACGGCTCTTGAAAACATCATGCTTCCGGGGAGAATTCTAGGAGAGAATCCAAAAGAACTCCGGGTGAAAGCAGAAGAACTCTTAGAATCGGTTAACATGTCAAACCGAGGACATCACTTTCCGGGTCAGCTTTCGGGGGGAGAAAAGCAGCGAATAGCTCTGGCACGGGCCTTGATCAATAAACCTGAGCTGATTCTTGCAGATGAACCCACAGGAAGCCTGGATGAAAAGAATTCAAGACTTGTAGAGGATATGCTCTTTTCTCTTGCTTCAGATGCAAATGTATCGCTCATACTTGTGACGCATGACCGGAGTCTCGCATCCAGGGCCAATATTCAATACCATCTTCAAAGCGGTAAGTTGAATCCTCTATGAAATCCTTACTCTTTGAAATGACCACAAGACTCTTTATTGGTCCCAGATTAAAAGAATCAAAGCCCATATTTGGTTCTATTCTTGGAATAGCCCTGAGTATGATTCCCCTTGTGGTCGTCATATTCCTCTCTGATGGCATGATCAGAGGCATCACAGACAGATATATTGAAACGGGGACCTTTCACATACAGCTGCGCCCTTATGAGTCTTTTTCAGAAGAAGAGTGGGCCAGTACGGAAAGGGTTCTACATGAAACCGAGGGAATCAGACTCGTTGAGAAAGAACACAGCGGTATGGGCCTGGCTTATGCGGGGAATCGGCAAACAGCCGTATCGATCCGCTCCCTGGATCCGGGAATATACGATTCAGATAGTTCCTTTCGTAAATACCTCACAATAATAGAGGGAGAGTTTGATCTGAAAAGGGATGATCAAATCATACTTGGAAGAGAAACAGCAGATCAGTTGAACCTGAGGGTGGGGGATTCTATCAAGATTTTAACGGGGAAAACCCTCTCTAATGGTAAATTCATTCCTAAAATCTCCCGATTCACTGTCATGGGCATCTTTACGACGGGATATCAGGATCTTGATAGACTCTGGGTCTTCATCGATCTAAATAAAGGAATGAAGATTCTCCAGGATAGTGAGTCTTCAAGTCAATTCCTCATCAAGGTGGATGAACCCTATGCTGACCTGACTCCACAGCTGAAAGAGATCAGAAAAGCCTTGGGAAACCAACGTTGGGGTCTCTACACATGGCAGTCTCTTAACCGTTCACAACAAAGTAATTACCAAACCACTAAACTGATATTAATTCTCATTATGGCTTTAATTGTCCTCGTTGCTATCATGAACATATCGTCCTCTATGATCATGCTTGTCATGGAGAATGAGCAGGAAATAGGAATTTTAAAAAGCATGGGAATGGGTAACTCATTTTTATCCCTGCAGTATATTTTAACCGCCGGAATTGCAGGTGGTACGGGCAGTCTCCTTGGAATTGGTGCGGGAACCCTGATTGTCGTGAATTTCAATTCTTTGATTTCTTTTTTAGAAAAGATCATTAATTCATCGGTGCATCTGTTTTACAATCTCCTTGGATTTCCGACTCCCCCGGAGATTTCCCTGCTAAGCAGCCAATATTACTTAGAACAGTTCAGCATTAATATTGATGGTGAGATTCTCATAATCATATTTGTGTTAACCCTCGCTCTCTCCATGGCGGCGGCTCTCATACCCGTAAGACATATTGGTAAAATTATACCCCTTGAAATCCTGCGAAAACACTGAATTTTCTGGATGATATAACAGCAAAAAGAACAGATGTTCATAAAGCCTCTTATTTAATACTTTGAAAAGACTGGTTCAGTAGTTAATAATTAGGTAAGATAGTGCAATCTACTGGTTCAGTTAATGAGGTTATAATGTTGAAAGGTTTAAGCCGAGAAGCTCAGAGAATTTTATCCGTACTGGCTCAGGATGAAGCCAGAAGACTTCGATCCGAAAAGCTACTACCGGAACATGTGGTCATAGCAGTCTTAAAAGACAAAGAGGGCAGCGGCTTTCATCTTCTCAAAAAGCTTGGTGTGAACATCGTAGAAATGAGCGATGAAATTGAAAAATCTATCCCGAAATCAAGCCTGTCAGACTTATCAATTGCTGAAGTTCCTCCCTCTGGCCGTCTCCGCTTTTTGCTTGAAAGTGCCGCCAATGAGGCCACTGCTCTCCATCATGAGTTTATTGGAACAGAACATTTCATCATTGCCGCCGCAGCCGAACCTGGAAGTACAACGGCATTGTATTTGTCAGCCTTTAATGTCACAACTGAAATTCTAAGAAGCATCCTTTTTGACCTGAACAGAAAAAGGCAAAGGAATTTAAATCCTTCAATCAATAATCCTCCAGGAACTCCCTCTAACAGACCTCGGGCCAATGTGTCGAAAGAAGGCACAGGCATGCTCAAGGAGTATTCAAGGGACCTGACGGCTATGGCGGAAGAGAACCTTCTTGATCCTGTCATTGGCCGGGATAGAGAGATCAACCGTGTCCTTAGGATCTTGGCAAGGCGCACCAAAAATAATCCAGTTTTAATCGGAGAACCGGGTGTCGGTAAAACAGCCGTCGTAGAAGGCCTTGCCATTCGGATTCAGGATGGTTCAGCTCCGGATTTTTTCTCTGGTAAAAAAGTCATTAGTCTTGACCTTGCATCCATCGTAGCCGGAACAAAATACAGAGGTGAATTTGAAGAACGCCTTAAAAAAATCCTCAAAGAAATTGAACAAAGCAAAAATATAATCCTCTTCATTGATGAGCTTCATACCATAATAGGAGCGGGTGGAGCCGAGGGCGCCATCGATGCATCCAATATGATGAAACCAGCCCTCTCCCGAGGGGAGTTACAGTGTATTGGTGCCACGACTCTCAATGAGTATAAAAAGCACATAGAAAAAGATCCGGCTCTCGAAAGACGATTTCAAAGCATTCTGATCAATGAACCCAGTTTGGACGAAACAATCACCATTCTTCAGGGAATACAACAGAGGTATGAGGATCATCACAATGTGACCTACACGGATCAGGCCATCCACGCAGCAGCCGTATTATCATCCCGGTATATATCAGACCGCTGTCTTCCCGATAAAGCCATAGACCTCATGGATGAAGCCGGTGCAGAAAAAAGGATGAGCAATGCTGTTCAGCCCAGAGAGATTTCAGACCTTGAAGTCAAAATAGCAGAGCTCACCGCCGAAAAAATTTCCTTTGTCAATGCTCAAAACTACGAAAAGGCTGCCTCTGTGAGAGACAGCGTCAGGAATTTGAGGAATGAGATAGAAAAACTGAAGGAAGGCTGGAAAAAGACTCTAAAGGAAGAACAGAATCAGATAACAGAAGAAGATATTCAAAATGTTGTCTCTGAAAACACGGGAATTCCTATTTTCAAAATGATAAAAAGTGAGTCTGATAAACTTCTGGATATTGAAAAAGAACTTCATAAGACTGTAGTTGGTCAGGATGAATCCATAAAAACAGTAGCCAGCGCCATACGCCGGTCAAGAACGGGTTTAACATCACCCTCAAGGCCGATTGGATCCTTTATATTTTTAGGCCCCACAGGGGTAGGTAAGACTCTTTTGGCTAAATCCCTTGCCAGCTTTCTTTTTGGAGATGAAGAGTCTCTTGTGCGTTTGGATATGTCGGATTTCATGGAAAAGCACAATGTCTCCCGTCTTGTCGGTTCCCCCCCTGGGTATGTTGGATATGAAGAAGGGGGACTGTTGACTGAAAAAATCAGACGACAACCCTACAGTGTGATCCTCCTGGATGAAATTGAAAAAGCCCACATGGATGTCTATAACCTGATGCTTCAGGTTCTGGAAGAGGGTGAGCTTCAAGACAATCTTGGGCATAAAGTCTCCTTTAAAAATACGGTTGTCATCATGACATCCAATGTGGGTGCTAGAGATATGACAAAAACATCCCCAGGATTTCAGCCTTCAGGAAAGCAAGAGACCTCAGATGCCCAAACATCCATCGCCATGAATGAATTGAAAAGACTCTTTAGACCCGAGTTTCTTAACAGAGTGGATGAAATCTGCATGTTCCATTCCCTGGAAGATAAGGAAATTATGAATATCCTCAATATGACAGTAAAAGAGGTCTTGGACCGGCTGGAACTGCAGAATATTCATCTCGAAATATCAGCAAAAGTTAAGGAATATTTAATTGACAAATGGTATGATGTGACATATGGAGCCAGACCCCTTCGACGGGCTGTTCAAAAAGAAATTGAAGATCCACTGTCTATGGGTATCCTCAGTGGAACCTATGGTGCGGGAAGCCATATTTCTGCAGAATTTAGGAACGGTCAGATAAAATTTAAAAACAGACTCACTAAAAAAGCATTAAAAACCTGAGCGGAGTAAACCCTTGAAGAAGCGAATCCTGATCCTACTCATATCATGTATATTAACTATCAATGTTTCAGCTCAAAGTGGAACTCAACTTTTCCAGGAAGGGAGAGATGCCTTTTCTGATAAACTCTTTTCCAGATCCATTGAGAGCTTCCGTGATTTTATAAATCAGTATCCCTCTGATCCCAGGGTTGATCAGGCAGATTATATGATTGGTGTGTCCCTGTTCTATCTAAGAAAATTTGATCAGGTTATAAACCACTTTGACAGATATGAAATGAATTATCCAAGTTCAGCCTACCTTAGAAGAATCCACTACTGGAAGGGCTTGAGCTATTATGGCCAGGAGAATTTCAGATCTGCTATCATCGAACTGAATCAACAATCTTTGTTTAAGGAAGAGCTCTATTTCAGACAGAAAAGCCTCCAGCTTCTGGGCTATTCCTACGAAAAAACAGAACAATATGAACTGGCAGGTGACTCCTATAAAGCATTATTTGAGTCAGACCCGGGCAAAGAGCTATCCGCCTTATCTCTGGAACGACAAGGATATATCCAACTCAAACTGAAGCAGTATGATAAGGCTTTGGATTTTTTTGAAAAGGTGACCGTGGAATACAGCGAAATTCCTCAAGTCATGAAAGAGATCCCTTTTTATCAGGCAGAATGCTACTATCAATTGAAAGATTATGACAATAGTCTGAAAAAATATGAATCTTTTTTAGCCCTCTACAGTAAATCAGAAAATCGAGAGAAAGCGGTATTCCGACTTGGAACACTCTATGCCCTCATGAACCAGCAAGATGATGCCAAAGAGTATATGAATCTCTTAACAACAGAATACCCCGACAGCAGCTATATCATGGATGCCCACATTATATTAGCCGAAAGTTACATGGAAGATGGGGATATGTTAGCAGCGAGAACATCCCTTACAAAGCTTCTTGAAGAAGAAAAAGATCCCGTAGAAATTCAAAAGCTTCAGTTTAATATGGGAAAGACCTGGGATGAAACACCTGATGAAGCCCTAAGCTGGTACCTTAAATCTTCAAAAGGACTGGATCCGGATATTGCCGGGGAAAGTCTATACAGAAGTGGTGTCATATATGAAAACAAGGGAGAAGTGGAGCGGACCGTGCTCCTCTTTGAAAAACTATTCAACCAGTACAGAAATAACGATCACAGAGAAGAGGTCGGAAAATGGATGGTCAATTATTATGAAACGAGTGGCCAGGAATTGGCCCTCAAAAACCATCTGGACAGAATGCTCGGCGAATATCCAGAGACTCTCAATCGGTCCCTGTACTTGTACAAAAGAGGAAACCTGGCCTACAAAGAGGGTAAAAACAATGAGGCACTCCGCTACTATCAAAACATCTTAAATGTTGAATCGGAAGACACACAGATTATAAATGAAACCCGGTATAGAATCGGCTACATCTATACTCTTAGAAAAGAGTTTTATAGAGCTTCAGATTATTTTAATGACGTGCTGGTATCTGATAAAAAGGATGAATTGTATTTCAGATCTCTCCTGTCTCTCGGAATCTGCTACCTCAATGTAAAGGATATTGATGAGGCTGAAATCAGATTCAAGGAATTGACCTCGGTAAAGCCATCGACCCCCTGGACTGCAGATGCTAATTTTTATCTGGGACAGATTCAAATGGACAAGGGTCTCTATGATGAAGCAGCACTCTACTTCGCATCTGCTGCATCCTCATCTGAAAACAAGGAAAGAAATATCCAGTCTCTCTATCAGCTTGGATGGAGTTATATGAGAACTGCTTCATTCCTGAAAGCATCCGAAGCATTTGATGAGCTCTGGGATCTTGATAGTGAGCATTTGCTCTCAGGTGATAGTTTATACCGCTCAGGAACAGCCTTGAGCTATCTGGAATTATGGGATGAATCATTGATCCGGTATCTTAAGGCTCTGGATATAGTCGAGTTCTTTAGCTTGAGAGAAGAGCTGTTGTATCAGACAGCATGGTCATACTTCATGCTGAAGGATTTTGACTCTGCCATGACCTATCTGCAGCAACTGGAGCAGGAATTTCCTGGAAGTCCCCTTCCGGCTGATGGTTTATTCCGGGCTGCAGAGGCACTCAATGAAAATGGGAATAAAACAGCTGCCGTGACGGCATATCTCATATTGTACCATGACTTTGAAGAGAACCCTCTGTCTGAAACAGCCCTCTATCGCGCCCTTTCTTTAACAGAAAATAAAACTGAAAAACTGGGACTGATTGAGGAATTCCTCCGTAGATACTCAGGAAATGACAGATCTCTCCAAGCAGCTATTCAGCTAGAGGAAATGCTTAAAACAGACAGTGATGGAGAATTGGAACTGAAGGAAATCGAAAAAATCCTATCCTTGAGCTTATCCGATAGCGAAAGAGCTCTTATTGAGCTTGGAAGGGTCTATCCTCATCTAGAAGATGAGAAGAGTCTTCAAATCTTGAATGACCTATCAGAACTACCTGAGATCAGGTCCAATGAATATGAGAAAATAAAACTATATCGGGCCATTTGGCATTATCATGCAGGAAACACTGAGCAGGCAGAGATTCTTTTTTCAGAAGTTTTATCTGGAGATAGTTCCGAATACAGCGCAGAAGCACAGTCTTATATATCTAGGATTCTTCAGGATAAGGGTGAATGGAAAAATGCCGCCGATGCCTATCTAATCATTCCTTACCGTTATTCAGATCAGACCGACTGGGTTCTAAAGGCTCTCTATGAAGCGTCTCTCTCTTACCAAAAATCAGGAGATATAGAAAGTTACCGGAGAACCGCAAAGATGCTCCTGGAGGCCGGTGGCGAAGATTTAAGCGAATTATTTCCTGATACCGATGGGAGTACACCAGAGGCAGAAGATTCAGACTCAAAAACAGACCTTGAATCATTGTCTCCTTCATCAGATGTACTCCCCTTAATTGACGATTAAGAGAAATGCAGCGCTCAGTATTTGAAGCTGCTATCTCCGATGAATTCTCTAAGAATGGAATCTACTGGAATCATATTTGAGGGGATGGGAGAAAAATTATTAATAAAATGGAGGAGCCTTTGTGCTTCTCCATACTCTTCCTTCTCGGGACTGATACTCCTCAATAGGGGTTCGGCGTACATCCTTAAAACTGCCAGTTCATAATCCAGTGCCGAATTAAAAGCCGCGTCGGCCTGATCCTGGTTTGGAAAGATGTTCTTTTCTTCTCCCCGCCTGACAGAGGGCCATATCTTAAGGGTTTTTTCAGCATTGTAATTTCTGAACTGATGATCACGCACTATGCGTCTTATCAACCTGTTATCCGTTGTGGCTATTCTATTGTGATCATCCAGATTCAACTGAGTCAGAGCCGATATGTAAACTTTAAATTTTTGAGAGACAGGAATATCCGGTGTAAGATCTTTATTCAGGCCATGAATTCCCTCCATGACAATAATGCTCCTGTCCTGCATCTTCAAGAGGCGTCCTTTTTCCTGACGCCCGCCTTTTTTAAAATCGAAAATAGGAATTTCCGTTTCCTCACCACTGAAAAGCTGAACAAGATTTTGATTTAGAAGGGGAAAATCCAAAGCTTCCAGGGCTTCAAGGTCAGGATGTCCATCCTCATCAAGGGGAACATTTTCGGGAGCATGATAATAATCATCCAGAGACACCATGAGAGGATTAAATCCTACAACCTGCAACTGAATACAGAGTTTTTTTGTAAATGTAGTTTTTCCAGATGAAGAGGGACCGGCAATCAGGACAACCTTGACCTCTCCTCGTCGTTCTAGAATACTATCTGCAATCTGTGCAATCTTTTTATTATGCAAAGACTCTGAAACATGTATAAAATGCTCAGTCTGGCCCTTATCTGAAATCATGGAATTCATTTTTCCGACAGTGTCGGCATTTAGAATTTTCCCCCAGGACTTGTATTCTCGATAAATTGAAAACAGGAGAGGCTCATCTTTGAATACCTTCAATTTCAGGGGTGTTTTTGAAGGGGGATAGCGCAGTAAGAAACCCTCCGAGTAATTCATGATATCAAAGGCTTTCAGCAAGCCCATTGAAGGCATAAGAATCTCATGGCGCAAAGCCATATACTTCCCTGTGCAGTTGATCCTCACACGGGATTGATTTGCCGAGTCCAATAAAAGAACGGTATCCTTCTGATTCATTTCTAAAAAGTATTCACGGGCTTCATGCCAACTGATTGTCTCTGGGATTATTTTCAGATCCCGATGAATATAATCCTTCATTTTATCCTGGATGAGATTTAAATCCGCATCAGAAAAAACAGGAGAATCATCCAGATGATAATAGTAGCTATGCCCCAAAGAGTGGCTTAGAACCAGGCGGTGTTCCGGAAAGAGTTCTCTCACAGCCATCTCCAATACATAACAGAGGGTTCTTCTGTAGAGCCTGACTCCGGCGGTACTGTTCAAATACAGGGGTCTGAGATTTCCATTAATATCCACGCATGAGTTTAAAGAGATGAGTTCATTATTAAAGAAAGCGGCAACAAGGGGGAAACCATCTTTGTCTTCAATGTCCATAATGCTGCTTATGCAGGCATTACCCTTAATGGATTTGACCTTGCCATTGTAATGTATCGTGTAATCTTTCATAATCATCCTTTAAAATTCATACCCAATGATTCTCATTTTAATCTATCTAAAGTAGAGAAGAAAGAAAAAAAGAGGCAGGATTGCTCCTGCCTCTCAAATTGCTCCCCCGAACAGACTCGAACTGCTGACATGGTGGTTAACAGCCACCCGCTCTACCAACTGAGCTACAGGGGAATATATCAATGAAATGAAATATACATGAGAGAGAAAAATCTGTCAACAGACTCATGAAAGAAGTATTCTACCCTAGAACTTTCCATACAAAACAGACTGACAAACAGGACAGCGCCCCTCATGATCCAGTAGGGAAACACCGCGAAAACGATCCAAGAGGAGTGTATGACAAACAGAGCAAAAGGTTTGGTCGACGGCCCCTGTATTTCCCGTATAAACATAATTAAGAAATTCTTGGGCTATGTCTTTCAGCCTGAGGAGCAGCTCGATATTTGTGGGAGGTATTGAGTAATGCAGCTGAGGAAAGTAGGCGGTCAAATGAAAGGGGATATTCGGATTAAGATCGGCTAGAAATTGAGCGCTTTGCCTGATTTCTGATTCATGATCATTCTTACCGGGTATGACCAGTGTAACCACTTCTAAATGCACCATAGTAGATGCCAAACCTATAAACTCTTTGACGGCTTTAAGATCACCTTTTAACTCATTTTTATACCAGGATTGATCAAAGGACTTTAAGTCTACTTTTACACCATCTAAACAGGACAACAGGCGTTTTGCAGGTTTTAGATTCATACAGCCATTGGTTACCAGTAAGACTGATATATTGTTTTCTTTAAGCAAAAGAGCGGTTTCAATAAGGAATTCGATGTGAACAAGAGGTTCGGAATAGGTGAAGGATACAGAAGGTAGTTTGTGTTCAATGGCTTTCTTTACAATAAACTCTGGAGATATATTCTTTTGGTAATGGGAAGTTTCCACCAATTCATGGTTCTGACAAAAGGGACATCTCAGATTACAACCAGAAAAACCAATGGAGAGGGAAGTGCTTCCGGGAAGAAAATGATAGAAAGGTTTTTTCTCTATGGGATCCACTGCTATCACTGTAACAGGGTTCTTCTGGGGATATATGCCGTCATCTTTGGATTTGCGGACTCTACAAAAACCGGACATTCCCGGCTTAAGTATACAAAGATGAGGGCATAGTAGGCACTGGAACCCCTGGTTTCCCAGGGATTTAAACAGATGAAGATCATCCAAAACAGCATTTCCTTCCCTGGAAAGATCTACTTATATTTTTTTAAGTCCTCAATACGGTTCAAATTCTCCCAGGGGAATTCTGAACGTCCAAAATGACCGTAAGCAGCCGTTGGATAGTAAATAGGGCGTTTAAGATCAAATTGAGAAATGATACCAGAGGGTGTTAAATCGAATTCTTTTCTGACAATTTCCTCTATTCTGGATTCATCCATTGTACCTGAACCAAAAGTATCCACATAGAGAGAAACAGGTTCTGCTATACCAATGGCATAGGCCAGCTGTACCTGACATCGATCTGCATAACCTGCGGCAACCAGATTCTTGGCAATATATCTTGTGAGATAGGCTGCTGAACGGTCTACTTTGGAAGGATCTTTACCTGAAAATGCACCTCCCCCATGAGCGGCAGCTCCACCGTAGGTATCCACGATAATCTTACGGCCTGTCAGACCGGCATCTCCCTCAGGTCCTCCAATCACAAAATTACCAGTGGGATTAATATGAAAAAGAGTATCTTTTGTAAGCAGATCTCCAGGAATAGCTTTTTTAATAACTTCTTCAATGAGCCCTTCTTCTATGATTGAATGGGCAATTTCATTGTGTTGATGGGACAGAACAATTGTACTGATATGACTGGGTTTTCCATCTAAATAATCAACGGTAACCTGACATTTTCCATCGGGTCTTAAAAAGTCCAGTGTCTTATTTTTTCTGACTTCTGAAGCCTTCTTCATAATCTGATGTGAAAACTGAATAGGGGCTGGCATTAATTCTTCTGTATCTCGGCAGGCATAACCAAACATGAGGCCCTGGTCTCCCGCTCCCTGTTCTTTATGAAGTCCCTGTCCGGCTGTAACTCCCTGGCTGATATCAGTAGATTGAGGTTTAATGGCCGAAAGGACTGAAAAGGAGTGGTAGTCGATACCGTAATTGGGATCGTCATAACCGATGTCTCTTAATGTATCTCTGGCAACTTGTATAAAATCAATATAACCGCTTGTTGTTATCTCGCCACCAACAAGAATCATACCCGTTGATGCAAAGCATTCGCAGGCGACCCTTGATTCTTTATCCTGTTCCAGGGCTTTATCCAGTACAGCATCGGAAATAAGGTCACAGACCTTGTCAGGATGACCTTCACCCACACTTTCAGATGTGAACTGGTAAGTCTTTCGAAAATTCATTTATTACCTCCAGATGAGGCTTAATCATACTCATTTAGATCTGCTTTGTTAAGACGAAAACTAAAGTAAAGCTTTTATTGATTCCTGAACATATGTCTGCCAGTTTTCGGAGCCATCAAGGAATACGATTTCAAAAATTACACCTGTGTGTTCTATCCTGACATTTAAGTTGACAATGCCTTCATGAGTTTTTAAAGAACAGTTTTTCAACACAGTTCCTTCTACCAGACCCGCAGTTTTATACAGTTCTTCAATTTTTAAGACTGCTCCATTTACTGAAAGTTCAAGAATGTGAGAATTGATTAATTGTAGATTGGAGGGATTCATAAACATGAAATCAAGACTATGATCACCAACAGGAAAGAGACGGTGAGACTTTCTGACCTCTGGAGCCACTTTATACCGAAGGATCATGGATTCCAGACTTTCCATAGGGGCATCCACCGGTAAAAATCCATTGACACCCAGAAAATGTGCCTTATGAACATCCTCATCACCAAACAGAGAATCAACAAGAAGGATAAATACGGCCGAATCGCGTGAAAATTGTTCTCTTAATGATTTAACAGAAAGTTTCCAGTGCCTGGGATATTCACTTTCATGAAATAAAACGACATCGGGCCTGATTTCGTTGAAATTATCCATGGCTTTCAGCGGGTTCGTATAGTGAATAAATCCATAACCGCCAGGAGTAAAATAACGGTTGATTCTGGAAGCAGTCATCTGGTCATTGGAAATTAACAGTATTTTCATTTATTCCGTTCCTATATTCTTCACTTCATATCGGTATATTTTCCAGGTATTATCAAAACGGTGTAAATAATATGTATAGCGCTTTATTTCCTTAAATCCAGTATTCTGAAAGACTTCTCTCACAATAACTGTTGCTTCATTACTAGTATAACTCGTTTGGAGAATCTCAAAATCAACCGGAATATCCACGATTCCCTGATTTTCAGGAATTCTGTTATTCTCAAGATCTCTCCGATATGCCTGAACGGAAGCTTCCTGTTCGACTTCGGACATCTTTTCAAACTGTCGTCTTGTCATATTATTTTGAAGCAGGATCTCCTTAAGATCCAGATAGAGAAAAAACTTATTCCACTGATTTTTCTGCCTTGCCTGAAGGGTATAATTGACAACATCATCGGGAGCCATAGAAGCCGATGAAAGAATATCTCCTGTTTCAAGGTCAATCATATCCTGATACTCATTCTCGTATATTCCTGGACGGATTGTGAGAGAGAGCTTATTCGATTGAATTCCAGAACCGGTTTCCCTATTTTTCAATTCGGGAAAGAAATTCCCTTCCAGTACATAGACACCCGGATCATTTATTGTCACATAACTGTCCAGATCCACTATAAAGCCGAACTCTTCTCCCGGTTCAAGTGTTATCATCCTATAATAAGCTGGTTCATTCCTATCATAATTCACCAAGTATTCCCTAGAAGGTGGAAGAGTTTCATTCTTCATGGTCTTCAAGGTAAATAGAAAATTATAGGTCCTATTTTCAGCGATTCTGAAGGACAACGATTCGGAACCAGGATTAGATAAGAGCACTTTCACCTGAATTGGACTCTCAGGGTAATAGATTTTCTTATTATAATACCTTATGCTGAATACCGGATCAGCAGCCCAGGCTGACGATAGGGTGATAATAAATGTGATCAGAAACATAAAGCAGATACGCCGTCTGGTCATTGGATCTCCCGATTTAATCTTTTATAATATATTCGGTTTATTTAAATGATAACATTATATCAAAATACGATTCGAGAACATTTCACTAAGAATAACTCATTTCAGGACGTCCTGGATAAAATGAATAGCGGCGGGTACCCCGTCGATATCAGCGGTATACGTGGAAACTATCTGGCAGGAATGATCAGAAAGATTCAGGAACTTGGAGACCGCAATGGACTGATCATAACCGGAAATGAGACAGAAGCCGCCGAAATGGTAACAGACCTCTCAGTATTCCATGACAGAGTCAGGCTTTTCCCCTGGTGGGGAACCATGGTCTATAAAGGGGTCTCTCCACAGGCATCTATCTTTGGAAACCGAGTCAATACTCTTTTTTCAATCATGGAGGATAAAAACACCCTCTATGTAGCATCCCTGCGTTCATTCCTTTCCTATCTTCCTACACGGAAATCCCTGGAAGCCCTCAAAATAACCCTGACCATCGGTGAAAATCTGGATCCTGTTTATTTGGAAAAACGGCTTCAGGAATTTGGATACCTCAGAGTCCCCCGTGTCACAGTTCCCGGGGAATTTGCCTTACGGGGCGAAGTCCTTGATATTTTTATGCCCGGAGACAATGACGCCGTTAGAATTGTTTTTGAATTTGATGAGATTGAAGACATCAAATATTTTGATCCACTCACACAGAGTTCTGAACAAAAACTCAAATCGGTCATCCTGTATCCCACAAAAGAAATGATTTGGGATGAGGAACGTCTGGACTGTCTTAGCAAAAACTTTGATCAATCAGAAGGCATTATTGAATCTCTTAGAGATCAGGGTGAATTTCGGGGTGAAGAGTTGTTCTATCCCCTGGCTTTTGAAGAACCCTCCTATCTAGTCGATTATTTTTCAGAAGATGACTACCTTTTTCTCGTAGATCAGGAAAGCCTGAAATCGGGAGAGAAGCATCTTTCCAGTGAATATGAAGAACTCTATCTACAGGCTAAAGATCAGCAACTGACAGTTCCCGAGCCCCATAAGATTCACAGCAGTCTGGAAGAGGCCATGTTCCGTCATCGCAAAACCTTTAGGATTCACAATCTTAGTCAGGATAAAGAATCTGAGATGATCTCCTTTGATTGTGATCCGGGACATTCCTTCTTTGGAAATATCAATTATTTGAAAGAAGAGATGGAAAGCTATAAAAATCTGGGACTGAAAATATTTATTTTTGCCGAATCTGAATCACAATCAGACAGGATATCCTACCTTCTGAGGGATTATGAACCGATCATGATTCCTCAAACAATATCATCAGGCTTCGCGCTACCCAATGATAATATAATTGTCATTCAGGAAAATGAAATATTCGGGCGCAAAAAAAATGTCCCCTCTTCGGTGAGAAAAGCTAAAAGTGAAGCCATTGATTCATTTGTTGAGCTGAATCCGGGGGATTATGTGGTTCATGTGAACTATGGTATAGGTCTTTTCAAAGGCATTGAACGCATCAGTGCTGCCGGAAATGAAAGAGATTATATCTCCCTTGAATATTCCGGAGATGAAACGATCTTTATTCCCATAGAACAGGTCAACTTAATCCAAAGATACATCGGCCATGAGAGTCGAAACCCCAAACTTGATAAAATCGGCGGAAAAACCTGGGACAACAAAAAGAAAAAAGTCAGGAAATCAGTTGAAGATCTGGCAGACAGGCTCGTTAAACTCTACGCTGGACGTCAGACAGCCAAAGGATATACCTTTCCTAAAGACGATGATTTCCAACTTGAATTCGAAGCCTCCTTTCCCTACCAGGAAACAGTCGACCAGTTGCAGGCAATCCAGGAAATCAAAGAAGACATGGAATCTCAGCGGCCCATGGATCGTCTGATCTGTGGGGATGTTGGCTATGGAAAAACAGAAATTGCCATGAGAGCAGCATTTAAAGGCGTTATGGGAGGACGTCAGGTTGCGTTTCTCTGTCCTACCACAATATTAGCAGAACAGCATTTTGAAAATTTCCAAGAAAGATACAAACGATTTCCAGTAAGAATTGCCATGCTCTCCCGTTTTGTAAAGAAAGCAGAACAAAAGGAAGTCCTGAAAAGACTGGAGGCTGGTGAGATTGATCTTCTCATAGGCACCCACCGGATTCTTTCGAAAGATATAAAATTTAAAAATTTAGGCCTCATGATCATTGATGAGGAACAACGTTTTGGTGTTAAGGCCAAAGAACGGTTAAAAGAAGTCAAAACCAATATCGATTGCCTGACCTTATCAGCAACTCCCATTCCTAGAACTCTTCATATGTCTCTTGTCAAAATTAGAGATATGTCCGTTCTTAAAACAGCGCCCAAAAACAGGCAGCCCATCGAAACATTCATTCAGGAATTTGACCCGGGAACGGTCTCTAAAGCCATTAGGAGAGAGATAGAGAGAGGCGGGCAGGTGTTTTTTCTGCACAATAGAGTTGAGAGCCTTGAAAGTATCCAGCTCTACCTTCAAGAACTGGTTCCCGAGGTCTTTGTAGAAATCGCTCATGGAAAGATGAGTCCCAATGAACTGGAAGATATCATGCATCGGTTTATAAATGGTGCCTTTCAGGTCTTGGTATCCACAACAATCATTGAAAATGGCATCGATATTCCCAATGTGAATACAATTATTATCGACCGAGCTGATATGTACGGCATCTCCCAACTTTATCAGTTAAGAGGACGGGTGGGCCGGAGTGGACGTTTGGCCTATGCTTATCTATTATATCCTGAAAGCAAAGCCCTCACCGATTTGGCCATGAAAAGACTTCAAATCATTTCGGATTTTACCGATTTGGGTTCTGGTTTCAAAATAGCCATGAAAGACATGGAGGTCAGAGGAGCTGGAAATCTTCTGGGAGGAGAGCAGTCTGGCGAAATCATGGCTGTTGGTTTTGACATGTACCTGAGACTTCTAGAAGAGGCCATTGAAGAAAGGAGTGATTCTGACAAACAGGAAGAACCACCTGAGGTTTATCTGGAATTGGATTATACAGGATTCATCCCCGACAGTTATATCGATGATCCAACTGAAAAAATGGAAGTCTACAAAAAGATTGCCTCCATCACCGAGAAGGCAGAACAGGAAAAGATATATTCAGAACTTTTCGATCGCTTTGGACCACTTCCTCCTGAGATGCAAAGTTTGATGGCTCTATCTGAAATCCGAATAATCTGTAAACAACTCTGGATATCCAATTTAAAGGAACGAAGAGGAACTGTTTATATCGATTTTGGCAAAGTGGCCATCATATCTGTAGATAAAATCATGAAACTATTGGGTCAATCCAGAGGACTGGTCAAGCTTGATCCAACTCACCCTGAAAGGCTTATGATAGAAACAGGTAAAATCGGTTTAGAAGAAAAATCAGAATTCCTTCGAGAGAAACTCAGTGTTCTCTTGTAAAAAAATGATATTTTCTTCTTGAGTAACCCTTATTGTTTCTATTGACGCTTTGTATTATTTGTGAATAATAATACATTATCATACTTTTTCATTGCATATTTATTCATCCAATAGGTAGAATCTAATCTTGTCAAAAGATTAGCAGATCTATAAACTCAGCAAATGGAAAAAAAGATACGAAAGATTAAAAGTTATGTCCTGAGAGCGGGACGTATGAGCGAGTCTCAGCAATCAGCATATTCTAGATTATTAAACAGATATTCTTACCCATATCAAGAGTCCCTTTTAGATTTTGATCAGCCAAGTGATAAGAAGAAAAGGATTGTTGAAATAGGTTTTGGAATGGGTGATGCCACCTATAGGATAGCTCTTGAAAATCCCGATATAGACTATATCGGAATAGAG
The DNA here is from genome assembly GCF_008329965.1 of Oceanispirochaeta crateris. GTDB lineage: Bacteria > Spirochaetota > Spirochaetia > DSM-2461 > DSM-2461 > Oceanispirochaeta > Oceanispirochaeta crateris. The sequence goes on from NZ_CP036150.1 coordinate 1,216,693, forward strand.
GTATACAAACCAGGAATAGGCAAATTACTTGATAGGATTGAAAAAGAATCGATCAAGAATTTAATGATTATTGAACATGATGCTGTTGAAGTTCTTGAAAACATGATGAACAAAGACTCTGTGGATGGATTTCATATATTCTTTCCTGATCCATGGCCTAAAAAGAAACATCATAAAAGACGCATCATTCAGAAAGAATTCGTAGAATTGCTCATTGATAAACTAAACCCCGGTGGGTACGTATATGCTGTTACCGATTGGGAAAATTACGCGGAGCACATTCTCGAAGTCTTTGAAAATCAAAAAATGTTGAAGAATGAATACGAGGGGTATGCAGAACCTCAAGAGTGGAGACCTTTCACTAAATTTGAACGCAAAGGGAAAGCCAAATCCCATAAGATTTATGAATTGTTATACAAAAAAAGTTAATTTTGGAGCAAGAGACCATGAAAATGAATGAAAAGCGCGATCAGTTTTTAAAAAAATACTCAGGAATCATGGATACTCATAACAGAATACCCTTGGATCTTTATGAACGGTATAATGTCAAAAGGGGACTGCGAAATTCCGATGGTACAGGTGTCCTTGTCGGATTAACCGAAATTGGAGATGTTCATGGTTATATCATGGAAGAGGGAGACAAAATACCTGTTGAGGGTGTACTCCGATACAGGGGTATTGATGTAAAAGAACTTTCAAAGGGGTTCCAGCAGGAAAAGCGTTTTGGTTTTGAAGAAACCATTTTCCTTCTCCTTTTCGGATACCTTCCCTCATCCGAGGAGTTAAGCAATTTCAATGAGCAAATTGGTGATTTCAGAGAACTTCCAGATCAGTTCACAGAAGATATGATCCTTAAGGCTCCCAGTAATAACATCATGAATAAACTGGCACGATCTGTCCTGGCAGCTTACTCATTTGATGACTATGCAGAGGATATTTCTGTTTGGAATATGCTCAGACAGAGTGTTAAACTCATTGCACAACTGCCTACAATGGCGGCTTATGCTTACCAGGCCAAGGCCTATTATTACATGGGTAAGAGTCTTTTCATTCATAAACCCGATCCCTCATTGAGCACGGCCGAAAATCTTCTTCTTATGATCCGTCCAAATAGAAAATATAAAGATATTGAAGCTGAAATTTTAGACCTTTCACTGGTCCTCCACGCTGAGCACGGCGGTGGTAACAATTCCGCTTTTTCAACCCATGTTGTTTCTTCATCCGGTACGGATACCTATAGTGCCATAGCAGCGGCGATTGGTTCTTTGAAGGGTCCTCTCCATGGTGGGGCCAACATTCAGGTTGCCCGGATGATGGATGATATCAAAAAACATGTATCAGACTGGAAGAGTGATAAAGAGATTTCTGAATATGTCACAAAAATTTTAATGAAGGATGCCTTTGATAAGAAAGGTCTCATATATGGCATGGGTCATGCTGTTTATACTCTATCCGATCCCAGAGCCGAAATCTTAAAAGAGAAAGCCAGAGAACTGGCGGCCAGCTCCGATAGAATGGATGAATTCTGTCTGTTCGAGAAGATTGAAAATCTTGTGCCTGGAATCTTTCAAAAACTTAAAAACAATGACAAACCTTTATGCGCCAATGTCGACTTCTACTCCGGATTTGTTTACAGCATCCTGAACATACCAGAAGATCTGTATACACCTATATTTGCCATTGCCCGTATTCCTGGTTGGTGTGCCCATAGGGTCGAAGAAATTGTCAGCGGAGGAAGAATCATCAGGCCAGCATACAAGAGTGTGAGCCCTCGAGTTCCCTATTCTTCCCTGAAAAATCGAGGCTAATAGGCTAGGATCAGTCGCCATCACTCATTATAATGGTGGTGATGGCAAAAATAATAAAAATCAAATCAATGGGTGGATCCGACTGGTATAAAAACAGGCCGGGTTCGCTACATACTAATCACAACATGCAGCCGATCCTCAAGAAAGACAGAAAGAAGTTACAGGCTATTATATTGACTCTAATAATTATTCTGAGCCTCTTTCTCTTTATTTACTGCCGAACACTTCCACCACTAAACGATCACCATGAAGCTGAAGCGATCCCTGAAACTCCCATTACTCCCTCAAAGCCAAGTGTAGAACCTGAACAGTCTCAGGATCGGCAACTGGAAAATCTTAATAAAATCATAGATTTAGACTATTCTGGACAACATCTTCAAGGAGTATTCTGGGGCGAACATGAATTTCAAAAGAGAATATATTTGACCTTTGATGATGGTCCGAATCTTTCTCCCTTCAATTTGAACGGGAAAACCACCACTGTCATTGAATCAATCCTTGACACACTCGATTCTTACGGCTTCAAAGCAGTATTTTTTATCAACGGTAAGAACCTTGAATACACAAGCCCTGCAGAGAAGAAAAAACTGCTATCCGTTCTATTGAGAATTATCCGGAATGGCCATCTGCTGGGAAATCACAGTTATCATCATTATAATCTGGCTAAGGGTATATTCAGTGATGGCCAAAGTGATATGGATGATATAAGCCATGAGTTTATGATGACCCAGTCTGCCCTGGATGAAATTCTAGGATTTTCTTATCCAATGATTCTAATCAGACCCCCTTATGCCGAACCGGGAAGAACATCAGATTTGGACCAATGGCTGATGAATGAAGGGTATTATCTGATTTCACTGCAGTATGACAGTTATGATTATGCGTATTCACCAGATGGACGTTGGGATCAACAGGGAATCATGACAAGGATGACAGAGTTGCTGGATAAAGAAGAGAAGGGGGGAGTCCTTCTCCTCCATGAACTTGAAAGCTCGGCTAAATTGCTTCCGGAGCTCCTGGAAAGAGTCATCTTGGAAAAGGGATTCATCATAGAACCCTTAGAGGATTTGCTCCAAAAAAAATACAGCCGGTAATATTGCATCACCGGCCGCCATTTAAATTCTCAAGATTCTAGCTATTCAAGTTCTGAAGCCTTGATGATCTCCTGTGCAATTTTTCCACTCACTGGATCATAATGACTAAATTCTACTTCAAAAGCCCCTGTTCCGGAAGTCATAGATTTCAAATCAATGCTGTAACGCATCAATTCTCCCTGGGGAACTTGGGCCATGATAGACTGAATTCCACCTCCAACAGGCTTCTGATCGAGTACCCGTCCTCTTTTAGTCGAAAGATCTGATAAGACATCACCCAAAAACTGATCTTCCACAAACACAGTTAAATTCATAACCGGTTCAAGCAATGTCGGCTTGGCCTTCTCAACGGCCTCTTTTAAAGCGTGTTTAGCAGCCAGTTTGAAAGCCATCTCCGATGAATCAACAGGATGCTCTTTTCCATCAAAAATGGACACACCGATATCCATAAGAGGATATCCAGCCAGAAACCCTTCGTTCATACTTTCCAAAAGGCCTTTTTCGATGCCAGGCATATACCCTTTACTGATGGAGCCACCCTTTATATCATTGGTCATTTCAAAGAACTGCCCCCTCTCCAGGGGATGGATTCTCAGACAAACCTTCCCGTATTGCCCATGACCACCGGACTGCTTCTTATGGGTATATTCGGCCTCTGCAGAACTGTTAATCGTTTCACGATAGGGGACTTTAGGGGTTCTTCGACTCACATTGATCTTGTAATTCTTAAGGAGTTTTTCAAGAATAATATTGATATGAAGTTCGCCCATTCCAGAAATAACGGTCTCTTTCGTTTCTTCATTATAGTGGATAGTGAAAGTCAGATCTTCTTCTGCCACCTTATGGAGTTGGGCGGACATCTTATCCTCTTCCTTCTGATTCTCTGCATTAATAGCCAGGGTATACACAGGATGAGGAAGGGAGAGGGATTTATAATGGATCACTTCGTCTGAAGTACAGATTGTATCATTGGTTTTCAGAGATTCCACCTTTGTCAAAACCGCAATATCTCCGGCAAGGACCTCATTGGTTTCTTTCAGATCTTTTCCTTCGCATAGGAAGATTTTGTTGACCCTTTCTTTTTTCTCTTCCCTTGAATTATAAACCTCACTGTTACTTGCCAATTTCCCAGTGATAACCTTTACATAAGACATTTTTCCTGCAAATTTATCGATCATTGTCTTAAAAATAATCCCGGAGACGGCACCATCGGAGGAAACCATTCTGGATGTTTCACCGCTGACACAGGGTTCTTCAACACGACCAGGTGCGGGTGATTCAAAAACAATAAAATCCATAAGGGGTGTAATACCGGAATTCTCAATGGCACTACCACAGAAAACAGGTACAAAACGATTATCAAATAATCCTTCCCGAAGGCCCTTTTTTGCATCTTCTAATGAGAGAGTACCCTCTTCAAAATACTTTTCAGTCAGCTCATCATCACCTTCAGCAGCCATTTCAATCATTTTCAAATGATATTCTTCGGCCATGGCTTTATATTCATCAGGGATATCAATGGCATTTTCCTCTTTTCCGCCGCCATCCTTTCGATAGGCTTTCATATTCATGAGGTTAATAACACCATCGTAGTTTTCTGCCTGACCCATGGGGATTGTGAGAGGAATCGCCGTAATTTTAAACTCCTTGAGATCCTCAAGAACCTTAAAAAAATCAGCCCTGGTTTTTTCCATTTTATTAATAAATGCTATACGAGGCATGTCTCTGGCATCCAGACGCCTCCAGAGCTTTACAGTTTCTATCTGTACACTGGACCTGGCACCAATGAGCATGACCGCAGATTCGGAGGCTCTGAAGGATGAAACAACTTCACCCACAAAATCAGAAGAGCCGGGAGTATCAAAAATATTAATCTTTGTATCTTTCCAAGCAACGTTAGTGAGAGATGAATGAATGGAAATCTTTTTTTCTATTTCTTCTTCTGTAAAATCACTGACAGTACGACCTGAATCCACTGTTTCAGCTTTGGATATAACACCGGCATTAAAAAGAATCTGTTCAACCAGAGTCGTTTTACCGGTGCCTCCATGCCCGCAAACTGCAATGTTTCTGATGGTATCGGTTGTAAAAGCCACCTTAGTCCCCCCTGTATTAGATAAAATGATACTTTAATCATAGAACCCGAATTCAAAGGTCGTCAAACGATTTTAACCATTTTCTAACCCAATCAAACAATTTTCTAATGAAATAAAAAAAAGTTCTGTCCGAAAAAATAGATTAAAATCATTTCAGACAGAACTTTGCATTTTAAATTAGGGGTTTGAAGTAAAAATTATTCAGATTTAGCAGAAAAATGTGAGAATTCCATAGAAAATGTTCCCCGTCCCTGGGTTTGGCTCCTCAAAGAGGTTGTGTATCCAAACATTTTAACTAAAGGTGTCTGGGCTTTTACGAGTTCATAGGCGGGTCTGGATTCCATGGAGTTGACCATGCCGCCCCTCTGGGTAATCTGACTGATAACATCCCCAACATATTCGGGAGGACACATGATATCCACTTCCATAATGGGTTCAAGCAACACGGGTGCCGCTTTACGGCAGGCATTGTCAAAACCAAGCGCACCTGCTGTTTCAAAGGCCAGCTCACTGGATGTGAGTTCATTGTAAATTGCATCTGTCAGGGTAACACCCACATTGATGGTGGCATACCCCATCAAAGTGCCCGATTGCAATGCATTGGTAACGCCTCTTTCAACAGCGTTTACAAGATTCGCCGGTAATTTATTTTTAGGAATTGTACTCGTAAATTTATTGGCTTCACCCCGGGGAAGGGGTTCAATCTTGAGAGTAATATTTGCATCATTTTCTTTACCGGCTAAAACACGGTTGAAAACTTCATTATGAGTCACAGTTTTTGTGATGGATTCCCTATAGGAAACCTGAGGCTTACCAACTTTGGCTTCCACCTTATAATCATCGGTAATTCTGGTGACCAGAACATCTAGATGCAGTTCACCCATTCCAGAAATGATCAACTGTCCGGTCTCTTCATTTTCTGAGACCTTGAAAGTAGGATCCTCTTTTTGAAGCGTATCCAGGACAGTTCTCAACTTATCCTGATCACTCATAGTCTTAGGCTCTATGGCCACAGAGATAACCGGTTCCGGAAATTCCAGATTCTCCAGAATCACAGGAAAACCTTCACTGCAGATGGTATCCCCCGTCTGAGCCATTTTCATCCCCACAATCACGGCGATATCCCCTGCACTGACCGAATTGATCTGTTCATGATGATTGGAATGCATCCTAAGAAGCCGGTTGATTCTCTCTCTTTTTCTTTTGTTCGCATTCATCACAGGAGATCCAGATTTGAACTCTCCAGAATAGACACGCACATAGCAAAGAGATCCCGCCTCTTTATCCTGTTGGATTTTAAAGATGAGTCCTGAGGGATTCTCCTTGACAGTTCTCTGCAGAAGTATTGTTTCATCTTTCTTTACATGAAGTGCTTCGATCTCTTTTATATCCTCCGGGGCGGGAAGATAGGATATGATGCCGTCCAGGACAGGCTGAACACCCTTGTTCTTCAATGAAGATCCCACAAAGACGGGGAGTATAGACTGGTTTATGGTTTCTTGCCTGAGAACTGACATAATTAAATCCTCAGGAATATCCAGACCTTCAAGATAAAGGTTTGTTATTTCATCAGAGAATGCGGAAAGTTTATCGATGAGATTTTCGCGCCATTTATTGGCCAGATCCTTCAGGTCATCACGGATTTCCTTTAACTCAAAAGTACTTCCCTGATCATCCGGGTTCCAATGGATTTCTTTGAGTTTAATAAGGTCAATATTCCCTTTGTAATCTGATTCTGATCCAATTGGAATCTGAATGGGAAGAGGAGAAGCCTTAAGCTTATCCTCAATTTCCTGGACGACCTCAAAGAAATTGGCTCCGATACGATCCATCTTATTGATGAATGCCAGCCTGGGAACCTTGTATTTATCAGCCTGACGCCAAACTGTTTCCGACTGAGGTTCAACACCTCCTACGGCACAAAAAACCGCTACAGCGCCATCTAGAACACGGAGAGAACGCTCTACCTCAGCGGTAAAGTCAACATGACCAGGAGTATCAATAATATTGATCTGGCAATCCTTCCAGAAGCATGTTGTCGCGGCAGAAACAATGGTAATCCCCCGATTTTGCTCTTGTTCCATCCAGTCCATTGTGGCACTGCCATCATCAACCTCACCAATCCGATGACTCTTCCCAGTATAAAAAAGGATACGCTCCGTGGTGGTTGTCTTTCCTGCATCGATGTGAGCCATGATACCTATATTTCGTATTTTCTGGATTCCCATGTTAAATCTCCTGTCAAATTGCGAATAATCCTACCATAAATTAGTGTTGAGTTTCAATCATCCAAGAAGTTTCAATCCTGTTAGTTTTTTACAAAATAGTATGTTTTTAAACAATAATCAAAATTTCACACAACATATAGCGTGTATAGTCTTGATAATTGAAGAACGATGCATTATATATTTGGAAAGCCCATGAATTATTAGGTTCATGAAAATATCCTAAATCAGTAAAGAGATTCATTTTTCAAATTGGAAACAGAATTTCAGGAGAAACAATAGATGAGTAAATTCGTATGGAATCAGAAATTAAGCGAAGAGATTTTCGCGGCTAAGTATATGCTCCATGGAGAAAAGAGTCCGGAAGAAGTATTCAGGGGGATTTCAAAAGAAATTGCATCCCCGGAGCTGAAGGAAAACAGAAAAAAAGTGGAAGAGCAGTTCTATGAGCAACTTACTAGCGGCAAACTGATTCCAGCGGGTCGGATACTGGCTAACGCCAGGCCCCAGAGCCCCATGAAGAATTACAACAATTGTTTCACCATCGATATAGAAGATTCCATGACTGGTATTTATGATTCGCTGAAAGAAGACGCCATGATCAGTAAGATGGGGGGGGGTGTCGGATTTGATATTTCTAAACTGAGACCTAAGGGAACCACTCTTTCAAAGGGAGGCCAAGCCTCGGGAGTCATTTCCTTTTTGAGGATATTTGATCAGTCTGCCAAGACGATTATCACCGGAGGTCACAGACGTTCTGCCCATATTGCCCTCTTGGACATTTCACACCCGGATATAGAGGAATTTATTACCATAAAACAGGGTGACAGAAATAAAGAGCTGACTCAGTTCAATATTTCCGTTAAAATTTCTGATGATTTTATCAAGGCTGTAGAGAATGACAGCGATTGGAATCTCGTTTTTGACGGAGTCGTCTATAAGACAGTCAAAGCACGATACCTCTATGATCTGGTTGCCAAAAACTCATACATTCACAATGAACCGGGGATATTCAACCAGGATCTCATAGAAAAGTATAACAATGGTTACTGGGCCTTTAAAATGGACAGAGTCAACCCCTGTGGAGAACTCGTGATGCCTCCTTATTCCCTGTGCTGTCTCTCGGCAGTCAACCTCTCAAAATTTGTCATGAATCCTTTCACTGATGAAGCAGAATTTGATTTTGAGGGATTCATAGAGTCGGTTACCATTGCCATTCGTTTTTTGGATAATGTCCTAGACAAAACAGAGTATCCCCTTGAAAAAATAGAAACCTTTTCCAAACAATGGAGAAGAATTGGTCTTGGTTTTACCGCTCTCGGTGATGCATTTACTATGATGAAGATGAAATACGGTGGCAGTGCTTCGTTAAAGCTGGGTGAAAAGATTGCGAAAACCCTAAGAGATACGTCCTACAATGCCAGTGCCGATCTGGCAGCCGAAAAAGGACCGTTTCCTGCCTGTGATATACCAAAACTATTGGAAGCCAATTTTATCAAAGAGCTACCTGAAGCCATCCTTAAAAAAATAGCTAAAACCGGAATGCGGAACATTCAGCTCAATACTGTGGCCCCAACGGGAACCACCTCCCTCTCTGTAGGACAGAACTGTTCTTCCGGTATAGAACCTATTTTCGCTCTTCAGTATGACCGAAGTGTCAGAACTGGAGTAGAAGACGAAACAAGAACTGAAACAGTCTATGACTATGCCTGGATGCAATATCTGGATATGCGAGATGATGAGGAAGAATTAGGAAATGCTCCCGATTATTTTGTGACAACCATGGATATAGATCCCAAAAAAGCCATTGATATGCAGGCAATATTTCAAAAATATATCGACCACAGCATCTCAAAGACCTTGAATCTTCCTCCGGGAACAAGTTTTGAAGAGTATAAAGACCTTTATATGTATGCCTATAAGCAGGGTTTGAAAGGGTTCACAACCTTCAATCCCGATGGAAGCATGAAGGGTATCCTTGAGTATTCAGAAAAAAAGGAGAGCCAGTCAATCAAGAGAGTCCTCGCTCCCGAAAGACCTGTTGATCTGCCCTGTGAAATCCACCAGATTAAGGTAAAAGGAAATAAATACATCATTCTTGTAGGAATTTTGAATGGTAGCCTGTATGAACTTTTTGCCATTGATGATCCAGAAGATCATATTGACCTTAAGAAATACACAGAAGGTATTGTCCGCAAAGCTGGTAAAGGAAGATACGATCTGCATATAGAATCCGGACCAGTTACGGCAACAATGAAGGACTTTACCAGAACATTTGATTCTCCTAACGGATCATTGGCCCGATTTTTATCCATGGCACTCCGTCATGGAACACCGCTGCAGTTTATTATTGAACAGCTTTCGAAGGATACTAATTTTGAAGACTTCGAAAGAGCCCTATCCAGGGTTCTAAAGCGGTATATAATAGATGGAGAAGAGGTCATTGCCGGTGAAAACAAATGTGAAGAGTGTGAAGGAAAACTGGTTTTCAGGGATGGATGCGTGACTTGCCCCGAATGCGGCTGGAGTAAATGTTCATAAAGGGTGGACGCCTCGGAGGATACGAGTTATTATTTTGAAAAACATCTATTCTCCGGAGGCAATAATGGAAGAAACCATTTTTGATAAAATAATAGCCGGACAACTTCCGTCTGATAAAGTTTATGAGGATGAGAATGTGCTGGCTTTCAGAGACATCAATCCCCAGGCTCCGGTTCACGTCCTGGTAGTACCCAAGAAGAAAGTAAAGGATTTTATTGAAATTCAACACAATGATGTGACACAAACGGGGATTTTTTTTAACACTGTTTCTAAAGTCGCCTCTCTTTTGGGACTGGAGAAGGGTGGTTATAGGATTGTGTTAAACTGTGGTGAGGATGGACAGCAAACAGTGGAATACCTCCATGCCCATATACTTGGTGATAGAAAAATGAATTGGCCTCCGGGTTGATGAATAAATAATCTGGGGAAATAATTGTCCAGAATTCTCATGTTTAGGGTTGTAAAGTGCCGAATGTACTGAATTTTTTAATAAAAAGATCGGTTATATTTTTTGTATTGCTGGTTTTAAACCTTCCTCTTTTTTCTCTGGATTTTTCAATCCTGAATAAGGGTGATATTATATTTCAGGAAATCTATATTGACAGCGGCTCGGAACAGAATAACTACTATCATAATTTTGGTGTTCAAGGCCTTGAACCGGGGGCCAGGCACAATATCAATATCTACAGTACTGAGGATATACTGTTTTGCAGTTTTTACCTGTACGGCATCTCTCAGGAAAGTTATATCATTGAGAATGTAGCTATAGAACAAAAAAGCGTAGTCTACATCCTACCCGAACATTATAGAGAATTTCCGGACGCCTATCCGGACTTAACAGATCCAGATGCTGTTTATGGAGCTCGGCCCATTGAAAGGGATCGGGTTTTTTCTGAGCCTCCGGATCTGTTGAATGAAGATTCACTTGAACCTAAAAACTTAGTAGACATAGAAGTTTTTAACTATACCAATTACCCCGTGTTTAGAATATTTTTGGATAAGAATGATGACTCTGGAGAAACAAATTTGCTTTCTCGAGAGGTTCTCAAGCCATCTGAAAGCCTCACCCTTCATCTGCCATTGGAAGAAGAACAAGAGTATAAACTAAAGTTAAAGAGCGGTGATGGTAAGACTTTTATCAAAGCTCTTGAACTGCCCATGGATGCGGATTTCCTAGTTTTTTATGACAGTGACAGCGTCAGTCAATTTTCCTCTGTATTGATCGAACTTCAAAATGATTCTGCAGAAGAACTGATTGAAGTATTCCTGATTGACCAGGTCAATGCCAAGAAAAAAGAACTGCTCAATGGCATCATCATGGCACCACAAGAGACAAGGGAAATATTAATACAGGAAAACTACAGCCTCTGTGATATTATGGCCAAGACAGCGGGGATGAAAAAAATATATTTATTAGATCAAAATATTCTTGAAAATAAGAAAATAACAATTACAGATTTTTGATACTCTTTCGCTAAATATTTTAACGGGATTCTATTGACCTGTCACACCCATTGTGATAAATTGCTGAACGTTAAAAAGATGAACAGGGCGTTTAGCTCAGTTGGGAGAGCGCCTGCCTTACAAGCAGGATGTCGGGGGTTCAAGTCCCTCAACGCCCATCACTTGTTTTGACCGTTTAACGGGCGTTTAGCTCAGTTGGGAGAGCGCCTGCCTTACAAGCAGGATGTCGGGGGTTCAAGTCCCTCAACGCCCATCACTTATTTTTAACCGTTTAACGGGCGTTTAGCTCAGTTGGGAGAGCGCCTGCCTTACAAGCAGGATGTCGGGGGTTCAAGTCCCTCAACGCCCATCACTTATTTTTAACCGTTTAACGGGCGTTTAGCTCAGTTGGGAGAGCGCCTGCCTTACAAGCAGGATGTCGGGGGTTCAAGTCCCTCAACGCCCATTATTTTCAAGATGAAAAAGGATGCCAAGGGCGTCCTTTTTATTTTATAAATAACAAAGCCGGCAGTTGCCGGCTTTGTGGATGCATACCAGGATACAACATCACTAAGCATACGATCTCATATTTTAAAAAACAGCCTAAAAAGGCATCTTACATAATTTAAAACAATCTTGGCCGGCTAACACCGGCTTACACTTTTAGGTGGTTGACTTTTCATATATCCCCCTTACCTTGAATCTACATATAATTCTAATGGATACCACAAGAAAATCAAGAAAGAGTTTATGTTTTTTATGGATTATTTTAACGGCCTGTTGTAATGTGTATGCACCTGACAAGGACTTTCCCGGGGAGGGGATCTCCATATTGAGCATATTGAACGATGCCTATCTAAAAGAACAGCTGATAACATACATTGGTAACAAAAGACGACTTCTGCCATTGATTCAGAAGGCTTTATCCACTGATCAAGGGCAAGGCAGTATTTTTCTGGATCTTTTTGCCGGTTCCGGCGTGGTCTCCCGTCTGGGACGCCTCATGGGATTCAAAGTGATTGCCAATGACTGGGAGGAATATTCCAGAGTCCTCGCCGAGTCTCATCTCCGCTTGAATCAGCAGGATATTCCCCGTTTATTCGGCAGTCCTGCAAGCCTCAGAGACCTTCTATACCAGATTAACAATTTACCTCCTGTTTCTGAAGAAGATAGCTATATGGCCCGTTATTACGCTCCTTCGGAGATGGACATACACAAAGCGGATTATAGAAAAGAAAGACTCTTCTACACACGAGAGAACGCAAAAAGAATTGATTCTATCAGAAATTATATAGAACAGAATTTTCCAAGCGATTCTGATGCAGCGACTCTTTCAATCCGGAACCTTCTCATTGGTCTTCTCCTTTGTGAAAGCTCAAAACATACAAATACATCAGGTGTATTCAAGGCATTCCACAAAGGCTTTGGCGGGCATGGAAAAGATGCACTGTCGAGGATTTTAGGGCTGATACAGCTGCCTTATCCTGTACTCCCGAAGAGTTGCAGTGCTGCAGAAATATATTGTAAAGATGCCATTGAACTGGTAAGAGACCAAAACCTGCCCATGATCGACGTGGCCTACCTGGACCCGCCCTATAATCAGCATCAATATGGCAGCAATTACCACATACTGAATACCATAGCTCTCTGGGACAAAATTGCGGCTCCCATGATTCTCAATGAAAAGGGAATTCTGGTTGAAAAAGCGGCTATTCGAAAAGACTGGGTCAAAACAAGATCCCCCTATTGTTCTAAAAAAACAGCGACTCTGGCCTTCTCAGAACTGATGGAGAATTTAAGAGCCCGCAAGATTCTTATCAGCTATAGCAATGACGGCCTCATTCCCTTTGAACAGATGATGGATATCTGTGAAAAAAAAGGCAATATAAACATCATCAGCAATGAATACACAAAGTTCAGAGGGGGAAGGCAAAGTAACAACAGAGTTCACAACAATATTGAGTTTATCCTGTCTGTTGATACGGAAAAATCAGCAAATAGCCGATCTAAAAGTAAGATTAGACGGGTACTTCTCATAAGGGAAATTTCCTTACTTGAAAAAAAGCTTTACTCCCTTCATAAGCTCAAACCCTATGGTGATTTTGATGAAAATGGCTGTTTTGTAATAAGATTACAGGGAAATGAGGCCGTATTAGCAGTGAAATGGGATATGTTCATAACGATTGTCAATGATCTGACAAACTGGCCTAAAAACAAACTTGAGAGGCTTCTAAAAATTCTAAGCTCTGCAGCATGCAAGACCCGCAGTGAGGAATTGGACAGAATATTTACCATACTCCAAGTCAATGAAGATGAACCCAATCGTAAGCTTTTACTGGAAATCCCCAGGAGACTCAGGATGCTAGCTCATAGGAAAACCCGGGATGAATACTATGCCCATCTTAAAAATCTCCAGTCCCTGAGCAAAACAGTGGACCTAAGCATCATTGACAGACAGATCAAACAGATTAAAATACAAGCAGAAAAAAGATTTAAAGAGTAGAACATGAACAATAAGACCATAGTATTTACTGGAGGAGGAACAGGAGGACATGTCTATCCTGCCTTACCCATTATTGAATTATTACAGGAAAAAGGCTTTAGAATCTGCTGGATAGGTTCTCATACTGGCATTGAAAAGAGGATTATAGCAGAATGGAATCTGGAATATTACTCAATCAGTACGGGAAAATTGAGACGATATTTTTCATTTAAAAACTTCACTGATATCTTCCGGATCATTGCCGGTTTGTTTCAATCAATTAAGCTTATCAAAAAAATAAATCCAGCCTTTGTTTTTTCAAAAGGAGGTTTTGTAAGTGTCCCGGCTGTAGCCGCAGCCTGGTTGCTAAAGATTCCTTCCTTCACCCATGATTCAGACGTTGTCCCTGGTTTAGCCACAAGGATAAACCACAGAATGACTCAAAATACTTTTCTGGCCTACCATGAGAGCCGAAAGTACATGAAAAGTCATGATGATAAAATAGTTATTTCTGGAAATCCGGTGAGATCTGATTTTTTTAATAATGAAATACCCCTGCCGGAAACTTGGAATAAAAAATTGGACGGTCGTCCTCTTCTGCTTATTTTAGGTGGTAGCTCCGGTGCTAAACAAATCAACTTACTTGTGAGAGAATGCCTGGACGAGCTCACTCGGCACTTTACGGTCATTCATCAAATGGGAGATGAACTTTTTCAACAGGAAGCCGAGAGAGAGCATTACCACCCTGTTCCTTATTTGAATGAAGAACTTCCTGCCTTGCTGCAAAAGGCAGACCTGGCCCTCTGCCGCGCCGGGGCGGGAACTCTCTGGGAACTTGCTGTTACAGAAACTCCGGGCATCCTCATTCCATTAAGAGTCGGAAGCCGGGGAGACCAGATACTCAATGCCGAGATTGTCAGTCAAAGAGGAATGGCTCTCATCCTGGAAGAAAAGGATATGACCCCTTCTGGCCTCTTGGCATTGATCATGAAACTCTATCAGGATGAGTCCCTGAGAAAAAGCATGGTTGAAAATTGCAGGAACTTTGTGAATAAAAAGGCAGAAGATGTTATAGTATCTTATCTTTTAAAGGAGTCCTGAATGGAACTAGGAATTCTTGATTATATTTTTCTTGCCTTGATACTAATCAGTTCTTTTAGAGGAGCATTCCGTGGCTTGATTCAGGAAGTGATGTCTCTGGCGGCCTTGTTTATCAGTCTTCTTTTGGCAACGGTTTTCTATCCCGATGGTACTAAATGGATACAATCCCGTTCATCCCTGGATGAATCTGCAACTTTTATCTCTTTTATTTGCATATTTATTGCGGCCTATATCCTTTTTAAACTGGTTCAAAAAGCAATTGTTATGATGATCAATGAATCGCCCCTGGAAGGTACAGATAAACTTTTAGGGTTTTTCTTTGGCTTACTAGAGGGTCTATTGATCTGTTTCTTCATAGTCTATCTCATTGATTTTCAGGATTTCATTGACTTAAAAGGCCTGAGTGGGAAATCTTATATTATGCCCTATTTGGAAAGGTTCCTTCCCGCACTGGATAAACCGGCGTCGGAAGTCATGAATAAAATATCTTCGGGGGAACTCTGATTGTTTGAAAATCTCATAGGTCAGGATGCCATAAAAAAACAGCTCAGCGCAGGTGTACTCCAAAATAGCCTTCCTCATTCTTTGATGTTCAGCGGCGAAGATTTTAGCGGTAAGATGACAGCAGCCCTTGAACTAGCCAGAAGTATCTCTTGTACAAGGGAAAATGCTCCCTGGGATTGTGATTGCCGATCCTGTAGAGATCATCGTGTTTTAATCAATCCGGACCTCCTTCTTCTTGGGCGCCGCTATTTCTTGGAAGAAATCAAAGCCTCGGCAGAACTGCTCAAAAGAACCCGAGCTGTTTTTGCCATTTATATGTTTTTAAGGAATGTGAGAAAACTGCTGAAAAGATTTGAACCTGTATTATGGGAAGGTCAGGAAAAAAAACTCAGCAAATACAATGGAGCTCTGACATCTGTAACAGAGGCTCTGGAGCTTTTAGATCCTGAAAAACCTTTGATGGAAGAAGACAAATTAAATAAATATCTGGATGAGCTCATCGGCAATATCAGAAATTTGATCCCTGCTGTTCCCGGGGCACCCCCAATTGATCAAATCAGAAATATAAGTAAATGGGCCCATAGGACCAGTTCGGGTAAAGCAAAAATTGTAATCATTGAGAAGGCAGAGACTCTTTTAGATTCTGCAGCGAACTCCCTTCTGAAAATACTTGAAGAACCGCCAGCTCATGTGACGTTTATATTAACGACGGATAGAAAAGGAAGCATCATACAGACCATAAGATCCAGGGTTAGGAATTTTGAGTTTACACCAAGGACATCCAAAGTTTCTTCTCAGATACTGGAAAAATTGTTTCGTCAGGAATCTTGTGAAATGAATCTTTTTCAGTTCTTCCAATCCTGGTCTGATACAGACTATAGTTTTATCAGCAATTACATCCGCCTTTTTACGGATACAAGCATCAATAACGGTTCAATCAAAGAGTTGGAAGAGCTTTTTCAGTATTTTGATAAAAACAAGAGTAAGGAAGAGTTAAAGAGGTTCCTCAGACTCCTGACGGACGAACTCAGGCTCCGATTCAAAGAGGACCCGGATTTATACTCAACCGTAAGAGGACAGATTCTTGTTTCAGATTTACTCTCTGATATCAATCGCTGTTCATCCAATTCCGTGAGATACAACCAGAGTTCTCTGTTTTTAATGGAAAGTCTGTTTTATAATATGAGAGAGAAATATGAGGCATTTAATAAGTAAGGCCATAGAAACCTTACCCAAACTGGATTCTGGACAGATAACCAACCTCATTACCATACTGGCTGAGGAAGTGAAGGACATAGAACTGTTAGAAATGGTTCTTTCTTCCCTGCCCATCGGTGTTATTGTGTCCCGTCCGGATCATTATATACAATTTATGAATATCCCCGTAAAACGCATGGTTCCCCTCCAGCAAAAGGGCATGGAACGCTTAAAAGCCTGGGAAGTCATATTGGACAAAGATATTTCCAATTTTGTTAAAGAATCACTCCTTGGGGCAGAAACAGTGAAACCTAAGGATTTTACTCTGGAGACATTAAATAGGGATATAACCCTGGCCGTCGGTGTGATGCCTGTAGTAAAAGATGGCAGCATACAGGGTGACTTCATATATATCGAAGATGTGACGGATAAAAGACTGGAAGAAGCCAGGCTGCGCAGAGCAGAAAGTTTGGCCTCTATGACCACGATGGCAGCCAGCGTAGCCCATGAAATAAAGAATCCCCTGGGCAGCATAAGTATTTATCTTCAATTGATGCAAAAATCACTCAATTCTGATAAGGACAGCTGTAGAGCAGATCTAGAAGAATATCTTTCTGTCATTAGTGAAGAGGTAGAAAGACTCAATTCTATTGTCGTAGATTATCTTTTTGCTGTCCGCCCCATGGACACCCATCTTGTGCCGACAAGCATGAACACAATCATTCAGGAATTGATCACCTTTGTCCAATATGAATTGATGGAAGCAGGTATTACCGTTGAGGAAAATCTACAAAACGATCTTCCCCTTTTGAACCTGGATGAGAAATTGATTAAACAGGCTCTATTGAATATCATTAAGAATGCACTGGCGGCCATGGAAGAGGGTGGCACACTCTCTATTAAAACGTTTATTAAAGATAACCTGGTTCAGATTAAGATTCAGGATACAGGTGTGGGAATTCCCGCAGATCTGGTGTCTAAGATATTCGAACCTTATTTTACGACCAAAGACAACGGCTCCGGACTAGGACTGACAGTTGTCTATAAGGTCATCAAGGAGCATGGTGGAGAGTTGCGTGTATTCTCAAAAGAAGGGGAGGGAACGACATTTACAATTCTTCTTCCCATACCGCAGACAGACAAAAAATTATTAGTTTGGGAAGGTGAATTCGATTGAAATTCCAAATTCTAGTAGTTGATGATGAAAAGAATATAAGACTAGGGCTTTCAAAGGCGCTGGAACTCGACGGTTATGAAGTATTTGTAGCTGAAGATGGAAGCGAAGCCATGAAAATAATGGTCAAAGCAAACATTGATCTGGTACTCACCGACCTGAGAATGCCAAAAGTATCGGGAGAGGAGTTACTAAAAAAATTATCCTCTGCCTATCCCACGGTTCCAGTCATCATTCTAACAGGTCATGGGACGGTTGAGAACGCTGTCAATGCCATGCGCGACGGAGCCTATGACTTCCTGACAAAACCTCTAAACCTGGATCGCCTATCTCTTTTAGTCAAAAGAGCCTTATCCTCCAGAGAAATGGTCTTGAAGCACAGAGAGCTTCAGGAAGAAATCAAGAAACTGGAAAATCGAAAAAATAAAACCAATTTCATTGGTAAAAGCAGCCAGATGCAACGGGTTTTTGATCTCATCCAACAGGTGGCCTCTACCAAAGCCTCAGTATTGATCACCGGCGAAAGCGGTGTTGGAAAAGAACTGGTTGCCGATGCCATACATGAAAGCTCTCAAAGGGTCGATAAACCCTTCATAAAAGTTCACTGTGCGGCACTTTCTGAATCTCTATTAGAGAGTGAGCTTTTCGGACATGAGAAAGGTGCTTTTACAGGAGCGGCGCAACAGAGGAAAGGCCGTTTTGAAATGTCCGATGGAGGATCTATATTTCTGGATGAGATAGGAGAGATCAATCCATCAGTGCAGATAAAAATACTCCGAGTTTTACAGGAAAGAGAATTCGAACGGGTCGGAGGAAATCGTCCTATCTCCATAGATACGAGAATCATTGCAGCAACAAACCGGGATCTGAAAAATGAAATCGCTGAAGGGAATTTCAGAGAGGATCTTTATTACAGACTCAATGTGGTCAATATACACATACCCCCTATCAGAGAACGGAAGGAAGACATTCCCCTTTTAGCCAGCGCTTTTTTGAAAGAGTTTTCAGAGGAAAACAATAAGGCCATTGAAGGAATTGACAACAAAGCGGCAATGGCACTATACAATTATTCTTGGCCTGGTAATGTAAGAGAACTCCGGAATTGCATGGAAAGTGCAGTTGTGCTATCAAGAGGTCACTTTATAATGCTACATGACCTTCCCCCAGATATTTCAGCTTCTGCAGAAGACAGCAGCTCTATTAGGATTCCCATGGGAACGACCATGGCGGAATCTGAAAAACTGATCATCCGATCTACCCTGAATTTTGCCGGTGGGAATAAGAGTAAGACTTCTGAGATTCTAGGTATTGGAAGAAAGACATTGCACAGGAAAATTCATGATTACGGCCTTGAAGATGAATTCCTTAAAACATCAAAACAGGAGGCATCCGATGGATGACCGTAAAGCCATTAAAGAAATGTCGGCAGCGATGGCGGCAACAGATGATAAAGACTTGATTGAAGATTTTCTTATGAGTCTTCTAACAAAAAATGAAATCCATGAGGTGGCAACCCGCTGGGCTCTTGTTAAATTGATTAAAGCAGGCGTATCCCAGAGAAAGGTAGCTGAAACCCTAGGATTAAGCCTTTGTAAGATTACCAGAGGTTCAAAAGAGTTAAAAAAAGAAAATTCGTCTTTCCGTCTTATGATTGATCTTGAATCTCAATTGGATGCATGAAAAACAAGGGATTTATCCACCATTTTTTCTTTATCAAAAATAAAGTATCCCGTAAAACGTTCGTTCTTCAGGGCTTGTGGAAGCCAATGCCTGTCATCTTCCCACATGTTCTCCCAGGGTATGTCTTTTATGGCACACCAGAATGGGCTCGCTTCATCTGTTTCGATCAGGCTGCCCTTAAAATCACGGCATAAATAGACAGTTCCTCTTAACTTTAAGCCATCCAAAAAATGGAAATAGAGATCACCAGAGAATATCAGATTCTCCGTATCCAGACCGACCTCTTCCTTTGTTTCCCGTATTGCGGCTTCAACCGCTGTTTCACCCTCTTCAATGTGTCCCCCGGGTGCATTGACCATGCCAGCTCCGAGTCCTGTCTTCTTGTGTATTAAAAGAACATTCTCTCCATCCAGAATATAGGTAATAACAGCTTTTTCGCTGGGAATCCATGTTGTCCAATCAATATCTTTAACCTTCATTTATACTATCCTTTACAGCTTTTTCTAGAAAAATAACAAGATCTCCCCGAGAGGATGTTGAATCTTTGGGTAAATCAAACATAATTCTATAAGTTTCAATACTTTGTGGCTTGAAGGGAAGAATCCTTTGGTTCACCAAAGACTGAGAAATGGATGAAATAAGCTGATCCTGGTCATCCCGCCATTGAAATATAACATCCAATTGATTCAAGCCTTCTGTACTCTTATTAGCAACTCTCACATCATAAAATATATAATTTCTGTCATATCCTTCTATCTGATTGATCAAAAGGCTTTCCATATCGAGAAAGATACCATGAGGGAGGGGATCATTCATGTAGATCTCTTCCTTTTCCCATCTGGGTATTTCTTCTTCATAATATGCCTGTCTATTTTTGATACTGAAATACAGCTTGTCCATGTCTTCAGGATTTGTATTCAGATAAATAAACGATTGGAAACGATCGGTTTCACCTTTCCGCAGGGGAGCATCACCGGGACTAACAATTTCAATGGTCGCTATGGAATCAGCGGGATCAAAACCGGAAAGCATTAATTCCAACATGGCTAAATCACCATTTAGAGGCTCAATGTATCCTGCAACACTAATAGCCGGAACCCCGGCATTTGTTTCTCTGATGATCATAGACTCGGTCAATTGAATATTGAAGTCTTTTTTAAGGGGATCTGACTCGGATATACTAATACTTTTGGTGACCCAAGGTGGTTCTGTAGAAATTGCTAAACTGGAATCACTTTCTTCAGCCAGAGATAAGAATTGAAATCTTTTTCGAATCTGAGGATACAAAGCGGCTCCCATAATGATAATTAACAGAAGAACAAGAGGAATCAACTTTTTGTTATTCTGCTTTCCCTGAAGCATGGAATTCAACTGTTTCAGTTCTTTCTGGAATTTTTTGGCTCCGCGATGTTCCGGTTCCAGTGTAAGTGCATCCCGTACTTCATGACCAGCTCGTCTGAGATCTTTCTGGAGATAACCGTATTTAACGCTTCTGTTTAAGAACAGTTCGGCCAGATCTAAACGTATCTCATTATCCAGGGGAGAAAAGAGAAGGGCTCGTTCTGTTTCTACAATGGCATTGTCCCAGCGTTCGTTGCGTTTATACTCTGTGGCTCTACTCAGATGCCGTTCGATAAGCATATTGAGTTTTTCTTGATCATCCGGATTTAAATCATATTTTTCCTGTAAAGCCTCAAGATCCATTGGAGTCACAAGCTTCTTATCTTGCATATTGACAAGGTCTGTCAGGAAACTATTGAGATTAGAACTGCTGTTCTCGGGATGCGGTCTTTTAGAATCCTTATTTACTTCGTCCATGCTGATCTGTATTCTAGCAAAATGATTAAAGCTTTGACTACAGCCAACCGACATTGATGGAGGGTAGATCTGTTAAAATTCAGGAGTGTGTTACCAATTATGAAGTTTTCTGTATTCTGTTCAGAAAGTATAAAATCCCAACTGACTTCATTACGTCTATCCCTCGATGATTATTACATTGAGTACCAGACAGTCCTATTTGATAAAACAGAAACAATAAGTAACGCAATGCCCCACCTGATACAAGCCTTAAGGTCCTCTTCTTTTTATCTTCTTATACCTTCAACAGAAGACCTAGATTCACAGTGGCTGTCTTTTGTCGTTGGATATGGTCAGATGAATACAAAAAATACAATTTTCTTATACCAGGATGATTTTCCATCCAATTGGTTGTCAGAGTTTCCATTAGCAAAAGATATACCATCTCTTAGAACTATACTGAACAGCCACTTACCTCAATGGAATGATCAAATGAAAAAAAATCTGGCATTGTCCACACTCAAGGAGAGATTGAAAGAGCATACACACCAGGATTTTGTAAGAACCGTTATTGAAGGAGACCGTTTTATGACTGCTGTGTTCCTTGATGCCGGATTTGAAGTCAATAAGCTCTCCGCTGATCAGGTGACCCTGCTGTGTGCAGCTGCGAGAAGGGGTCATAACTCCATCGTAAAAATTCTATTTGAAGCAGGAGCAGATATAAATCAGGTCAGTAAAGATAGAAACAATACACCTTTAATGGATGCTGCTTCCGAAGGACATGTTGAATTAGTTCGTTTTTTTATAGACAATGGAGCAGAGCTTGAGATTAAAAGTAAAAGCGGTCAAACAGCCTTGGTTCTGGCGTCAGGAAACGGTCAGATCGACTGTGCGGAAATCCTGATTAATGCTGGTGCAAATTGCGATGAGAAGGATTCCATGGGTCTCTCTGCCCGCAAATATGCCCAGCTGTATCAGGTAGAAAACCTTTTGAAACTTATGCCTCCGGCTCCGATACAGGAGAACCAACAGTGAAACACATATTTTACATTAAATGGAAAGAGAATAGTTTAGTTTTGAATGAATGTAATGCTCAGAATCTTATTGAAAACCTGAGTGAAGAAAACATTGAACTGGCATACGGTGAATCTGTCACAGATCAAGATCTGGATCTGATTAAAACAGAATTAAAAATAGATATTGAAAATGCCGTCAACAGATGGATCAACGACTCAAGATTCTTTGTTCATCTCCTCATGTCTACTGGAGTATTCCTAGTCTCTTATTATTTCCTCTCTTATGTTGTAAGAGATCCGATTCCCCTGGTGGATGAAATAGTCCTGTCCCTTCTTATGGCTGGACTCTCATGGTATAGGTTAAAAAACCAACAATATAAGACAGATAAGGTTATTCATAAAAAAATTGAAATGGAACAGTACCTTTCTGATATTCCCTACGTAAAGAATGATTTTATTGTACAAGTAGAGCTATACCTTGAAAAACTGTCTTCAATGGGCATAGAAGAACAAAAAAGTCTATTCGACTCCGGTGCCGTTCCCGTATTCTTTACTTCTAGTAAGAAAGATTTGATAAAATTGTTGCGTCTTCTGGAAAAATTTGGCAGCAAAAATCCCTTCTCAAAAGAAAAAAGACTCCCCCCCGAAATCAATGAATTAAAAAAACAGATGCGTTCCTTCCTAAAATATCATTCATCTATGGTTTGATTTTCTTGGATAATCTGATTCAATTCCTGAGTTTTTCTGGCAGTTTCAATCATTTCTGTAGCGGGAGTAAACTCAGGACGAACGGTTAAACTCTCTTCCCACAGAGAGATTGCCTTACTAATATCACCATTTGCATACTCCTCCAAACCCTGTAAATAGAGCAATTGGGCACGTTCAACTCGGCTCATTCTTCCAAAGTCGCCCAAATTCAGTTTTAGAGCAAGGCTGAAACGGTCGAGAGTATTTACCTGAGTTGTGAGATCCAGAGTATAGTTAGCTGTCAAACTGAAACGCTCCATATCCAATGAAGATCCTAGACTAAAGCGGGGAAGACCTGTTTTAAGCATAAAACCCGACTGAACCGATAAAAAATTGGTGATACTCAAATCAAGACCAGCCGCATAGTAGACAGACTCAGAAGGTGTGCCATCAAGATTGAAAGGAATATTGACATCAAAGGCCCATGTCATAGGCCTCAAGGGAGAATAGGCAATTCCGGTTGAGACCATGGTGGGGAGAGGATCAGGATCCCTGATAAACTCTGTTCCTAAATTTTTTAAAACAAGGCCAAAAGCAAAATTTTTATCCCTGGAACTGAAAAACTTTAAAACATTGAATTTGGATTGTATTCCAAGGTCTACCATCATAGCAAAGGCTGACTGGTCGGGAGCAATAGAGTAGGGAACACCCCGGTAAGCCATCTTAAAGTTTGCACCAACAGCAATACCATGATAATAATAATCATCAAGAAAGGTGTAAGCTATGTTAAAAGTAGTGACTGTTTCTGTATAATACCCGGAAGAAAAACTTCCATCTTCATTTTTGGCACGATCACCCCAATCGTCAATTCCCGTAAATGGAAGATATAGGAATTTCCCTCCGATGCCAATACCGAAATTATCCCAGCGGGATGTGTAGGTCACACTCTCAAGGTTTGTATCTGCAATCCAGTTATTATGAAAAAAAGTCAACTCGGAATTTTTTATGAAAGAACTTCCAGCAGGATTGGCATCTAGAAATCCAGAATCCACACTCATGGCTGTA
Source organism: Oceanispirochaeta crateris (assembly GCF_008329965.1). Classification (GTDB taxonomy): domain Bacteria; phylum Spirochaetota; class Spirochaetia; order DSM-2461; family DSM-2461; genus Oceanispirochaeta; species Oceanispirochaeta crateris. The sequence goes on from NZ_CP036150.1 coordinate 1,240,603, forward strand.
AAAGCGGTTCCCATGCCTTCATATTTACCTCCTCCCGGTATCAAAAGAGTTAAAAAGGAGTTCATTCCGGCATCAGGATCAATACCAAAAAGATTACTAACATTAGCATAGGTTGACGCAGCTGCATCACCAGCTGAAGCCTTTGAGATCATGATAAATAACAAGAGAAGCACTATGCTTTTTTTCATCCACATATAATATACCTTTGATTGGTGCTTTTATCCAGATTCTTTCCTATGTTGCCGATAATGTTATAAGATGAAGTGACTGTTGTTAATTTCGGTTATCTGAAGGGTTTACTTGACTGCTATAAATAAGAAGAGATGTCTTACAATTTCTATATTTTTCCTCATTTTATTCTTTCTGCCAGCTCAGGAGAGCGATTTACGCATCGGACAGAAGTATAAAGAAGCAGATCGATTGATAGAAAACTATGATTATAATGGTGCTATAAACCTTCTTGTTGAGATTGTGAAAGAGAATCCAGAAGAAATGGATAAAGCACAAAAGATGATTCAGGAGATTCGAAAGAAAAAAGAAGAGTTTAATGCTAAATATGAAGAACTGATTCGGATTCTCTTCGAAGAAAATGATTATCAGAAAGGTCTGGAAATCATTGAAGAACTGGAAGAACTGGATAAAAATCCTAACGATGCAACCGCCGAATCTCTCACAGACGCCAGAATCAGTGCTGAGTTGATCTATTTCAGATTGCTTTTTAACGATCTCATGGATAGAGCTCTTGTTCAGATAGAGAACAATAACTTTGATTCTGCTGTTACAATTTATATAACAGGCTTTCAGCTTCATAAAAGAACATATGATGAGAGAAACTATGGGGAGGTCATCAAAGGACCCGTTGATTCTGAGCTCTCACTCCTTTTAAGTTCTCTCGATGAATTTGTCTCCTCCTACAACAAACTGGATTCGTACTCACCAGAGTCAATGGTGTCGTCGGTTGAACAGAATAGAATCATCCATGACTCGATGCTGAATGACTTTAGTCTTTTTACAAGCCTTAGAAATAATATATGGAAGGCTGGATACGTTTTTGAAGAACAGAATAAACTTCTAAGCAGAATCAGTGATGAGTTTAAGGAAGACTTCTTTTTGAGTTTTGCCAATAGAATTGTCTTTGGAAGGCTTGATAACAGATTTCAAGAGGGCATTGTTCTGGCCATGGATCAATTCTGGCAAGATAAAATTACCCTCATTCAAGAAGAATACATTAGGAAAACTGACGAACTTATCACCAGCGCTGAGACCTTTTTTGACAGAGCATCCTGGCTGCAGGCTCAGGAAAGCTTCGACGAAGCCGAATATTGGGCTGAAAAAGGAATCCAGCTCAGCTCTCTTTGGTCGGGTCGTATAAATCTTGATACCAACTACAAAGTTTACCCTGGCTCAAAGCCCTGGATGAATAGTGAATATATCACTCTTGAAAATTTCAGAATTAAAAAAAATAAAGCTGAATATCAATCCCGATTGAGTCTATTTAATCTGCGATTGGAAGACTATCAAAACTATGACGATCAAAACTTGGAACTCATGGCAGTGCAGAGGGACACAATAGCAAGAGAATTAAACGATCTTATTCCTCTCAGAGAGGAATGGAATCGATATATAGATTCTTATAAAAGTGATGTCTTATATAATGATAATTTAGCCGCACAGCAGGGAGCACTGTATCTGTCCAAGATAGAGGATGGAATTGAAAATTATAGGAATTTAGATGGAAAAATAGCGCTGGACTCGGCTGATTTTGAAATTCTTCCCATGGAAAGGGAATATAGCCAGATTAGAACTTCAATGAATCGTTCTCTTCAACTCCTTAATGGAATTCAACCTGAAAATGCAGAAGAGGGAGATGTGACAATCCTTTATGTCTATCCTGAAGAGAGTGCTTCTATCATTAGTCAGCTGATTGAAGAAAATGAAGACCTTACTAGCAGGGTCAGTGCTTATAAATCACATTATCAGGAGATTCAAAGAGAGATACCGCAAAAAGAAAATATGGCGGCCTATATAGGCCGTGCCGAGGCTCTACTTCTTAATATGGAAGATGATCTAAAAGAATATATCCGGCAACAGCGGAAAGCCGATCAAAATATAGCCTCATCTCAACGATTTTTAGGAGAAGGAGAATTTCGACTTGAACAGTCAGAACAAGCCCTCTCCAATAGAGAATTCAGACAGGCGGTTCAAGAGTTGACCACGGCGCAGGATCTTTTTGTTCAAGCCCTTTCATTTAATGAAACAGTTGTAGACCGTGAGGAAATTGACAGAAGAATAGCCGACTTGCAAGACAGAATACTGCAGGAAGAAAATAAAGAAGTTATTCGCTATGTCCGTGAAAATGTTAACGAAGGCAAGAGCCTTTATTTGCAAGGCCTTTATGGTCAGAGTGAAGTCGTTCTGCTCAGAGCAGAAAGTAGATGGTACACCACAAATGCAGATCCAAATAATGAAATCAATTACTGGTTGAATCTTGTTCGAGCAGCCCTTTCCGTAGAATCGGGGCGAACAATAGAAGAAACCGAACCTCTGTATGCAGAGATGACCCAATTCTTAAACCACGCCTTTACTAACTTTGAATTGGGAAAAGCAAGAATAGAGGGTGGAAATAGAAGTGAAGGACTAAGGTACCTGGACAAGGCAGATCAGAACCTCAACGAAATCCTCATCCCCATGCCGTTGAACCAACAGGCCAGTGTGCTTAAATTGAAAATTCAGCAGCTCAAGGATCCTGAGTTGTTTAAAATAACTTTTGATGAAAAATTTAAGAGTTCCTTAAGTAAACTCCGCACCGAGACTGATATTGCCTACATCGATTTGAAAGACCTTTCGGCAATACAGCCAGACTATCCCGGCATGAGCAAAGCGCTCTATGATGCAGAAATAATACTGGGGATTAGGAATCCTCCCCCTGACCTCAGGGCTTTGGCAGAGAGTGAAGATCTGTACAATAGGGCCTATGCTATTGTAGAAGGAAATGTGCGTTCTCAATTTCCTGTTGCCCTCTCTCAATTAGACAGGGCTATCGTACTCAACCCTGAAAATCAGGACGCCATCACTCTGAAAGATAGAATCCAGCTGGATGCAGGCGGACAGACGACGGCAGTCCTGACATCTGCTGCTAATGCTCGGTTCAAATCTGCCGAAGAAAAATATATAAATGGAGAATACTTTGAGGCCTATGCCATTGTGCAGCAGCTTCTTAACGATCAAAAAACAGCATCCTATCCTCCACTTCAGGATCTAAAAAGGAGAATTGAATCAAAATTTTAAACATGAAAACTTCTCAGATTCTATTCATCCTCATCCTTCTTTTCTCCGGAGAAGAGGTATTTTCACAGAACTATTACTGGGAAAATCCTCTTCTCATCAAGAGTGGTGAGTCCTTTTATCCCCAGCAGATCTCTAGTGAACAAGGGTATATACTCAGCGTCTGGCAGGAATATAACCCCCAAGATCCTGAGATTGTTACCATCATGGGATCATTTTCTGAGACCGGATCGTCCTGGTCCAGTCCTTCCATTCTTATCGAACCATTTCGATATACTGGAGAAGATAAAGTATCTTTGTTTTCCTTGGGTAAAGACCGTCTTGGAGCTCCCGTTCTGGCATTAGCTGCAACAGAACAGTCTGTTGAAATTTTCAAATTACAAAATACTGAAAATCCAATGATCAAAATTTCATCAATAGAGAGCGAAAGCTCTTCGGTTGTACCCAGGATCTTTCAGAAGGCCGATAAAAGTTTGATTCTTTTTATGACGGGGAAAGTCATTCTTCCCAATCAAACCGAGGTTTTATCCATATATTACAGTGAATCAGCTGAAGGAGAGACTTGGACAAAACCAGAACATTTTATTCAGGATAATAACCTTAAACAGAACTTTCTCCCATTTTATACCTTTGATGATGAGATGGAATATGTGGTCTTTCAATCCTTATTTACCGATCAGAGAAATACCTATCAGATATACCTGAAGTCAAAAGGCAGGGATGAAACAAAATGGTCAGGGGAGACCCAACTGACATCTTTTAGTGAGTTTAGAAACGGTGAAAACAATGCTTTCTTTCAGTTTGATAACCAACGTCCCCATCTATTTGCAGAAAACGGAGCTCTACACCTTGTCTGGGAAAGAAGATTAAGCCGTGAAATGCCCCAAATCTATTACGGAATCTTCGATAAAGATGGTATCCTCATCGAAGAATTAGAGCAAATCTCAAATGGAAGTTATTTTACTGCTTCACCGAGAATTATAAGAGAACAGGGAGAATCCCTGATCCTCTGGTTCGATAACCGTAATGGTAACCAAATAATAATGGCACAGAAAAAGGGTGTCTTCTGGCAGGAAAAAAGAGTCAGCATCATGAATGGAGATTCCACCTACGGACGATGGATGAACCACAATGGAGATCTATTTATTCTCTGGGAAAATCTGATGAACGGCAGTAGAAATAATGTCATTCTGACTCCAGACAGGTCGGCGCCTCCCCCCATAATAAGAACGATCAACTTTGAAGATAAGGGCAGACAGGCTGAAAATCAAGCGATCATAAGCTGGAGACGTCCCTCCGACTCCTCGGGAATTCAGGGATTCAGCTATGCATGGGATATGAATCCCGATACAGTTCCAGAGAAGGATCTGGATCTTTTGGATTTCAGAGAAAGGACTAAAACGTTCAGAGCCATCAATGATGGAGAATGGTTTTTTCACATAGCTCTGGTTGATTATGCCGGAAACTGGTCAGAGCCTGTGCATATCAGCATGACAAGAGACACGGTTCCTCCCGAACCGGTTCAATTTTTTAAGCCGCTCACTGATGCTTTGGGTTATCTAATCAGCAATACTTTTACCCTGACTTGGTCTTCCTCAGAAGAGCATCCCGGTGGATACAGTTATCAGTTTCACTTTTTAGGCGAAGAAGCCGATCTCTTAGATCCTTCTTTACTGGATTTACCATCCCCTCCCATGACAGTCCAGACTCGCAGTACGGCCGTACAATACAGCAATAGAGATAATGGGTACTGGGCCTTATCAGTCTGTGCCTTTGATGATGTGGGAAACAGGAGTGAACCATCCATCATTCTGTTTAGAACAAACAAATATATACCAGTTACCTACATTTCTGATGTTCTCACAAAACGGGATAATCTGGAAAGAGTCGGTCTAACCATAATTGGCCGGGGATTTTCAGAAGGGGGACTGATACGGCGTGTTGTACTAGACAGGGATGGCTCCAGCCCTTGGGACTATGAATTTAATCTCAATGACGAAGAATATGAAGTCACAAGCGACAGGATCATAAAAGGGCCTCTTGTCGAAGTATTTGAAGAGGGAAGTTACCTCGTTGGTGTAGAACATCCCGTTAGAGGATTTGCCTTTGCCAGGGGCAGACTCCAACTGGATTCCACAGGGATTGTTCGATTTGGTGACTTTACATTTGATTACTCAACCTTCTGGAACCCTGTAAAACTTGCCAAACATATTTTCAGCATGAATAGCTTAACAATGTATTTGTTTCTCCTGCTGTTGATACTCGTCTGCCTGTTCTCATCCTGGCAAATTTATAGATTGATGATTGAATCTAAAGACCTGGAAGAGGATATTAAGGCCTTAATCGAAGGGACACCCTTTCGAAGTGAAATGAGAAAAGAGAGGATTAAAATCATGAAACGGAAAGGAATGGGTCTGAGGCTTAAGTTTACACTGGCCCTGCTGACATTGATCCTGGCTGTGATTTTGCTGATATCCATATTTCTGGGGAATTACATGATTAATACCCAAAAAAGGAATTTGACCGAAGGGCTCTATGCCAAGAGTTCGTTGCTCCTGGAGACGCTGGCAACAAGCGCCAGGACATATCTGCCGACTCAAAATAGACTGGAGCTGGGACTTCTGCCCGGAACGATACGAGCCATGGATGAGGCTCTTAACACGACGATAACAGGTCAAGGAACCAATGATCCTGAAAATTTTAACTATATATGGAGTTCAAATAATCCTGAAATTGACTCACTTCAGCAGTTTCCTTCGGAGATTTCAGAGACACAGTTGCAATTCCCATCAGGCTGGTCTTTAAACCAAATTGAAGACTTTGATCGAAAATTTAAAGAAGGGAACATATATGATTTCTCCAACTTCACTGAAGATGACAGATTTCAAATCCTGGAAGCACTCAATGAGTCTGGATTAATCACCAGGTTTCAAGCGGGGATCAGCAGAATTGACGATGTAATCTCTCCTAGAGTCAAAGAATTGGAAATTGAAATTAATCAAAAGGCCACAGAACTTATTGGTGACCAAAGTCTGCAGTTAGACCAGCTTTCAGAGGATGCTGTTCGTCTGGCCATCAGGGGAGATGCCGCCTCTCTCGAAGAGTTGAGTATCATTCAGGAAACGATTAGCCGCATAGAAACTGAAATCAACGACAAATTATCTACAGTCTCAAACATCATTCAAATCTCTCCCGATTTCAATACAGAAACCCTCTCTCAAGATCAGCTGGTCTATACCTTTTACAAACCCGTTGTATATCGAAACAAGGGTAGGGAAACTTACTTTAGAGGCATGATCCGTCTGGATGTTTCAATACAGAGCATTCTGGAAGACATTATAGATATACAAAAAGATATCCTTCGTATAACTATCATAATTTCTCTATTGGCCCTGGGCGGAGGACTCGTGGGAGCTCTTCTTCTGGCGCAGACCATGTTGAATCCCATCAGAAAACTTGTGGAAGGGGTTGCAATGGTCAGGGATACCCAGGATAAGTCAAAGCTCAAAAATTATACGATCGAAACGGGAACTAAGGATGAGCTTTCTGAACTGGCCAATACATTCAACCAGATGACCGAAGGACTGGTCGCCGCCGCTGTAGCCAATAAATCTTTGGTTTTGGGGAAAGAGATTCAGAAAAAGTTTCTACCACTGGAACCCGTAGCTGGAGCGGACAGGAAATATACGACTGGTGAAGAAATCAACGATAAGATTCATTTCTTTGGCTACTATGAGGGTGCAAAAGGTGTTTCAGGGGACTACTTTGACTACAGAAAGCTGGATGACAAACACTATGCCACTATAAAGTGTGATATTTCAGGAAAAGATATTCCTGCCTCTCTTATCATGGTTGAGGTGGCCACTCTCTTTAAGGACTATTTTTCAAAACTGAACATCAGAAGGGATGGAATACATTTGGAGAAACTGGTCATGAACATCAATGACCTTATCGCTCAAATCGATTTTCAGGGAAAATTTGCGGCATTGATTGTGACCATCATCAACATAGAAACCGGAAAATGCTGGATCTGTCATGCTGGGGACCGTGTTTTTTATTATTATGATGGAACCACTCAGAAAGTGATGAAGGAAGAAATGGAGTCTTCTCCTGCTGCCGGTATGTTTTCATCTGATGTGATTGGAAATGATGCCTTTAAGCAAATTACTCACCAGCTCAAAAAGAATGATATCCTTTTCCTTTTTACCGATGGTATTGAAGAAGCCAAGCGGACATTCAGAGATTTGGACTTATCCCATATACAGTGTGATGGGACCTGCGATTCCTCAATTGTAGGGGATGAAGACTTTGTTTCCCATGAATTGGGTTCTGATAATGAAGAGCTTGGTTTAGCCAGAATTGAAGAGATTATGGATGCAATCCTGAAGAAAAAGCAGTACAGAATCTATCAATATCACCAGCCCAATCCGGATATCAATCTGACCTTTGATTTTTCAAACGGCTCGGGAGACATGAGAGATACTGTCTTAGGACTGATTGCCGTTGAAAAAGTGTTCAGGCTCTATCCGGATCCAAACGCAGGACCCGATGATAGAATCAGAATTGACAATAAGGTAGATGCTTACTTAAAACTCCACTTTGATCAATACAGAGAGTATTTCAGATATCCCATAGAAGATGATGAATACCCAGAATACACATACTATTCCCACCTCAAGGAAGATGCACAGTATGACGACCTGACAATACTAGGAATTCTAAAAAAATAATGGGCTTCTATTGCGATAATTGTGGTAAGAAAGTGAATAGAAATTCCAATACCTGTCCGGAATGCGGTGTAAAATTCAAGGCCGTAAAATGTCCTTCCTGCGGGTATACTGACCAAGCAGACTTTTTTAAGGGAGGGTGCCCCCAATGTGGTTTCCTCGGAGAAGAAGAATCCACCGGTATTGATCATAAAGCAAAACATGTGAAGACCAGAAAGCCTTTTCTAGATTTTATATCCTCCAAAGTTTTTTGGATCATGAGCCTCATTCTATCCCTTATTCTGTTCTATATCTTTTATTTGATCAGCCAGGATGTTTAGAGTAAAAAACCAAGATTAAGTCCCATGGAGCGTCCTCTATCACCCTCATTCACCTTCTGCATTATAGAGTAAATATTCAAATACATGGGTGTATTCTTTATATAATATGTTCCTTCAAGACCTGCCTGCATGACTGGCTTACTCCCATTGATGGATGGAAGATACAATGCAGAAGAGATACCGACACTGAACAATAGATCCGGTGTATAACTGATACCCCAGCGAAGAACAGTGAGAATATCATTCTCGTTTTGACTGACATCATCGGAAATTGACTTCAAAGTAAACATAATTTCGGGTGATACAAAAAAATCCCAATTTTGCTTTCTATACTGAAACGGAATGTAAAAAGACCCGCCTGAAGGATTTTTTATAAAAGAAGAGGAAACAGAATCTGAAAGATTGTTGATTCTACTCCTATAGGTACCTCGCATTCCCAAAGAGACTTGAAAAGGATAAGACCCGTAAATGTAAACTTTTTGAGAACTGTTCAGAGTCAAATAAGGCTGATTATCTTCGGTCACAAAGGCGGTCTCTGCCTCAAACGCGGCCTCCCATCTTTTTAAAGGAGATGTTCGTATAAAAAAGGAAAATGGCAGATTATACAGCGAGTCACCAATCTCTTCCTTATCTAAACTGATGGTTGAACCAAATTGAAAATCTCCTTGAAAGAGTGTCCTAGCAAATGGAACTAAGGCCAGGCCTGTAAAACCCGAAAAATAATTTGAACTCCGTCGAGAATACTCTCTATCGATACCAACTGAAAAACTATTACGTTCATCATCGGATGTTAATTTGAGCAAATACTCACCATCCAGAACAGGTTGATCTTTGCCATCCAATCCATCCCATGAAAATTGGGCTCCCTCAGCCACAGACAAATCTGGGTTGAGAATCATAATTTCTTTAGAGTCTTCATAGGCCATGACCGCCAATTTATGATTAAGAAAATCAAAAGGATTCATATAATAAAGCTGTCTGTAATAACCTGGATCCTCAGGATTAATGATTTTAAAAAGCTGCTTAGACCTGTCATCATTCCCATTTCTGACACTCAATGATTCAGATTCGGCAGATTGAATATAAGAAACAGTCACCGTGGTGCGGTAATTCTCCCGAACAGTGACCCATAAGGTCAGGTCTTCGTATCCGGTTTTTTTAAGTTTGATTCTGAGAGAACCATTTTGAACACGATTATTCTCATAAGGGGTCCTTCCAACTTCATCATCAAATAAAAAAACTCTCATGTATTCCACATCTGTCACGATTTCCAGTCCGGAAACAAATTGGAATGATTCTGAGTTTTTCTTATCTTCCTCTATCAATCTGGCGGGTCTTTCATATTCAAGAATCTTTCTCATTTGAATTTGAACAACAGGCTGAGCCTTGGATTGACTGAAAAGAATGGTGGGTAAAAAAAGCATTAAGAGTAAAAAATTGACAGTTTTCTTCATTTATCATCCAAAATCATAGGTTAAAAACTAGTATACTTTAACTGTTTAAATGGCAATATACATCCGATAATAGAAAATAATGGTATTTGAAAAGTTTTGCATATTAATATTATTCTTTATTTCTCAGCTGCTGTACAGCCAGACTTCATTAATTCAGAGCAATACGGAAGAAATGACAGCTCCTACCACCCAAGAACTTCTACCGGAAGCAGAGTTCCAGGAATTGCCGGAGGGTTACCGAACCATTCTGCTGGGCATGGATTTTGAAGAAACCAAAAATATACTTCTGAGGGAATCCAGGTTCGATTTTAGGGGTGATCCGGATGTCTCCCTACAAAAAGAGGGAACTCAGGCCTTGATTAGTTCCCGGGGTCGGTCATTCATTGAACATGGATATTTTCAGTTTCACGAAAACAAGCTCTATCTGATTATCCTCCATATGGATGAGACAAAATTGGATTTTTTCAGCCTGCAGAAATCTCTCACTGAGAAATATGGACCTCCCGTTGAACTTTCACCAGAGGGAATGCACTGGTCTAATGATAAAATTAAAATGAGTCTTGAATATCCTCTGACGGTGAAATATTTAGATTTAGAAGTATTTAACTCATTTCTTGATGAAAACATCCGGCTGAAGAGCTTTCAGGAAGTATCTCGAAATGATTTCCTGGAGGATTTCTGATGCCAAGAATACTTATTTTTCTCTTGTTCCTGATTTCATCCTGTTCTGCATCTGATAATAATTTTTCTACCATTCAAATAGGGGACCTAACATTCCGAGTTGAAATAGCAGAGACAGCAGAAAGTAGAAGACAGGGGCTCATGAATAGAAAATCATTGCCATCTGATGAAGGAATGTTATTCATTTTTGAGCAAGAACAAAAAATGTCATTTTGGATGAAAAACACATCCATACCACTTTCCATTGCCTATATTAGTAAAGCGGGAATTATCCGCGAGATATATAAGATGAAACCATTTTCGGAAAAAACAGTCTCATCCCGCACTTCTGTACTCTATGCTTTGGAAGTAAATGATGGATTCTTTGAAAGACATGGAATAAAAGAGGGAGACAAGGTTCAGTTCTCTCCCTGATCTTCTTCGGATATTTCCTGAATCAGCAATTCTGCCTTTTCTAACTCTTTTTCAATTTCTTCGGCCAGAACAGCACCTTCCTTGTAGAGTTCAAGTTGCTGAGAAAACTCGGGTTCTCCCGATTTTATCAATTCTGAGATTTCTTCAAGACGATTCATTTTTTGTTCAAATTTCAATTTTATCTCCTTCAATGACGGCAGAGATCTGTCCGTCTGTAAACTGCAAATGCACATGATCCCCCTGTGTCAGCTGGTTTGCCTGACTAATAAGATTCCCATCTTTTCTAACAAGGGCATAGCCTCTGGACAATATATAATGAGGGGAAGATGCTTCCAGGACCTCTTTATTGACCCTGTTCATATGTCTTATTTGACTGATTCTATCTTGCAAAACCCTCTTAGTTTCCATTTTCCAAAGATCAATCGATTGCTGCTGCATACTGATTTGTTGTAATAACGATGTTTCAAGGTCCTCTTTACTGCACCGGCTCAACTTCCATTTCTGCTTTTCCAAAGAATGCTTCATGCCTTGAAGAAGCTGCGATTTGATCTGTTTTACTTTTGCGGGAGCTTCAACACTCCTTTGTGAAACAATCTCTGCAGCGGCCGAGGGTGTTGCGGCCCTCATATCTGCTGCAAAATCAGACAGAGAAAAATCAATTTCATGTCCGATGCCAGAGATAATAGGATGACGTGAAGCAGCAACGGCTCGGACAACGGCTTCATCACTGAAGGATAAAAGATCTTCCAGAGAACCTCCTCCTCTGGCAAGAATGATTAAATCAATATCATCTCTTTGATTGAGAACTTCCAGGGACTTCAAAACAGACCTTGCAGAGCTATCTCCCTGGACAACGGTATCTTTGATAAGGATTCTGCAGGAACTCATTCTTCGCTGTAAAATTTGAAGGATATCCTGAAGGGCGGCACCCCGCAAAGATGTAACGACTCCAATACAAGAAGGGTAGAGTGGTAAAGGTCTTTTGAATTTTGAATCAAATAATCCTTCCCCCTGGAGCTTCATTTTTAATTGTTCTAGCTGATACAGAAGATCACCCCGACCTGTTTCTTCCATGGATTCACAAATGAGTTGGTAGTTTCCTCTTTGTGCATACACGGTCACCCTTGCAATGACAGCCACAGACTGTCCATCACCGGGTTTAAAGGTCAATAGTTGCCGTTGCTGTCTGAATAAGACTGCCGAAATAACTGCGTCTTTATCTTTAAGATTAAAATAACAATGTCCTGATGCAGCGGGTCTAAAGTTGCTGATTTCACCTTGAACACGGACAACAGGAAAACTGTCCTCCAGTTGATTCTTGATGAGATAGGTCAGTTCAGAAACATTGTATCGTGGGATACCGGTCATTAACACTCCTTATTTTATTTATTCGGAGAGAGCACTCTTTCCATGATCATGGCCGCTTCAGAAGCCTCCCTCATGGCTTGATAAATATATTTTTCCTTCGCATTGAGGGGAGCCTTCACTGTATAGAGGATCAGATATTGATCACTGCTGCTGTCTTTCAAAAGAGACCAACTGCCCATAACTCTTGTTTGCAGATTATCCATGAGCAGGACCCGGCTGACATAATTCAGTTCCACAGGACTCAACAGGGAAGAAAAGGTAAATATTTCACGGATGCCAACGGAACCGGAATAATTGATATGGCCCCGGATCCAAACATCTCTCATTAAAGACTCACCATCAGATATAATCCTGTAATCTCCTTCATGGTCAATTGTGTATGTAAAACTATCTTTCAAAAATTTTTCCAAAGCTCTGTTTTTTTCAAGAGAACGGGAAGAACAGGATGACAGAGACAAAATAATCAGGAAAACAGTCAGGAACTGGGTACTAATTCTCATATTTTCTCCCGGGATTGTATCTTTCCCTCAGATGAAATATTCTTTTTGACGATATTGTGACTATGAGAAATATAGTATTTCTGAATTTGATCAAAAGCAATTCCTACTCACAAAAGCAACTTCCAAGTAATAGAACCATATCACAAATGGTTCAGGATTTTACAGCCTGTATTCCCGATGTGGAAAAAGTAATCCCTATAGCCCTGGATCAGGAACAGGTTCTAGCATTCTACGGTGATACCGAGAACCCGGACATAGTATATCTTGAGTCAGACAGACAGGATCTATTGCTAAAAACCATGGCGAAAGAATCGGAAGGCTATGATCACTGTTTCTATTATTACACCGACACCCCCTTACTGGATCAGAACCTGATGAAAAAGATGTATGCCAATCACTTAAAGTATTATGCTGATTATACTTTTGCTGATGGTTACCCCCTTGGTCTGGCTCCGGAAATCATTTCATCCAATACCCTTAAGGATCTCAATAAAATCATTCCAGAAAAAAAAGAAGCCATCGAACGTGAGAGCCTGTTTTCATGGATTCAAAAAGACATCAATTCTTTTGATATAGAGACAGAGATTTCATCAGTAGACCTACGCTTAAAGAGAATATGCCTCAGTACGGAGAATCAAATCAATTTCCTTCAGCTTGAAAGTTTCATGAAATCAGGAATAATCACTGCAGAAGATTTTATGGAAAAACATAAATCCCTTGATGAACACTGTAGAACTGTCCCCAATTACTATCAGATACAGATTTCTTCATCTTGTCCTCAAAGTTGCTCCTATTGTCCCTATCCTACAATGAATCCGCATCATAGAAGTGACAATTCAGAGATGTCTATCCACAATATTTTAAAACTGGCTGAATCCATTGAGGCTTTTACTCCAGAAGCAAGGATCTCTTTGAGCCTTTGGGGTGAACCTGCCATGCATTCTGATATAAAGAATGTTTTAACATCTCTTATACAGAAAAGCAGATTGAATTTTGTCATCGAAAGCTCTGGAATTGGATGGGGTAATCTTGAAACGCCTGAAATGGCAGAGATTTTAGAGTCTAATCGAATTGAATGGATTTTTTCTCTGGATGCTATGGACAGCAATCTATACAAACAACTCAGGGGAGACGGCCAGGTAGAAGCTCTTTCCATGATCGAGAAAATGCTGACAGTCAATCCCGAGCGCACCTGGATACAGGCGGTCAGGATGAAAGAGAATGAAGATGATCTTGAAGAGTTTTACCGATTTTGGAAAGAAAAAACCAACAATGTTATCATTCAGAAATATGACCACTTCTCCAAATCCCTGCCCGAAAAAAAGATTACCGACCTATCGCCATTAAAAAGATTTCCCTGCTGGCATTTGAAGAGAGAAATGGCGATTCTTCTAGATGGATCGGTTGTCCGCTGCCGCGAAGATATCAATGGAAAACATCAAAGAGAGAACTGCTTCGAAGTCCCCCTGGAATCAATCTGGAACAATGGAAGAACTCTCTACAATGAGCATTTAAATGAAGAGTATAAGGGAGTATGTGCCGGTTGTGATGAATACTACAGCTATAACTTCTAATTCACTCCCTGGATATACTGTTGTGACCTCAGGAGACAGTGAACGGGAAACCTTTGAAGGAATTACGATTGTTCTTCTCAGTAGAGGAGGTCGTCCCTTCAGGAAGGAACAGATACAAAAACTGGCTCAAATGCAGGTTCAGGAGATACTCTCAGTAGAAAATCCCGGATCTGATCTGGATGGGCTGACCAGAATGATGCCGACCCTCAAATGTATTGTCATGCCAGACCATCTTTCCACGGGTGAAAAAATTAATATTGCCATGCGAGAATCGTCGGGATCACATGTCCTCGTGATGTGGGACGATATGGATTTACAGATCATAGGAAAGACAGGGCGTCTTTTTGCCATGGCATCTGAACAGGATTCCCTTTGCAGTGTTCCCGTACTGATGAATGCCCGAAAAGATTCCATTCCGATTAGACTGGCTCCTGTATTCTCCGGATCTAAACTCGATGTGATTCCTCTGGGCTCAGTAAAGAATGAGACCCCCACACTCTATCCATTTGATTATTGCGGGATCTACAATAGAGCAAAATTTAATCTATCAGAAGGATTTGATCCTAAGATTCGGTCTCCCTACTGGCAAAAACTCGATTTTGGTTTCAGGGCGTTTCTTTGGGGAGAGAAAGTACAATGTTTTACAGGTATTAAAATTGCCTATCAAAATGAAATACCCCACGATGATATTACAATAGACTTTTCTTATAAACGGTTTTTCTTGAAAAATCTGGCTCTCATTTACAAAGGCGACTCGTGCCATTTGTCCATAAAAAGCATCTTGCGTTTTCATCTACAGTCCAGAATGTCTCTATTCAACTCTTTTAAAGATTATAGAGAAATCTGGCAGTGGGTTAGAGTAAATACCTACCGGTTTCAATTGGATCCTTACAGCCTCACAGAACTCTGGGAATTAGAATGAAAAAAGCTGTATTTTTACAGGTTCGTCTGGATTCTCACAGACTTCCTCAAAAAGCCCTCAAACTGATAGACGATAAAACTGTCGTAGAACATGCCATGATCTCACTTAAAAACCTGGATTTGGACAATTATGTCATTGTCACGGCCCGGGGAGATGAAAAAGATCTGAAACCACTGGCCGATCGCTGTGGTTTTGAAGTCTTTGCCGGCGACAGACAAGATGTCTTAAAACGCTATATTGAGGCTGGTAGATTATATGAACCTCAGCTCATCATCAGGGCAACAGGTGATAATCCTCTTGTCTCCTGGGAAATGGCGTCTAAAGTGATAAAAGACTTTGAACAAGACGATTGTCCTGATTATATGGCCATGAAAGGGCTGCCCATCGGTTGCGGTGTGGAAGTCTTTAAGCGGGATGCCCTCGAAAAATCCTATCCTCTCACTGAATCAAACTATGATCATGAACATGTAACACCCTATATTTATAATAATCCTGATATGTTCAGTCTAAAGTATTTAAACCATAATCCACCTATGAATCAGAGAGTGACCCTCGATACACTGGAGGATTATAAGAATATCTCTTATATTTTTTCACAATTATATGAAGGAAAGACCATCGACTTTTGCCGCTTGAAGGAATATTTACTCAACCATGATTAACAGTGACAAAATACTATTTATCCCGTCTATTAGGCATGGAAACGGTACAGGTCATCTAAGACGCTGCTTAGAATGGTCATCAGAACTGAAAAAGGCTCACTATTACCTCCCTTCAGAAGACAAGGAATCAGCCATTGATCTAAAAAACCATCCTCTAATTAAAAAGACTGCCAATCTGGTTCGCCATGATTCAGAAAAAGAATTGAAACAAATAGACTGGAAACTGATTGTCCTGGACAATCGAACGACATATGATGTGCCTTCAGTCTTGAATAAGATTCCTGTGATAGCCATTGATGAGACAGGACCATTTCGACAAAGAGCATCTTATGTATTGGATATTCTACCATCAAGGAAGCGGAAACAAGCCAACAACCATGTATTTTCCTTTTTAAACTTCCCAGAGAAAATAAGATCCATAAGACCATTGAAAAAGATCCTGATCTCCTTCGGTGGTGAAGATCCAGGAAATTTAAGTCAAAAGATTCTCGACTCCCTGGATAAGAAACTGCTGGAAAACTATGAATGGTCAGTCATTCTCCCCCACAGGGGAAACACAGAGGCAATTCCTAATCAAGTACAATGTTTACATTACGTTGAAGACCTCAAGAATCAGCTTCATCATTATGATCTTGTGATCACAAGTTATGGACTAACAGCTCTTGAAGCTTTGGCCTCTCAAGTTTTTGTGCTGTTATTCAATCCAGGAAGCTACCATGATCAATTGTCCAGGAATTTTAGGATACCCTATTGTCCTCGAGGATTTAAAAAAAACAAAAGGCAGTTGAATCAGTACTTGAATCATGCAATAGGATTACTGAATGAAGGAGGGGAGAGCTCCTTTAAATCTCTCTGGTCAAAAATGACGATTAAACATCAATCATTACTAGAATGGCTTGAAAAAATGACGATTTCAAGTGAAAGCTGTCCAGTTTGCGGGAGTATGGATCGCAAAGTGATTGGTCGATTTGAATTCAAGAGTTATTTTATTTGCACAAACTGCTCCATGAAATATATGGTTCAGTTCATGCAGAAATCAGACATATATTCTAAAGACTATTTTTTCTCTGAATACAAAAAACAATACGGAAAGACCTATTTAGAAGACTTTCCCCATATTCAAAAAATGGGTGAAGAAAGATTAGATAGAATTCCCATAAAAGCGGGAAAGATTTTGGATATTGGATGTGCCTATGGACCCTTTTTACTCAAAGCTGCCGAAAGGGGATTTTCCGCCTGGGGACTAGAGATTTCCGAAGAGGCAGTCTCTCACATACAGGAGAACTATCCTCAAATCAATATTCATCAAGGCTCTTTTGAAAACCTGGATATTCATCACTCCGTTTTTTCAGAAAATCAGTTTGATGTTATAACCATGTGGTATGTCATTGAGCATTTTGATGACCTAAAATCCTTATTACCAAAATTGAACTCTTTATTGAAGGAGGGAGGGATTCTAGCCTTATCCACACCTCATGCTTCAGGAATAAGCGGCCAATTTAATCTGCAGAACTTTCTTAAAAACAGTCCCGAAGATCATTTTACCCTATGGGATAGAAAATCGGCCGTAAAAGCCTTAAAATTGCACGGTTTTCGTTCCATCCGATTCCATGTAACAGGTCATCATCCCGAAAGATTTCCTCTCATATTAAAAAAGATTCTGACTTATAATATGAGAAAATATATGAGTATCCTCCTTGGATGGGGCGATACATTTGAAATTTATGCTAAAAAAGGGAAATAAAATGAATCAAACAGCCATAATGATACTGGGAGCCGGAATCATGCAGTTGCCGGCTTTTGAAGCTGCCAAAAAAAATAATTGGTATACCATCGCCGCCGATGGGAATCCTGAAGCTCCCTGTCGTTCCAGAGCAGATCAATTTCTAAACATAGACCTGAAAGATAGAGTAGGTCTTGTGGAAGCAGCAGAAGAACTGATGACGACAAGAAATATTCAGGGGGTTTTCACCTGTGGAACAGATTTCTCAGCCTCTGTCGCCTGGATAGCAGAAAAGCTGAATCTTCCGGGAATTCCCTATCAGACAGCACTAGACTGTACAGACAAATACCGAATGAGGATGAAATTTAAAGAACAGAATATTCCCATTCCGGCATTTTGTGAATTATCTGCCGAGCTGGATCCTCATAAAGAAACAAAACATCTCTTATACCCCCTGGTTGTCAAACCAGTGGATAATATGGGCGGTAGGGGAGTTATCACCGTTGATACTCCTGAAAATCTTGAAAAAGCCCTTAGCGAAGCCATAAAGTTCTCCAGAACAAATCGTGCTATAGTTGAAGAATTCATGGACGGACCAGAATTCAGCATTGATTCATTAGTAGTGGATGGCGAGCTTGTCATATGCGGATTTGCTGACAGACACATCTATTATCCTCCCTGTTTCATCGAAATGGGACATACACTTCCTTCTAACATTGAGAAATCAGAGGAAGAGGAAATATATCGTGTATTCAAAAATGCCGTAAAAGCCCTGAATATTACGACTGGTGCGGCAAAAGGTGATATAAAACTCACTTCAAGGGGAGTGATGATTGGTGAAATTGCCGCCAGACTGTCCGGTGGTTATATGTCCGGCTGGACCTTTCCCTATGCTTCGGGAGTGTCTCTAGTCGAAGAAGGAATGCGCCTTAGTATGGGACTCAAGCCGGTGAATCTGAAGGCTACAGAATCCAATACATCTTCTGAAAGAGCCTTTATATCTATACCCGGACGGATACAGGACATCCACTATCTTGAAGAAGCCCATGCTCTTGACTACGTAAAAGATATTTTTCTAATTTCTGATAAGGGAGACAGAGTCCAATTTCCACTGAACAATGTCATGAAATGCGGAAACGTCATTGCCGTGGGACCAGATAGAGCAAGCGCTGTAAACGCGAGCGCCAAGGCTGTGTCAATGATTAGAATCAGCCTGGAAAGTGGTGATGCAGAGACACAAGAGTTTCTTTCTATGCCCTTGGAGACTCAGTTTCCACCGTCTGCCTACCTAAGGGAGAGCTGGAAGGAATTAGAAAACCTCAAGGCCTTCAAACCTGATTTTTCAATGCAATATAAAGAAAGTCCCATTCCGGTGCCTCAGAAAGCTCAAGGATTGGATTTTCTCTCACAAAAGGATTGGAATTGCCTGTCTTTGGAAGAGGCGCTGGAAGAGATCATAAAAACAAAAAATCTCACCAAAACCAGTGAACCCCTGTGGACACTCTATGCTCTTCATTTCTGGTATGCCTTTATCAGGGGAGGCATTCAGGGCGGTTTATGGTATATTAATCAGAACAATGAGGTTCATTAAGCTCTTAATCACAATAAACATATGTCTCTTAAGCAGCTCACTCTACGCTGAGTCTATGAATCATGAGGAACTGGTTGCCAAAACTGGAGCCCGTCTTCTCTGGGACCCAGCGATCAAGAAGGGTATATTTTTAAAAGACAAACAATCCATTGCCTTTATGGCCGATGAGTCCATACTCCTTCTCAATGGCCGCGATGTTTATTACACAGCAGCCATCGTATACGAAAAGGGTGTCTTAAAATTTTCTGCTGACACCGTCGACTTTATAAGCAGTTTTTTTCTCAGTGAAAACTCAAGAAGCACGGCATCACAATTCAGAGTGGCTGCCATCATATTAGATGCAGGCCATGGAGGAAGAGATTCCGGAGCCACAAGTTCCTTTCCAGTAGATGGGATTAAAGTTCCCTTATATGAAAAGAACCTAGTTCTGGACCTGACACTTGCCCTAGAAGAGGAGCTATCAGAAAAATATACCCAGAAGGAAATAATCTTAACGAGAACAAATGATACCTATCCGACTCTGGAAGAAAGAGTCGATCTCGCCAACAGTTTCAATCTCCAAAAAGGGGAAGGAATTATCTATATATCCATTCATGCGAACGCCAGCTTAAACCAAAAAGCACAAGGCTTTGAAATATGGTACCTTCCCGAAGATTATAGGCGTCAGATTTTGAACGAAGAAGGACATGAAAATAGACTGGACCCCGTTTTAAATACTCTGATGGAAGAAGAATTTACCCTGGAAAGCCAAAAACTGGCCGGATATATTTCTGAAAACCTTAAAGAGTCACTGGGAGAAACAACACCCAACAGAGGAATCAAGGAAGAATCTTGGTTTGTAGTTCGTAATGCCATGATGGCATCGGTGTTGATTGAAACAGGTTTCATAACAAATAATGAAGAAACAGCAAAACTCCGTGATCCTGAATACTTGATGCGACTAAAGAATGGAATCTATAATGGCATCGTTGATTTTGTAGATTTTTTTGAAAATAGGTATAATTAATGATAAAAAAGATTCTTCCCTTTGTTCCCGTAGCGCTCATTTTCCTTTTTCTTATAACTGTACTCATTTTATTTAACCTTGAAAAAGGAAGAAACAGTCATGTATTGTTCTTTCCTTTAGATGGGATGAACGGTAAAAATGCAGAAATTAGAAATATTTACAGATCGTCTGATCCTAAACACAGAATAGATCTCTTTATCAGTGAACTCATTTTGGGACCAGTAGAACTGGAACTAAACTCATTCATGCCGGAAGGGACCAAGATCAAGGCATCTATTTGGTCGGGGAATTCTTTATATCTTGATTTCAACAAAGACTTTATTTTGGATACACCCCGCATACCACTCAGCTATACTGAGAAGATTGATTACCTTCAAAGGAACATCAAATTTAATTTTCCGCATATAAAAGAGATAGTTGTCACAGTAGAAGGTCAGATTCCTGGTTCTGAATTCTATTATGATTCGGAAAAAATAGACTCTTGATTGAGTAAAAAAATTTTTAAATCGTTGACAAACATGTGGGCATCTGTATAATTTTGTTTATAAATAATATGAAAAGAATTTAAAGGAGCTATGAATGAAACGGTTCTTCACACTCTTGTTTTTGGCAGTTTTTTTCCTGACTGGCTCAGTATTTGCTGAAGAAACAGTTATGATTAACTTCTCAGACCTGATTGATGACTATCAGGGACAGAACAAGGCCACATTGATGGATTTCAGTACGGTAGCAGGTACACGCTACACTGAAGAAGAAAAGGCTGCCATGCAGACTTCTCTCCTCGTTCCTAACTGGGAAGTTGAGCTTACATCTTCTGCACAGACTGTTGTAAACAACTCTCTTTCCTATGTACTCGGAGTTCCCGTCCAGAATGACGTGAACAATTTTGCTACAGCAGGTGATCAGGTAATGGGTATAAGAGTCCATTTTCCAGAGGGATCTTTTAACGCTTATGCGATGGTTAAACCTCCTTTTGCGATTCCCGCTTATGCAACTAGTACTGTTGAAGATGATCCTGTTAGGGGTGAACAGTTTACAGGATATGGTGTTGTAAAAAATGTTGGTGTTCTTAAGTCTGTAAAAGTTCGTGTTTATGGTATGAACTTTCCAATGGGTCTCGGTCTTGTATTCCGTGATTCCAATGAAAACACACAGTCTATCTTTTTAAGCTATCTGGATTTTGATGGCTGGAGAGAACTGGAATGGCAGAATCCTAACTACATCACCGAAATTAGAAATAGAGAACTCAGAAATGATCCTCTTTACCCAAGAAGCCAGCCTTCTTTAACTCTTGACAGCATCTATGTTTATAGAGATGCAATGCAGGAAGGTGGAGACTTCATCTCTTATATCAAAGATATAAGCGTCATTTATGACCAGGCTGTTCTTGATGTTCTCAACTCTGATATTGATCATGAATCA
This sequence comes from Oceanispirochaeta crateris, assembly GCF_008329965.1. Lineage (GTDB taxonomy): Bacteria > Spirochaetota > Spirochaetia > DSM-2461 > DSM-2461 > Oceanispirochaeta > Oceanispirochaeta crateris. Next base: position 1,262,252 of record NZ_CP036150.1, read on the forward strand.
ACTTGGAGTATTTTGGCAGATAGAGAAGAAGCCAGAAGAAATGCAGAGCTGAAAAGATTGGGAAATGTTCAGGTTCTCAGATATCTTGAATCTCAGAAAATGCATTCTGATGAACAGGTTGCGGAACCCGCAGCTGAGTAATCATAGTCTTAACTGACAATAGAGCCGAATTTATGCTCTTTAATAAAAAGACCCCTCTTAGGGGTCTTTTTTTATGAACTCCATTTGAATCCAGACATGACGGTTATCAAATACGTTGGAATATCTCCCAAATCTATTGATCCATAGGACCCGGGATATATTTTGTTATCCATCCCAATGAAGACTGCGGCTGAAGAATTGATATAAAAATCTGTTTGGATTCCCAGTAAGATGTTTCTAATCTCAATATCATTTCCATTATCAAAGTCTCTACTTAATATTTCATAACCCATTTTTGTTGTAATCTTAAATATTGATCCTTTTTCAAAGAAATCTGTGTAAAAATTATATGTCAAAAGACTATCTGTATAGGGCTCAGATCCGGAGAGGCTGGAATAGATATCAAGATTCTGTGTGAAATAGCAGAGGATGTGATCCTGCTTTAGATAAAACCCGATGGTATAATATCCCGTAGAAGTGCCGTAATCATAAGCGATCCCTGTGTTCTGAGCCGGAATCATATCACCTCCGATCTCTAAAAAGGCTCTGCCTGGTATTTCTCCCTTCAAACTCCCCGAAAACCCTGGTTTAACCAGAGATACAGACTCATTAGTGATCCCGAAAACAGGACCAAAGGCTATGGAATAATATGGCGTAACATAGCTCAACTCGGAGGCGAAACTATAGCCTTGAACTGCATTTCGATCTAGGATGAACCCATATTGCAGATTCTCATTCTCTTTAGAATGATCAAAATAAAAAAATTGTCCTCCCCATTGAAAATAAGGAGTGTATGTTGTTGAACTGCTGTCATATTCTGAGAATCCATAATTTCCGAATTGAGTGGAAAAACCAGTTTCATAGGAAAATCCATGAATTGTCAAAGCCAGCAGGAACATAGGAAAAATTAGTTTTTTCATTTATCTATACCTTTGTATTTATCTCTCACTATGATTTTCGTATGATATGGTCCAAGTGCTTAGGATATTCTTCTAATGTCAGAGAAATAGTCTAAGCCATAGAGATAATAACTTTTAAAATATTTACAATCTCACTTTTAAAGCTGTATACTATTAATTGTCTTTGTATTATTCGGTATAATAATTTAATATAAAAATATAATGAACTTTTATCATCAAAAGCGAGAATATAATCATGAGTGATTACCTTGATCCGAACAATGAAGAATTACTGAAAGACTTTTTCTATGAGGCCAATTCTCAAGTAGAAATGCTGGAACAGAACATTATGGCCATTGAAGACAATCCTACTATAGACGTTATCAAGGAAATGCTTTCTGCCAGAAGTGATGGTACAATCTATGATGAAGATATATCTGTCCTCAAGCAGTCCTTGAGAACTCTCAGTGAGGGGAAAGCAGAATCCTCTCCCTCTAACACGGTGAACACATCAGCTGAACCGCTTAAAAAAGCACAGGAAAGTCCAGTCTTGTCTGAATATGACATGCTTGAATTGAAAGAAGCTGCCGGCGGTTTGCCTGTTCTACAAGTGATTGTATCTTTTGATGAGTCAAACCCCATGAATTCTGTTGGGGGCATCCAAGTCTATGCTAAACTAAAAACCTTCGGACAGATACTGAAAACAATACCAGAATTTGATCGACTCTATGAAGATGAATATCATCCAGAGGTTCTGTATTATTTATCATCCGAAATGGATCCAGCCGCTGTGGAAGCAGAGGCTCAGATTGACGATGTCACAGAGGGTGTATCAGCCACCATTCTGGGTAAAGAGACATCGGCTGTTAAAGTAAGTGTTAAAAAGGAAATCCCTCCAGTAAGAGTTGCACAAGAAAAAACAAGTGTGCCATTGGAAGTGAAGAAACCCGCGACTCCAGAAAAAGTAACAACACCTGCTAATGAGCATGATGCTATCAATAAAGAAATCAACAAGACCTCCACTGTAAAAGCAAAATCAAAGGACTCTAGCGGTTCAATTCTGCGTGTAGACAGTAAAAGAATTGATAATTTACTGAATCTGGTGAGTGAAGCAGTGATCAATAAAGCTACTTTTAATCAGATCAATAGCTCATTTGCAGATATCCAGAATGAACTTCAGCATGCTGAAAGCAGCTTCAAGGAAAAACTTAAATCCCTGTTTGATGAACTCCCCCAGTATCTGGAAGATATTCAGAAAAACAAATCTGTAAAAGAAGTCAAAAAAGAGATCAATGAAAAATACGAACCTCTTTTCACAATTTTTGACTCCTTTGAAAGCAGCTTTAAACAAACAGTTGGAACCTTCAAGAGTACCGCTGCGAACCTCGGACGCAACACGGGAGACCTGCATGAAGCCATACTAAAAATTAGAATGGTACCCATTAATCAAATCTTTTCCAGATTTCCCCGTCTTGTTAGAGATCTTTCAAAATCATTAAATAAGAATATAAAACTGGTCATTGAAGGTGAAGACACAGAGCTCGATAAGTCGGTGATCGAAGAGCTTTTGGATCCATTAATGCATTGTGTCAGGAATTCCCTGGATCATGGAATCGAAGCTCCGGAAGAACGGGAAGCTGCAGGCAAAGAAAGTGAAGGTCAGATACTCCTGAAAGCCAGTAATGAAGGGAACATGATCGTCATTGAGATTGCTGATGATGGTGCCGGTATTGACGTAGAAAAGGTTAAGAAAAAAGCCATAGATAGAGGAATCATTCATCCAAGCAAAAATCTTTCTGATGTAGAAGCCTTCAATTTGATCTTTGAACCCGGTTTTTCTACAGCTCAGCAGGTGACAAACATTTCCGGCCGCGGAGTTGGCCTGGATGTAGTCAGGAAGGAAATCGAAAAATTAAATGGAACCGTAACTGTTCATTCAACAAAAGGAACAGGGACTCGTTTTATCATAAAACTCCCCTTGACCTTGGCAATCATCCAGGGGCTTCTTGTCCGAGTAGGAACGGAAGTCTACGCTATACCCATCACCAGTGTTATAGAGAGCCATAGAATCAAACCGGAAGAAATAAAAATTATTGATAATCATGAAGTATTCAATGTGAGGGAAGATGTTATATCCCTTGTCCGGATGAACCGTCTGTTTAGAATCAATACAGAGGAATCCAAGGATTATAACTTCATTGTCATCGTGGGTAGCGGGGACAAGAAAATGGGGGTAATGGTAGACTCTCTCATAGGAGAAGAGGATGTTGTCATCAAACCTCTGAAAGATAAATATACAAATTCCCCAGGAATTGCTGGTGCAACTATTTTGGGGGATGGAACGGTTTCACTGATAATTGATGTTAGTCAGCTTTTAGATCTTTGTATTCAAAAAGAGCAGGCAACAAGGCTTAAAAGATCACAGGCATATTAAGGAAACGGCAGATGAATACGAGTGTACAGGGACTGAACAGAATGGCCAATGAAAAAGAAATTGAATTGGCCAAAATAGATTTTAAAATGGTAACATTTACTCTGGCCGGTAAAGATTACGGCATAGACATCATGAAGGTAAAAGAGATTCATAAGGCCTTAAAATTCACATTTGTTCCGAATTCGGCCCCTTTTGTCAAAGGTGTATATAACATGAGAGGAGACATCATTTCTGTTATAGATTTGAGAGTTTTCTTCAATTTGCCGGTTCCCAAAGAAGACAAAGGCTTTGAAAACATGATTATCCTCCGGCTGGAAGATAATACAATTGGGATTCTTGTAGATACCATAGATAAGGTTATTGGCATTGATTCCTCGAGGAAACAACCTCCCCATCCTTTGTTTGGAGATATTAATATAAAATATATTGACGGTGTTGTAGAAAACGATTCCAGTCTTTATATCATTCTGGATTCTGAAAAAATCTTCAACAAAGAAGAAAAAAGCGATAAAAATGAAAAAATCAGAAATATTGCGGCCCAGGCAGCCATGCCTGCTGAGGTTACAGAATTAGAAGAATCAATCGCCAATACGGATAATCATGAATCCCTGAATCTTGGTTTTATTAAAGAAACTCTCCCCACCTATCTTAATTTCTTCCCCAGTGGTATGAACGAGGATTGGATTTCTTCTCGTTTTGACGGATGGATGAAGGTGAAGGGTGAAGATAACTTTCAGCTGAAAAACAGACAGGATGCCGAGGAATACCTAAGAGGATTCAACTCTAGCTGTTCTGGGCAACTGTGGAGTGATGATTTAATAGCCAATATCAAACCCCTTCTTCCAAGCCTTAAGGGAAATGCCATGGTTTGGAATCCGGGTTGCGGTAGAGGCTATGAGACATATTCCTTAGCCTGTCTTCTTAAAAATAAAAACCCCGAAGTCATCCTCAAAATCCAGGGTAATGACAATGATTTGATCAATATATCCTCTGCACCTGGATTAAATGTCGATAAGGAAAAAATATCTTCTTTCTATGAACCATATCTTGTCACAACGAGTACGGGAGCCCAATTTAACGAGGTAATCAAAGACAGTATTATTTTTGAATACAGTGATTTAAGCAATGAATCATCATTGCCACCACTGGATATGGTAGTATGCCGTGATACTCTGTGTTATCAACCCGTGGAAGGTCAGATTAAATTGTTAGACTATATGTATGAGTGTTTAAAACCAGGAGGGTTACTCATGTTGGGAGATAATGAGGTCCCTATTAACCTGAGCGGATGGGAAGTAATAGCGAATAACAACCTTAAATTATTTAAAAAAATATAAGAATGGTATATTGTTTAGTATATAATGAAGAAATATGAGGAGACTACTGCATGAGAGTTGAGTATATCAATCCTTTTGTTGAAGCAGCGTTCAACATTATCAAGGAAGTACTTCAATGTGAAGTAAACAGGGAAGAATTGTATCTGAAAAAGTCAACACAACCTGTTATGGGCGTAGCAGCTATTGTTGGCCTTGCCGGCGATGTCGAAGGAAGAGTGTTGATTGATATGTCTCAGGAGACGGCTATAAAAGTTGCATCCACCATGAACGGTGAAGAGCTGACTTCCATGGATGAACTGGTAAAAGCCACAATCACAGAATTGGCCAATATGGTAACAGCTCAGGCAGTCACAAAACTACATGATTTAGGATTTAAGTTCGATCTGACTCCTCCGGCCATTATTACCGGCGAAAATATGCAGGTATCGGACATAAATGTTGAAGCACTGATTGTCCCCCTTGGATTACCACATGGTAAGATAGAAATTAATGTTGCAATTAGAGAACGGTTAGGAGTCTAAAATGAAAACCACAAGTGATTTTCCTTCTATTAATGAACGTACGCCTGTTGGGCAAATGGATGGTAGAGCAATTAAGGTTCTCATTGTTGATGACTCTATGTTCGTAACAAAACAGATCAGCCAAATTTTAACATCAGAAGGGTTTGATATTGTTGGAACCGCTGCTGATGGTGCTGAAGGTGTTGAAAAATACAAAGAACTTTTCCCAGAAGTCGATTTGGTAACAATGGATATTACAATGCCCCGCATGGATGGTGTTACAGCCCTGGAAAAGATCGTTGAATTTGATAAGAATGCAAATGTCATTATGGTCAGTGCTCTTGGAAAACAAGATCTTGTTAAAAAATCTCTGATGCTTGGTGCAAAGAATTACATAGTTAAACCTTTGGATAGAAAGAAAGTATTAGAAAGAGTCATAAGCGCCATAAAATAATTGTTCTACGGTTATTGACAAAATTGTCAATAACCGTAAAATAGTGATTCCTAAGGGGGGGCTAGCTCAGTTGGTTAGAGTACATGCTCGACATGCATGGTGTCGGCGGTTCGAGTCCGCCGCTCCCCAGAAAAAAACCGGTTTATTGTAAACCGGTTTTTTTATTTATAATTCAATTGAAAGATCATATATACAACCCTGATCATTATAGATATGCATCTCTCCCTTTCTCTGTTTGACCAATGTGCGGATGATTCTGAATCCGAGAGATTTTTGTTCCAGAGAATCAATGACTCCATCGGGTATCCCCACTCCAAAGTCCCTAAAAAACAAATGAAGCCTATCGGTTTCATCCCGCCTTTTTTCCAAGGTAGTCCTACAGAGAAAAGATTTGCGCGCTTCTTCCAGGGGATAGGCATATTTCAAGGCATTCAAAACAATTTCATTGAGGATCATACCCACATGTATACAGGTTGTGGTCGAACAGTGGACGCTGCAGAGATCCAGCTCAAGGTCCTCCAGTTGATCGTACAGCATAGAATGCAATAGATCCCCAAGGTAGCGTTTTAAATTGATCCTGGTGAAATCTTCGGACTTGTAGAGCATTTGATGCACCATGGCTATTGTCTGGACTCTCGCTACAGAATCTTTTAAATAGTGTTTCAGCCGATCTTCTTCTACCTTACTACATTGCAAATTGAGAAGGCTGATGATCATCTGAAGGTTATTGTTGACCCTATGATGAACCTCCTGAAGTAAAACATTTTTTTCTTCTACCAGTTTTTTTAATTTTTGATTACTTTTATTCAGGCTGTCTGTCCTATTATGAACAAGCGATTCAAGTTCTTCAGAGAGATGTTTTAAACTGATTTCAGAATCCTTTAATGCTGTGATCTCCGTAAGGGACACTGCATAAATATGATCATTTTTTCTCAGAACCGTGTTTATATTTACATGATAAAATAGATGATTGTGAAAGATGATTTCCTCTTTTAGATTCTCAAGAGATGAGATCACGGATTTGATATTGACCGAGTAGAATTGTTTTTCACAAATCCCGGTCATCCGGGAAGCCGAATCATTGGCAAAAAGGATCAATCCATCTTCCGAAATTATAAATAAAGGATCTTTCAATGTTGATAAAATATTATATTTATTTATCAGAACCTGACTCTTAATACTATTCTTTAAATAGAGCAATGCCGTCAGGCCAACAATGGAAATGGTCAATGGAGTTAACTCAAATTGTAATTTGTAATCAGCCTTCCATTCGAAAAATGCAGTTCCCATGGACAAAACCCCCATGAATACAACGAGCCACCTGGCATTCCCTCCTTTTTTTAAAGCTTCGTTTGGCCGTATTACCAAAAGTGCAATTCCTAGAAAAATAGTTGAAAAATTTATTAAAAACAAATAGGAAAATAGGGGTTTTAAGGCCTTTGAGATTCCATAATTGCCCCCAATATACTGAGGTGAATCCCAGAGGAGCTTATGGAATGAATTGGTATATACCAGAAGAATGACCACAAGGGGATAAAGAAAGAAAAAACGAAACCCCTTATTTCTAAAAAAAGATTTCCCTAGCCTGATATGATAGCAAAAAGAAATCCAAATAAGTGGTAAAAAAGAGGTCGCAATATATTGTAGATTATTAAAAATAAATTTTAATTTTGCCGTTGAAGTATAGTATTCGGCCAATTCGCACATCAGCCAAAACCAGAATAGAAACATCAATAAGGCGGCTGGCTTAAACAGGGATGGTCCATGAAAAACGATAAGCAAGATAGCCAGTGAAAGAGACAGGCATCCGGTCATGATATTTAAAAAGAAATAGATAAAATCTAAATTCAGCATATACTTAGAATAATACAAGTTGCATATAGATACATAAAAAGCTCATATTATAATATTAAAGTGCTGGTAAAACTCTTTCTGATCAACTAAAAATGTTGCGGAAGAGAAAACATAACATTAGAATTGCAGTTTATACAGGAGTAGCTATGCATCAATTCAGCAATGGGAAGAAGGTTTTTTTTCTTTATCCCCCTCAAAATTTTTCTAAAACAATCATTAAAAGGATTTTCAAAGACGGATTTGAAATTTACAAACTGAACAGTACAGAAAGGCTTCTACCTCTATTACAGAAGTATCCCGACTCAATTCTTTTTATTAATACTGACTATCCCTACGATGATAACTTTAATTTCAACACTTTTAATGAAATAGAGCTTTCTAAAAAAATCTTTGAAAATCTTAAGGTCTATACTTTTTTCATGGAAAAGGTGAGTTATGGAGATAAAATCCTCGACTATATCTCCCTCGAAAGATCGGATGAAGAAGTTTATTCCGACATTTATAAGATTCTAGATGAAGCCGAAGCCCACGGTAAAAGAGAATTTGTCCGGTATGGCAACTATAATGAAATATTAAGCTCAATCAGCTTCACTTGTGATAAAAATGTTTATAAGACAAACATGCATGATATAAGTCCAAAAGCTCTTTCATTTTCCAGCGATGACGACTTAGATAGATTGATAGAGTCTTCATTTTCAGACATGAGGCTAAAGGTCGGTGTTTACGAGATCACAGTAGTTGGACGCATTGTTACGAGCCGTATGATTGGTGATAAAAAAATCTATATTGCCGAATTTGAAGCAGATGAGAGTAAAAAGGATGAAATTTTCGATTTTATCTTTACTTCACTTGAAAAGGGGATGGATGAGATCATCCATAGTTTATCTTAAAATATTTGGATGACAAAGAAGTGAAGGATAAGCATCAAAAACAAAAGGATCGTTTCACCTGTCTCGCAGATAAATCCATAAACATCACCGGTTAACCCGCCGAGCTTCCTACTGATGCTTTGACTGGTCACCAAGACGTAGAGGGCATGAAAGGGAAGTACAAGCAGCTGAAGTATGTGGTTCGTCAGAACAAAGACAGCGAGGATCGTTATAAGACCCATAAGGAGTTCCCGGAACCGCATATATTCCTGAAAAAACCGCCCCATTCCATCTTTCCTGGCGGGTGAAAAAAAACGAATGCTCAACAACTGTCCCCATCGAGCCGTCGTAGGAACAAGCAGTATGAAAGATGGGTCCAATGCATTAATCTCAAAACAGAGTAGAGTCTTTGCTAACAGCTGAAGGATAAGAGAGAGTGCTCCAAAGGCTCCAATATGACTGTCTTTCATGATGTCCAGAGTCCGTTCTCTATTTTGACGACTCCCCAAACCATCCATGGTGTCCGATAGACCATCCAAATGGAGCCCGCCGGTCAACAAAACCCAGGCTAGAGTCTGTAAAAATGCCGTAGTCAAATCTGAAAAGATTTCGGAAGACAGCAGATACACAGAGTAGAGTAGGAATGCAATTATAAAACCAACCAATGGAAACATGCCCGATGATCGGGAGACCTGAACCAAATCTTCATTGTCGTCCCAAGGTAGAGGGAGAGAGGTCATAAACCTGACTGCATAAAAGAGTTTTTTAATCACAGTTCCACCTCAGTCACACCCGCTTCTTCAAATGTGGCCATCTTGTAATAGCAAGAAAGGGCATTATCGATGAGAGGAAGGATCATTACCGCTCCAGTTCCTTCTCCCAACCTCATATTCAGATCGACAAGAGGAACAAAACCAAACTGCTGCCTGATCTCTGCAAAACCAGACTCTCCCGAGTGATGAGAAAATATCAAATATTCCTTAATCAGAGGATTTAGTTTCATGGCAAGAACGGCAGATGCTCCTGAAATAAACCCATCCACCAGAACAGGGCATCCATATACTGCACCGGCCAGCATGACGCCGCACATAGCTGCAAGCTCAAATCCGCCCACAGCTGAGAGAACATCAATAGGATCATCAGAATTCGGTTTATGCAGGAACAGGGCATCTTGTATGACCCGGGCTTTATGCTTTACCAGATGTTCTGGTAGACCGGCTCCATTTCCTGTAACAGATTCGGCATTCATGCCAGTAAGAGCCGCATATATAGCACTGGCAGAGGTGGTATTGCCAACACCCATTTCACCGGTTATCAGTAGTTCGCAGGAATTGTCTATTTCTTCCACAGCTGTGAGATAACCCAATTCAATGGCTTGATACACCTGTTCTTCTGTCATGGCTCGCTCCACACGCATATTGGCCGTCCCGCAGGCTATAGACCTTTGTATAATCAAAGGATGTTCAATGTGATGGACCATACCGGCATCAATGACTTTCAGAGCCGTATTGGTACAGGAGGCCAGAACGGAGATGGCAGCACCACCATTCAGAAAATTACGAACCATTTCTGCTGTTACGATTTGTTTAGACGGAGAAACACCTTCGGCTACAACACCGTGATCTGCCGCAAAGCATAAAACGGTTCTTTTTCCAATCTGAGGATGGGAGGTCCTTTGAATTCCGCCCAACTGCGAGACCAATCTTTCCAGGGTTCCTAAACTTTCAGGAGGTTTTGTCAAACTGTCCCACCTGGCGGATATAGAATTCATGGAATCTAAATCAAGAGTTTGAATCTTTTCTAAAAGTGTTTGAATCACTTCACGATTCATTATTTTATCCTCTGGGGCAACCCGGCAATCATTTGAATGACCTCTTTGGATTCTCTGGCAATCATCTGATGACTTCTTCCGGCCAACTCCTGAAAAATTCGCCCCAGGAAATTCGGAGAGATCAGTCCGTTTTCGACCTGATTAGAAATGACTATGATTTCACCTGGAAAGGTATTAGAAGCCTCTAAAAACTCACTTATGGCCTTTAGGATGTGATCTTCAGCCTCTTCCTGTGAAAACTTATCACCCAGTTCCATGAGTAGGTTTGTCATCCAGAGAGTTAAACAGTCAAAAAGTACGATATGCTTTGAGGAGAAATCAGTCCCTTTCAATACATCTGTGATATGCAATGGTTCTTCTATAGTTTCCCATTCCTTGGGGCGGGACAGCTTATGCCTATGTATCCTGAGCTTCATTTCATCATCCCAGGCTCTGGCTGATGCCAAATAGACAACTGTCCCGTTGTTCCTGAGTGCCCATTGGGCAGCTCTGTTTTCTGCCCAAGATGTTTTCCCTGACTTAACCCCACCCAATACAAAAATCATTTTTTTAAGTAACTCTTAAAACTCTGTATAAGTTTATGGTTATCTTCATCCGTTCTAATCCCAATTCTGATCGTATTCACTAAACTAAAGGAACTGCAGTCTCTCACAAGGATGAGGTCTTTCCACAAATGAGTTTTAAGAGCTTCAGCATCATCCACTTCAACCAGAAAAAAATTTGAACAGCTGTCATAAACAGTCAATCCCAGGTCTTCAAGGTTTTTCTTAAGAAAATCTCTTCGTTCGGTCGTTTTTCTCCAGCTATTTTTGAAATAGTCGAGTTCCCTAAATCCGGCGACACCCGCAACCTGAGCAGGTGCACTGATGCTCCACTCGGGCTGCCATTTTTTAATGCGTTGAATGATCGTGGGAGATGAGAGAATATACCCAAGACGCAGACCGGGGATGCTGAAATCTTTGGTCATTGATCTTAAAACAATGACTCCTTCTCTCAGCGGGTTATACCTCTTTTTTTCTTGAACGAAACACACATAGGCTTCATCCAGAATGAGGAGGGTACCCTCTTGAACACAAGCCTTTCTGATCGTTTCAAAATCCTCTTCATTTAAGTATGATCCTGTTGGGTTATTGGGAGAACAGAGCCACAAAAGTGCTGGCTTTTTCGACTGGACGGTTTCAAGGATTCTGCTTGTTGAAATCCTGAAAGATTCCTGCGGAGTCATTCTTACGGAGATTATGTTATCTGTCTTCAATCGGCAAGCATCGTAGTATTCACTGTAAGTGGGTTCAACGATGGCAACGCATTGATTCTCTTTCAACAGCGACGAAACAATGAGAAACATACCCTGAGATGTGCCATTTACGACCAGTATTGAATCTGTTTCAATGTTATTATAAGCAGCAATACTGTTTTTCAGTAGGCCGCTGTCAGAATCAGGATAACGGATAATGCATGAATTTCGAATGTCTTCTAATACAGAATCAGGGAGAGGATCAGGATTGATGCTCACGCTGAAATCAAGAACATCATCTGGTGATATACCCAACTTCCTCAATTCAGAATAATTCAGACCACCATGTTCAGAGCCCATACGCTCCCCCTTATTAAAGCAACGAGTGCAATCATTGTTATTATCAGGGATAATAACGTAATTTTTAAGCATATGTCTATCTTAGTGCTATTCAATAAACTGCTCCCACCATGGAGGCGATACTCTCCTTTCTTCATGAGGGTCACATCCAATGCACCAGCCATGGCGCTCATGGTCCAACCGGCATTGGGGCTGGCTGTCTTTTTACGGTCTTTTAGTAAGCAGTAAAAACCTCTTCTCAGGGAGGCTCGCGGATGCAAAAATGCGGCTAGAAGAATCATAAGGGCAGAGATCCGTGCAGGCAAGTAGTTCAAAAATGAGTCACACCAAGCCGTAAATTTTCCAATCCATTCGAATTCTTCATTTCTATAGGCGATCATAGAATCGGATGTATTTATAAACCTGTATGCCCAACTTCCGCTGAGTCCAAAAATAAGATAATAAAACACAGGAGATGTGAAACTATCAGTGATATTTTCAGAAAGAGATTCGATAACACAGGAACATATCTCTTTTTCGGATAATTCATCAGTATTCCTACTCACAAGATGAAATGATGTCTGTTTTCTGGCTTCTACCAGATTTCCTTTTTCGAGCTCTTCCTTAATGATCTTTCCACTTTTCAGTAAAGACCGTATTGAAAAGGAGACTTTTAACAAGGGAATACTAAAAAGTGTGATGAGAAGAGAAAAGGGTACTGATATTTTCGAAATAAGATGCACACTTCCAGCAAACAGAAGAACTCCTGTCAAAATCAGAAGAAATCCCCAAAGAAATTCAACGATTTGACTCTTATGGGGACATTTTTTGTAAAACCAGTGAATATAAGTGCCCATCCAGACGGTGGGATGAAATTTAGAAGGAGGTTCTCCCAGTAAAAAATCTAGAAAAACTGCAAATATAAGAATTAATTCAGACATAATATTTTATACCATATCATAACAAGAATGACATTCCTGTTTTTATATTTTAATGACGTGTTATAAAAAAATAATAGGTTTGATTAAAAATCTTTGAGCATGTACTATAAGGATATTATTAGTTTATCCATTGTGGAATCAGAACATACATGCAAAAAAAAGATGCCGATCAGAAAATTAAAAAGCTAGAAACCCTCAGTACAGGCGAACTGGTTACTTTGGTAACCACTCTTGAAGAAGAGAGGGAATCTCTCATCAGCCAGGTTGGGGAATTAGCGATTGAGTACAAGAATATTCAACAGCAGAATTCTGATCTGAAAAGACGTGTTGTCCTCAATCATAAAACTGGTCTTCAAAATCATGTCAAAGCCAATGAAGATATCAATAGGCTCCTGGATAAACGCTTTGAACGGGATGATATGTCGCCCATCGCCTTTATCCTCGTTAAACTAAATGAGAATTTTGAAGCCATTAACAAGGCTCTAAAACCCTCTATCAGTGAATGGGTTCTGTATCAGATAGGTGTCAGGCTGACAGAGCTCAGTGGACCTGAAAATACTGTATATCATACAAGAGAGGATGAGTTTCTCATTGTCTATGAAAGTATGACAGATGAAAGCCGTTTGCACATGTTTCTTCAGCTTCTTAATGAAGAGTTGAAGCGGCCACATATCTTCTCTGGATATAACATATCCATCGATTCCAGTTGCGGAATCTCTTTGTTTCCTAAACATGGTCTTGAAAGAAACGCCTTACTTCATAATTCCGATATCGCCTTGAGTTATGCCTTCAAACAGCATCTTACCTATACAATTTTTACTGATGAGATCAGTAATCTAGTTATTCAGAAAATGGAGCTTCAAAATAGTATTATCAAGGCTTTGGAAAAACAGGCTATCAAAGAAATCAATAAGCAGTTTTATCTTAATTATCAGCCCATATTGACGATTGAAATCAATAGCGATTCTTTCACTGTAATAGATGTGAAAGCAGAATCTCTTATCCGCTGGAATCATCCTGAAAAGGGAGGAATAAAACCCGATGATTTTATCCCTCTGGCAGAAGAAACAGGCCTCATAATCCCTCTGGGGAACTGGGTACTCTTCAGCGCAGCCCGTCAGCTTCAAAACTGGCACAATAAAAACTGTCATGATGTTCAAATATCAGTCAATGTCTCCCCAAGGCAGTTTTACGATTCAGAACTCGTTGATACATTTAAGCGGATGGTAGAGACCTATGATATCGATCCCTCAGATCTTAAGATTGAATTAACTGAAAATAGTCTCATTGATAATCCGGTGAATGCCATCAAGAAGTTAAATCAGCTTAGAGAAGCGGGTTTTCACATTTCACTCGATGATTTTGGAACGGGGTATTCTTCACTGAATTATCTCAAGGACCTCCCGGTTGATACGGTCAAAATTGATAAATCATTTATCAACAAGATTGATAATAATCAATTGGATCAATCTATTTTGAAGGGTATCCTCTACTTTATCAGAGAATTAAACTATGATCTTATCGTAGAAGGTGTTGAAACTCTGGAGCAGTTGAAGAGTCTGGTGGAAATGGGATGCCGCTCATTTCAGGGGTATTTCTTTTCTTCAGCTCTTTCAGAGAGTGACTTTATCAAATATAGAAAAAAAATTCTTGGTAAAAAATTCAACATAACCACCTGGAACTTACCTTAAGAATTGTGCTTTAGAACAATGGTTTCAAGTTGATGGGACAAGATTTTTGAGATTCTCAGATAGGACTCTCTATTCAAATGTATATTATCAATAAATATATTTTCTTCCATACTAAAGACATCATAAATATTGAGAAGAGGATAGCCTTTTTGTGATGTATAGGAGACCAGGGCCGGTATAATTGCAGATCTTACTTTTCCGTCATCAATGCCAAATAGATTAATGCCACTCGGTGGAGGAGTCATAACAACAACACTGGCACCTTGAGAGCTCAATGTCTTGATAATATTATTCAACCCTTGGATATAGGCTTCAGTAGAAGTCCAGTTTTCCTCTTTTGAATCATTACTGCCCAACATGACAACCAAAATATCGGGATTCCAATTCAAAATTTGATCATAGGGTTGATTCAAATAATAATCTTCTGATGATTCTACCGCACAGGCTCCGTTAATACCAAAATTCATGACCTCAAACCCTGGAGGCAGGAGTTTCTCTAATTGAGCCGGATAACTATTAACTCCTCTAAAAAACAAACCATACCCGTATGTGAGGCTATCTCCAATACAGGCTATTTTAATGGCACTTGCTTTTGCTGTAGAAGCAGAAATACCCGAGACTGAGAGTATGGATGTCAGATAAAAGAAAATAATCCGTCTGAAATTAGTCATTCTCATGATTATAATGTATCTTATTGCTAATGTTCAATTGCTGATGAGGAGAGTCTACAATATGGGATTTGCGAAAGAAATGAATCCGGAAGTGCTGCAGCATTTACAACTCCTGGCGGGAAAAGACAAGACCCTGGATGAAAACTATCTCAAGGATTTAATCAAGGCATGGCAGAAGAAAGAGCGAACATTTATGAAACAGGTTCGCTCTTATCATATGACCATCGAATCGGAAATTCCCTCACAGGAGAGCCGAGCCTTTATAGTCTTAACCTTTTCAGGGTCAATATTGGGAGTGGGTCCCAGCCAAAGCAATGGTTCAAGGCAGGTCATTTATGCCAGTGTCGGCTTACGCAAGGAAGTCCCTGAAAAGCTCCTGGAAGACAATATCACTTTAAATAGTCCTGTAAAACTGGATAAGGAAGTCCTTTTTAAGGGAGGAACTCTCCAAAAAAGTTCACCTGTGTATAAGATTGCTCTTATGAAGGAGGCGCTTCCCCAAACACAAACACGTCAACTTAAAGATGCGACACAGATCATGACGAAAGAATTTGTAAGCATCAACAATACGATCATACCGGAATAAATGATGAATCCACTCAATTACGACCAATTGCTCAGTGAATTGATAAGAATAGAAAAAGCTCAGTCGCCTGATCCATTAGAAAGTCTTAGCGAAAATTTGAGTCTTGCAGTGACAAGTTTAAACTCTCAAAACCCTCTCATTAGACCCCAAGATAGCTTGGGACGGGGAGGAGGCCTCATCTTTTTGAATACAGAGCTTCCTTTGCTCATATTGCCCGATCTCCATGCCAGAAAGGATTTTCTTTTAAAAGTGCTCCTCTCAGAAATGATGAGTGGTGGCACCGTCCTGGAATGGCTGCGGGATAAAAGGATTCAGATTCTGTGCGTCGGCGATGGTTTCCATGCTGAAAAAAGGGCCCACAAGCGCTGGGTCAAGAGCCTGGATGAGTATAAAACGAACTATCGAAGACATAAAAACATGGACAAGGAAATGGCGGAGAGCCTGGGATTGATGCAGATGATCATGCTTTTACAGTCTTTTTTTCCCGATCACTTCTTTTTTCTCAAGGGAAACCATGAAAATATCCTGAATGAAGAGGGCCGTGGGAATCATCCCTTTGGAAAGTTTGTGTATGAAGGTGAGATGGTGAAATCCTGGACCGAAAAGTTTTTGGGAAAATCATTCCTTTATGCCTATTCGGAATACGAACATTCACTACCGTTTATGGCGTTGGCCAACAATCTGATCATCTCTCATGCAGAACCAAGAGAGTACTATTCACCTGAAGAGATTATTGAAATACATGAATATGAGAACATCAAACTTGGATTGACCTGGACTGCTAATAATCAGGCAGATGAAGACTCGGTCTCTTCCATCCTGGATGATTATTCTCGCCGTTTTAATCGGGACTTCACTCATTATATAGGAGGTCATAGAACGATAAACACACTCTACAACCTCCGGGCATCAGGCAGATTTGTACAGATTCATAATCCTATGATAAGGGTAGTATTGATCACCGACCAGCAGGAGAGATTCAATCCAGATAAAAACATTTCAGATCTAGACACCTTAAGGAGCCTGCCCCTATGAGCCGTATCCCTTCAAAAATTGGAAAATATGAAATCGAAGATAAAATTGCAGAAGGAGGAATGGGGGCGGTTTTCAAAGGAACTCATCCAACGCTGGATCGTCCGGTTGTACTGAAAAAACTCATGATGAGCACCAATGAGCATCTGATTGAAAGGTTTCGTAGAGAAGCAAAAATCATGATGGAGTTCAGCAATGAGAATATAGTCCGGGTCTATGATCATTTTAAAAATGCCTCAGCCTATTACATAGTCCAGGAATTGGTGGATGGTAAATCTGTTGATGTCATTTTAAAAAAAGAGCGATACCTTCGATACGATGAAGCCCTTTATATCTTTTACTATGCCTGCAAAGCCTTGGATTATGCTCATAAGAATCAGGTTGTCCACCGGGATATAAAACCGGCCAACATCCTCGTTTCCAAGGGAGGAGAAATCAAACTTGTAGACTTTGGAATCGCCCAGTCTGATGAGGAAGAGGAATCTTTAACAAAAGAGGGTATGGCCCTAGGAACCCCCTCCTATATGGCTCCTGAACAATACGACGACTCTAGAAATGTGACGTTCAAGGCAGACATTTACTCCCTTGGCATCATGCTTTATGAAATGGTTACAGGCAAAAAGCCCTATCCCGGCAAGATGAATCCAGACACTCTGATGAAAATACACAAGGGCAAATTCGTGCCTCCCAGGAAAATAAATCCAACACTCCCTTCGGGAATCAACTGGTATATTCGAAAATGTATACAGGCGAAACCTCAAAAGAGAGCTGCATCGGTTTCTCTTCTGCTGTCGAAACTCGAAAAATGGTTTCAATCAACCGACATAGAAAGGATCAAAAATGACTTGATTAGAATTGTTAATGATCAGGAAAGAGTTCCTCATAAATCTGTTAGGAAGAACAAGGTTTTTAAGTGGTACACCCTGGTAGTTCTTTTGTTTCTTATTTCAGCAGGCGGGTATTATCTATATAGCACGGGATTTCATTATAGAACGATTTTTGCTTCTCGGTATGGCGGATTCCATTTGACACAAAAGATTGCTTCCCCCTTGAATCCCATAGAGAACTATCGGATCGAAACCATTGTATTCAAGGATGCAGGGGGAAGGATATCTGATGAGAAAGCGAAAACCCTCTTGTATGGAGTGGATAAAAAACTGGACGACGGCTCAATCATGATTCAGTCACCCGATGTCTTCCTGCCTCCGGGCTCTTACTGGCTAAAAACATCGATCAATGAAAAAGTATACTGGCAGAATATATTCATTCCCCCTTTTAGTAATGCCTTCATGAACCTGAAGCCAGCTCCAGTGATGACCTTCGTCCTTGACTGGCCCGTAGAAAAGCCTAAACCTCTGAACCTTCAGATGGATGTCCGCAGCAGGTATGACGGGCGAAACTTGAATGATTATGCGCTTTTGACAGTAGAAATAAACCACCAGTTCGTTCCACTCGATGACTTAGAGCAAAAACTGATGACAGGGAAAAGTTATAATTTCAAAGTAGAAGTAGAAGGCTATTATCCGCAGATATATGACCTAGGGATTAAGATTCATCAGGATCAATTGATTCTAAATCCGAGAATGATACCCAAAGAAGGTTTTATCAGACTGAAGAGCTCTCAGGATTTGTCCGCATCGCTCAAGATTCTCATAGATGACAAAGATGTGATTATCCCGGGGGGTCTCTCTTCTGAAATGATCAGTACCTCAGAACTGACCGGTTTAAAAAAGATTCCCTTAACCCCGGGAACTTATACTTTTGAATTCCAAGCGGGTAAAATACATAAGACCAAAGATGTCACCATAAGAATTGGAGAAGAAACGGTCTTAACACTGGAACTCAATACAGAAAAAAAGAAGATAAACAATTTACTAATCAAGGAGTAAACTTATGAATTCAAGCGGTAGATATGTTGTAGCACTCTGCATGGGATTGTCCGCGGCGCTTTTGGGCTGGTCTGTCCTGGAACTAATACTCTCTTTACAAAATTATTTTCCGGGATATACATTACTCCTTCTGGCAACAGGTGGACTCACGGGAGCCGTGATGACCGCCGTAATGGCTTCCATTGAAGGAATCCTTCATAAAAATACAGTAAAAATTCATAAGGAATGGTCCCTTGGTTTCTTGTGGGGCCTGGCTGGAGGAATGATTGGAGCTTTAGGTGGCCAGTACCTATTTACCCTGATTCTTCCTAGCACTCTCATGCCGGAGTCCTATATTTACCCCTATTATGGGGCAAGGATTGTGAGTTGGGCATTTTTGGGAGCCTTTATCGGGACCGCCGAAGGAATAAGATCCAGGTCAAATCAAAAACTCACTGCCGGACTGATAAGCGGTATCCTTGCTGGTCTAGTAGGGGGGTCAATCGTGGAAACAGCCATGCTTTTTTTCCCCCAAGATAGTTGGCTTAAACTCCCAGGATTTATGATCATGGGAATCGGTACGGCGGTTCTAACAATCTTCATTGAAGAAAAAACATCTCCCGGCGTATTCAGAGTGCTCAACGGTGTCTCTAAAGGTCGTAAATATTTGTTAAACCAGCGAAAGGTAACCCTAGGGAGCAAACATTCTTGCGATATCTCTCTTCAGGGAGACGAAAAAATTCCTGATTTAGCCGTGATACTCAAAAGAAAAGGCAAAGAAATGACCCTGGAAAGCAAAGAAGGATTTTCTGTTTCGGTTAACGATGAAATGACCCATAAAACCACGTTAAAGTATGAGGATGTTGTTAAAATAGGAAACTTGAAATTTCTGTATGAGGTAAATTCATGAAAAATAATTACAAACGTCTCTATTCTATTCTGATGATTTTTTGGGTCCTGTCACCTCTTTACTCACAGGAAAATGTTGCTATAACCGGTGTAGATACAAGCAAAATGCTCAAAAACGGCCTCATACATCTGTACGTATCATTTGCTGATACCATCACAGAAGAAGACCTTCCCGGGAAAGAAGATTTTATTTTAAACGAATTTGATTTTGACAGTGATGAATGGAAAGAGGAAGAAATCAAAGATGTTCAATATAACGGATTTAAACAGGAAGAGATTTCATTCATCTTGTTAATTGATAATTCTGGCAGTATGTACGACACCCTCGCAGGAATACCTACAGAAGAAAATGATTCACAAAGGATATTCTTTGTTCTCAAAGCCCTGCAGGATTTATTCTCATCAACAAGAGAATTTAAGGACTCACTTGCCTTATATACATTTAACACCAATATTGAAAAAATCAGCAGTTTTACATCAGATAGAAATCAACTGCTAAATAGTTTGTCACAAATCACTCAGCCCACAGCCGAAGAATCTTACACCGAACTCTATAGAGCCATGCAGCTTGCCTCGGATGAATTGAGTAAAAGACCAGGAAGAAAAGTTCTTATACTTCTGAGTGATGGAGAAAACTATACATACTCTGAAAACAAAAAAACACCTCACCCTCTGTGGGGAAACAACCTCATCCAAATTGAAGATGTTGAAAGTTCTTTACAGAAAAGAGGGATCACCCTGTACACAATTCATTACGCCCGTTCTTCAGACCCGTCGCTGGTGCAAGTGTCCACCCAGAGCGGAGGGAGTTCCTATCCCGTAGCGTCTAAGGATGAACTACTCCTGGCTTATAGGGAAATACACAGTAAGATCAATAGAGAATTCAGAGTATCCTATAAACCGAAAGTATCTAATTTCAGGGAACGACTGGTCTCCGTCAGTGCGTCTAATAAAGGAACCAGTCCGGAATTCTCATTTAGGTGGGAAACATTCTGGGGATTAACCCCTGTTCTCCCCTGGTGGGTCTACTGTGTACTAACTCTTTTGTCTCTGATGATTGTTTTCATTATACACAAAACACCATTTGAGAAGATTTATACCTTTCCCCACCTAGAAGTTCTTTCTCCCTATGAATCCGAAAAAACCATTATTCAGATATCAGAAAACAAGACAATGATAGCGGTTGGCCGGGAACAGACGGTCATTATGGATGAGGGGGAATTTAAAAATAAAAATGATGATGAAACGGGGATTACAATCATAAAAGGACCAGATGGAAAGTACCAGATGGAAGCCGATCATGAAATAATGGTAAACAACAAGACGGTCATATCCAGAGAGCTGGAACCGGGAGATGTGATTCGAAGCGAAGGAACACTCATAATCTTTGATGAACCGGAAGAAGATAAAAAGTGAAAACGTCATCATGGCAAACAAGAGAGCTTGTCATGAAAGACTAATTCCTATATTATCCACGTCACACATCAAAAGAGAAGGAATATACAATGGGACAACGAGGAGAAGTCTTTACTTTAAAACGTTTTGTAGAAGAGGGCGGACTTACCTATTTTTTCAATGTCAAGGAGAACCGCTATGGTGACCTTTTTTTAAATTTAGTTGAAAGTCGAAAAAAGGAAAATCGATTCGTTCGTTTTTCACTCATTGTTTATTCTGAAGATTTCAAAAAGTTTGCAGATGTTATGGAAACAGCTGTAACAAAGCTGAAAGCTTCTTCCCGGGATTGGGAATATGAACTCAAAACTGGTTCTGGGAAAAGAAAATACACATTCAATATCAAATCTGCAAAGAATGGAGAGTTATACCTGATCCTAGCGGAAAGCCGTGTAGGTACAGATGAAAACTATGAAAATGTTTCCATTCGTGTCTTCAAAAAAAATCTGCAAACCTTCTTAGAAGGTTTTGATCAGGCCGCCAGTCATATGACTCCCGCATAAGAGGGTAAAGCAGTCAAATAGCGGCCCGCCCTTGTGGCGGGTTTTTTTATTTAAAATTGCACCTGACCAATTATTTAGCTTGTGTTATATTTAAGGGTTGTAAGCCACCCCAAATTTTGGAGGAGACGTGTTTCTTAAACGCATAGAAATAATGGGTTTTAAGTCCTTTGCAGACAGAACTCATATTGACTTTACAGATGGAATTACAGCGCTGCTAGGTCCCAATGGATGCGGAAAAAGCAATATAGTAGATGCCATGAAGTGGGTTCTGGGTGAACAGTCCACTAAAAACATGAGAGCCGAAAAGATGGAAGATGTCATCTTCAATGGTACGGATGAACGCAAAGCACTGAATGTTGCAGAAGTCACCCTTATAATTTCCAATGAAGAAAACCTCCTAGACCTTGATCTTTCCGAGATATCTATTAAACGACGCCTCTATAGAAATGGTGATAGTGAATACTTTGTAAATAATACTCTGGTCAAGCTCAAAGAATTGAGAGAGCTCTTTTATGACACAGGAATAGGTAAATCTGCTTACTCAATTATGGAACAGGGAAAAATAGATCAAGTCCTTTCAAATAAGCCTGAAGAAAGGCGCTACCTGTTTGAAGAAGCGGCGGGTATCACACGTTTCAAAATGAAAGGCAGTGAAGCTGAAAGAAAACTCAACAAGACCAATGAAAACATGGTTCAAGTTGAAAATATCCTGAGTGAAGTCAAAAAGAATTATGAAACGCTAAAAAAACAATCTGATAAAACACTCATTTATAGACAATTACGAGAAGAAATATCATCAATCGACATTGATCTTCAACTCCTCAAATACAACCAACTAGTGAGCCAGCTGCAATCAAAAGAGAAAATACTAAATAAAGAACTTGAGAATAAAGGTAAAATAGTAGAAGAGATCAATAGCCTGAATGGAAACCTCGCCAGTAATCTGGATGAAGTGAATTCAATGGAAAATGAACTCATTGAAGACCAAAAACGGCTTTATGGCCTCGATCTTGAAAAAGAGAATCTTTCAGATAGGATTAAATTTCTGGGAGAACAGTTGGGAGAACTGGAAAATCAAAAACAAACTCTCAAACAAAAAGAACTTGATTTCCTAGATAAAAAAGAAGGCTTTAAGAAAGAAGAGGTCAACCGGAAAAATTCCTTACAGGAATTCAAGGATCAGTTGAAAGATATAGAAAATAATATTCTAAACTTTCAAAAGAACATCAAGTCTGCAGAAATTGGGATCGACGAGAATTCCCGTATAATAAAAGAAACCGAATCTCGGATTGTTCAGGGTGAGAAAGACAGAGAAACCCTACAGCATAAACTCAGAGACTTAACGGATAACATCGTCCATCAACTTGATCAGGGTCTCAAGAATTCAGGATTTTCCATAAAAAAGAAGAAAGAGCTAGAAGAAAAGGTCATATCTCAACTCAAGGCTGTACAGATACAACTGGAGGGTAAAATTAGACTTTTTGATGATTCTTCAAGAGTCGGACACGGTAAAGATGATTCTGAAATATGGGATTCAGGGGTTCTAATCTTGAGGGAATTCCAAAAAAACCTGTCTGTCCTTGAAGAGTCCATTCACAATCTTGCAGATTCTCTCCCAGATTTTCTGGAAGAGTTTCTTGCTCCCAGTGGCATTATCAGTAAAAAAAGAGATATTGACGATAACATAGAAAAACTGGCTTTGAGTCTTAAAAACGATAGAGATAGTGTTAAGACCAAAACCGATGAATCGATGAAATTGAACATAAGGATTCAGGAATACAGAAATACCCTTGAGGAATTGAGAGTCAATAAAGCCAGGATGGCCACCCAAATAACGGCCATAGAGGACAATATACAAGTCTTATCCAGAGAAATCATGGAATTGGAAGAACAGATTCGAAATAATCTGGAAGAAATAAATCATGTAGAAGCCCGGAAAATGGAAACCCAGAAAAAAATTGACGAATCGGGCATCCTCTTGAAAAACCATGATGTATCCAAGAAAGATCTTCTATTGAAACTCAAAAAGCTTGAAAAATCCATCCAAAACAGAACAAAGGATGTGAGCGGGAAAGAGGGTGAATTAAAGAAGAAAAATGCAGATCTTCAAAAATTGATCTTGAATCTGGAAAAGGTTAACCTTGAAATTGAACATATTAATACAGATCTACAGGAATTGAAACAAAACTTCCGAGAGAATAATTCTGCTGATATCATGAGTTTTATAGAGAGGATACCTTTTCTGAATACAAATCGTCAGGATCTAAAAAGTGATTATTCAGCGGCAAGGGAAAAACTGAGGGCATTGGGACAGGTCAACCTGATGGCTCCGGAAGAATTCTCCGAAGTCAAAGAGCGTTATGATTTCCTCAATAAACAATTGGAAGACCTGCGAACAGCAAAGGAACATTTAATTCAGGTTACCAATGAAATACGAAAGGAGTCGGCTCATCTTTTCCAGAAAACCTATCAGGAAATTAAAAAGAATTTTAATGAAACATTTCGAAGAATGTTCGGAGGTGGACGGGCAGAGTTGAAACTCGTAGATCCAGAGAATATTCTTGAGTCCGGTATAGAAATTTACGCACAGCCTCCCGGAAAAAAACTTGAGAACATCGCTCTTCTATCCGGTGGAGAACGATCGCTCACAGGAGTGGCTCTGCTCTTTGCAACATATAAGGTAAAACCCTCACCATTTTGTATCCTCGATGAGATCGATGCGGCCCTCGATGAAGCTAATATTCAGAGGTTCATCAATGTTCTCATGGATTTTGGGGAGAGATCACAATTTATTGTGATTACCCACAACAAAAAGACCGTAACGGGAGCCAAAACTCTATTGGGTATAACCATGCAGGAATCTGGAGTCTCTAAGCTTATTGCTATGAAAATAGGAGAAGCCAATGAAACTCGCTAATATAATGGTCTCCATCAACAAAAAAGTCCTAATACTGATGGGAGTTGCAGCTCTCCTCCTTTCATTTTTAATCGTGACCTTGATGTTATTCTTTAACTATAGAGAGGAACAGTCGGTGAAAGAGGCAGAACAGAAAAAAATGGCCTATGATATGAGTATTCTAAGTCAGACAACGAAAAGTAAAAATAGAAGTGAACTGATTTATCCGGAAGTCATTGAAGAGCAGGACTTGAGCATTGATCCCTATCGTGAAAAAGATTTTAAATGGACTGCCGATGAAGTCTCCAGGCTGTGGATTGAACCGGATGCCGGAGATATTGACTACTTCACCGATGCCAATCATAAACTAGTATGGGATATTCTCAAAGATGCGCCCTGAATATCTGATCTTACCACTGTTGCTCCTCATGGCTTTGTCATCTTGCCAAACAACAGCAGATGATATAGAGAACCCGTCCCCTGTAGAATCAGGAAACATCACCACTGAAGTTCAGGCAGAAACAATTCAAGCAGAAGAGCCCGCACAGGAAGCTCAAACAACAGACACAGTAATAGAATCCGTCACAGTAGAGGAATCTCCGGACGAGATAACTGTTGAAGAGGAACCTATTCCCAAACTGATTTCCGATTTGAAAGAAAAAGATCGCAGGGGAGGGTTAAAAAAACAATCCGAGCCTGAAATAACGGATATGCCGGAGATTATATCACCCTCGTCGACCTTAGAAGCTCCTGAGGAACTTGATCCTGAAGAAGAGGCCCAAGAGACTATCGCTCCGCCAGTTTCCGAGGAACCTATACCTTCTGATGAGCCAATAGAGTATTTTGAAGCAGATCCTCTACCATCTGAAACAGCAGAGCCAGACAGGGATCTACTTCCCTCTGAAAATGAATCAGCTCCATTCAATCCTTTACTCCCCATTTTGATTCAACCTCACCAGAGTGATTCTGAATCACCAGTTCCCACAATGCCAGAGAAGATTCCCCAGAATAATATACCAGCAGATACGGAACAGCCCTCTGCTCTGGATGTGGAAGAAATTGACCAAGAACTGCCCTCTGAAAATCAGAATGAAAATGACACCATATTGCCTATTGCCTCCGGCGAGTATCAACTCAGTTCTGATTCATCTGGGAAACTGATCATACAACTTCAGGGACCGGGCTGGATCTATCTCTCCAACAATGGAGACTCATCGTTCAAATTAATAGACAAATCCTATGACCCTGAAAGCGGTAGAACCAAATTCATTTTTAGCACATCTCAGGAAGAAGATTTGATCAATGAAATCATTTTTTTAAAACAGGATTTACTGCGTGGAGAATCCGCTCAGCAGTCCCTTACGATCGATAGCAGTAACAATCCCCTGATCAACGATCAAAACATCACAGAGACTCCTGAGGGCTCTCAAAACAGCTTAGAGACTATTATCAGCAACAGTGATGAAAAACCCCTTACAGAGGATCAGGAGAGGGAAGAACAACAATGGCAGGATTCCTTGTACCCAGAGCTAGGGACAATCGATGAGACCATGTCTGAAGAAACAATTTCGAGTGAAAATACCGCCCGGGAAAATTCGACAGTTCAAGAGGAACCATTTCCCCCTACAGGCCTCAAGGCTTCAGAGCTTCTAAAGCAAGCTGAGTACTATGAACAACCCGGTCCGGGGCAATCTCTCGAAAAAGCCATGCAGCTTTATGATATTATCATAAAAGATTACCCGGTAACAGAAGAGAGATTCATTGCCGAAAGCAGAATTAGATATCTAAACAAACATTATTTTAAAGTACAGTGATAAATGATTTTATTTCATCCTTAGGGTGTTGACTAAGCTGCCGAATATCTGTATAAAAACTGGATAGTTAAAGAAGGGTTCGATTAATATATGCTTGAAAAATTAACAGAGAAATTTTCAGATCTTTCCAGACAGTTGTCGGGACAGTCCAAAATTTCAGATAAAAATATTGAAGATGCAGTCAATGAAATAAAAATGGCACTCCTTGATGCGGATGTTAACATTCGTGTAGTGCGCCGTTTTGTAAATCATACGATTGAAGAAGCCAGGGGAGAAAAGGTTCTAAAAGCCATCAATCCCGGGCAGATGTTTATCAAGTTAGTACATGATCGTATGGTGACCCTCCTGGGAGATAGCAAACAGGATTTAATCTTAAAGGGTCCAGACACCGTTTCTTCAATACTCTTTCTTGGGCTCAACGGAGCTGGTAAGACAACGACTGCCGCAAAATTGGCAGCCCGCCTTAAATCCGAAGGGAGACGTCCTCTACTGGTTGCCTGTGACCTTGCACGGCCCGCAGCTGTTCAGCAGCTCAAGGTCCTAGGAGAGCAAACTGATGTTGAAGTTTATTCCGAAGAGTCTCAGAATCCTGTAAAAGTCGCTAAAAACGCGCTGAAACACGCTAAAAAGTTTCAATTTAATACGGTAATATTTGATACTGCAGGTCGACTTCAGATCGATGCTGATCTAATGAAACAGATCAAAGAGATCAAAGATGCCGTAAAACCTGATGAAACAATCCTTGTTGCCGATGCTATGACCGGTCAGAGTGCCGTTGACATAGCAAAGACATTTGATGAAGAATTGGATTTGTCAGGTGTTATACTCAGTAAATTTGACTCCGATACACGCGGCGGTGCTGCTCTTTCCCTCAAGAGCATCACAGGTAAAGCAATTAAGTTTATCGGAGTCGGTGAAAAAATAGAAAATCTTGAACCTTTTTATCCTGAGAGAATTGCCTCCCGAATACTGGGAATGGGCGATATCGTCTCTTTGGTAGAAAAGGCACAAGAAACAGCCTCAGAAGAAGAAGCTCTCCAGCTTCAGAAGAAAATGGCTTCTGCCACATTCTCTCTGGAAGATTATCTGGAACAGTTTCAACGGATGCGGAAAATGGGCAGTGTTCAATCACTTGTCGGCATGCTTCCCGGATTGGCAGGGAAAGTATCCGAAGAGGATATTGACGAAAATGCTTTAAAACGCGAAGAGGCAATCATTCTCTCAATGACTCGGAAAGAAAGACAGAATCATCGGATTATTGGTCCACCCCGGAAAAAGCGTATTGCTTTGGGTAGCGGATCCACTGTAGCCGATGTAAACAAGCTTCTGAAGAATTTTGAGAAAATGCGGTTGATGATGAAGAAAATCAGCAAAAATAAAAAGTACCAAGCCCAGCTGATGCAGCAGTTTGGTGGCATGTCTTAAACAGTAGGAGAAAGAATAGTGGTTAAGATACGACTGAAAAGAATGGGAGCGAAGAAGCGCCCTTATTACAGAATAGTTGTTATGGACTCAAGATCACCCAGAGACGGTAGAACCATTGAAGAAGTGGGTTACTATCATCCGGTTGAAGCAGCAGATAAGCAAGTTAAATTCAAAGAAGAAAGAGTCCGCGAATGGTTAGATAAAGGGGCTCAGCCCACTATGACCGTACGGAAACTTCTGAACAAGAATAACTTTTTTATCAAATAAATCTTCAGTGGAGTGGATGTGGAAAAAGACTTAGTTGAATTTATAGCAAAATCTCTCGTAGATGATCCTGATAGTGTAATTGTCAACATGATTGAAGGTGAAAAGTCTACAATTATTGAACTCAAAGTTGCAGACGACGACATTGGAAAGGTCATTGGAAAACACGGACGAATTGCAAAAGCTGTTCGAACGATCCTCAGTGCTTCTGCCAATAAAACCGGTAAGAGGTTTGTGCTGGAAATTCTGGACTAATGTTGAAGGAAATAGCCATTGGCCGTATCCGAAAAACACACGGAGTTAAAGGCTATCTGAAGGTAATGAGTTTTTCGGGTGAATATGACCATTTCATGGATTTGGAAAAGATCACCTTGAAAAGCAAAGATCAATCTAAGATTTTCAAGATTGAAGAAGTAACTCCCTTTAGTGGGGAAATACTAATCAAATTGGAAGGGATTGATACTCCTGAAAAGGGTAAACTGCTTTCCGGTTGGGACATATGGGTCCCCAGGGAACATGCGGCGCACTTAGAACAGGGTGAATTCTACCATGCCGACCTTCATGGTTGTCAGATTTTGCTTGAAGGAAAAGTGATTGGCTCAGTTCAATCCATTCTGGAATCTGGATCGAACGACCTGCTGGAGATCAAAACAGAAAAAGGGATGAAACTGATCCCTTTTAATTCTGTATTTATCGGTGGTGTGGATACAGAAAATAAGACAATAGAATTGCTTGAAGGGTGGATTTTGGATTGAAATTCACCGTTTTAACATTGTTTCCAGAAATTTTGGAATCATTCTTCAACAGTTCTATCATGAAAAAAGCAGTAGAGAAGGGTTTAATTGAGTACAACCTTGTGGATATCAGAGATTTTGCTCTGGATAAACACAGGACTTGTGATGATGCTCCCTATGGGGGTGGAGCAGGAATGGTGCTGAAGGCAGAACCTCTGGCATTAGCGCTGGACTCTGTAAAGGCCTCTGTAAAAAGAACAGTATTTCCAACTCCATCGGGAGTGAGATATACTCAGAAAATTGCTGAGGAATTGTCAGAAGAAAAAGAGATTGTTCTCATTTGCGGCAGATATGAAGGCATTGACCAAAGGATCATTGATCTGTATGTTGATGATGAAGTGTGTATTGGAGATTATGTAATATCCTCCGGTGAAATAGCATCATTAGTGGTCATAGACAGTATCTACCGGCTCTGCGACGGAGTCATTACACAGGAATCCCTGGAAGAAGAAAGCTTTCAGGATACACTGCTGGAATACCCGCATTATACTAGACCCGAGGTGTTTAGAGACCAAAAGGTACCTGACATCTTATTATCCGGACATCATGCCCGCATTGTAGAATGGAGGCATGGAAAACGTCTGGAAAAAACGAAAAAGAATCGTCCTGATTTATGGGACGGCCATGATTTAGACAGGAGGATGAAGTAATGGATATTATTCGTGCTGTTGAAGCTGAACAGTTGAAGGATAACGCTGAAAACTTCAGAGTTGGTGACACCGTTAAGGTTCACTTTAAAATTATTGAAGGTAAAAACGAAAGAATTCAGATTTATGAAGGACTCGTTATTGCAATTAACAACACGGGGATCAACAGAACTGTTACTGTTCGTAAGATTTCCTACGGTGTAGGTGTGGAAAGAATTTTCCCCATTCATTCACCAAAGATTCAATTGATTGAAGTTACCAGACGCGGTAAAGTTAGACGCGCCAAACTCTATTATATCCGTGATAGAGTTGGTAAGGCTGCCAAAGTAAAAGAACTGATAAGAAAAAAAACAGTTACAAAGGCATAATTATTTAGTTGATTTGGAAGGCTCCCTTTGAAAGGGAGCCTTTTTTATTGAAAAGTATACAATCAAAAAATGATTTATGTTATAATGTATTATGCAATGGCTCTGTCTAACAGATAAAAGCAGGTTACTAATGAATAATTATAAAGTCAGCGACTTAAAACCCGGTCTTTCTTGTAATAAACCGGTATACATAGATGAAGAGACTCTTTTCATCCCCGCTGGGGTTCCTATCAGAGAGAAAGACCTCTCTCGTCTTGATAAATGGGGAGTCTCCGAGGTTCAATCTGAAGGCATGTTTTCTGAATCTGAAAACGAAGACTTATTGAACAGCAGACAACTTTGGGGAATCCCCTCAGATAAGGAACTCTCTACGTTCTATAATAAAACTCTCGATGATTTGGATAATTTATTTAATCGTATCAATCTGATGGAAGATATCAATGTAGCAGAACTGGATAGGATCTCTGACAAGTTGATAGATACTGTTGAAAATAAAAAAATGCAGACGATTAGAATGGTTCTAACTCACAACAGCAGCACAAAAGCCATGGCTAAAAGTGCTCTTAATACGGCAATTTTAACCTTAACTATTGGTTTTGCCATGAATAGACCTAGACCAAAATTGCTGCAACTTGTCAACGGCGCTCTCCTTCATGATATTGGAATGATGCGCATACCCGAAGAAATAAAAGTCAAAAAATCCGGCTTAAGCAGTACAGAAATGAACAAACTGAAGAGCCATACAGTTTTTTCCTACCAGATTATCTCGAAGGAACTGGGTTATGGAGATACGATTGCACAAATAGCTCTTGAGCATCACGAACGCTGGGATGGTGATGGTTATCCCCAGGGTAAAAAGAAAGACGATATCCTTATGGAAGCTCGCATTGTTTCCATTGCAGACGCTTTTGAAGCCATGGTGAGTGAAAGGCCCTACCGGAATTCGATGATTGGCTATGAAGCCATGAAGCATATCATCAGTGATAACTCTAGAAAATTTGACCCCGAGATTCTCAGATATTTTATTCACAGTATGGGAATCTATCCTCTGGGGAGCATTGTCATGTTAAATGATTCTACAGTAGCCAGAGTCATAAAAGGAAACCCTGAAGCCCCTCTGCGTCCAGAAGTGATAACACTGATAGACAGTACGGGTAAAGAGTATCCCGGTGATATGGGTCCTGTACTGAATCTACTGGAAATCAAAAACCTTTTTATTGTTAAAGCAGTAGATCTAAATTCTCTGTTATTAAGGAATGATACAGCATAAAAAAGGTGTTCTTGGAGAGCAGAGAGCTACAGATTATCTCTCATCATCAGGATATCAAATTATAAAAAGAAACTTCAGGAAATCCTTCGGAGAAGTCGATATTATAGCTGTAAAGGGAAATAAAATTGTTTTTTGTGAAATTAAAAATTGGGATTATATCGGCTGGGAGGATTTACATTTCAGCATAAATACAAGTAAAATCCAGAGGATAAAGAGGGTTGCAACTCTTTTTCTTCAACAGAATCCGGATTATGATGGTTATCATGTCGGTTTCGATTTGATTCTTTTGTCAAGGAGGATGAAAGTTTTGAATCATATTGAGGATTTTATCTAGGGAGAAGGAGCTCCGAATGGTAAGAATCGCGAAAAATACAGATCCAAAAAAACTCAAGGAATTAAAGTCCAAAATATTGGAACAAGATTATCTTGATTTAGCAATTACAAGGATCGCATTGACATTAACAAATGAAATTGTTCATATGAACGAGGATAAAAGTGGCATCAAATTCCAATAGTAGCCGTCCCCCCCGGAAAAACAATAGAAACCGGAACTATAAGGGAAGGAAGAAGACCAGTCAGACAATTAGCTACACCGGCCCTGCGGTGAGTTGTTCTCTGTGTGAAAAGAATATCAGAGACCTCAGCTCCGCCATCAAAGAAAGAGATTCAGGTCTCCCGGCCCATTTTGACTGTATCATCAAGAAAATTGCAGAAAATGAGACGCTCAAAGAACAGGAAAAGATTGTCTATCTTGGAAGTGGTAAATTTGCTGTTATTCAAACAGAAAACAATCAGAATAAGAATTTCAAGATTGTAAGAGAAATTGAATACGAGGAAAAAGAAGAGGATCCTCCAGAATGGAGAGGATCACTTAAGAAAGAAATTCTATAAGGATTCTATTGTATTCAAAAAAAAGCCACCTCTTGGGTGGCTTTTTTATTTCCAGAACTCTATGAAATCAAAAGTCCTGTAGATCTTTCAACAATTCAAATGCTTTTTTACGTACAACGGTGATGTATCCACTTCTAGGGTCTGCAATCTTTGTCAATTCTTCAAAGACCCTGATATCATCAATTCCATCACTGTCATCCGCCAAATTTTCAACGGCTAAAATAAAAGCATTGGCAAAATTATTATCTTTATTCAGAGCTGTTTGAGAACGCATGGCATCGGCGAGAACAGCCATGGCCACTCCATTGTCATCAGTACCAACCTTAGAAATAGCCACAACAGCCTCTGCCAGAACCATAGGCTCGTTATCAGTTAAGAGTACGGTGATAAGCGATTCACGTGCAAAATCCCCTCCGACTTCACCCAGTAATCTCACGGCCTCTTTACGAACCATGGGAAAGTTGTTAATAACAGCTCCCTGTTCGATGACCTGATTGCTAATGCCCTCTGTTCCCAAGCTGCTAAGGATTCCAACCATTTCTCTATTATCGGGGTCTACATCACCATCTGATATCATTTTCTCAATGTCTTGAATGGCGATCATCTTCATGTCACGATCCACAGAGTCTGCCTCAGCCTTGATAATTTTAACTTTAACCTGACTCTTTAAATACAACTCTTCAATTGTCTGCTCATCTTCCTGAGCAGCAAGATTCATCGTTAGAAGGATAGAAAACAGAAGGACAGCACCCAGCTTAAATTTATTCATTTTAATTTCTCCCACTTTAATTATATTCATTATACGTATATTTTACCAAACACTAATTAACCATTTACCATCAACATTTTCTAATTCATAAAGGATTGTTCTTTTTTCTCTAAACAAAGTATAGGCAGTAATATGATTATCATCCATAAAAACAATATCATCCAAGACAGCCTTTGATCGACTAGGGACAACTACCCATTCAAAATAATCCTTTAAAGTTCCAAGCACTATATTATTATCGGCCAGAATTTCAGATTGCTCAGAAATCTGTTTTAATTTCTCTTTATCGTTATATGTTTGAATGTAATTATCCGAGAGGAATAATTTCCATTTGTCATAATTTTCATCAGAAATAATTTCATTAAGATTTTCAATAAGTTCCTTCATTTCATTGAATGTTTGTTCGTACAGAGCAGCAGAGACTGCAAACCCTGTTTCGTTATTAACAATGACCTCTTCTTCAACGGTCTTTTCTGCGACGAGAGGCTCTTCTACGCTTTTAATGTCCTCCTCTGCTGGTTCAACCTGAACAGTCTGTTCTTCAGCCACAGGTTCGACTGTTTTACAGGAGAAAAATGCAAAGATTAATATCATCATCCAATAGACAGGTGTTATTTTTTTCATGAAATTAGTCTATCCATTTAAACAGAGAATGTCAAAATAAATTCTACATATAAATAATTTATTTGTTTTCACTCGGAGTTTTAATCCTTTATTTTTTCCGCAGATTTGCTAAAATTTACAATATTTGTTTGTGTTGATTACCAGCTGCAAAATCATTAAGATAAACAGCATGGTAAAAGCAGTGTTTCCCGGTTCATTTGATCCACCGACCAATGGACATTTAAATTTGATCAAAAGAGGATCTCAACTCTTTGATTCCCTGGATGTTGTTATTTCCGTAAACTATCAAAAGAAATATCTACTGACTCCAGAAGAAAGGTTTACTCTAATAAATGATATGATAGAGGACATACCCAATGTGACGGTCACCCTTTGGGACAGGTTGATAGTCGACTACGCTCATAACAATAATATTGGTGTTATAATGAGAGGCGTACGTGCTGTGGATGATTTTGGGTACGAATTTGAACTATCCATGCTGAATAAGCAGCTGAATCCGCAAGTTGAAACGATTTTTCTTCCTACGGATCAGAAGTATTTTGTCCTACGGTCTTCCTCCATCAAAGAACTTGTGCAGCTAGGGGCGGATGTGAGTAAAATGATCCCCCTTAATGTAGAAAAACTTCTGAGAGAAAAAATATTTGATAAGGGTAAAATTAATTAAAAAGCTAATTTATTTTAACAGATGTGGATACCTTGACAAAAAAAAGAGGACGTACTATATTCTTCCAGTCAATAACAGCCAGGAGAGGATTATAAATGGCAGTACCAAAATATAAAACATCAAAAGCAAGGTCCAAAAGAAGACGTACCATTAACATGAGAATGGGCGTTCCTACTTTGGTATCCTGCAGTAACTGCGGAAATAAAGTTCTTAGACACAGAGTTTGTCCTAAGTGTGGTTTCTACAAGGGTAATCAGATTATTGAGCCTCAGGATATGGCTTAATTTCAAGGAGTCTTACGATGGATGAATTATTCGAAAAACTGAAGAATCTTATTGCTGAAAAATTGGAAGTGGAAGAGGATAAAATTACTCTTGACGCACGCTTTAGAGAAGACCTCGGAGCGGACAGTCTGGACACATATGAACTCCTTTATGCTATCGATTCTGAAATGGGTGTATCCGTACCCGATGAAAAAGCAACAGAATTTGAAAAAGTTTCTGATGCTCTTGATTTCATTAAAGCAGAACTTGGTAAATAATCGAATCCAACAGTGAAACTTTTTTCTACAACACAGGGCATAGTTTCTATGCCCTGTACTCTTTTAAGAAAGAAAGAATTATTAATCTTCGAAAAATCAGCTGGAATAAAATTCAAAAACCACGATCTTCTTAATCTGGCGTTCTGTCATAGATCTTACACGAATGAGCATCAGGATCAATTTGAAAATAATGAAAAACTTGAATTTCTAGGTGATTCTATCCTCGGGCTTGTCGTTTCGGACTATCTATATAATTATCTCCCCGATAAGGCAGAGGGTGACTTGGCCCGAATTAAATCCTTTGTAGTCAGCGAAGAAAGCTTAGCCGAACTGTCACATCAACTTGAAATTGAAAAATATTTATTGATGGGGAAGGGTGAAGAAAATTCTGGCGGACGTCTCAAAAAAGCAATACTAGCAGATGCAATGGAAGCTATTTTCGGAGCCTACTACCTAGATGTTGGCTTTAAAGAGGTTGCTCGATTTATCTCAACATTGCTCATTCCACAAATTGAGAAAGTTCTTGAAAAAAAACATAAGCGTGATTTTAAGACATTACTTCAGGAATTTTGCCAAAAGACATATAAAATATATCCACGGTATACTGTGATTAAAAAATCAGGGCCCGATCATAATAAAACTTTTTGGATTGAAGTCAATGTTAATGACATATCCTATGGTCCGGGTGTAGGAAAGAATAAAAAAGAAGCGGAACAAAAAGCCGCGAAACAGGCCTATCTCACACTCAATCCTGAAGATAAATAACCATTTTATTTGAGTGTTTTTGAATACTTTGAAGCTATATCTAAGAGTGTAGCCTTATTATTCTGTTTAGGATCATCTAAAACTGTTTCAAGTAAATAATCCAGAATATGACCTACCATAGGACCGCCCTTAATACCCGTGGCCGTCATAACATCCTTTCCGTTGACTGCCAGGTCTTTCACAGAAAAGGCATTCTCTTCTTCCAATATCGCAGCGACTCGCAGCTTCAACTCTCGCAAGCCATACCCATCTTCTGGAATGGAGCCACGGGTCATCCCTTGAATATCGGCTTCACGAAGCGCATACTGATCACTCATATAGGATAATTCAATCTTCCTAATGAAACGTCTAACAGCAGAATCACTCCAGTTTTCGGTGTAATGAAACATATGGTTCTGAATCAGTTGGAGGATCCTCTTCATTTTGTTCTTGGGAAATCTGTAACGGTTCATAATTGATTGGGCAATCTTAACAGATTCCATCTCATGATTATAGAAAGTAGGGATTCCATCGTCACCAATGCTTCTAACAGCAGGTTTTCCAAGATCATGAAAAAGAGCAGCAAAACGGACATCAGAATTTTCAGGTGATGCTGCATCACAGCTTCTCAGCAGATGCTCAAACACATCAAATTCATGAGCCCCCTTTTGACCGACTCCAATGCAAAGACTCAGTTCGGGAAGAATCAGAGGAAGTATGCCAGTTTCCTGAAAGAGATGGAATGATAAAGAAGGCTTGTCTGTCTTCATAATTTTGAGAAATTCTTCATAAATTCGTTCAGCCGATAGATCCTGAATATTGGAAAGACAATTTTTAATCCCTTCAATCGTTTCATTCTCTATGGTGAAATTGAGTTGAGAGGCAAAACGGCAAGCCCTGATGGATCGAAGACCATCTTCCCGGAACCGTTCTTCAGGAACTCCGATTGCTCGTATGATACCAGATTTTAAATCGGCCTCTCCATTATTAGGATCATAAATTTTGTTTTCAAGAACATCATAAGCAATTGAATTAATAGTGAAATCTCTTCTTTTCAAATCTTCGGTTAAATCGTCTGTGAATAAAATATCATCAGGTCTTCGCCCATCGCTATACTTCCCATCAATCCTGAATGTAGTGATTTCATAGGATTCACTGTTCATCAAAACAGTGACAGTTCCATGTTTAATCCCGGTAGGAATGACTTTTTTAAATATGGACATGATATCCTCAGGAAGAGCATCTGTACAAAGGTCATAATCCTTGGCAGAAAGACCCAGCAACTGATCTCGAACGGCTCCACCTACGAGATAACTTCTAAAACCGGCTTTTTTAATTCTAGAGGAAATGATTTTTACTTCATCAGGAAATTTTATTCTCATTAGATGGAACTTATCGGTCATACCGCCGGATGTCAATACAAAGCAAAAAAAACCCGATCCTAAGACCGGGTTTCTGTAAAGGTTTTGTTGTTTGTATAAATTGTAAGAGAGGATTACTGTAGCAACTGCAATACCTGCTGTGTTCTCTGATTTGCCTGAGCCAACATAGCATTGCTAGCCTGACCAAGAATTTGATTCTTTGTAAACTCAACCGTTTCCTGAGCCATATCAAGGTCTCTGATCCTTGATTCCGAAGCTTGAAGATTTTCAGCACCTACATCGATACCTCTCACAGCCATTTCCAATCTGTTTTGATAGGCTCCAAGGTCAGCTCTCTGTTTATTGACTCTCTTTAGAGCCATATCAAGAACACCAATATTTCTGTTTGCCTGTTCAGGAGTTGAAATTGACATGATATTACCAGTAGCCACCTGTCTGACACCCAAAGCAGAAGAGTTCATGGTTCCTATAAAAACCTGTTCTCTCTGATCCATATTCGCTCCAATATGAAACCACATTGAACTGGTGACTGCATTCTCTCCTGTAGACTGTGCAAATCGTCCAGTGAGCATATTTAGACCATTGAACTGTGCATGGGATGCAACTCTATCAAGCTCATCAACAAGCTGTGACACTTCAACCTGGATCTGCATTCTATCTTCTGAAGTATAAATCCCGTTGGATGCCTGTACAGCAAGCTCTCTCAGTCTCTGGAGAACATCACCGGTTTCCTGTAAAAATCCTTCTGCTGTCTGAATGAATGAAATACCATCTGATGCATTTCTAGAAGCCTGATTCAAACCTCTGATTTGTGAACGCATTTTTTCAGAGACAGCCAATCCTGATGCATCGTCTCCAGCTTTATTGATCCGGGAACCTGATGATAATTTGGCAATACTCTTGGCTGCATTCGAATCATTGATTGAATTGGCACGTGCTGTATTGAGAGCACTCAAGTTGTGATTAATAATCATTGTATATCCTCCATGATATAACTTTCATAATGCGAACATCCTTATTCGCTGTTTAAATTTTCGGAACTTGAATATCTTCCTTTAGAGAAATATAATAATTTTTCAAGAATTCATTTTATTCAGGAGCTGATTATGCAGGGAATCCTTATCACCGGAGGGCAGAGACCTGACTTCAGCAGGATCAAATATCTATTGGAAAAACCGAGCTATGTGATAGCTGCCGATTCGGGACTAGACTATTGTTTGGATCATTCTGTCAAGCCGGACTATATACTGGGAGACATGGATTCAATCAGTTCAAAAGAACTCCTAAGAGGATTCAACCCTGAAATTATTGAGAAACATTATGAAGATAAAGATTTTACAGATACTGAACTGGGTTTAATGCATCTCCAATCAAAGGGCCATTCACCTGTTATTATCATTGGAGGAGGAGGGGGAAGGTTGGATCATCTGTTGGCAATATCCAATCTTTTTGAACGACAAAATCCCCCTGATCTATGGATTACCCAAGAGGAAGAAGTCCACTACATCCATAAGGCCTATAACGGTCATGGTCAGGATAATGAACTGATTTCTTTTTTCCCACTGGGTTCACAGACTGTCAGGATGACCAGTTCTGGCCTGAAATGGCCCCTGGACAATCTGCACTGGAAGAGAGGAGATGCAGGAATCAGCAACAGATTGACAGGAAAGGAGTTTTCCATAGCAATGACTTCAGGACACCTGATGATGATCAGGGAGATTCAGAAGCCTGGCTAAAGTCCTGAAACAGAGAGGGATCGATTTTTTCCTTATCCAATCCATAATACTGAAGGAGTACAGGAAACTCGCTGAGAACTTCTCCATATTGCCTAAGAAGGTCCATTTTTCTTGAAGTGACTGTCTCTAGCTCTGTTTGTATCTGTTCAGTCTTAAGTTCTGCCTGACGGAGAACCGCCAATTCTTCTAGAAAGTAGGCTCTTGTTTGCTCATAGAGTTCAATATCCGGATACTGATACGATATAATTCTTAAATCATTGAGCTGATACCTTGGATCAGACTCTGAAATCTTGAGACTGAGCATCTTTTCAGCTTCACTTATGCCCTCAAGATTGAGGGAATCCTGATCCTTAAAAAAATCTTGAATAATCTCATTTGTTGCCGCAACATACTCTTGATTTCTATCTTCAATAAGCTGGGAATAGTAAGTCCCCGATTCAATGAGAGAGACAAAGCTCTCATCTTTTATTGAAAAACGATACTCTACTTCAAATGTATAATGAAAGGCCTCTGGTCGGTTGATATACTGACCATAGAGCTCTCCTGAAGGCAAATACCCAGTCATTGTATACTCTTCACGGCTGTTTTTTAATTCAATAAAATGAAGTGTCATATTTCCAGGGAATAAGTTCTCCCATCGCCAGACAAATTGACCAGGCGAAATTAACTGATTGTCATAACCACCGGTTTTCGTATAAACAAGAGCATGAACCCCTTCGGGAATTCTGATCTGAATCCAACCCATATAAAATACAAAAGCGGCAAATACCAGCACAATGAGAAAGGAAAGACGATTTTTGAATTTTTTAAACCTTGATTTCCCTTCTTTTTTTACTTTAATTTTCTTAGTCATCCACCCCTCCCATAAGAACTACTTCCAGTTGGCCCAATTCGGTGATTATATAGTCGGCTTTTACACCTATGACTCTCGAATCCTGCTCTCTCATCCTCAACGACCTCTGGTCTCCGGCGAATAAAGCAGTTTTCAGTCCTAGAGCTGATGCTGTGGCAATATCGTTTAGCATATCATTTCCAACATACAAAATCTCATGACATTTGATCCCTAAACGTTTAAGTTCATCCAGGGGATCTCTAAAAATCAGTGGATCAGGTTTACCACATTTTTTTTTATATGACCAGGAGATATACTTCTCTTGAAACCCCATACGATCCAAAGTCAGTCCTGATAAAAACTCAAACAATAAGGGTGTATAAAATTGAGCATTTGAAACGATCCCTAATGGCATTCTTCTTATACGCAAGAACTCAATAAGAGAGAGTGCTCCAGGCATAAGCCAAACTTTGTTGCTAAAAATCTCAAAAGCTATGGATGCTTTCAGTAAATCAGCGATATTGTAATCCCGGAATCCCAGAAGATGGAAAATATCAGACCATAATGTAATGATATCCACCTCTGGATATACAATTCCTACATCCTTCTTTTTGACCATCTCATGGTAATAGCTGATGCGATGGAACAACATGGATTTTAGTTTATTATATCCAATTTCTTTTTGACCTTCTGTAGTTTCGATCTGAATGAGATGATCTTCTCCCTGATCCAGTGCGCTTAAACCGATGTCTCCGGCTTCTGAGATGAGAAGAGTCCCGTATATATCAAACAAAACCGCTTTGATTGAATTGTCGGCCTGAAAAAAGGGAATCATATCTGTCTTCACAACAGACAATGGAACAAAATCATCACTCCGGCTCTCCAAATAGGATAGGGCCTGATTCAACGGGATCATTGAGCTGTTATAAAACTTCTGATTCATAGTTTTGATTTTAAGGTTAAATATTTCTTCTGGCAACACTGATCTGTCTGACAGTGTTCAAAAACAGAGAAGCTATGATAAAATAGACTCCAATTATGAAAAGGTTTTACAAGGGACAAAAGCTGTGGCTTCCACCATTACTATCACGGATTACTCTTTATTTTTTCTTCATGTCCCTCATCATATTTGTCCTGTACATCCTTGGAAACTTCCAAGGATTTTCGGATAGAACTATAAGAGTTATCTTTGACTTAATGGATTTGTTTTTTTATACATTTATAGTCCTATCCCTCGGGAATACCCTCGTCTATACACTGTGGGGGTGGAATAATGGTCTAAAAGGAATTCTATTTTATGTATTAACCTCCTTAAAAACCCTTTTGATTCTTTTTCTCTATATTCTCATGAAATTTCTAATGACTCTATTTAATGGATTTTAAAATAACTTAAGAGGTATGAATTATGGTAAAAGCTGTCAGGGGAGCAATATCCCTGGATTCAAACAGTGAACGAGAGCTGACTTTGTGCGTAGATAAACTCTACAAAGACTTAATGAGATTAAATAGGCTAAAAGCAACAGACCTTGTGAGTATTATTTTTTCACAAACTCAAGACATAACCTTTAATCCAGCTAAGGCATTGCGTTTATCCAATAATTTAAATGATACGCCCCTTTTCTGCACTCAAGAAGCTGTTTGTGAAGACTTTACTCAACCAAGGATGCTTCGGATACTCATGACTTATAATTCAGAAAATGACACAAAGCCTATTCCAGTTTATCTCGGAGATGCACGATTACTGAGAACCGATATTTCTTCAGATTCAAATGTTTAAATGCTGACACACGCAGAAATCCAAAGCATAGCCGATCTTTCATTGTACCTTCATGAATGTCTTCTCCTATTGGGGAAAGAAATAGTTCCTGGTAATAACGGCTTGTCCCTGCAAAATAAGTTGGATGAAATCCTGCAGAGTCATCGTACAATGTGTCATTCAGCCTCATTCGATATTAATGTGAATCAGCGGGTTTGCCATTCGCATCCCGATGAAAGTGTGTTCTCCTCCGAAGATATTGTGACCCTAGACCTCGTTCTTCAGAAAAACGGTTTGTTTGCCGATTCCGCCTGGACCTTCATTTGTGGTTACAAGAGTCCTGAAAATAGGGCTCTTTTACAAAAGTCCTGGGATGTTTCAAAATCTGCGTTCTCTTCAATAAGATTAAATGAAAATAGTTTTGAAATGAAAAAAGTCGTACACAGGGAATTAACGGGATCTCCCTATGCCCTGATTGAAGAGGCCTGCGGACATGGAATTGGAAAATCCATCCATACAGCTCCGGATATAAGTTATTCAATTTTGAATAAAAATGATGTTAAATGGAATGCCGGTATGGTATTGACCATTGAACCCGTGATTGCTCAAAAAGGCACTAAACTGATATACAGCAAGGAAAAAGGTTATACAACAAACAATGGTTCACCAAGCTCTTATTTTGAACACATGGTTGCAATTGATGAAAATGGACCACGTTGTTTGAATATACCTCAAATAAAAGATATCAACTCTATTGACATTTTTTCAGAGATTATTTAAATTACCGATCGTCGGGAAGCACATTATGGCAAACCGTCATTAGTTGTATAGGAAACCTGGGGAGGTTCCCGAGTGGTCAAAGGGGGCAGACTGTAAATCTGTTGCTTCGGCTTCGAAGGTTCAAATCCTTCTCTCCCCATAATTTATGCCTTCTTAGCTCAGCTGGCCAGAGCACGTGACTTGTAATCTCGGGGTCGTCAGTTCGAATCTGACAGAAGGCTTTTTTTTCTATATAACTGATCCGGGGAGGTTCCCGAGTGGTCAAAGGGGGCAGACTGTAAATCTGTTGCTTCGGCTTCGAAGGTTCAAATCCTTCTCTCCCCATCATCCCAAAAGCCTTCTCATTTGAGAAGGCTTTTTTTTATTTATAGGAGGTTTAGATGGGTAAAGAATTCTACAGTAAGGGCCTCCAGTTTGAATGCACACAGTGTGGGCATTGTTGCCGACACGAACCGGGTTATGTTTTCCTATCCGAAAAAGATGTAATTAATCTTTTATCATATTTATCTATATCTCAGGATGAATTTATCAAAAAATACTGTAGAATAGTAGATGTAGGATTTTTCAGAAGGGTCAGTCTCATTGAGAAACCCAATAATGATTGTATATTCTGGCAAAACGGTTTGGGATGCAGTGTTTATGAGGCGAGACCTTTGCAATGCCGCAGTTATCCGTTCTGGTCTGCCATTGTTGATTCTAAAGAGTCATGGCAGGAAGAATCACAATCCTGTCCGGGTATGAATCATGGAAAACTCTACAAAGAAGAAGAAATACAGGACTGGTTGAAGGGAAGAGAATTAGACCCACCTTTTGACATTGACTCCTGATAGTGAATCTCCTCCGGAGGCGGAATGAATATACGGTTGAGAGGGGTGAGGGGATCTTCACCGACTCCTTTGACGCCAGAGGCTGTACAATCAAAAATTGCAGCTGCTATACAACGAGTAAAACCATCCGACCTTGTCAGTCCTGAGAGCCGAGAGCTCTTTTTGTCCCGGTTACCCGAATATATCTTCGGAACAACCGGAGGTAATACGGCCTGTATTGAGGTTAGACTTTGCGAAGAGTCCTTAGTCATACTTGATTGCGGGACAGGATTAAGAGAGCTTGAAAGATCCCTGCGTAAAAGAAAGGACAAGGTTAAGACCTTTCATATATTCTTCAGTCATTTTCACTATGATCACATTCTGGGACTACCTTATTTTGGCATGATGTATGATCCGGAAGTAACAGTCCATTTTTACAGTCCCTATCCTAAGATGGAAGAGATTCTGCGAAATTTCATGGTTGCTCCCTATCATCCTGTGACTTTTGATTCTTTCAATGCAAAATGCAACTTTCACCTTCTGAAGGGTAATAGACTGGACCTTCCTGGAGGCAAAATCTTCTGGATAAAGCGAAATCATCCCAATGGATCATTTGCCTATAAGATTGAACAGAATGACAGGAGTTTCATATATTCTTCCGATACAGAACTTAGACAGGAGGATTTCAACAGGTCCAAAAAAAACATTAAGTTTTTTGAGAGGGCAGACGCCCTTGTTCTGGATGCTCAATATACCCTGGGTGAAGCATTTGAAAAATATGACTGGGGTCATTCGTCTTATAGCATGGCCGTAGATTTTGCCATCGAATTTGGTATATCCGAGTTATACCTCTTTCATCATGAGCCTCTTTATGATGATAAAAAGATGTCATCGATTCAGCGGTCTGCCCGCTGGTATACCCATAGATCTAAGGGAAAACCCGAAGTAAATGTTCAACTGGCGGTAGAAGGTTTAAATATAGAACTTTGAAGTTGTCTAACTTATGGAAATGACTATTACTATGACTGAGGAAGAGATGGTTCGGCTTTATCAGTATCTGTCTTCCGAGTATGAGAAACTGGATACGCCTATGAAAGAACTCCTCCATAAAATTGAAAAAAAATTATTCAACTCGCTCACAGTGTCCCAAATTCAATCTCTTCAGAATATGACTACAGGAGAGTCTTAATTGTTTAAAAAAATATTAATCATACTATTACTTATTCTGGTAATATCAACAGCCGGAATTACATTCTACATATACAAGAGTTTTC
Organism: Oceanispirochaeta crateris; assembly: GCF_008329965.1. GTDB lineage: Bacteria > Spirochaetota > Spirochaetia > DSM-2461 > DSM-2461 > Oceanispirochaeta > Oceanispirochaeta crateris. The sequence goes on from NZ_CP036150.1 coordinate 1,306,074, forward strand.
AGCCCGTCTCAGATGGCCATGATCCAACGGAAATGATACAGATAACCATCCCAAAAGGCGAATCTCTGTATTCCACACTGGACTTGCTTCAAGAGCGAAACTTAATCCATGATAAATGGCTATACAAGGTCTATAGCCGCCTTATACATCCGTTCTCAGTCAAGAGCGGCTTGTACAACTTTTCGCCGAATTTAAGCGGCTTGGAGATTCTGCGCCTCCTTGAGGAGGGAAAACAAGAGTTGGTGAAAGTGACGATTCCAGAGGGTCTGACATCTTCTGAAATTGCAATCATCCTGGAGTCTAAAGGAATTGTTAACCAGGAGGCTTTTCTTGATTCATTAAAATCCAAGGAATTGTTAAACCGTCTGGGTATACCCGGAAATTCTGCCGAAGGGTACCTCTTTCCCGATACCTACTTTTTTCAGCTAGATTTTCCACCAGAACAGGTTCTGGAACATATGGTGCAAACATATTTTAATAACCTTGAAGATATATTTCCATTTTATAAAGAATTGTCAAATGCCAAGTTGCAGGAGAAAGTGATCCTGGCTTCAATTGTTGAAAAAGAGTATCGAGTCGCTGTAGAGGCCCCCCTCATAGCCTCAGTCTTTTATAATCGGATGAAGATTGGTATGCCGCTTCAATCCTGTGCCACTGTCATATATGTGATTACAGAAGAGCAGGGCAAACCCCACCCGGACAGGGTTTTTTTCAGAGACCTTGAAATCCAGTCTGAATTCAATACCTATTTGAATAAGACTCTTCCGCCGGCCCCGATTTCCAATCCTGGAAAAACAGCTCTGAAAGCTGCCTTCAATCCGGCTCAAACAGACTATCTCTTTTTTGTAGTGAAAGATGCCGCTGCGGGGACTCATAATTTTACAAGCACCCTGGCAGATCATAACAATGCCCGTGAATCCTACATCCAGGGTTTTAGGAGCAAATAGACTGAATGCGAATACCTGAAGCCCTAGTTGAAGAGATAAAGGAAAAAAGCGACATACTGAGTATCATTGGTGAATACTCTACTCTAAAGCGAAAAGGTGACCGCTATTGGGGCTGTTGCCCATTTCATAATGAAAAAACTCCTTCATTTTCAGTCAGGCCAGAGCAGGGGATGTACTACTGTTTTGGATGCCATAAAGGAGGAAGTCTTTTTAACTTCATTATGGAAATAGAAGGTCTTAGTTTCATTGAGGCTATCCGCTTCGCGGCCGACAAGGCAGGTGTCATACTACCGGAACAGTCTGACGAATCCGAAGAAGATGTGATCCAAAGGAACTCACTCAAAGATCTTTATAAGAGAGTCTGTGGAAGTTTTCATTACATCCTCATGAATAACGACCAGGCCGCGGCTACAAGACAGTATTTAACCCGCAGAGGCATACATGAAGAAACAATCCTGAAATTCCAACTGGGTTACGCCCCATCAGACCCCAATTGGCTCTATGGGTTTTTAAAAGACAGAAATTATTCAGAAGATTTTCTAGCCTCATCCGGATTATTTTCAAAAAAAAATTCCCGTTGGCCTCTATTTTATGACAGACTCATGTTTCCAATCTATTCCAACCAGGGAGAAGTCATAGCTTTCAGTGGCAGGACAATGAACAACGATCCAAAATCTCCTAAATATATAAACTCTCCGGAAACAGCCCTATACAATAAGAGCAGGCTCCTTTATGGCCTATGGCAGAGTCGTGAAGAATTGAGAAAGACCAAGGAATTTTATTTGTGTGAAGGCAATGTCGATGTTGTGGCTCTTCATCAGGCGGGAATCAAAACTGCTGTGGCTCCCCTTGGCACGGCTTTCACGCAAGAACAGTCGAGGCTGCTCAAACGGTATAGTGAAAGAGGGTATATTTTATTTGACGGAGATGCTGCCGGAAGAGCGGCAACCTACAAAGCAGGTATTGTTTTTGAGCAGCAGGAATTGCCAGTAAAAGTAATAAAACTGCCAGAGAATTCTGATCCTGCGGAAATTCTTGAAAAAGAAGGGGGTGAAACATTAAAAAAAGTGTTGAAAACCTCTGTAAATCTATTCGAATACCTGTTACATTTTGCAATGGTGTCTTATGATATTTCAACACCGGAGGGTAAGGAACAGGTAGTAAAGGAATTATTTCCATATATTGAGTCGATTGAGTCTGAAATAAAAAGGGATTTATGTCTTGGTACACTAGCGGAAAATTTAGGAATAGAAAGCAAATCATTGCTTTTTGAACTAAACCGCCAGACGAAAAAATTATCCAGGAACGATATTAAAACAAAACAGCCCCCAATTCAGGATCAGAAAATGACGGATGAGCTATTCTTAATTTTAGCTGTGGCTCAGCATCGGGAATTCTTATCGAAAATCAAACAATATCTAAGTGAATTTGACTTTCAGGACCAGAGGGCCATAATTTTATACAACGCCCTTATTGAATGTGAAAAAAACAATGAAAGCAACACTGAAAGTTTGATGTCTAGAATAGAAGATGAGTCCGTGAAAAGGATAATGATGGAAAAGATTTCTACCGGCGAGCTTGATGAAAATGCGTCAGAGTTGATCAATACAACGCTCCTTCTTATCAGGAGGAGATATCTGCAGAAGAGAAGCAGAGAAATCAACCGTATTATGAGTCAAGCCACAAAGGACAACCATTCCTGGGAATTGGTGAATGAACTGATTATAGAAAAACAGACCCTTGACAAGGAAATTGAAGATTTGAAGGTGAGGGAATAATGTCAGAAATTGAAACTGACCCCGCGATAAGTAAATTATTAGAGTATGTAAAAACAAAAAAAAGTCTCACATATAGCGAGATGAATGAATTGCTTCCCGATGATATTGTGAACTCAGAAAAGATTGAAGCTGTCATTTCATTATTAGAAGAAATGAATGTGAATATTATCGAGGATGAACCTGCTCTTGACGGTGTCGACCCTGAAGAAGATCTGGTAGACGATCTTGAAGATGATGATATAGATGATGGAGTGGCCTCTATCATTTCAGATCCGGTGGTTGTCGTTGCCAGTGATGATACTGATGGAGAACCCGATACTGATGGCATCATAGATGAAGATGAACTGGAACTCGATGATGATCTTGAAGAAGATGATGACGAAAGTAGCAAGAGTGACGAGGAAGAGGAACCTGAAAGAGGAGACACAAGAAAACTCGTTTTTAACGAGAAAGACTCCTCTATAGATGATCCCATAAGGCTCTACCTCAGAGAAATAGGAAAAGAAAATCTTCTCACAGCCTTACAGGAAGTAGAACTTTCTAAACAGATGGAAGAAGGCGAGGAGATTATAAAAAATATCCTCAAAACCTCGGGAATGATTATTCCAGAATTCTTTCATCTGGCCCAGAAAGCTTTTTCAAAAGCCGATCCACGAGAAATGAATTTTTCCAAGAAAGAGATATCGGATTATCTGGCTGAAAAACGAAGGCTGAATCAGTATTACAGAGAACCCTTAAAGTCAATTTTTCCATCTTTGAAAGCCTATATGGATCAAAAAGAGAAAATTGCAGCGACAGACGGGGATGTTATTTTCGATAAAAAACTGACTGCTAAAAGAGTGGAACTACTGGAAGCAATCATCAGTATAGACATACATCAGGAAGAGATTTTTTATCTTTCTGAGAAGTATATTGATGCTGCCAGGAAAATTAAACAGAATCGAAGAAAACAGGACAAGATTGAGCGGACTTTAAGAGTCAGCAACATGAAAGAACTGAGAAATCTTGGAAGGGGACTGGCCAGCAAAGTCAAAAGACATGAAATTGAAGATTCTTTGGGGCTTACCAGTGATGAAATCAAAGAACTCATCCGTCAGGTACAAGTGGCAGAAAAGAATCTCCATGATCTTGAAGTTGAATTTGAAAATACCTCCGAAGATCTTCTTATCAAGGCTCAGGACATAAATCATGGAAGAACCATGATGAAGAATGCCAAAGACCGCTTGATTAAAGCCAACCTTAGATTGGTTGTTAGTATAGCCAAAAAATATACAAACAGAGGTCTTCACTTTTTTGATCTTGTCCAGGAAGGAAATATCGGACTCATTAAAGCTGTTGAGAAGTTCGAATATCGTAAGGGGTATAAATTCTCAACTTATGCGACATGGTGGATCCGACAGGCCATTACCAGATCTATTTCAGATCAGGCAAGAACAATCCGTGTTCCTGTACATATGATTGAACAGATCAATAAGGTTGTTCGTGAATCCAGACAGTTGATGCAGATAAAAGGAAGAGAACCAACTGATGAAGAAATTGCAGAAAGACTGGGCTGGACTGTTGCCAGGGTCAAATCTGTAAAAAATGTAGCCAGAGAGCCCATATCTCTTGAAACTCCCATTGGAGAGGAAGAAGATTCGCTTCTGGGAGACTTCATTGAAGACAAAGATGTTGAGAATCCGGCAAATCAGACGGCTTTCAAGATCCTTCAGGAACAACTTCAGGAAGTTTTGGAAACACTGCCGCCAAGAGAACAGGAAGTGCTTAAAATGAGATTTGGCCTGGAAGACGGCTACTCATTGACTCTTGAGGAAGTAGGGTTGTATTTTAATGTCACTAGGGAAAGAATACGACAGATTGAGGCTAAGGCGCTCCGCAGGCTCAGGCATCCAAAGAGAAGCCGCCGATTAAAAGACTATCTGGAAAATTAATATCAGGGGATGAGAGGAAAATATAATCATGCAGGGAACATTTGATAAATTACAGAAACTACAGGAGATCCTGTCTCAAAAGTTTGAGATTGAAAAGGAAATCGAAGGAATTCCAAAAAACCTCGCTACCAAAACTGAGCTTCTGAACCGCCTTAAAAAATCATACATTGAAAAAAACCAGGAATATGAAAATACCAAGGATAGAATCAAGGTATTAAAACATGAAATGGGTGAAGCGGAACGTCAGCGAGAAGAGTTTGAAAAACGCATGGATGTCATTTCAACTCAGAGGGAATATGAAGCCCTTGAGAAAGAAATCAAGGATGCGACCGAAAAAGAACAAAAACTGCGAAGAGATATCCAGAGGGAAGAAAGAGCGCTGGAAGACATGCTGAACAGCCTGCAGAGAGAAGAACAGATGATTTCTCAGCAGGAAGAAGAACTGAAGGTTGAACAGGAAAAAAATGATGCTGAAAAACAGAGCAAGGAAGAGTTGCTCAAGAGCCTCAAATCTGAAGAAGCCGATGTAGTTCCTGGAATGAATGAAGAAATACTCTTCAAATTTGAAAGAATTATCAGAAACAAATCTGGTTTAGGTATTGTCCCTGTATTGGGTGGAATCTGTACCGGTTGTCATATGATTCTACCAGGTCAATTCGTAAATGACGTGCGTAAGGGTGAAGAAATTCTTTTCTGCCCCTACTGCAGCCGTATCCTCTTCCACAGTGAAGAAGGTGACGATCAACAGTCTGAAGAAGTTTTTACAGCTCAGGAAATGGGTGGACTTGCAGACCTTGTTGATGATTTTGATTTGGACTAAATAATGTTAATTTAACAGGTCTGACTGCCGCCGGAAGGCTTGTTCTTCCGGAGGAAAGTCCGGGCTCCATAGAGAATGATGCCGGGTAATTCCCGGGCGTTCCCTTATTGGGAACGACAGAAAGTGTCACAGAAAACAAACCGCCTTCTGCAAGTCAGAAGGTAAGGGTGAAAAGGCGGGGTAAGAGCCCACCGCTCCATCGGCAACGAGGGAGGCACGATAAACCTCATCAGGAGCAAAATCAAGCAGCAGACCGGGTTTCTCGCCTAAAGTCTGCGGGTAGATTGCTAAAGTTCAGGGGCAACCCTGGAATAAGATAGATGGCAGTCCTAAGACAGAACCCGGCTTACAGACCTGTTTTTATTCTAATTGAGGCAAGAGTGTATAAGAAGAGTCAACAATCCCGGAAAGGTATAATCCTACCCTTGATCCTGACAGTGATGCTGCTTGTACTTGCATTCTGGGGAGTATTCAGAGGCTCACTATTTTTCAACAGGCAGCTCAAGGCACAGCCGACAGATCTTAATCTTATCCGTTTATGGAACTTGCAGGATTATGATTCCATTCTGACATTGACTGAAACCAATCTCATTAATAATCCAATGGATCCTTACAGTCTTATATTTTCAGGATTTGCGAGCTACCATAAGGCCATATCACAAATATCTGCGGATGAAGTAAACCTTTATTTAAATAAGGCTGTCTTAGATCTCAGAAAGGCCCTGATCCTTAAAGATCTGCCACAGGTTGAACTGGTCTATTATATACTGGGAAAATCCTACCTATATAAAGGTAAATATTATGCCGATTTATCCATTAAATACCTTTATAAAGCGATAGAAGCCGGATATGAGAATCTAGATAGCTATGAGTTTCTAGGTGAAGCCTACTCCTATCTGGGAGAGTATGATAAGAGTATTGAATCCTATGAAATAGCTCTGAAGAAATTCCAATCAGACCGCTTGTATCTGAAAATTGCTGAAGATTCTTTTAAATTCAGGGAATATGAAAAAGCCGCCGAATACTATAAGATATTAATTGATCACACAACAGATGAATCTTTACAGAAAGAGGGGCTTTTTCAACTTGGAAAACTTTATTATGATATAAAAAATTTGAAGAGTGCTGAAGAGACCTTCACAACTCTTACAGATTTGGATCCAACTGTGGCAGAAGCCTTTTTTTTACTGGGTGAGATAAATTATCTGAATCAGGATAATCAATCGGCAAGAGCCTATTGGCATCAGACATTAAGAATTGATCCGGAGCACCGTGGTGCACGGCTCAGATTATATAACTGAGGGGATAGTATCACATCCCTTCAAAATACAACTTTGTTTACTATTCCTGGGAGGAATTATGGCTCGTTCAAAGAAGTTATTCGACGGATTCTCAACTGATATCGGTATTGATCTGGGAACCTGTAACACACTTATATATGTCAGAGGAAAAGGAATTGTCAGCAGTGAACCCTCTGTAGTGGCTGTTGAACGTGGCACAAAAAAGGTTGTAGCCGTAGGAACAGAAGCCAAGGCAATGCTCTGGAAAACTCCAGGTGATATTATAGCCATCCGCCCTCTAAGAGACGGCGTTATAGCAGACCTTGAAACGACAGAAAAAATGATCCGCTACTTTATTGCTAAAGTTCTCCCAAAGAGATGGCTCATCAAACCCCGCATGGTTATTGGAGTTCCTTCCTGTATTACAGAGGTTGAAAGAAGAGCTGTGGAAGAGAGTGCTTTCAAGGCCGGAGCACGGGAAGTCAAGATTATTGAAGAATCATTGGCTGCTGCCATTGGTGCTAATATACCAATTTTTGAGCCTGCCGGACACATGGTTGTTGATATCGGTGGTGGTACAACTGAAATATCGGTCATATCATTGGGTGGTATGGTTGTTACCAATGCGATAAGACTGGCTGGTGATGGTTTTGATGTGGCCATCATAAAACATGTTCGATCTGTTCATAACCTGATTATTGGTGAGCAATCCGCAGAAAGATTAAAAATCAGTATAGGAAATGCCTCTCCCGATAACAAAATTGAAAAAATGGAAATCAAGGGAACGGATGCCATCACAGGCCTTCCCAGACGCCTGGAAATCGATTCGGTTGAAGTGAGAGAAGCCTTACAGGAACCTATCAATGCCATTGTGGAAGAAGTGAAGAGAACTCTTGGTCAGACTCCTCCCGAGCTGGCAGCTGATATAGTGGAAAGAGGGATTGTGATGACAGGAGGAGGATCTGCGTTGAAAGGCCTGCCAAAACTCCTATCAAAAGAAACGGGTGTTCCCGTTATACTCGCTGAAAATCCGCTGCTTTGTGTGGCATTGGGCGCTGGTATGTATTTTGAATATGCCAAGGGTGCCAACAGAAGCCGTAGTATTTATGACAACTTGAACTCATAGTAGCGGTCAGAAATGGCGAAAAATCAGCAAATCAGTAGATTCTGGGGAGTTCCGTCCTTTCTGATTCTCATTGTTATTAATATAGTAATACTCATATTCTCAACCAATATGATGCTCCTTACCCCTAAATCAATGGGTATGAGTGTATTGTCTTTATTTCAGCAAGGAATTCATGGGACCATGACCTGGTTTACAGATACTGTAAACTCGATTAATGAACTGAAGAATTTAAAGAATCAGTATGATCTAACTCTTCAAAAACTCAACGAATTTCAGGAAATGAATAGAAATTTTGAAGAAATCATTCAAGAAAACATCCTCTTAAGGGAGCAGTTGGGATTTTCAAAATCTCTGGATCTGGATCATATACCCGCTAAAATCATAGGAAAAGATCCTGTCAATCTGTTCTCTTCTTTTATCATAGATAAGGGAAGTATGGACGGAATTACCAAAGATATGCCTGTAACGGCCTATCAAAATGGCGTGTTAGGACTCGTGGGAAAGGTAATTCAAACAGGATTTAACTCTTCACAGGTCATACCAATCTATAATAGTACAAATTTTGTTGCATCCAGATTCCAAAAGTCTCGTTTTGAAGGGCTGGTCAGTGGCCAGGGCGATACTGAAAACCATCTGATCATGAACTATGTTAAAAAAACAGCCTTAAATCAGATCAATGTGGATGACATGGTTATCACATCGGGAATGCAGTCTCTCTATCCTGGAGGTATATACATCGGAAAAGTAGAAAGCATTACTTCGAAGGAATACAACACATCCCTTGAAATTGAGATCACTCCTACCATTGATTTTGGACAACTTGAATTTGTGTTTATCCTCACAGGTTTAGAGGAGCAGATGAAATGAAGAAGTCTCTGACAATTTTATTTCTAATGATCTTCTCAATATTGATCAAAACAACCTTATCCAGGTATTTGTCCTTAAGTTTTGGAACTCCCGATATTACGCTGATTATTCTTGTTTGTATTTCAATTCGTTACGGCAGTGTGACAGGTCAGCTTACGGGATTTACCACGGGGCTTATGGAAGATTTTCTCAGCCTGTCTCCCCTCGGTTTTAACAGTTTGATCCGTACAATCATTGGTTTCCTCACGGGTCTATTCCATGACAGACTGATCATGGATCCTGTCTTATTCCCCATACTTTCGGTGTCGTTGACGACATTGCTCAAAGGAGCATTATCCTACCTTATTCTAGAAATATTCAAAGTGGAATATTCAGGTAGTATTTTTATAACTACTTCATTTGGCTTTGAACTCTTGATGAATGCTCTTTTAGCTCCTTTTTTATTCCAAATGATTAAAGTGTTATTTGATGTAATTCTTAAGGAAAGGAAAACCCTTTAATTTATGAAATCTATGGAAAAAATCAGCAGAGGAAGAATCCTCGTTCTGGGTTCATTTTTTGTGATCGTAGTTCTCTTTTACATATATAAATTATTCAATTTACAAATTGTCGATAACCTAATCTATGAAAGAAAGGCAAAAGCGGTATCACAACGGTCCAATATAATTCCGGCTCAGAGAGGACGAATATTTGATAGGAATATGGATGCTCCTCTTGCCATGAACATTGACTCATTTGCGGTGAATTATATCTCCGCTGATGGAGATAGAGACAGTTTCCCGCAAATGATGGAAAATCTCTCGGAAATATTAAATATTTCATACAATGAACTTATGTCAAAATTTCCGGATAATCGATTCTCATCCTATATTCCCATTGAAATTGCCGACGGAGTTTCTTTTGATAAGATTACCAAGATTGCAGAACATATAGAAGCATTTCCGGGTATATCATGGAGCAGCAAACCCAAACGTTTTTATAATATGACAGGTTCTATTGCCCATATCCTGGGATATGTTGGAAATATTACCAATGAAGAACTCCAGGTTCTTTATAACAGAGGATACAATACTAGTTCTGTTCTAGGAAAAAATGGCATAGAAAAACAGTATGATCATATTTTGCGCGGTAAGAACGGCAGGATTTTTAATACTGTGGATGTAAAAGGCCAACAGATGAACAAGGAAGGCAACCTACAGCCTCCTGAGAACGGTTATGACCTTGTACTTACGATTGACAGACACATCCAGGAACTGGCTGAAAAGGCTCTTGGCCCAAGAAAGGGTTCTGTCGTAGTTTTAAACCCTGATAATGGTGAAATCCTAGCCTTGGTTTCATACCCGGGATTCAATCCCAATCTGTTTAATCAACCCGGTCCTGAAAGTTTTGGCTCCTTGTCTCTTAATCCTGATTTTCCTTTTTTAAATAGAGCCATCCAGTCGTCTTATGCCCCTGCATCCACATTTAAAATTTTGATGACATCGGCTCTTCTGGAAGAAGAGGCTGTCAGTGAAAATAGACTTGTTGATTGTACAGGTAGTATGACACTGGGAAACAGAACCTTTTATTGTCATAAAAAAACAGGACACGGTAAGCTCAATTTGAAAGAAGCCCTGGCCGAATCCTGCAATATCTATTTTGGTACCATAGGTGTTGAAAACCTGGGAATTGATAAAATTTCTGAATATGCCAGGTCTTTCGGTTTGGGAGCCGCAACTGGAATTGATCTTCAGGGTGAAGTCATGGGAAATGTTCCCACACCAGCCTGGAAACAACAGAATTATAACAGCCCTTGGACATTGGGAGATACTCTCAATGTCACCATAGGTCAGGGATTTGTTTCTGTGACTCCCTTGCAAATGGCTAATGTGGTAGCGGCCATTGCCAATGATGGCGAAATCTATAGGCCCCATCTTCTGAAAAAAGTCGTCAATACATCAAACAGATCTGTTGTTGAAGAGATTGCTCCAGAAGTTTTAAGAAAAACAAATATGAGCCTTGAAAATCTACACAAAATGAGGGAATACCTTAGATCAGTCATATCCCAGGGAACCGCAGAGGTGGTGATTCTCAATGATCAGGTACCTGTGGCTGGAAAAACTGGAACTGGAGAGGTAGGACTCAAGGAAAACTGGCATTCCTGGTTTGCCTCATATGCCCCTTGGACCGAAGAAAATGATGGCCAGAAAATTGTGGTCATCACCATGGTGGAAGCATCCAATGAATGGGAATGGTGGGCTCCGAAGGCCGCAGACATCATCTATCAGGGTGTTTACGGGAATATGAACTACGAGGAAACAATTAAATATATGAAATCCCGGGGAGTCTGGTATGTAAGAGAAATTGAATTGGAGGAAGAAAATGAAGATTAAAATAAATCTCTCTTCCATCTTCGGATTTGATTTCTTTCTGTTTGTATCTGTACAGATTCTGATGATTATTGGAATTTTTTTCATCTATTCCAGTGGGGTGAACTCTAATGGTGTCGTGGTGAGCACTGAGTATATAAAGCAGATTGTGTGGGTCATCAGCGGAGATATTCTTCTTTTAATTGTTTCATTTCTGGATTACAAGATCTTTAAGGCCATATCTCCCTGGTTATATTTCATAGCGCTCATACTCCTGGCACTAACCGCAACTTTTGGTCAGGTAGTCAATGGCTCCAGATCATGGATAGGAATTGGATCTTTGGGAATTCAGCCATCTGAAATATCTAAGTTGACAACAATATTGTTTCTTAGCTCCTACCTCGAAGACAACCGGAATTCGATTCAATCAATCCGCACATTCATTGTCGCTTTCATTATTATTTTTCTCCCCATGGGCCTTGTGCTGATTCAGCCGGACCTGGGAACTGCCATGGTTTTCATACCCATATTTATCATAATGATGTTTATGGCCGGGGGAAAAAGCAGAAATTTAATTTTTTTAATTTCCACTGGGATTCTAACAATACTCTTTTCTATGTACCCCTACTATTCGATGTTTATTTCCAAAACAGAGAGTAACTCCATCATATTGTTCACAGACCAGAAGATCATGACGATTATCAGTTTGGCCATGGCTGCCATAGTGATTATTTCCCTATTGGGCTATTTTTTAACAAGGAAGGGATATTTCTATCTAATCTCTTCTTTTTTGACAATTACAGGGATTTCTTATGTGCTCTCTTTCTTTGCCAGAAAGGTATTAAAAGAGTACCAGGTCATGAGACTTATCGTGTTTCTTGACCCTCAGGTAGATCCTCGGGGATCGGGGTGGAATATTATTCAATCTGTAACGGCTGTTGGCTCAGGAGGAGCCTTTGGCAAAGGATACCTTAAGGGAACACAATCTCACTATCGTTACCTACCAGAACAAAGTACTGACTTTATTTTTTCCATTATTTCTGAAGAAATCGGATTCATGGGGAACCTCCTCATCATCCTACTTTTTTCAATAATATTTTGGAGATGCATCAATATAATCTTGAAATCACGAGATCTGTTTGGATCCCTGATTGCCTCAGGCTTGGTAGGAATGATATTCTTTCACTTCATGATAAATATTGGAATGGCAATTGGAATCATGCCTATAACTGGTATTCCTCTTGTCTTTCTTTCCTATGGAGGATCATCGTTGTGGACCATACTCTTCGGGATAGGCATCCTGTTAAGTGTATATCACAGACGATATAAAAACGTAAATTAATGACAAATATCACAGTGCATAAAGATCTCTCAAGAGAACTTCTCAAAGTGAGTAAGCCCGCCAGATATACTGGTGGAGAGTTGGGTTGCATCTATAAAAAAGATGAACCATTGAAAATGGCCATATCCTTCCCGGATATGTATGAAATTGGCATGTCCAATCAGGCAATTCGAATTCTTTATAACCGTTACAATGCGGTCAAAGGGATACAGTGTGAGCGAGTATTTGCACCGGCCCAGGATTTTGAGGAAGTTCTCAGAAATAAGAATATCCCTCTATTTACCCTTGAAACGGGAATCCCATTGAATGAACTGGATATATTGGCCTTCTCCATTGGTTATGAACTGACCCTTACAAACCTTTTGAACATAATGGATTTAGGTCAAATTCCAATTAGGAGAGCCGATAGAGGACCAAATGATCCCCTCATTATAGCCGGAGGACCAGCCGCCACGAATCCGGAAGCATTCAGCGATTTTGTTGACTATGTCTATATTGGCGAGGGTGAGGTCTTTATCAATGAGTATGCCGCTTCATTAACGGCTTCCGCGGGAGAAGGAAAAGAAGCTCTAGCCGAAATACTCAGACAAGATCCGGCATACTGGTGGCCGGGGAAAGAAACAAAAACAGTGAGAGCGATCTATACTGATTTTGGGAAGGGTAGTGTCCTGAGGAGCAATCTTCCCATTGCTTCTCTCACCACAGTACAGGAACATGGTGTTATAGAAATTATGCGGGGCTGTCCCAATGGCTGCCGATTTTGTCATGCCGGATACTTCTACAGACCTTTCAGGCAAAAAGATGTTCATGATATCCTTGATGAAGCAGAACATCTAGTTTCAAACTGCGGTTTTCGTAATATCACCTTATCATCCCTTTCTTCAGGGGATTACAAGGGTCTATTGCCCTTGGTAGAACACCTCAACAAGGTCTATAATTCCAGACATATTTCATTCCAGCTGCCCTCCCTCAGGGTGAACTCCCTGAACCTCAGTCTCTTATCTGAAATATCCTCTGTTAGAAGAAGCGGCTTAACCTTTGCCGTTGAAACCCCAGATTCTGCTGGCCAGAGGGGTCTCAATAAGGATGTTTCCAGGGATAAGATCCTTCAACTCCTCAAGGAAGCCCGTGAAAAGGGTTGGAAACTGGCAAAATTTTATTTTATGCTGGGACTCCCTGTGGAAAGCGGTGATACAACTGAAAGCGAAGCCATTGTTAATTTCCTGCAGGAACTTCAAATGGGATCTGGAATCAAATTCAATGTCAATGCGGGAGTCTTCATTCCCAAGCCTCATACCCCTTTTGAAAGGGTACGACAGCTCAATGATCAGGAAGGAATGAAAGAGATCATGACCCTCAAGGATGGTCTCAAAAGTAAAAATTTCAAGTTTGGATTTCATTCTCCCTATTCTTCTTTTATTGAAGGGATTATCAGCAGAGGCGATAAGAGAGCAGGGGATATCATAGAAAAAGCTTTTCGTAGGGGTGCACGCTTTGACGCCTGGGATGAGTATCATGACCGATCCATATGGAAAGAGGTCATCAATGAGTGTGACTGGGATGTGGAAAAAGAAATCTGCAGGGAACGAGGGGCAGAGGAATCCTTACCTTGGGACTCAATTTCTCTACGAGTCAATTCATCCTATTTCAAAGAAGAAAAGTGCAAATCCTCTGAATCCGTCCTTTCGGCTCCTTGTGAAGAGGACTGCAGAAAACCTTGTGGGGTTTGTAATAAGGACATTCACGTTAAAAATCCTGATGAATACACCTTTCCCGATCTTCCTCCCGTCAAGGAAGTAGAGCAAACTGAGACTCACGATCTTGGAGAAGAATCTGTAAAGGCAGTATTTGGATTTTCAAAAAAAGATCAGGCGATTTATCTTGGTCACCTGGATACGGCTCATGTATTTGAACGGGCCTTCCAATGCAGTGGAATAACCCTCTCGTTCACACAAGGATTTAATCCTAAACCCAAAATTGAATTTGCCCATCCCTTGAGCCTGGGAGTTTTGGGACGTCAGGAGATCATGGGGGTTGAAATGCCTTACAAACCAGCAATGACAAATGATGACCTCATCGGTAAAATCAATGAGTTTCTACCGACAGGGTTCTCCGTTAATACCGTAAAATTTTACCCCCTTCAGAAAGATAAAACCCGTAAAAAGAAGACTCTCATGGGATCATATGCAGGTTCAGAGTATATTCTCACGCCATATTCAGATGAGCAGACAGCCATTCTCGTAAATGACTCAATGCTTGACTATTTCCAGGAGAAGGCTGAAGAACTGGGTGTAAAAGGGGACTATACATTCAAGATTGATGAGGGAAAACTCTTTATTCAAGCCAGGTTTCATAATAAGAAAATGAACAATATTATCAAATTCCTGAGAGAAATTAGAGAAGCGGACCCTATGGATGAATGGATCATAGAAAGGACAAAACTCCTGGCCCTCAATGAAAAGGGTAGGAGTTCAGACTATTTCAATTTGGACTCATCCCAGAGCTGATCCATTTTTTCAAAATTATCAGAATTCATGTCAAGATTTTCATCTTTCATTTTATTTTCAACATAGGAAAATCTTGTCATGAATTTATGATTACAGTGATGCATGGCCTCGGCAGGATCAATATTCAGGTACCTGGCTATATTAACTACTGAGAATAGAAGATCTCCCACTTCTTCCAGAAGGTGGTCTTTATTCTCTGGTTCCACAGATCTTACTTCATCAATTTCTTCATGGACCTTGTCCCATACGGCATTGACATCTGGCCAGTCAAAACCAACTTTTGCAGCTTTTTTCTGAAGCTTATAAGCCCGTTCCAGTGGAGGAAGTCCTTTACTGACCTTATCAAGGATTGATTTTTTGGGAGACCGTCCTTCAACATGAACCTTAATATCTTCCCATTGTTTAAGAACGTCATCCGGGCTATCTGCCGTTGAATCACCAAACACATGAGGATGACGCCTGATGAGTTTCTCTCTGATTCCGTCAAGAACATCAGCAATATTAAATTGACCTTCCTGCTGTTTCATATAAGCGATCATTGTGACTAGAAGATAAACATCACCGAGCTCTTCCTTTAAATGTTCATCATCTTTTTCTTTGATAGCATCGACGGCCTCATAAACCTCTTCGATAAAATCACTGCTCAAAGATTCAGGCGTTTGTTCTCTATCCCATGGGCAACCACCTGGAGCTCTTAAGGCCTCAATAGTGAGGCATAAATCTTCAAAGCTGTTCTTTCTATTTTTTTGGTTCATAAGTTCTCCACTGGATATTGAATTATACCGTATTATAAGTAGACAGAATATATATTATCAGAAGTTGGATTTCAATTAATCACTGTGATAACGACTGGCTTTTCCATAGATAAATAAGAATACAAAGGCCAATATAACAGATGATCCAATATTCAGGAGGTCCATACTGCTGCCGATGAAAATAGAACTCAGAAGAGCTCCCGAAAATGCACCCAACACTGAAATGACAATGGCTCCCCATATGCCACCCAAATATTGTCGTTTCAGAACATAGACGCCCAAATAAGCGATTGTGAAGCCGCAGATGATATGAAGTAATATAAAATTTAATTGAAATGATCCCAACATCGTTTTCTCCTTAGTCCAGTACCGGATCTTCCTGTGCATCTTCCATAGACTGTATCTCCACAGTTCCCAAATATACGGGGACACTCATCAATGGTTGTAGATTTGTATCACTGATACCATAACTCATGGCGACAAAGGCAATCTCAATTGTTGGAGTGATATATCCCTCCCGATCCAATACATCATTGATATCATCATCTTCAGAATACCTGTAGTTTTTTATAAATCGCTTAAAAGTTCCACTCACCGATCCTGAGATATATTTTGCATACCTAGCGGGTGTTCCATATTCATCAGTCATCGTCACATCATTCACTAGAATTGTGGGATCAGAGATCTGGTTCAATGCATCCGTAAAATCAATCTGTATAACATCACCCTCACCTGTCCAGGCAATATTAGGGTATTGAATTGTACTATTTCCAACAAAGCCTATCTGATAAAAATCCAAATTTTCAGGAAGAGTCTCTCCCGATGGAAGGTCACTCAGGGTATAGCTGTAGTAGTAGTCAGGATCAAACATATCTTCATCTTCTGTGATTAATTCTTCCCCATCGTTGTAAATTTTGTAATACAGAACATAGCCGTCAATCGTTTCAGAATCGGGCGTCTTGAAACCCACAACATAGGTTTCAGTTTGGTAAGCAATGGGTGGTTCCAGTGCTTCATAAACGGGTAAACCACAAGCAATGAGAATAAAGAACAGCGAAATACTGAAAATAACTATAAAATAAATATGGATATCAGTTGACTTCAAGTCCTTCCTCAAATCCCACTAGCTCATAGATTCTTACGGGTTTTTTCTTACCCTTAACTCTGATATCATCGAGTTCACGGCAGATTGCCCCTCGATCTTTCACTTGATTATAGGTGGATTCGCTAATGACAATGCTTGTATAATACTGCTTATTGATTCCTTCCAGTCTGGATGCAAGATTTACATTATCTCCCATTACCGTATAGTTCATACGCCCTTCACTACCCATATTACCAACCGTTGAGACTCCTGAATTCAAACCGATACCAATATGGATTTGTTTTTCGGGTGGCCACTTACTATTGAGTTCATTCAAGATTTCAAGTTGTTTCAGCGAACACTTGCAAGATAAAAGTGCATGATCTTCTTGTGGAATGGGGGCTCCCCAAAAACACATGATGGCATCACCTATGTACTTATCCAGGGTCCCGCGGTATTCCATAACACAATCTGTCATGGCTGTCAGATACTCATTTAAAAGCTGGACAAGTTCTTGTGGAGACATAGTCTCCGAAAGAGTTGTAAAACTTCTTATATCCGAGAAAAATATTGTTGTGTCATTGTCTTCTCCACCCAGCTCAGGTGGCTTATCCATCATTTTTTCCACAACTACAGGGCTGACATACTTACCAAACATCATCTTGATGCGTTTTTTATCAGATTCTTCGGTGATAACACGGTATAGAACAACAGCAATATAGATAAAGAAACTACCAATGCCCGGAGCAGAAAAATCAATCATTAGATTCTTAAACTCAAAAAGGATGGATATAACAATAAACTGTGCAAAAATCAAAAAGACCGTTAGCACAAGAGACCAACCAGGACCGATACGGGATGTAAAAAAAGCAATAATCATGATAGAAAGGAAGAGAATCAATACATTCACCCAATAGGGTATATTGATAAGAAAATTATCCATTAAAATAGTATTTAAAGCATTGGCATGGATTTCAACACCATACATCAGGCCGTAAGGAGTCGTTTTTTCATCATCGGCAATACCCTGGGCAAAGGCTCCGACCATAAGGATTTTGTTTCCCACAGCCTTGGTTCTCGGCCAGCTGGTCGGATCCATACCGGGGACTCTGGAGGCATAACCGGAATAAGAGCGCACAGGGAAGGTCTGATATCCTCCACGGGATGAATTGGACCTGGTACCCATATAGTTGATAAGCATCTGACCACGGTCATCTATGGGAATTGTAATATCTCTCACAATCCTTGATTTGCCTTCGGAAATAATGTTTCCTTCTGCATCAATTTCTGGAAACTCATCGGTAATGACATAGGGTTCCCACTGAGCACTGTCTGAATTAAAGTATTCAACATCATGTATTGTAATATGATCACCAATGACAACTTCCAGATCTGACAGGCTCTTATTGAAGTAATGAACCGCCAAAGACAGTGTGATTGATGGAATAAAATGATCTTCCAGGTGATAAACCACATAATATGATTTATCTGGATTACCATCATTATCGCTGTCTTCTATCCGTGGTGCTGAATTTTCCTGAACATCTTTCTTCAGCTGATTTAAGATCTTATCCGTTAGAGGATATTCAATAGTTTGAAATTGACCGTCTTTATCAACCCAGGCAAGACGTTCCTGATTTTCAAGATCGATCGAATAGGAGCTGCTTAATTCATCAACATCCAAGGTCTTTAGTACGACACTGGACTTAGCGATGAGCTGCTGACGCCTGTATTTTTTATCATAGTCATCATAAAAATTGGCATGTCCATAACCGTAAGCGGCTCTTCCATAGGGTTTTAAGGGAGATTGTAGACCATAATACTCAATGACGCGGGATGTATCACCCTGAATATTATGGATTTCACCATATTTATCATACAGAATCTGCTGCCTTGCAAAAAACTCTTCTGCTTCGTTTTCTGACATTGGGGTCCGCTTCAAGACGGTTTCTATGAAGACTCTTCCATTTTCTTGAATAGCTTCAGTTAGAATAACATCATCATAGGCGTTATTATCTGGTTCTATAAAAAAAATATCCAAAAATAAAGCGGATTCTCTCTGACTTTGATCCTGGATTCTGGAAAAGGCATCCAGGAGATTAGCGTGTCGATAGCGTTCAAACGGCCATCTACCAAAAGCATTCAGACTATTAAAATCAATACCTAGTATAAGGATATCAGGTGAAATCTGAGGATTCCGTTTTTCAATGGTCACCCCTTCCTGAATTCTCGTTTGCTCAAAAACTGTTTTTAAATTGAAATGAAGATCAAGGAGTTTGTGTTCCATATGATCAAATATGGATGTTGAAGCGGTTAAGCCCCAGAAAAGGAGGAAGAAAAGAAACCCGAGAACTAGGCTGAAATACTTCACATTCAGAATCTTACCACGGTTCTTCCCTTCCATTATATACTCCCTTTCTATACGGCTTTATATCAATCAGCTACCATATTTTATAGCAATTATACGGCTTTTAGCCAGGTTATTCCAATTGGAAGACCCATATTCCTCACTGATGCGGTTATAGTATTCCTCAGCTTTACTGCCGTCTCCGAGGCCTTCACTCAGGCGTCCCAGATTAAAAAGAACCTCAGGAATAGCTGCAGAAACATCTTTGTAATCTGCTATCGTTCTTTCCAGAAGTGAAATGGCTTCTTCTATGTCGCCGGCTTCCTCTTCCATGGCAGCCGCATTTATAAGAGCGACAGGAGCTATATAACTTGTTGCAAAATTATCGGCAAGAGCTTTGTAAGCTGCTGCGGAACCGGCCCAGTCTTCAGAGTCAGCAAGGATCTGAGCTTCTGCATATAAACCTCTCATGTGGGCATAAAGGTTTTTATAGTTTGTTTTTGAATCGGCTATCAAAGCAGTTAACTCATCTTTGAGTTCTGCTTTATCCTCTTCCGCCGCGCCCAGATAGTCCTGAAGAACAGATTCAATCTGCTCGGCTGCTTGAACTGATTTTTCTGCTTTTTTATTGGACCTATATTCAACGGCACCGATGGCTACCAAAATAAGCACAAAAAACACCGAAGCGATAATCAAATATTTCCTGTGATCACGAATAAGGATAGATACCTTTTCAGTCAGGGTGGATTCAGTATTACTTTTAACGTTCAATTATTAACTCTCCTTCTTAAAGACCCGGTGTGATCCGGAAAAATTCCTATACTTTAATCTCCAGATCCTTCATTAGTCTGGACAAGTAAGTTCTCTGTATACCCAACTTCGCAGCTGTCTCGGTCTGATTATTATTACAGTTACCGAGTACTCTTTTTATATAATTTTTTTTAAATATATTCACTGCCTCTTTCAGGCTTTTTCCTTTATATCCCGGCATAGAACGCTCTTTTTCTCTTGATAGGAGAAGATCCTCCGTATCAATAAGGGATACCTTAGAGACAATGACCGCTCTTTCAATTACATTTTCAAGTTCTCTCACATTGCCGGGCCAACTGTAGGAAAATAGCAACTCTCTTGCTTCCGGCGAAATACCTTTGATATCCTTCCTGTTCCTGGCCGAATACTTACTCAGAAAATAATCGCTAAGGACTTCAATATCATCCGCCCGGTCTCTTAGAGCCGGTATATTCACAGGTAGCACATTGAGTCTGTAGTAAAGGTCTTCTCTAAAAGAGCCCTTGTCTACCATGCTTTCAAGATTTCTGTTGGTAGCAGCGATAATCCTGACATCAACCATGATGGTGTCAGATGACCCCAGGGGTTCAAATTGTTTATTCTGGAGAACTCTCAACAGTTTAGCCTGAACATTCAGACTAATTTCCCCAATCTCATCCAGAAAAATTGTCCCACCATCTGCCAGTGAAAAACGACCTAATCGTTCATTGGAAGCATCTGTAAATGCACCCTTAACATGACCGAATAGCTCACTTTCAAGCAATTCTTCTGGAATGGCTGCACAATTGAGCCTAACAAATGTTTCTTTACTCCGGGGACTCCTCAAATGGACCTGTTCGGCAAAAAGTTCTTTACCTACACCACTCTCTCCTGTTATTAAAACAGGCGAGTCTGATTTTGAAATCTTATCCGTAATTCCTAAAAGTTGCTCTATCTCACTACTTTTAAAAATCATCTTATGAAACCCGCTATCAGACTCTACACGATCCTGAAGGCGAAACAGTTCATCTTTGACCTTTTTAAATGATTGGGCATTCTGATATGCTAAAGATGCCTGATTGGTAAATATTTCCAACCATTCAAGATCCTCTTCTGTAAAGTTGCTTCCATTCTCTTTGTTGATGACTTCTATGACTCCAACGCACTGATCTTTCATCCTTAAAGGGACAGCAAGAATTGAGGTTGTTTTATAACCAACATCTTTATCAATTTCGGAAAAAAAACGAGGATCATTTTCAACATCATTCACAATGAGGGATGTATTATTCTGGGCGACCCATCCGGCTATGCCCTCCCCCATTTTTACAGTGAATTTCCGAACTTCCTCACTCTTTGTTCCCAGAGCTATTTCAAAATATAGAAGGTCTGTTTCTGTATCAAGTAAAAGAAGAGAAGAAGACTCGCCCCCGGTGAGGCGAGTCGACGATTCAAGGATATGAGTCATAAGAACGCGGACATCTGTATAATTTGAGTTAATAAGATTATTAATCTCAATCAGTGTATCCAGTCTTTTTCGATCAACTTTGTCAGCAACCATAGTACTGAAAGATCAGCTTTCTTTATCCTTGAGCATATCCGCGAGTGTGAAGGTAGAATCACCACCATCATCTTCATGAATATACTTGGATATTTCCTTTTTCTGTTCTCTTAGTTTCATCTCTTTAACAGAGAGGGAAAGCTTCTGCTTTCCTGGCTGAAGTTCAATAACAGAGGCTGAAATCTTTTCCCCAACCTTATACTTGCCCAGCATCTCATCCGGATCGGCATCACGATCTTCACTGAGGTTGTTTTTATGTACTAATCCCTCGATATCACCCTGAACTTTAACAAAGAGTCCAAAATCTGTGATATTGGAGACTTCACCTTCTATGACACTTCCCTTGGGATAAATTCTTAGCAGTTCTGCCCATGGATCTTCGGAAAGCTGTTTTACTCCAAGACGTATGCGATGAGCTTCAACGTCAACATTAGTAACGGTGACATCGATTTCTTCCCCTTCGGTCAACATAGAAGAAGGATTCTTAATTTTTTTGGTCCATGATAAATCATCGACATGGAGAAACCCGTCAATCCCTTCTTCAAGTTCAATAAAAGCACCGGCATTGGTCACTTTTTTGATTTCTCTTTTCAGCTTCATTCCCACTGGATACTTTGCTTCCATTTCATCCCAGGGGTTAGGAAGGACCTGTTTCATTCCGAGAGAAATACGACCATCATGTATATCGTAACCAAGAATCATGGCTTCGACTTCATCTCCGATATTCATGAGTTCTTTAGGATGCTTGATCCGTTTTACCCAAGATAATTCAGAAATATGAGCCAGTCCCTCAATGCCCTCTTCAATTTCAATGAAAGCACCAAATTCGGTTAACTTTGTGACTTTTCCTTTGACGACATCTTCTACCTGGTAACGATCTTCAAAACTGGACCAAGGATCTTCTGTGAAATGTTTAAGTGAAAGATTGATTTTTTCATCTTCCGGTTCAAGACGAATCACTTTCAGCTTGATTCCCTGGCCTTTCTTCACATAATCTTTGGGTCTGTTCACATGGCCCCAACTCATATCATTGATATGCAGAAGACCATCAAATCCGCCCAAATCTATAAAAGCACCAAAGGATGTAAAACTCTTTACAACACCTGTTACTTCATCATTAATGGATGTTTTTTCAAAAAATTCTTTCTTAGCAGCAGAAAGTCTTTCTTCAAGAAGCTCTCTTCTAGAAAGAACAATGTTTACTTTCTTATCGTTATACAATCTTTCAATGTAGAAATCGGATTCTAGACCCACATACTCTTCGGGTTCTTCGATTCTATGCAGGTCCATCTTTGAAATGGGAATAAAAGCTCTCACTTCGATTCCGAGATCAACCTCAAAACCACCCTTTATAGATTTTACAACTTTACCTTTAATTGTCTTGTGATCCTGAAAGGCATCGCGGAGTTCTTTCCACATGACCTTTGCATCAGCTTTCTTCTTGGAAACGACAATTTCGCCGTGTTTCCCTTCTCTTTTAACGAGGACTACAGAAACAATTTCACCAATAACAGGAGCTTCTTTGAACTCGGCAAGTGGTATTTTTCCTTCAGATTTATAGCCAATATCAATAAATACAAATTCACTGTCTACCTGAATGACATGGCCATCTACCAGCTGTCCTTCCTCAAGCTGGTCCATAGCCTTCAGGTATTCTTCCTGAAGTTGTGTCTGGCTGTTGTTCTCTGCTGCAGCAGCATCCGTCTTTCCCATAACCGTTCCGTTCTCCTGAATTAGTTTAATTCTTTAATTTTACCTGTTACTTTCTCACATACTTGCTCTAACGTCAAGGCGGATGTATCTAAATATAAGGCGTCCTCAGAGATGATAAGGCTGCCCTCTTCTTTGTTTCTGTCAATGACATCCCGCTGTCGGATTCCTTCTAAAATATCCTCATAATCCAGATCGCTAACACCCTGCTTAAATCGTCTTTCAGCACGGATTTCGGGGGAAGCATCTAAAAAGACCTTTACCTCCGCTTGAGGGAAAACAACAGTTGTCATATCTCGTCCTTCGGCAACGAGATCCAGTGTATGGCTAATGTTTCTCAGTTTATCATTTACAATATGCCTTATAGGCACGATTGCCGAAACCTGAGCTACAATTTTATCCACGGCGTCGCTGTGAAGTTCGTCTTCTACATCTTCACCGTTCATATACAATCGGTTTTCCCGAATTTCCATTTCAGTTTGTTTCGCTAATTCAACCGCTTTTTTTTCATCCTGAAAACTCAGATTGCTCCTCAATAACAGGAGGGAGACAGCTCTGTAAAAATTTCCAGAATTGAGGTTAAAATAGTTCATTTCCCTGGCAATGGCCGAGGCGATACTGCTTTTTCCAACCCCCGCGGGTCCGTCAATGGCAACGATCATCTTTTAGGCTTCCCCCGGTTATTTTTTTTATTCTCCAAGGCCTGATTTTTAAGTTGTTCCACCTCTCGGGGGGTCAACTTTCTAAAACGTCCGGAGGCAAGACCGGTGAGCTTTATATTTCCGACTCTGATCCTGTGAATACTTTTCAACGTGATGTTTCGGGATAGAAAGACCTTGCGAAGTTCCTTGTTTTTTCCTTCTTCAAGGACAATATGTACAGTTCTGGTCCCTTTGAAAGTATAATTTTTCAAGCGAAAGAATTCTCCCTGGACGGAGATACCTTTTTTGAACTGTTCCATCAGTTCTCCGGGGATTTCCTTCTTTGTTGTTACAACATACTCTTTTTCCACATGGGAAGAGGGATGAGTCATCAGCTTTGAAAAATCACCATCGTTTGTAAAGAAAAGAAGTCCGGATGTCATATAATCCAGACGGCCAACATTGAAAAGTCGGCGATGTGTAGCATCAGAAAGCAGATCTATAGCCAGAGGCCTTCCGTCACGATCCTGATTTGAGCATATAAAACCTGATGGTTTATGCAAAGCAATATAAACATGTTCTTTTTCAGGATGCACCGGGCGTCCATTATAACAGACCTCATCTCCATCGCTGACTTTTGTTCCTGGGGTCAGAACGGACTTTCCGTTTACCGAAACCCGGCCTTCACTGATATACTCTTCACATTTTCTCCGACTGCCGACTCCGCAGCGCGCCAGATAAACCTGTAATCTCAGCTGTTCTTCAATCTTATCCATTTAACTCAAACCTCTTCTGCTCCACCTCATCCAACTTGGGTAGATCAGCAATACTTTTTAGCCTGAAAAGCTTCAGGAATTCCTTAGATGTCCCATACTGAATTGGTTTACCCGGGACATCTTTTTTACCAACCTCTCTGATGAGAGACCGTTTCAACAAGAGACGGATCATTCCGTCGGAACTGACTCCCCTGAGATTTTCAATCTCGGCCTTGGTCAGCGGTTGAGAATAGGCGATTATGGATAATGTTTCCATAGCAGCTCGGGATAATTTCTCTTCGTTTTTCTTTCCGTAATAGTCTTTTAGATTATCCCAAAGTTCTTCTTTGGCCGCGAGAACATAACCGTCATGAACTTCATTGAGAGAAATCCCATGTTCATCACCTGAATAATGCTTTTGTAACTCTTCAAGAACGTCCTTGACTACATCTCGGGAAAGTCCGGAGACTTTAGACAGATGCATTATGCTAACGGGTTCACTTTCCAAGAAAAGCGCTGCTTCAATTATCGATCTTTCCTGATTGAGATTCATTTCTTCCACCCACTTCTTCCGGTTTTCTGGCCTTTATCATAATATCCCCAAAAAGACGGTTCTGAAAGACCATTATCAGCCTCATTTTAACAGATTCAAGGACCGCAAGAAAAGCGCAAACGATCTCCATGATAGATTCGGGATTGATCAGAATATCTGTGAAACCGAATTCTCCCTTTTCTTCCAAGAGTTCCTGTATGAGAGTAATTTTTTCATTGACAGTCACCTCTTCATATAAGTTGACAATGGCTTCCTGGGTCAATGAGCCCATGACATCTGCAAAACTTTGAAGAAGTTCCCAAACATCAACCTCTTCCCAAAGATCTTTCTCATCCTCAAAGGGGAGCATTCTCTGTTTTTTCTTTCTTTCAATCACCCATTCTGTTGATTTTTCCTGTTCAGTCATGAGCTCGGAGAGCTTTTTATATTTTTGATAATCAATCAGCTTAGCAACTAACTCTTCACGGGGATCTTCAATTTCATCTGAAAAATCGATTTCAACAGGAAGAAGCATTCTGGATTTAATATAAAGGAGAGTGGCTGCCAACAGATAAAATTCGGTGACATTTTCAAGATTAACAGCAGTAGCATACTTCATATAAGACAGATACTGTTCTGTAATGGAGGCGATGGGGATATCATAGATGTTCACTTCATTCTTTCTGATCAGAAACAAAAGAAGGTCAAGAGGACCCTCAAATTGCTCTAATTGAAATGTAACATTTTCACTCATTTACGGTTTCCTCAGAGATCCAGAACCGACTGGAATCAGTCGTTTTCTTTTTAATACATTCTATTCCCTGATCCCTATTTTTTTCCAGAGATTCAGTCAGCACACTGTATTGGGGATGGTCTTCTGGTAACAACTCCAAAAGAGGATAAAGTACAAAGGCTCGCTCTCTAATCCCGGGGTGCGGAAGAGTTAGAACATCCTCCTGACGAACCTCGCTCCCAAAAAAAAGAAGATCCAGGTCCAGAGTACGGGGTCCTTTTGAAATTTCGAGGCTTCGATTTCTTCCCCTTAAGGCTTCTATACGATGCAGCTCTGAAAGCAGCTGAAAAGAACTTCCTCTAAAGATACCGGAATATACAATATTATAAAATGAAGGCTGATCGGTAAACATGAGGGGCATGGTTTCCCAAAGTGATGAAAAGTCCGGTTCTTCCAGAATTTCACTCAAAGCAAGCCATGCTGACATCAGGTTTTCAAAACGGTTCCCCACATTAGAACCGCCGCCTATATATACTTTGTTTTCAACAACCCCAGTAATCAGAAAAGTCCTTCCTTGTCTTCTTTAGCACTACTCTTTTTGGCAGTTTTACCGGCGGGTTTTTCTTCCTTCGCCTCTTCTTTCTTAGGAGCTATTTTCTTAGGGAACATGATCTGTCGGAGTTGAACCAGTAGGCTGTCTGCGACCAGTTCATTTTCTTCAAGATATTTTTTGACATTATCCCGGCCTTGACCGATCCGTTCTTCTCCCATGGAATACCAGCTGCCGCTTTTCTGTATCAGTTCATATTTTACTGCAGCATCCATCAAACTGGCACTGGCAGAGATGCCCTTACCAAAGATAATTTCCAATTCAGCTTTTCGAAAAGGAGGAGCAACTTTGTTTTTGACAACCTTGACGCGGACCCTGTTTCCGATAGCATCCTCCTGCCCTTTAGCCATTGTTTCAATTTTTCTGACTTCTAAACGGACAGAGGCATAAAACTTCAAGGCGTTCCCACCGGTCGTTGTTTCGGGATTCCCAAACATAACACCGATCTTCATCCTGATTTGATTAATAAAAACTAGACAGGTATTTGACTTGGAGATAATTCCAGTCAATTTTCTTAAGGCCTGACTCATCAATCTGGCCTGGAGGCCGACATGAGAATCACCCATATCCCCTTCAATTTCTGCACGGGGAGTCAATGCTGCCACAGAGTCGACAACAATGATATCAACGGCTCCGGATCGCACCAGGGATTCTGTAATTTCAAGTGACTGTTCACCCGTATCAGGCTGAGAAACCCACAGCTCTTCAACATTAACCCCCAATCCTCTTGCGTATACGGGGTCTAGAGCATGCTCAGCGTCGATAAAAGCAGCAATGCCACCTTTCTTCTGTGCTTCAGCAATAGCATGCAAGGCCAGAGTCGTTTTTCCCGAAGATTCCGGACCGTAAACCTCAATAATTCTGCCCTTGGGGTAACCTCCGACACCCAGGGCTTCATCCAGCAGGATTGATCCTGAAGAGATTGTATCTATTTCCAACATGGGCTGATCACCCATTTTCATGAGAGACCCTTTTCCATACTGTTTTTCTATCTGGAGACGTGCGGCTTCAATCGCCTTTTTTTTATCTTCCGTATTTTTATCTGCCATGATTTCCCTCCCTGAACATAATACTGCACACAGGAGCTCTTTTGAGAGCTTCCGGTAATAATACAGTAAATCCTGCCTTCATGCTTCATACATTTTGCATTATTTATTCAAATGACAAAACACTATACATTTGTTTGCATAAATATAACAGATACAGAATCAAGGATCAACAATATTCCTGAGTGAAGTGACTTTGATACGAAAGCGGTTTTTATCCAGAACCTCAATTTGACCCAGAACTTCCAGTGGGAGGGCACTGTCTAATCTGACCTGAAAGTCCGTATAAGAGGGAACAATTCCTTCTAAAACCTGCGCCGTTTCATAGCCGACAAGAAAATCGAAAGCCATGCCCGGATCCTTCATTTCCAGGTTTGACATCCTTCCTTTCCAGCGCACAAAACATTTGTTATAAAGATAGGGATTTTCCTGTACTGACTTAAATTCATAAATATTTGTAAAAGAGGTCATGTCGGGAGATTTCAAATAACCTTCTAAAATTCTTGCCCGCTGTTTTGCCGATTCAGATGCATTGGAATATAAGATTCTGTTAATCTCAGATTGAGCCCGGTTATCATTGAAATCATCAAAATATGTTTGGGCAGTTTTCAAACTGGTCAATATCTGGTCTTCACTGAGGTTAAAGATGAACCCAAGAGGGTTCTCTTCGGTCAATTTCTCTTTTTTAAGATCTTTGAACAGATAGGAGAGATTCTCACGAGAAGGCAGGTCCTGACGATCCAGCAATGACCCGACAGCCTCTCTATTGACAAAAACAGTGAAAAATAGAGCAGCCAAGAGCACCAACCCCAAGATCCATAAGGGAAGGGGTTTTCTTAATTTAGGAAGAAATGGTTTGAAATTACTCCTCAGTAAAAACTGATCCATTGCTTCTGAGTCAGAAATTTTACGAATTTTATCGAGACCTTTCTTGGCTTCACGGCAAGAGGAATCAATATCGAGGATACCCAACCATAACCTGACCGCTTCAGTGGTGTCTTTTTTACGCAGGGCCAAAGTGGCTAGAAACAAACGGGGTTCTACTGCTTTGCGGTTGACCTGGACGGCCCTTTTTAAATATGTATCAGCCCCACCGTTATCGCCATTGCGGAGGCAAGCGACTCCTAAAATGTAGTAAAATTGATAATTTTCAAGAAAAAGAGGAACCTTGGGCTCAAGAGTACTCACGACCTTACCGTACTGGCCCGCCCTGAGAAGTTTATATGCTTTTTTAAGTGTTTTATTGTAAATTTTCATAGTGAAACAATTTCTGCTTTAATTTCTCCAGTTCTTCTTCAAAGTATTCTGTTTGAGAATTATAGACCGGATCATCCGACAATAATAGAAGATTCAGTTCATCAACGAGTTTGTCAATCAGGTCCAGGTCATACTGAAGAGCATAATTGAGAATCATTTCTTTTCCATTCTGGGGCAACTGCGCAGCGTGATCAGCCGAGAGGGTTGAATCGGATTGCAACACGTCTCTCACAGGCCCTCCAGCAGTAAGAGCATACTGTACTGAAAGTTCTGTACCAGGAGGGATTGAAACTGGATTGTAGTAGATGGCCGCAGCGGAATCGTTAATTGAATAAGGAAGAAGCGAAAAATCACGGCCTTCTCTCAAATTAAAATCCCAATCACTGTCATTCAGTCTTTTCCAGTTTGCAAATATGAGTTGATCAGGCTTTCTGTCACCCAAAGCAGTATAAGTCATCCGACTCCCTGTATCATTGGCAGGAAATGTTCCCCAATATGCAGGAATCGCTGCAGCAATCCATCTTTTCTCCGAATCAACAGGCTGATTTCCTTCTACCATAAAGTCGGGGCCCTCAGTATTATTATGAGTATCCAAGAGCTCCTTGAGTCCAACAGAAATATAATTTTTGGAAAGATTTCTCACAGTGATTGTGATTTTAAATCCCTTAATGCCATGGTCAACCTGAACCGATTGCGTAACATGAAGGATATTATTGCTCCAATGGGCGACAATGAACCCGGAATGCTCTTCTATGTGCTGATTAAAAAATGAGTTTTTCTGCAATCTGTAAACTCTGTTGTCCAACACAAGATCGGTATAGGAGGTTCTATTGTCCCTGTCCTCAAAAAAAGATCTCAGTCTTCCATCCTGATTATAAAAAAGGCTCCATACACCATCTTTTTCATTGAAAATAATTTTTGAAGAATGATCCTTTACTTCCAAGGCGGAAAGGGAAATGGAAATACAGAAAAAGAAGACCATCAAAACAATTGATTTTAACTTAGTCATTTTGATCTCCTCCGTTATTGTCCTTCATGAGAGTCTCTTTTAATTGAAGCAATGATTCCTTCAGTTGTAGAAGATTCAATCGGTTTTCATACAGCTCTCTAGTTTTGGTCAGCTCAATCAACTTTTCCTGATATACAGAGAGGGCCTGGTTGAACTCTTTTTCTTTTAGTTCATATTCGCTGGAACTCTTTAAAAATTCCTCATGACTCCACTGCAGGAGTTTTAACAATTCCTCTTCCCTGTAGCAGTATTCTATGAGGGATAATCTATATCTGGCAGCCTCGACTTTAACACTCCGGGGATAATTTTTAAGCAGATTGTTGTATATTTCTTCTGCTTCTTCAAAGCGTCCCAAATAGTATAGGGATTCACCAATCCAGAAAAGGCTGTTTGAACCATAGGAACTCAGAGGGAACGTCGTCAAAAAGGAAGAGTAAAAATGGATGGTGTTCTCATATTCTTCCTGTAAAAAAAGGATTCGACCCTTATAGTAGCGAGCATCCGTGTTGTATTTATGACTGGGGTACTGAATCAGAAAGTCTTCAAGGATCTCAGTTGCCTCTGTGAGGTCATTATTTTCAAAATAACACCTAAAAAGCCAATATTCTGATTCTCCATGGATTTCAAGAGAATCAGGATCATCCAAAATCGTCTGAAACAGCCGGGAAGACTGTTCATACCGGGCTTCCCTAAATAAATCCAGGGCATAAAGAAATTCATCCTCAAGAGGAGCGGCGGATGCAGTAGCTTGCATAGCCATAAATAAACTGAAGACCAACAACTTGAACCGAAGAGCGTTCCTTTCCATCAGACAATACCTCACATCTCAACCATCGGTATCAGGGTCCTTAAAGTAAAACCCCAATATTCAAGTTAACAGTTTTTCATATAGGAAAGTTCGGCACCTGGATCATCGGCCCCGAAAAAGGCAGAACCGGCCACAAAAACATCAATTCCTGAATCCTTGGCTTTCTGAATTGATGATCGATTAATACCACCGTCTACGGATATATCAAATACAAAACCCTTATCTTCTTTGATTTGTGCCAATTTATTTACTTTATCAAGGCACTCGGGAATCATACTCTGCCCGCCATAACCGGGGTTGACGGTCATAATAAGAACGAGATCTACAAATGGAAGCAGTTCTACAATCTGGGAAACTGGAGTCGAGGGGACTATTGAGATTCCTGCTTTAGCACCGCCTGCTTTGATGATCTGTATCGTTCTATGAGAATGAACAGAGGCCTCTGTATGAAAGGTAATAAAATCAGAACCGGCTTTTAAAAATGCGGAAATATGATTTTCGGGCTTCTCTATCATGAGATGAACATCCAAGGGCAGTTTCGTCAAAGAACGTACTGCACGAACCATTTGAGCACCAAAACTGATTTCAGGTACAAAAGAACCATCCATAACATCCAGATGGACCCAGTCTCCTCCACTCGTTTCGATCAATTGAATTCCTTCATGGATTCTTGAAAAATCTGCAGCTAAAACCGATGGAGCGCATTTCGTTAATTTCTTCATATATATATTATACTCATATCCGTTTTTTTGTAAAACTGGATATGAAACTTTAAATTTAAGGATTTGAATAATTTAGTTATATCAGAAAGACCAGTTTTATTGACTAAAGTGAAGGGACAAGTATAATAAGAAAGATGCAG